>CAYPOD010000115.1:0-1523 GCA_964412375.1 uncultured Chitinophaga sp. | reverse complement strand
CGTCACGCAGGCTGAGACTAATAATTGATGAAAGTTTGTTGGCGGCCATTACATCCAGTTCGCTCAAAAGGTCCAGAGTGACTTTTTTAGGACTCTTTATAGAAAAATAAAAGCTTTTATTTTCTGCATCTTTAATGTCTTTCCGGGTGAATTTCAATTCACCGTACGGAGTATTGACCCATTGATTCAGTGCATAAAGGGTATCTCCAATTTTAATGGCGTTGGTATCTTTTTCAAAGTGAAAATAGACTTTGGTAACCTCTGAAAGGGAGTCAGGTTGCCTTGCTTCAATGCTGAGGGGGGAGTTTGCGTAAGCTGAAACAGATTTGAATTTTGTTTTTTCGAATACAGGGGCATAAAGATGCAGGCTTTTTACAACCTCTGACATTAATGCCCTTGACCGCATCACCTCCATTTCATTTTCGATAATCTTTTTTGATGATACCTGGTTAAGTGACTCAATCAGCTTTGGATCTTCAAATCCTTTTTTCTCGTCTTTTATAAGTAATGAAGCTGTGGATTCATAAAGCGGTGTTGTATACTTAAGGTATGTCCATGCCCCAGCTACAGAAAGAAGAAGAATAAGCAGGAACAGAGGCCAATATGGATAATACTTGAACCAAAGCCGGGAAGCTATTCCTTTTTCGTTATCTTCCAATTCATTATTTGCATTCAGTCGCATAGGAGGCTTAATTATGTTTTATTGTTTACTGGTTCTGGTTTATCTCATAAAGCACGGTCAAGAACAATTACTCCAAGAGTCATTACACCTAAAATGACTGGTAGCCATTGCTGACTCCTTCCGGATGTAGCTACACGAACTTTATTGGGTTCAACATATACCACATCATTTGATCTCAGGTAATAATAATCCGATGTTAATAATTCATCTGAATTCAGGTTCAGCCGTTTGATTTTTTTCTCGCCATTAATTTCTCTTATAAGTAATACATTATCTCTTTTCGCATAAATAGTCAGATCGCCGGCCATACCGATCGCTTCGAGCAACGTAATTTTTTCGTTTGGAACGCTGATCACAGTTGGGTTTTTTACTTCCCCCAAAACGGTAACCCGGAAATTCAAAAAGCGAATACTGACAACAGGGTCAACTAAAAGTTTCTGATCTTTTACTTTCTTCGTGATATTATCTTTCAGTTGCTCTTTTGTTAATCCGGCAGCCTGAACTTCACCAATAAGTGGTAGTTGAATTGAACCTTTCGCATTAACAAGATACTCGGATGAATTATTGGGTGTAGCTCCTAAAGCAGCATTGTTATTGTTCCCGGAAGGATTTGCAGCACCCGCACTGGCTGTCATTCTGTTAAACATGGCAGAAGCATCCGGGTTAAGGTCTGTAATCGTAATGCTAAGTAGATCGTTTTTATCTATAATGGTTTCTGGTATGGGAGTGGAGGCCGTCTTTGAGTTTTCATTTACTCCATTCAAATAGGTAGCTTTCCTGGTGTCGACACAACTTCCAAGGGTAAAGATCAGTACGGTTGAAATAATCAATAACGGACTTA
>CAYPOD010000114.1:0-1583 GCA_964412375.1 uncultured Chitinophaga sp. | reverse complement strand
GATCTCCGGGTGCATGGGGGCAAGATAGGAAAGGATGGGAATTAAAATTTACATCCTGTTCAATGACTCAGTACATTCTTTTCTTTTGAGAGTGTTGCACTTTATGTTTAACCGCAAAGAGACTGCAAAGATTTCGCAAAGTAAACGAAGATCAGGATTGCAAAGCCTTGCGTTCTTTGCGGTTCCTGCTTTGCGCATCTTTGCGGTTAATGCGGATTATTTATATAGAAAGAAATATAATACTGACAGGCAAATCAGGAACTCCGTAAAATCTTTTCCATCTTCCTGCCTTTGGCCAGTTCATCCACCAGTTTATCCAGGTACCTTACTTTTTGTGTCAGGGGATTTTCAATTTCCTCTACACGATAGCCGCATATCAGCCCGGTGATGAGTGAAGCGTTGGGGTTTATCGTGGCCTCCCGGAAGAATGTTTCAAAATTCACTTTTTTATCAATCAGCTCTTTCAGTTTTTTATTATTGAAACCGGTGAGCCATTGAATGACCTGGTGCAATTCTTCTTTTGTCCGGCCTTTCTTTTCCACTTTTGTAACATAGTGCGGATACACGGACGCAAAGCTCATGCTGGCAATGCGCTGATCATGGGTGCTGCTATTCATGCCATGAAATTAAATAATTATGATTTTAAATATTTATGAACTATTCCAGCCAATGCTGCACCAGCAATTGGAACCAGGATAAAAAGCCATAATTGCGAAATAGCCCAGCCGCCGGCAAATATTGCCTGGCTTATACTCCTGGCCGGGTTTACAGAAGTGTTGGTAACCGGAATGCTTATCAAATGAATTAGTGTCAATGCAAGACCTATCGCCAAACCGGCAAAGCCCTTTGGTGCTTTTTCATCCGTTGCACCCAAAATGATAAGCAAAAACATAAATGTCATGACCAGTTCAGTCACAATTGCTGCTGTCATATTATATCCGCCCGGTGAATGTTCTCCGTATCCGTTTGCAGCGAAAGAACCTATTTCACTTCCGTTTCCGGTGACAATAATATACAATACGCCGGCTGCTGCTATGCCACCAAGCACCTGTGAAATAATATAAGGCACAATTTCTTTTGCGCCGATCCGTCCTCCAATCCATAAGCCAATCGTTACTGCAGGATTTAAGTGTGCACCTGATATGTGACCCATTGAATAGGCAATGGTTAATACTGTTAGACCAAAAGCAATTGACACACCAACAAGTCCAATACCAACTTCAGGAAATGCGGCGGCTAAAACTGCACTGCCACAACCACCAAGTACCAGCCAAAAGGTGCCAAAAAATTCGGCTAAATATTTTTTCATTGTTTTGGTTTGAAATTCCTACTCGTCTGGCTTTTCGGTGACGCCCCGTTTTTTTGAGTGGTTGCTGGGCTCCACTTGGTATTAATTTTTAGTAATACTATGAGGTGTTGAAAAGACTTACTATAAGTATTCTTGTTTGTTGGCTACCCGTTTACCGGACTTGAATTTGACTATAAAGTATGTATTTATGAATACATGAACAACAAAACTTAATTTTTGTGACGTATCCGGCCCTTGAGAATGTCGCTTTTGCACCACAAACCTGAGAGAAATG
>CAYPOD010000113.1:0-1596 GCA_964412375.1 uncultured Chitinophaga sp. | reverse complement strand
AAAATTCATCATGAGGGGAAAAATGCCAGCAGCATCTTGTTGCCGGTAATGAAATGATTGTGTAATTTTAGTCAAATCTTTCAGCGATGGATGCAATAGTGTTTTACCCGAAAAACGAAGAAGAACTGAAAAAGCTATTTTCTTTTTCATCAGACAATGACATTCATTCCATTCAGCTTGCCGGAGAAGAAAAAAGATTACTGGCAGGCATAATCCTGTCCAACCTGGCAAAAAAGAACCCAAAAGCATATGCCACAGACGAAGAGATCATTTCTGTAGTGGAAGAAGTAAGACAGGAACGATATGGCAAAAAGCATTAAGATCGTTGTTGCCGATACAAACTGGTGGGTTAGTCTTTTAATCAAAAACTATAACAACAGGTTTGCTTCGGTCATTCTTTCCCCGGTATTGCAATTTGTTACGTCAAGAGAACTGACAGAAGAAATTGCGGCAACCCTGCAAAAAGAAAGACTGCAAAAACTGCTGAATACAGCGCTTATACAGGAGTTCTGGCAACAATTCGGCAATCTCGTAACAACCATTACTGTTACTTCTCTCGTCTCTGTATGCCGCGACCCTAATGATAATTTCCTGTTGGCTCTTGCAAAAGATGCAGAAGCCGATTTCCTGATAACAGGGGACAAGGATCTGCTGGTATTGGAAAAATTTGAAAAAACTGTTATCTGCACCTTGTCAACATTTATTGAAGAACATTTTAAACCTGAATGAATCCCCCCAAAACCATTGCCCGAACGTTACAATACCAATTGGACACTATACAACAAAAGAATTTTATGCGAAAAGTTTTGTTAGCCTGCATCCTGATAGTTTCATCCGAAACTCTATATAGCCAGGAAGTGAATATTATCCCGAAACCTGTTGAAATGAAAGTTTCTCCAGGCTTTTTAATAATAAAAGAACCAATTGCTTTTATATACAATGATACCCCTCCCGGCGAGGATGGTGTTTCATTTTTCAAAGAATATCTAAAGAGATATTATAACATTAAAGAATTCCGTACCGGCGATACACATAGTTATGGTTTCCCAACTGAAATATTTATTGACTACACAAAAGACTATAAAAACGACAAATACGAACTTATTGTAGATAAAAAAGCAATAACAATCAGAGGAAATGAAAAAGGGTTGTTTTATGCTTTCCAAACTTTAATCCAGCTTCTACCAATCCCAAATCAAAACCCGATAGCTATCGGGTCCAAAACCCAAAATCTCCAAATCCCTCAGCTTACCATCACCGACTATCCCCGCTTTGAGTATCGTGGTATGCACCTTGATGTCTGCCGTCATTTTTTCCCTGTTGATTTTGTAAAAAAATATATTGACTATTTAGCCCTTCACAAGCTCAATAAATTTCACTGGCACCTTACCGAAGACCAGGGCTGGCGCATTGAAATAAAAAAGTATCCTGAGCTGACAAAGATTGGTGGCTGGAGAAACGGTACCATCATCGGCCGTTATCCCGGTAAGGGAAGTGATAACACTCCCTATGGTGGTTTTTACACACAAGAGGAAATAAAGGAAGTGGTGCAATATGCCAAAGACCGTTTTATTGAGGTGATACCGGAAATTGAAA
>CAYPOD010000112.1:0-1615 GCA_964412375.1 uncultured Chitinophaga sp. | reverse complement strand
AAATAAGTTCATCCAGTTCAGCTTCTGTTTTAAGTCCTACATTAAAATCACCATCCGTAGCCAGTATCACCCGGTTGTTACCGCCGGGGATAAAGTGTCTTTTTGCCAGACTATAGGCCAGCCGTATGCCTGATTCACCGGGAGTGGAGCCGCCCGGTGTGAGTTCATCAATGGCTTTCAGTATTTTTTCTTTTTCTGCCCCGCTGGTGGTATGCAGCATAATGCCCACCACACCACCATACACAGCGATGGCCACAGAATCTTTATCACGGAGATTATTGACGAGTAAACGAAAAGCAGATTTCAGCAGGGGCAGCCGGTTGGTCATGTCCATTGAGCCGGACACATCAACTAAAAAAACAAGATGGCTCGGCGGCAACGTATCAATATCTATTTTCTTAGCTGAAAGATTAATATAGAACAGCTGGTTGTCGGCATTCCAGGGGCAGTTGGTCAGTGTGGTTTTGAAGTGAAAGGTCTTGTCTCCTTCCGGCTCGCAATAGCCGAGGTTAAAATAGTTCAGCATTTCTTCAATGCGTACAGCATCGGGGGGCACCATAGAGTTCATGGTGATGAACCGGCGGATATTGCTGTAAGAAGCCCTGTCTACATTCAGCGATAATCCCGTGGTGGGAAATCTTTTTGTGTTGATGAAACGGTTCTCCACAATGCTGGCATAGGTTTCATCACCGGCAAACCATTTTTTCTGTTCTTCTTTTTCAAGGTCTTTGGTAAATGAAGATAGCTTATCCCTTCGCACAGTGGCAATAGCAGATGGCATCAGTTTCATCTTCACGGTCAGGTAATTGTCTGCATGGGCAACGACCAGTTCATTTCGATAGCCATCCAGGTAAAAGGTCAGTGTGTCGGTGGCATGTGTGGTAATTATACCAAAAGAGCCGTATGATCCTGTTTTGTAGAGATAGCCGGTGCGGTGTAACCTGATATTGACATTTTGCAGGGGGTTGCCAGACTCGTCTTTCACCTCGCCACGCAGGTAGTATTGCTGCGCAGGAACTGATGAGGTGATCATCAGCAATAGTAATATGTGGCAAGCGGTCTTCAAGCGGATATTTTGGCTGATAAGGTACAAAAAAAACAGTGGTGCCGCAACGTTGTCATACCAATTGGTAAATCTCTTTCAGGTTTCTTCCCAGGCCGTCATAATCGAGCCCGTAACCAACAACAAACTTGTTGGGAATGTCGAACCCGACATAATCAAGCTGCAAAGGATGGCTGGTGGCTGCTGATTTATGCAGCAGTGTAACGATCTTTAGCGATTGTGGTTGCTGATGCAATAATTTGGGAAGAAAGTCATGCAATGTCTTGCCGGTATCTACTATATCTTCTACAATAATGACATCTTTACCAAAAAGATCATCTTCCAGCCCGATCGAGGTCACAACATTGCCGGATGATTTCATCCCTTTATAGGAAGCCAGTTTGATGAAGCAAAGCTCAGCTTCTATGTTTAATTGTTTGAAAAGATCCGATGCAAACATGAATGAGCCGTTCAGGATGGCGATGAACAAAGGACGTTTGCCGGTATAATCCTTATTAATGTCAGCAGCCAGTTCTTTTACCCGCTGCAGAATAGTTTCTTCGGAAAGATAAG
>CAYPOD010000111.1:0-1781 GCA_964412375.1 uncultured Chitinophaga sp. | reverse complement strand
ATTTCGTAGATGCCGGTGATGCGGGTAATGGTATTGAGTGTGATAATGATGCTGCGGGAACTTCGGCCACGCCATTTACAAAACCACAGCTTAGCAATTTTACTTTTGTCGGACCGAATAATGCTCCTGGTACTGCTGCTAACCACAACTTCGGTAACCGCTGGAGAAGAAATACCCAGTTTATCCTCAGAAACTCGATCATGATGGGCTGGCAGAAAGCAGGATTTTCTCTGGAGTCAAATGGCACATTGAACAGCTACTATGTTGACAATACATCAGAGTTCAGGAACAACCTGGTTCATGCAGTGGCTGAGCCATTCAAGTCAGGCAATGCTGCCATAGCTACGGCTGCACAATTGCAGGCAAAAGCAGAAAGTGAAGCTTGTATCGTATATGCAGACCCTGCCAACATCCAACTGGAGAGCCCGTTCTATTCCACTTCGCCGAATTTCCTGCCCAAAGCCGGATCACCTGCTTTGTCTGGCACCAGCTTCACAGGTATGAATCCGTTCTTTACCAGTACTACTTACCGGGGCGCTATGGGCACCACCAACTGGGCCAGCGGCTGGACCAACTGGGATCCTCAGAATGCGAGCTATTAATAATAATGAATAACATATTTAAAGACGTTCCGAAAATCGGAACGTCTTTTTCATTAAACTATACGAAGAATTTATTAATATGAGTAAGATCAGTATTGTGTTCATTTTACCCGCTGTCGCTTTATTGATTGCTTGCAGAGGAACAGGCAAAAGTAAAACCAACCTCATGCCGGAACTGGCAGCCTGCGACAGCGCCACCGTGATGTATTACAGCACTCCCGGCAACCCCAGGTTTTTTTCCATGTCTAAAGTGTATGACAAAACATTGATAGGAAAAATTGATAAGGCTGTAAACGGTAAGACCATTTCAGGCAAGGATAGTTGCGTCACAGAAGGCAAGATCTATTTCTACGGAAAGGGAGAAGCTGTTTTCCCGGTATATTTTTCCCGGGAGAAAGATTGCATGACGATGTCTTTTATTAAAACCGGAGAAAAATATTATACCCGTATGCCGGAAGAGGTGAACAAATTGCTGGATGAATGGAAAAAAACAGCAGTAGTGCCGAAGCCTGCTGATCAATAATGTTATTTCTTTTCTGGAGAATAAACATATGCCACTTCATAAGGCACAGCAGAAAGCGAAGGTAGCAGCCTGCCCAGTTTTAGGTCTTTTTTTTGAGGAGTAGGTTCGCAGACAGTATATTTTTCACCATTGTAGATAACCGGTTTGCCAATGGGTTTATCAAATTTTACCGCCGTGGTCACATGATCGGGAAAAACCAGTACGATCATCGGCAGGTTATAGATCTCCTTTACCAGGTAAAAAAACAATGCGGCCCTGTCTTCGCAATCACTTTGCTCATATAGCAATGTCTGTTCGGGGGTGAGTCTTTTTTCAGCACCAAAAACTTTAGTGTCTGTTTCAAATAGAAATGCCGTTCGGGTGAACCGCATCAGGTAATCCACTCCTTTCCTGACGGATTTTCTTTTTACATTTTCTTTCAGCACCGGTATCAGTGAGCGGTAGGTTTCCTGGCTCAGCGGAATATTGAAATAGGAAGCATAGTCCACCGTGGGATAATTGGCAAACAACATTTTTATTTCCGGGGTCAGCTTCACCTTAAAATAATGACTTTGCTGGCGGTAATTGAACCGTATATCCTTTTCCAGGTAATCATCCGGCCTGAAATTGGGCAGGTTGGTGACCTTATAGGAAAAAGATTTTTCGGCTCCGGGCAC
>CAYPOD010000110.1:0-1793 GCA_964412375.1 uncultured Chitinophaga sp. | reverse complement strand
ATTGTAAAACGGATCGGCGCCGATGGTGGCGCTGTCGCCGATCACAAACAGCTTCTCTTTGGCCCGGGTGATGGCCACATTCATCCGGCGGTAATCTTTCAGGAAACCGATCTCACCGTCATCATTGCTTCTTACCAGGGAAACGATGATGTTTTCTTTTTCCTGTCCCTGGAAACTGTCAATGGTGCTGACCCGCATATTGGCCGGCAGCATTTCCCTTGCAGCTGTTGCCTGGCCTGAATAAGGCGAAACAAAAGCGGTATGGGCCGGTTCAAGATTTTCTGCTGTCAATAGTTGCTGAACGATTTGTAACTCGCCTTCGTTTTGCAGGCTCACTCCGTCAGGCCCGTGCTTTTCTTCAAAACCCGACCCGGCTGTATCAATGAATGTAAGATGGGTGCCGCTGTTCAGTAAGTGCCCGGGTGTCAGCAACTGGTCATTGTAGAAATAGCTGCTGCTGAAACCGGCGATGGCCTGCCGCATCCGGTATTGTGTGTTCAGCAAACAAGCCGCAGGGTAGCGGGCAATGGCTGTTTCCAGTATTGATGTGTTGAAGCCCATCAACACAGCTTCGTGGCTCAGCACAGTGGGAGGGAGTTGCCAGTGATCACCGGTCAAAACGATCTTTTCAGCAAAGGGAATAATGCACCAGGCTAAGGGTTCGATACACTGGCCTGCTTCATCAATGATGAGTGTTTGAAATGCCAGGTGGCTGATGCCTGCATCATACAATCCGATAGGTGTACCGGCAATCACATCCGCTTCCGCAAAAAGTTTTTCTTCATTGTAGTGCTGCAGTTGTTTTATTTCATTGCGGATCTGTTTCACTTCTTTAAAAAGCAGGTTGCGCTGTTCTCTTTCGGCTTTGCCAAAACTTCGTTTGTATTTTAAGGCCATGCGGCGAAACTCTTCAGCTCTTTTTTTCAGTTCTTTTATTTCTTTCAGCGCTTTGCTGTTATGAAGTTTTCCTTCGGGAGTGTGGGCAAAAATTTCATCATCCACTTTGCTCATATTGCCCACCCGCAGCAGTTTTATTCCCTGTCTTATCAGTCCTTTGGCGATATTGTCAACCGCTGTATTGCTGGGAGCCGATACCAGCACTTTTTCACCGTTCTTTACTAATTGCAGGATGGCTTCGATCAGTGTGGTGGTCTTGCCCGTTCCCGGCGGGCCATGCACAATAGCGAGTTGTTCATTCTCCAAAATGGCAGCAACAGCTTTTTGCTGACTTTCGTTCAGCTTTTTGTTGCGGCACTCCATACCTGTTTTTTCCGGGGGGGAAGAAGCGATGGCGGCATCGCCATGCAATTGTTCAAACAACCGGAATGACTGTTTATTATTTTCCAGTTCATTCAGCACTTTTTTCATGATGGCAGTGGTCCGGGTGTCGGGAGCTAGTTTGATGCCCACGTCGTCCTCTTCAATCCAGTCGGGAAAATCAGGGGCGAACAATCGAAACTCACCATTCCTGCCATCCAGGCTCAGCAGAATTCCTTTCACCGGTTCTTCACCGGCTTTAAAACATTCAATCGCTGCGCCATCCCTGAACAGGCTGGCTTCGGGGGGAAAACCGAGTTTGAAACTGATCTCGGGATAATCGGCATAGCCAAAATTTTTCCGGGTGATGATGAGTGGATGCAAAGCCAGTCCTTCGGCCTTCAATTGTTTTAAGGTGTGATGCTGGTCGAGTTGATAACGGTTAGCCTGTTCCTTTTCTTCGAGGTCAATGCATTTCAAAAGTCGCTGGATCTCCGGGTGCATGGGGGCAAGATAGGAAAGGATGGGAATTAAAA
>CAYPOD010000109.1:0-1802 GCA_964412375.1 uncultured Chitinophaga sp. | reverse complement strand
CTTCCGGGAAAAAAACGATTGCCATCACCAGCCCGCAGGTGCCGGAAGTGAATGCGATAAAAATGGAACTGGAAGAGTTTAAAAATGCTGTTGAGAACAATACCCGGACCATTGTTTCTGAAATGGACGGGCTGGCGGCCATGGATGTGGCTCACCAGATACTCGGCAAGATCGGCAACAATATTATCACCCGCTGATGAATTCCGGCAAACAAATATCCATCGCCTGGTATGCAGTTACTGATTTCATCACTGCTTCACTGGCATGGGCCCTTTTTTTCTTTACCCGCAAAGCGCTGCTTGGTGAAATCATTACCGACGCCGGACGACTGCAAACGGATTACAAATTCTGGCTCGGCATTACCCTGATCCCGGCAGCGTGGTTAATATTTTACACACTCACCGGGGCTTATCATTCCCTTTATAAAAAATCAAGGTTTCTCGAATTCACAAGCACTTTCGTCAGCAGCCTTGTAGGCAGCATGGTACTTTTCTTTTTGTTTATACTCGATGATGCAAAGGATAACTACACTTATTATTATCTTGCTTTTCTCTGCCTCTTTGCACTCCATTTTGTTCTTACATTTTCCGGCCGTTATTTGCTGCTCAGCAAAGTGAAGCGACAATTGTTGTCCGGCAAGGTTTATTTCAATACCCTGATGATCGGCAGCCAGGACACGGCCATGCATATTTTTAAGGAAACAGAAAAGAACCTGCATGATGGTGGTTATCGCTATGCTGGTTTTGTTACCACCGACAACCAGGGAAAAAATGGAATTCAAAAACTGATACCCAAACTGGGAACAGTGGATGAATTGGAGCAGATCATTGACAAAAACAATATCCGCTTAGTGGTGCTGGCAATGGAAAAATCTGAACAGGCATTGCTTGAAACCATTATCAACCGGCTAAGTGAAAAGGATGTGGAAGTGAAAATACAGCCCAGCACATTGGATATTCTTTCGGGATCGGTGAAGACAAGCAGTGTGATGGGCGCAGCGCTGATTGATCTGAAAACAGGGCTGATGCCCGAATGGCAGCAAAACATCAAGAAAGTAACTGACATTCTCATTGCTTTACTGGCATTGCTGTTGCTGTTACCATTGATGCTCTATGTGGCGCTGCGGGTAAAATTTTCATCAAAAGGACCGGTTATCTTTTCGCAGGAAAGGATCGGCTACAAAGGGAAGCCTTTCCGGATGTATAAATTCCGCTCCATGATACAGGATGCGGAAAAAGACGGGCCTGCACTTTCATCTGACAACGACCCTCGTATCACAAAGTGGGGAAAAGTAATGCGTAAATGGCGACTAGATGAGTTGCCGCAATTATGGAATATATTATTGGGTGAAATGAGCCTGGTGGGGCCAAGACCGGAACGCCGCTACTATATTGACCAGGTAATAGCCCGGTTCCCTTATTACAAATACTTATTAAAAGTGAAACCGGGGCTAACCAGTTGGGGCATGGTGCAGTTTGGTTATGCTGAGAATGTGGACGAAATGATCGAACGCAGCAAGTTTGACCTGCTCTATATTGAAAACATTTCGCTGGCATTAGATTTCAAGATCATGATCCACACATTACGGATCATTTTCACCGGCAAGGGAAAATAATTGCTTACTGTTTTTTCTTTTTTCCAAACTTCTGGCCGTTTTCATCCCGGATGGCATACCGCAGCCCCAGTTGAATGCCATAAAAATCACCGGTGCCCCACTGCCTGGCCCGCTGGTCATTGCTGCCGCTGCCATCATTGTAGTATATATCGTATTCGGTGATTTTAGAAAAGCCCTTTTGGTATGT
>CAYPOD010000108.1:0-1895 GCA_964412375.1 uncultured Chitinophaga sp. | reverse complement strand
TATTAATCAGGAGCCACTGGTTATCTTGTTCCTTCTTAATTTCTATAATGCACAAATCATTGTTGTCTAAAAAATACAGACATTCAAAATTAACTCGCATAATTGGTTAGGTTCTTATCACTTACAGGAAAACAAATTTCAGGCCATCAATATTTTTCGCGGATTTTTCTTACCTTCCGGTTCTAAATCAAATAACGCCAATGAAACAACTCCGTTTTTCTACATTGCTGCTACTTTTAGTATTAATTACAGGTTCCTGCAAAAAAATACCGGTGATCAACCAGACAAATTCCAGTATCTCCTTCAAAATTGATGGCGTACCCAAAACAGCTAAGGGAGATAAAAATGTGTTTGCAGTATACATACAAGATCAAGCTGTTATGCAGATTACCGGAAATATCAATGCTGCAACTGAGGAGGGGATCGGACTCAGTATCGGCAATTTTCATGGTGTCGGAGAATATACCACCGAAGAAGATTTTTTAGGCATTTACAACACCCCGGAACTCCAGGCCAGCGTCATCGGGATCGAAGGAAAGATCAAGGTTACTGAATATACGGCCGGAAAAAGCATAAAGGGCGAATTTCAATTTACCGGAGAGGTTGCTGTGATCAAAATCGGCACAGATGAAGAGGTCATAGAAACTAAAATAATTTCTGAAGGAAAATTCCAGTCAAAAATCACAGCCTATTCGGGTCCGATCCTGACACCCGACTGACATACCAGCCTACCTGGAATACGATGTCGTAAATCCCCCTATGATATGACGCGATTACCCATCGGCTTTTCAGCTCATTAAACTTAAATTTGATAGACAAAACTTAAATCTACAGCAATGAATCAAAACATGATCTGCTGGTTTGAAATCTATGTTAAGGATATCGAACGGGCAAAAAAATTTTACAACGCAGTATTAGGCACAGCGTTCATAGACAGTGGCGCGCCAGGTGATTCCCCAGAAAACATGAAAATGGCTTTCTTCTCCCCTATGGAAAACCAGGGGGTATCAGGCGCCTTGATCGAAATGGCCGGTACCAAGGAAGGCGACGGTCATTGTGTAAACACCATGGTTTATTTTCCTTGTCAGGATGCCAGTATAGAAGAAGGGCGTATCAAAGCCGCAGGAGGCATTGTCAGCCGGTCCAAATTCTCCATTGGCGAATTCGGATTCTGCTCCATTTGTGTAGATACCGAAGGAAATCCCTTTGGTCTTTTTTCTATGGAATAACACTGCAGGTGATTTTTTTTTCACAAAACACTTGCGCAACTATATGATTGCATGTATATTTGCAACCATATAGTTGCAATATGATAACCAGACGAGATGTATTTCAGGCCATAGCTGATCCCACCAGGAGGGCCATCATTCAAAAAATAGCGCACGAGCCATTGAACTTAAATGCCGTTGCGGAAACCTTTGACATTAGCCGGCAGGCGGTTTCGAAACACATTCAGATCCTGACTGCATGCGGACTCGTCCGGATCACCCAAAAAGGGCGTGAGAGATTCTGTGAAGCCCGGCTCGGGCAGCTCGATGAAGTGACCACCTGGGTTGAGCAATCGAAAAAGCACTGGGTTGGCCGGTTTGAAAAACTGGACAATTACCTTAAGGAAGTACAAGCTAAAGACAAAACCAATGGAACAATCTAGGAAAGAACTTTTTATTACACATCTTTTTGATGCGCCCAGGGAAATCGTATTCCGTGCCTGGACAGATCCCGCTCAATTGAAACACTGGTATGCCCCGGATGGCTGTACCATCGAATTCAAAGCCATTGACGTTCAGGTGAACGGCAGTTTTCATTCCTGCATTTATGATCCTGTTCATGGACAATGTTGGATTAAGGGAATCTATAAAGTAGTTGACTTTCCTGAAAAGCTGGTTTTTTCTATG
>CAYPOD010000107.1:0-1951 GCA_964412375.1 uncultured Chitinophaga sp. | reverse complement strand
TAAGTCCGTTATTGATTATTTCAACCGTACTGATCTTTACCCTTGGAAGTTGTGTTGACACCAGGAAGGCTACCTATTTAAATGGAGTAAATGAAAACACCAGGACGGCCACAACGCCTATACCTGAAACCGTTATAGATAAAAACGATCTCCTTAGCATTACGATCACTGACCTAAACCCCGATGCTTCGGCTATGTTTAACAGAATGACAGCCAGTGCCGGTGCTGCAAATCCTGCCGGGAACAATAATAATGCTGCTTTAGGAGCGACTTCCAATAACTCATCCGAATACCTTGTTAATGCAAAAGGCACAATTCAACTGCCTTTAATTGGAGAAGTCCAGGCTGCCGGAATCACCAAAGAACAATTAAAAGATAATATAACTAAGAAGGTAAAGGACCAGAAACTCTTGGTTGACCCTGTTGTCAGCATTCGTTTTTTGAACTTCCGGGTCACTGTTTTGGGTGAAGTAAAAAACCCAACCGTAATCAGTGTTCCAAACGAAAAAATTACGTTGCTAGAAGCAATCGGTATGGCAGGGGATCTGACTATTTATGCAAAAAGAGATAATGTATTGCTTATCAGAGAAATTAATGGCGAGAAAAAAATCAAACGGCTAAACCTGAATTCGGACGAATTATTAACATCAGATTATTATTACCTGAGATCGAATGATGTAGTATATGTTGAACCCAATAAAGTTCGTGTGGCAACATCAGGTAGAAGTCAGCAATGGTTACCAGTAATATTAGGTGTTTTAACCCTTGGAGTTATCGCACTTGACCGTGCATTTTAAGAAAAAATTGAAACCTTTAAATAATAAACCATAATTAAGCCTCCTATGCGACTGAATGCAAATAATGAACTGGAAGATAACGAAGAAAAAGGAATAGCCTCCCGGATTTGGTTCAAGTATTATCCATACTGGCCGCTTTTCCTGCTTATACTTCTTCTTTCTGTTGCCGGAGCATGGACATACCTGAAATTTACCACCCCGCTATACGAATCTACCGCATCATTACTTATAAAAGATGAGAAAAAAGGCTTTGAAGATACAAAGCTGATAGAATCCCTGAACCAGGTATCATCAAAAAAGATCATCGAAAATGAAATGGAGGTGATGCGTTCAAGGGCATTAATGTCAGAAGTTGTCAAAAGCCTTCATCTTTATGCCCCTGTATTCGAAAAAACAAAATTCAAAGCTGTCGCAGCATACACTAATTCTCCTTTGAGTATTGAGGCGAGAGAACCCGATTCCCTGGTGGAGGTTACAAAGGTCCATTTTCATTTTGAAAAGGATAGTAACGCCATTAAAATCGGAGATACCCTATATGCGCTGAATCAATGGGTCACAACCCCATTTGGTGAGCTAAAATTCACACGTAAAAACATTAAAAATGCTGAAGATAAAAACTTTTATTTTTCAATAAGGAGTCCCAAAAAAGTAACCCTCGATCTACTGAGCGAGCTGGATGTCATGGCTGCTAACAAACTTTCATCGATTATCAGCCTCAGCCTGCGTGACGAAGTACCTAAGCGTTCCGAGGATATCCTGAACGGCTTAATGCTGGCTTATGCAAAAGCATCAGTAAGAGACAAAAACAGTCTTGCTGCCAATACCCTTGACTTTATTGAAGAAAGATTAAACCTCGTATCTGACGAACTGAATGGAATTGAGAAGAAGATGCAACAGTATAAATCTTCCAGGGGTGCGATAGACATCAGTTCGCAAGGTCAGCTTTTCCTCCAAAACGTAAGTGATAATGACAAACGACTGACCGATGTTACTATGCAGTTATCGGTGCTGAACCAGGTTGAAAACTATGTGAAATCAAAAGATAATGCGGATGGTATAGTACCCTCAACAATGGGTGTAACTGACCCCATGCTCTCTGATCTATTAACTAAACTGTACGATGCAGAAATACAAAAGCAGAAATTAAAGAAAAC
>CAYPOD010000106.1:0-2038 GCA_964412375.1 uncultured Chitinophaga sp. | reverse complement strand
GCCGACACTCAATAAATACTTTTTTATTTTTCGTTTAGCCAGTTCATTTTGCTCATAAAACTCCCGGCCGATCTTGCCTGTGGTACAAACCACTATTTCATCGCCGGATAATTGATCTATGATCCTGCTGATAACCGCTTCTCTTTCCAATAAATACTCATTCTGTGCTGTTTCCTCTTCATATTTTTCAAAAATACCGGCAGGCGCCAGCAATGCAACAGGTTTTCGCTGTAATGTTGCTTCTTCTATTGCTAAACCGATCTTTTCAAAAGAAGAAGTTTCATCGGCATCCAGCAAATAAACCGGTACTTCCAGTACATCCAGCAATGGGATCGTTATTCTCCCCATCTTTTTATGCTGTGGTTCATCCTTTGTGCCCGGTTTTCCCCTCCATCCGATCAGCAGCAACATAGGCACTGCATACATTTCTTTATCCGCAAGAGATGTCAGCGGGTTGATGATATTTCCCAGCCCGGAATTTTGCAGGTAAACCAACGGCAGTTTGCCGGTGCTGAAATGATAGCCACTGGCAAGACCAACCGCTAATCCCTCGTTGGCTGTAATAATATGAGCTTTAGAATCAGCATGATCCTGCAGGTATCTTAAAAAATCTTTCAGCAATGAATCCGGCACACCGGCATAAAATGAAACTCCATTTTTCTCCAGGAACTTGTATAACCTTTTTGCTTCGATCATAACTGTGAAGGGATTAATTGCAGTAACTCACTTACCGGCATCAGATCTTTTTCTGCTTCTTTGCTCCGGTTATGCTGTAAGATCGAAATAGCTGTTGACTGCATGGCCGGATAGGCGCTGCGTAAAAGATGATTGGCATATACCACCACATTAAATCCTGCAGCTTCCAGTTCCTGCCAACTGATCTCGTTATAAGTGGTGGGCACCGCCACCAACGGCACTCTGTTCTCAAAATCCGTAAATGCTTTAGCGAATTTTAATATCTCATCTGCTTTGCGAGATTTGCTGTGGATCATAATACCATCTACCCCGGCTGCAATATAGGCTGTAGCTCTTTCCAGTGCATCCTCCAATGACTTCCCAAGCACCAGGCTTTCTATTCTTGCAATGATCATAAAATCCTTGGTCACAAGGTTTTTCTTCCCGGCTTTTATCTTTTCGCAAAAAGCTTCAATGCTGTCCTGCTCCTGCGAAGACTGCTCATCAAGCAATGAATTCTTTTTCAACCCGATCTTATCTTCAATCACAATGGCGGAAACGCCAAGCCTCTCAAGCGAACGAACCGTAAATACAAAGTGTTCCATTTTTCCGCCGGTGTCACCATCAAAGATGACAGGTTTGGTGGTCACTTCAAGTATATCGTGTAGTGTTTGCAACCGTGAAGTGAGATCAACCGCTTCAATATCGGGTTTGCCCTTGGCCATCGAATCGGTAAGACTGCTGATCCACATGGCATCAAATTCATGTGCAACACCATCGGGATCAGTAAAAGATGTATTTTCTGCGATGAGTCCGCTTAAGCCATTATGAGCTTCGAGGACCCTCATACAGGATTTCACGGAAAGAATTCTCTTCAATCGCTTCAAACGATTCTCCGCTGTAATACCTGCTTCTTTGATCGCCTTTTGAATTCCTGTTGAGCTGATACCGCCGGTATAAGCCACTTCCACCAGTTCGCCGCCCCACTCCTTTAATATGTCTATCACTTTCTGCCGGGTGGATTGCTGCACTCCTGTTTTCCAATCATCCCCATGTACAACGTAATGCGGCTTTATTTTCCTGAGGTTTTCTGTGTAATCAAGTGTCTCCTGAGCCAGCACTTCGCTTACACCAGCAATATTCTCAACGATTATCTTTCGCTGTTCAAAGCTGAGGTAAGGTACTCTTTTGTAACTGGCGATGGCCTTGTCGGTAAGCAACCCGATCACCACCTTCCCTAATTTTTTCCCGGCATTGATCACATTCAGGTGCCCCGGATGGATCAGGTCGGCACTCATACCTATATAAACGATTTTATCCATACTGGAGCCGAAATTACTTCATTTGAACTAACAGCAAAACC
>CAYPOD010000105.1:0-2084 GCA_964412375.1 uncultured Chitinophaga sp. | reverse complement strand
CCGATATTGATTTTACGGACGGCAATCCTTTTCCGAAGGTTGAGTTTGCAGGTCAGTATTTTTTTGATCTCAGCAGCCTGGCCACGATCAAAACAGATAAGGCCACCACCCGGAAATGGAAAGAAATTCTGGGTAATGCAAAATGATCAGCGTTTCTATTGGCCCCATATAATATCCCTGTTCCAATGGCGCATCACATCGGCGATGCCCGGGTGAGTGTTGTTGTGTAAATAAATGAGGAGGGCATCATCATCCAGCGCCTGTTGCTGTGCCCGTAATGCATCCCATAATTTCCGGCACACTCCCACTCCGGCCGAATCATAGACTGTTGCAGCCGCCGTATGCCAGCGGCACTGAAACCAGCCATAATTTTTCGGATGCTGCTGCCCGATCTCCTCATACCTTTCTTCAATATCTTTCAGGGATGTGTACTTGTATTCTTTTGCCCCGGCATTGATCACCATCTGTGGAAAGAGGGTTAATGCAGGCAATTGGTCCGGTTCTTTTTCGGCGATATAAGTATGGAGCAGCACATTGCAGAAAAACTCACCCATCCATTTGCGCTGTATGTTGAGGCCACCCTGCAAATGATAAGCATGACCCAGTTCATGCAAAGCCAGCAGGTCGAAGAAGGCCTGCATGCTGAGGCGGCCATCCGGCAGTTTATACACTTGCTTTACCTGTGCGGCAATGGCTGGCGGCAACTGATCAGGCGGTGGCAGGAAGCTCCTCCAGAAATCATTGTCTTCCGCAGCCACGATCAGGGTTTTATTGCTGCTGTAGTGAGGCATCCCATAAACAGGAAAAGAAGTGTACTGGCTCCAGTCAGCTTCGGTGAGCACCAGCAGTATCACTTCAGGTCTGAACTGCAGCAGCGAACCATGAAAGGCAATGGCATTGTCCACTTTGGTGGCCACCGCAGCCGCTCTTTGTTCATGTCCTTTGCTGCAATACACTTTTATGGAATGATCCTTCAAAGCCACAAGCTTGTCAAAGTCCTGTGCTGTTGCATGGAATGAAATAAGTAAGACGATGGATAAAATGAGCAGATGCTGTTTCATACTTGCAGGTTTAGAAAACAAATTTCTAACCTGCATCAGCCGGGGAATAGTACAAAAACGACAATCAGAGACGCAGACCGGCCTGCAGCCTGACGGGGGAAGTTGCTAATTCTTTTTCGATGATGCCGGGAGCCACACCGGCAAATTGCTTGAAGTCGCGGATGAGATGCATCTGGTCGAAGTAGCCGCATTCATAGGCGATATTGGTCCAGCTCCAGCCCGGGAAATTTTCATGCAGCCGGTAGGCTTTGGAAAAACGCACCAGTCTTGCATACAATTTGGGCGGCAGCCCTACCCTTTCCTTACTGATTCTTTCAAGCTGCCTTAAACTGAGACAGGCCAGTGAGGCGATCTTTTCGATGGA
Source organism: uncultured Chitinophaga sp. (assembly GCA_964412375.1). Taxonomy (GTDB): domain Bacteria; phylum Bacteroidota; class Bacteroidia; order Chitinophagales; family Chitinophagaceae; genus CADEDV01. The sequence continues at coordinate 659 of CAYPOD010000105.1, read as the reverse complement.
AATATTTCCGCCATGACGCAGCAGTTCCAGCATGGCTTTGTCAAATGGCAAGGCTTGTTTTAGTTTTCTCAACTGCTGCAATAAAAAGTTTTCAATAATAAAATACACCTCGTCAAAATCTTTTGCAGCAGCCAGTTTTTCATTCACCTCTTTCATGCCGGCGCCAAACACATCTTCTGCATCATAATGATCATCTATCATGGCGGCCATGGAAACCCCCAGCAAACGGTGCAAACCCCCGGGATGAAACCCCACCCTCACTGCTTTGTGGCTGCGGCCGATATCAAGCGACACACGGGTGAGTTGCTGGCCTACAAAAACACTGCGGGACTGCAACGTATAGTCATCTTCACCTTCCAGTTTCACACGGATGATGTCGTCAATATAAAAGAAAAGAGAGGTTTGAGGTGTGGGGGGATAAACATACACTACCGGGCCATCGGCCACATCCACGTTGGCATGAACCATCATGATGCACTGCACAAACTCCTGCAGCAGCGGGTGAACGGTATATGTTTTAACAAACAACAGGTCTGTTTGAATGGAAAGGTACAAAACATAACCGCAATGATGCAGCAAGCCTGCACAAACTTCAGCACAGGGTTTATATTCCGGGCTGCACCACAAACGTAGCCAGCGACTGCCACCAGCCTGTGCCC
>CAYPOD010000104.1:0-2167 GCA_964412375.1 uncultured Chitinophaga sp. | reverse complement strand
CACAGTTTCCCGAAAGCGATAAACAAAACCTGCCGGCGCATGATGAAATGCTCTTTATTGTCATTCACCAGGCCTATGAACTTTGGTTCAAACAACTGCATCATGAAGCCGATTCGATTGTCAACATCCTGCGCAAGCCCGCATTAAATGATAATTCTCCTGAGCTCCAAACCGTGGTGCATCGCCTTAGCCGCTGTGTAACTATTCTGAGAGTGCTGGTTCACCAGATAGATATCATGGAGACCATGACGCCAATGGATTTTCTCGACTTCAGGGATATGCTGCGACCGGCTTCGGGTTTTCAAAGCTGGCAGTTCAAAGAACTCGAAGCCAAACTAGGGCTGAAATTTGAACAACGACACGGGAAAGAATATTACACCTCTCAGCTGAAACAAGAACATGTTGCGATCATTAAAAAAGCAGAAGGCGATAAATCGCTGCTGGAACTGCTGAATGGCTGGCTGGAACGGATGCCTTTTTTTGAAGAAGAAATCAACTGGAAAAATTTCAAAGCACATCCCATGAACGATATTCATCCCTTTTGGTCTGAATATCGTTTTCAATATCAAAACAGCCTGGCCGAAGCAGAGAAAAACAACCTTGCAGCTTTTGATGATGTGTTCTTTGGCAAAATAACTCATGCAGAAAGAAGCCTATCTCCTGCTGCGTCAAGAGCTGCTTTGTTCATCATGCTTTACAGGGGCTATCCGATGCTACAATTACCTTTTCAATTGCTGAATAGTTTGCTTGAAATTGATGAACAATTAAGTTCATGGCGTTATCGCCACATGAACATGGTGCATCGTATGATCGGCACCCGTATCGGCACAGGCGGCAGCAGCGGCAAAGACTACCTGAAAGCAGCGGCAGATAAACATTATATCTTCCGGGAGATTGCACAACTGAACAGTTTTCTTATTGAAAGAAGAAAGCTCCCTGTTCTGAGCCATGAAATGGAAAAAAGGCTTGGGTTTGTTTCTTAAAGACCTGTGCCACGGCTTCAACCGTGGCACAGCTGATAAACGAACCGATATATGTTAAAATGTGTAACGGATTCCAAGACCTCCCCAATTGCCATAGAAACCACGGTTCTCGCCAAATTCAAATGATGGTTGCCAGTCTATTGACATATTGATCGGTGCCCCACGGAATTTATAATCAAGTCCCAGCACCCCGTCAATACCTACAAAACTGCCGTTACCGTTGCGGGTATTATAAAAACCGATATGTGCCCCGGGCCCGATATACCATTTCAACCCCGGCGCTCCGTTGAAATCACCATGGATCTCATAAAGACCGGTGATACGGAAACCCTGCCGCCAGAAATAACCAATCAGCTCACCTGCATTATTACCCGTGAAAAAATGTTTTAGAGAGATGCCACCGCCATCCCATACTTTGACACCGAGGGCGGTTTCATAAGAAGAACTGTTGGTGCTTCGGCTTTGCGCCTGTGATGCGACCACAATGAATAATGCCAATGCTGATACAAAGACTTTTCTCATAACAAAAGATTTTAGTGGAAGATTATTTGCTGTACCCGCAATTTCCATTATCGTGCCAAAATGATTTTGCCGGGGCGCTGAAAAGTATCATTAGCCCGGTAAACTGCCGGGCCGGTATTGCTATACCGTGAAAACGAATATGGTTAGCTGAGGAAATTAAAATCTTCTTACAATCAAAAAACCTGCTGCGACAAGTCTTTCTGCTTTGCTAATTCAAATTATTTCCTCGTACTTTGCAATCACTTAAATCCAATCCGAAAAAATGGGACTTTTTAACTGGTTTACACAAGAAATAGCAATAGACCTGGGTACTGCTAATACCCTTATCATACATAATGAAGAAGTGGTGGTGAACGAGCCAAGCATCGTGGCGCTGAACCGCAACAATCCCAAAGAAGTGCTGGCAGTAGGCAAGAAAGCCCTGATGATGCATGAGAAAACGCATGAAAGCATCCGGACTGTTCGTCCGCTCAAGGATGGTGTGATCGCCGACTTCAACGCAGCAGAGTTGATGATACGGGAACTGATCAAACTGGTTTATCCGAAAAAACCCTTATTTCCCCCAAGCTGGCGCATGATGATCTGCATTCCTTCTTCCATCACCGAGGTGGAGAAAAGGGCTGTTCGTGACAGTGCAGAGCAGGCCGGCGCCAAAGAAGTTT
>CAYPOD010000103.1:0-2327 GCA_964412375.1 uncultured Chitinophaga sp. | reverse complement strand
AAAGCAGGGAGAGGCTTTTCCCTGCTCTGTTTTTGATCAAATGATAAAAAATATTGCTTACCAAAAAATGGCATATAATAAGATCAAGATCAGGCATATAATAATCGCACTAGTATTGAAAGACCGTCCCGTGGCAAATAACTCCCGGGAAAGAACAATGCCTTTTTCATGATTTGCACCTTTGTTTTCAAAATAGCTGACCAGCATGATGATGCCCATAGTAGCCAGACAAGTCCAAAACATTTGCGTCATGAACGGCAGTTCCAGAAAAAATGCGCTATCCGACCAGCCATTGGGCGCCACTTTAAAATACAAGGCAGTGGGAATAGACAGCAATACGCCCCAAACCGCACCCCGGTTGGTTGTCTTTCGCCAAAACAAGCCCAGCATGAACACTGCCAGAATACCGGGGCTTACTACACCAGTGTATTCCTGAATGTATTGGAATACCTGACCCAGATTTTTCAGTTGCGGTGCAATAAGTACCGCAATCAGCAGGGCAATAGCTCCAGACATTCTACCTACGTTGACCAGTTTTCGTTCGGGTGCTTGTTTATTAAAATAAGGTTTGTATATATCCATCGTAAAAATGGTCGCCGTGGAGTTGAGCATCGAAGCCAGTGAAGAGACAATCGCCGCCGATAATGCTGCCAGTACCAGCCCTTTCAGACCGGCAGGAATAAAGCTGCTGATGAGCCAGGGCGCTGCGTTGTCATTAATGATATTACCATTACTCCCCAAAAACGAAGAATCTACAGAGGATGCATCCACGATACCATTTGCGTTGGAATTCAGCACATAGGCAACGATGCCCGGGATCACCACAATTACAGGAATTAATAGTTTCAAAAATGCTGCAAATGCAATCCCGCGCTGAGATTCCCGTAACGACTTTGCCGCAAGGGTACGCTGAATAATATATTGATTAAAACCCCAGTAATAAAGATTTGCTACCCACAAACCGCCAATGAGCACTGCCAGTCCAGGCAAATCCCACCAGGCATCCTTGCCATTGGGTGTAATGATTTCGCCCTTTTCCAGGATCATTGAAAATTTCTGAGGCGCTTGTTCATAAATTGCAGCGAAACCGCCCAGCACGCTGCCATCCGGAGAAACGTGGGTCAGTGCGATAAACGTTGTAATTAATCCTCCGGCTATCAGCAAAACTACTTGAATCACGTCTGTCCAGGCAACTGCAGCCAAACCACCCCATAGCGAATACAAAGCCGCAAATAAAGCAAGTCCCATGATACAAGGCAATAAAATAGAGCCTGAACCATCCCCCATAATGGTATCCAAAGCCGTGGCGCCAAGGTACAGCACCGAAGTCAGGTTGACAAAAATGTAAAGCGCGATCCAAAAAACCGCAAGAATCGTTTTCAAATTTTCGCTGTAGCGTTTCTCAATAAATTCGGGAATGGTGTACAGCCCCTTTTCCAGAAAGATAGGCAGAAAAAATTTTCCTACGATGATCAGCGTAATCGCCGCCATCCATTCGTATGAGGCAATCGCCAATCCAATGGCAAATCCAGAACCGGACATCCCAATAAACTGTTCTGCCGAGATATTCGCCGCGATCAGCGATGCACCGATTGCCCACCAGGGCAACGACTTGCCGGCTAGAAAATAATCTTCCGAGGTCTTTCCGCCTTTGCGGGTCACCCAGAAAGCGATGCCGACGATGATGACACCGTAAGCGATAAAAATTGCATAGTCAATAGTTGCAAAATTCATATCATTACTCATTAAGGTTTACCACATACAATTGCTCAACCCAGGGTCTGCGCTCATCCGGCAGCTGCCTCTATTCTTTACTGTTGCCCTGCATTTCAGGTATCCGTTCAACATACTGATCATTTTCGACATGCGAAAGGTATTCATTTTGCCACAAATCAACTATTTTTTTATAGATCCCAAATCCATGTAAAAGCTAGATGGACAAGAAGCGAATTACGCGTCAAAATCCTTGCCTGCTATGGATTTTCAACTTATTTTCCCCGCATGAACGAGCACCGTTGTTATATAATTAATAAAAGAAGAAATGCTTAAAGAAGGGATGTAAAATTTTGCACCTGATTTTTATACTTTTGTAAAATTACAAGTCCTTTACTTTCATTTATTTATAAAAAAATTACTCCCCGGCACACCGGAAGTAAATCCTGTCTTTTTTATTACATCATGTAAATCAACTCATTTCTGCTAATGTATTTTTAAAATCATTTAGCTCCATCTTTTGTAAATATGCCGTAAGCAAATGGTGCAAGCCTGGTACTTGATTCAAATCCTGCCCCCAGAAATCGGTTCGCGCCAGTACGGCTTTTGCCAAA
>CAYPOD010000102.1:0-2387 GCA_964412375.1 uncultured Chitinophaga sp. | reverse complement strand
GGCAACCTCAAAATTTCAACAGGTCACTCAGCCAGCAAGTTTGGCATCCCGCTGGAACAGATCGGCGAAGTTTTGCAGCTGATGGAAGAAACAAACCTGTTTATCCGCAACCTGCACATTCACACCGGGAGTGAGATAAAAGATGTGGAAGTGTTTGCAAAGGGTATTGAAGTACTTTTTGAAGTGACCAGGCATTTTCCGGAACTGGAAGTGATTGACCTCGGTGGCGGGTTTAAAGTACCCTATATCCATGGCGAGGAAGGAACCGATATCGAAAGACTGGGAAAAAAAGTAAAAGAAGAATTTGAATACCTGGAAAAGGAATACGGAAAGAAACTGCAGGTGTGGTTTGAACCGGGTAAATTCCTGGTGAGTGAAGCTGGTTACTTTATCACACAGGTGAATGTGCTGAAACAATCCGGCGAGATCATGTTTGCGGGGGTAAACAGCGGGCTTAATCATTTTATCCGTCCTATGTTTTACGGCGCCTGGCATGAGATTGAAAATATCAGTAGCCCTGCTGGTGAAAAGCAACCCTATTATGTAGTTGGAAATATTTGCGAAACCGACACGTTTGCCGAAAACAGGTTATTGCCCGAAGTGCGGGAAGGCGATCTGCTGCTGTTTCGAAATGCCGGGGCCTATTGTTTTGAAATGTCCTCTCATTATAACTCACGATTCAAGCCAGCTGAAGTTTTTTTTAAAAATGGACAATTTCAGCTCATCCGCAAAAGAGATGAACTGGAAGATCTGCTCAGGGGACAGGTAATTGAAGACTGAACATTCAGTAACTTAACAGGGCATTAAACTTACTGCCATGATGAAACGGCTTTCATTCCTTGTTGTCCGCATAGTTTTACTACTGCCTTTATTTTTTCTCAGTCATATTTCTTCTTCGCAGCAAACATTGGGAGAAGGAATGGTGAAACCCCGCATTGAAGCAGGAACCACTTTGTATCTCTGGTCGGGTGAACTGATAGATGACCTGCTGCATCATGCTGCGGTGAAAGATAGTGTTACGCTTAAATCAGGACAGTATCACACAGAGATAGGAACAGCACCACCGTGGTTTATGCCGGAGCTGGTAAAGTTTGACTATGATCTTTTTCTTCTTCGTGCTGTCAGCATTTCAAGAAACTGGATTGAGGTGGTGGTAAACAGCCAGACAGGCAGAACAGCCTGGGTTGACCGGCATACTGTAGAATTTGTAAGCTGGCCTGAATTTTTATTGACTGTCTTTAGTGTTGAGTTAATAAACCCGGCTGTCAATCCTATGCGGTTAAAACCTTTGGATAATGCTGCAATAGTTGCCAGGCCCGGGCAAAATTCATTAAGCGTTTTTGCTGTAAAAGGGGATTGGATAAAAGTGGCACTGCCGGGCGACAAACCCGGTACAAGACCGGTATTAGGCTGGATACGATGGAAAAAAGGCAGCCAGATGCTGATCACATATTCGCCATTGAGCTGATGATGGCAGATTTATAAAACAGCGCTGAAATTAAAACCTTACTGATGAATACACACAACTATGTAATTTCTTACTATGCTATCAGGCAGTTAATTGGTATTCTGGGCCTGTTATTGCCATTTTTATGCTGGGCAATAAACGGGTTTGTCAATCATTTTGACCTGCTCAACGATCCACGTTTTGTGGATCTGTCACAAAGCGCTGCCTATCATCCCGGTTTGAATCTTAAATCATCCATCAGTCATTTTTACTATACAACAGCCGGTCCGTTGTTTACAGGCATCCTGGTAACAGTGGCTGTATTCCTTTTTTGCTATAACGGGCATCCGCTTAAAAAGAATGATGACCGATTTGCCTGGCTCACCGATAAGCGGCTTACTGTTTTTGCAGCAATTTGTGCATTAGGTATCGTTATTTTTCCCACAGGCTCGGAAGAAAAAATCACAGACAATATTCATATTTATGTTTCTTCAAAAGGGGCAGGCAATGTACATTTTATTTTTGCAGCCCTGTTTTTTCTTTCTATTGCAATCCTGAGTATAATTAATTTCAGGAGACAACCGGGCAAAAAAGTTCTCCGGGGCTCAAAGGGAACGCTTTTTCTTATCTGCGGTTGGGGTATGATCACCTGCCTGTTGCTGCTATTTGTGTATAGCATCGTTCCTTATCGCTTTGTTCACTGGCTACCTTATTATTTTGTTTACCTGATGGAAGTAATCATGCTCTTGTTGTTCGCAACAGCATGGCTGGTAAAGGGAAAATCTATCCCAACAGAATATATTCTGAATAAACTGGAAAAGGCCTGACAGGCTTTTATCCGGAAAACAAACAGCTTTTGTTACCATTCGATGATTCGTTCAACACTTCCATTGGCAGTTATCTCAACCGTAATAGTTTTTTTGCCAAGACCTGGTGGTTT
>CAYPOD010000101.1:0-2418 GCA_964412375.1 uncultured Chitinophaga sp. | reverse complement strand
CCATATCCTGATAGTTTAATGAACATAAGCTCCGACTCTGTTATCCTAAAAGCTAATACTTATGTAGACTCATTAAAGGCAGCAAAATATGATAAAGCCGATCCGGAAAAATTCACCCGCATACAGTGGGATACATTGATCCGTAAAACACTGGTTGGCAACCCGGCCAATGCACACATGCTCGGACCACAATGGGGGGATCATGTGAAGTATCCCAATGAATGGGACACCAACTTCATGCGTCATCTCAACTATCATTTTGGTTCTATTCTTAAGACGCCATTTACATCTGCGCAATTCTCAGGAATAAAAAATCCTGTACTCGTAATTCACGGAACAAAAGACAGGAATGCAGCTTTTGGTGCCGGCAAAGAATGGGCGGCTGTTTTGCCGAATGCAAAACTGGTCCGCATTGATGGCGCTGCCCATGTGCCCTGGGCCGAATATCCTGACCAGGTATTCAATGCAATTGAAGGATTCCTTAAAAACTGAGAAGGGTATAATCATGAATTTCGACCTTGATAAATCTTACGAAATACTGGAACGTACGCCTTCCGTTCTTAAAACATTGTTGAAAGATCTTCATGAGGACTGGACCATGAACAACGAAGGCCCCGACACTTTTTCTCCGTATGATGTAGTGGGGCATTTGATACATGGCGAAAAAACCGACTGGCCGGTAAGAACTAAAATTATAATGGAGCAGGGGGCAGGTAAGCCTTTTGAACCTTATGACCGGTTTGCACAATATGAAGAAAGCAGGGGCAAGACGTTAGAACAGTTGCTGGAAGAGTTTAACCTGCTTCGAAAAACAAATTTATCCTGGCTGAAATCATTGCAACTTTCAGAGGTCGACCTTGATAAAACGGGAACACACCCCGTATTGGGCCCTGTAACGTTAAGGAACCTGCTTTCCTGCTGGGTGGTGCATGATCTCACCCACCAGGCACAGATCACCAGGGTGATGGCTAAGCAATATAAAGAGCAGATCGGACCCTGGGCTGAGTTTTTCCGCATTTTGAGTTTTTGATATAGACACCAAAAACCATTCATATGATTGAAAGCTTTTCATTTTGGATATGGGCAACTATAATTGCACAGCTAATTACTGCTTTTTTTCATTCGTTGAGTTTTATTTCATCTGCCAAGCCAAGGAATGAAAAAGAAAAAGAGCTGGTAGAAATCACCACCAATTACAAAATAGACATGGGTGGCGGCATCAGGAGAAGCTTCTATAACCTGTTTGTTGGTGTCAGTTCCTGCTTTACCCTGATATACATTCTGGGTGCAGTGTTGAATTGGTATTTTCTGAAAGCAGGTATCAGCGGAGAAGTGTGGAATGGTTTTATCCTGATACAACTACTTGTATTTGGTATTGTTTTTCTGCTGCAGGTCCGGTTTACATTCTGGCCACCTATCATCGTTACAGGATTGGTGTTTTTGTTCCTTGCCGGCACTTATTTTTTTGCTGCCTTCCCCGCCTGAAAGAAAAACAGTAGCTTGTGTTCACAGGGAAAACATGATCTATCGCATTCATATACCAGCCCCTCCCTTGTCTCATTTTATTGAGCATTTCTTTTATTATGAAGGCTATCATGCAGAACACCGGATGGAAAAATTCCTTCCTGATGGTTCAATGGATCTGCTTATAGACCTTACGGAATCACCCAAGAAACTTTTTCATAATGAGGAAGGAACATCGTTCACTACTTATAATAAGAGCTGGTTGTCGGGTATGAAAACAGAATTTATTCTTATTGATGCTTCGGTGTCCTGCATGATAGGTGTACACTTCAAGCCCGGCGGCGCTTATCCTTTCTTCAACCTGCCAGTTTCGGAAATGAATAACAGTACCATTGAAACAGATATTCTCTGGAATATTGACATTCATTATATCCGTGATGAGATCCTGGAAAAGAAATGTGTTGAAGATAAATTCGCCGTGCTGGAAAAGCATTTCCTGAAAAAGGGGAAGAACAGGTTTGAGCCGAATATTTTTATTGACTATGCACTAGGGCAGTTACAAGATTCTCCCCAATTGTGGACCATTGAGCAACTGGCTGCCAAAACCGGATATAGCCAAAAACACCTGATCAGTCTTTTTAAAAAATATGTTGGCCTATTGCCTAAACAATTTGCCCGTATTGCCCGGTTTCAAAAAGTGATCACCGAACTGGAGAAACATCAATCGCTGGAATGGACCTCCATTGCATATGATTGCGGTTATTATGACCAGGCTCATTTCATTAAGGAATTCCAGGCCTTCTCCGGAATCAATCCATCTTCCTATCTTGTTCAGCGGGGTCTTTACCGGAATTATATCCCTGTCCGGCAGGCAGGTTAATTTTTTACAATACAAACCAGGCGGCGTGATTTATTTTGCCTTTCAATATAAAAACAGTCAATATGAGTTCAGAA
>CAYPOD010000100.1:0-2438 GCA_964412375.1 uncultured Chitinophaga sp. | reverse complement strand
AATGCAAATGAAAGGAGCAAAAGCAGTGAAAGCTTCTTCATATGGCTTTTTTGAAAGTTTGAAATCGTTTAGAAAATCGGGGAATCGCCGTAAAATTCAGTTCAGCAACCATTCAAATCCCAATTCAATTCTACTCAGATATTCCGGTATGGCAATCAGCACTAGATAGGTTTATTTACGCAATCGTTCCCGGCAACGATGTCATTATTAAAGGGTTGGAGCAGAAATGGTTATTAAAGATGAACCGCTTCATAAATTAAAATTTTAATGCTTTCACTTCATGGCAAAAAGGCAGCAACTATCATCGCTTTTAAGTCTTCAAAATAGCCGATTTCCTGATACCTGTTGCCCCCTATTGTCTGCCTTTATTCAGTATCTTTAAACCGTCAGAAAAACAGTTTCCGGCCTTACTTGCCATGAAATTCGAAGCGATCACCATAAAAGATATTGCCAAAGCCCTTGGGCTTTCCACATCCACGGTTTCCAGGGCCCTGCGTGACAGTTACGAAATCAGCCCCGAAACCAAAAAACTGGTGCTGGAATATGCAGAAAAGAATAATTATCACCCCAATCCCATTGCCCTGAGCCTGAAAGAAAGAAGAAGCCGTACTATCGGGGTGATTGTGGCCGAGATCGCCAACAGCTTTTTCTCCCAGGTCATCAATGGCATTGAGTCCATCGCCAACAGCAAAGGTTATAATGTGATTATTGCGCAAAGCCGTGAGTCCTATGACCGGGAGATGATGAACCTGCAATATTTAACGTCCCGTTCCATTGACGGGCTCATCATTTCTGTTTCCACCGAAACAAAGGACTTCAGTTTTTTGAAAGAACTGCACCAAAAAGGAATGCCGATTGTATTTTTCGACCGTATTGTGGATGAGATCAACACCCACAAAGTGACAGCGGACAGTTACAAAGGCGCCTATGATGCCACCACGCATCTTATTAAAACAGGTCACCGCCGCATTGCTGCTGTTGCGAATATGGCTTTCCTGTCAATCAGCAAAGAAAGATTAGGCGGATATAGGGCCGCATTGGAAGATAATGGCCTTCCTGTGAATGAAAACATGATACGTCATTGTCATCATGGCGGCATGATCCTCTCCGAAGTGGAAGATGCTGTGAACGATCTGCTGCAACAAACTGAAAAACCCGATGCGATTCTGGCCACCTCCGATAAACTTACCACCGGTTGCCTGCGGGTGCTGAAAGCTAAAAAAATAAAAGTGCCTGATGAGATCGGATTGATTGGTTTTTCCAATACTGACCTCACGGAACTGCTTGATCCGCCACTGACCATCATCAAACAACCTGCTTTTGACATGGGCGAACTGGCTACCACCCTGCTGCTGGACCTGATCGAAAGCAAAAGACCTGTCACTGATTTTGAAACCAAAACATTGGGCACCGAACTCATCATCCGCGGTTCTTCACAAACTAGAAAAACAAAGGCGGAGACGTTGGTTTGAGAGGTTTTGACTACTCTTTATTTAGTGCAGTGCTCATTTCAGATTCAAGCTTTTGTACCTAAATTTCAGCATAATAGTCAAAAAAATTGAACTGAATGCATTATGGACCATGCAAATTCCGAATAAAAGGGAATAATGCTAGTTTCTTTTCCTTCTTTATTCCATATACTTCAAAATATTTGTTTTTGAAAACCAAACATGAAATACAAAAATATTCCTTGTTAATAAGAAGTATCTTGACATAGAAAAAATCCTCCCATGTTGATGGAAGTTGACCTGACAAACCGCTATAAAGACTACCAGATAAATGATGCTGAATACATTCAATCTCAGAATATGGAATTACGGTATCATTATTCTTTCTTTTAATTCTAATAAATTTCTTTTCAATATTAAGACAAATAGATACATTCCTTGAATTATAATAATGGTTAAAAAAAATTCCCATTCTTGGTAAGAATGTGATTAGAAAAGCAACGCCTGAAATAAAAAAGTATACTTCTCTATCAAAAAGCAGAAACAACAAGCACAAGAACAATAAGACAAAGTACCAAAGTGAAGAAATAAGAAACTGTTTTATCATTCTGTTATTTTCATAGACATATTCCATAATCCCTACGCAAACTTTAGTGATTTAAAATTAAGTTTTTTGATCTTATACGACCCAGTATGAATATGGTTTTAGCTATACTTAGCTATCACCCATTCACTTAGCTGCTTTTTCAGAAGAGAACTCAAAATTGAAAACATCCAACACCGTTATCTTCCAAACCCTTTGAAAGCCATTATTATGACTTTGGGAGATAAATTAGGTGTTGTATGCACCCTGTTACAGACACAAAAACCAGCCTGAGCAGCAGCTGCACACCACGTCCTTTTTTATCGGAACTACCACAGCAGCAAAATCATGCTTACAATTCCCGAAGCCAGATATTTCTATAGCTGATCGGTTCACTCGGATCGCCA
>CAYPOD010000099.1:0-2517 GCA_964412375.1 uncultured Chitinophaga sp. | reverse complement strand
CTAAGCTTAAAGGAAAGATTAAAAGAAATAGCATGATACCAATACCCACACCGGATGAATTCCTGCTATGGCAGATTCAGCACTACACCGAAAGGCTGGCTGCTGCCACAACCGTGGAGGCAAGGGCTCACCTGAGAGCGGAATTGTTCAGGCTTAAACAAAAAAGACAACAACAATGGAACTGATCTTTTCGCTATTGGCGGCATTGGGTTTTTGGTCCCTGGTTCATTATTGGGAAACGAGAAAGGACTATAAGAAATATATAGCCAGCAAAAAGCCTAGAGCATTCAGGCTTCCTAAAGAAGTGGACATGAAGCTGGACGAAATAGAGGAGGCCATTTCAAGATAATTGCCAGGAGTGTGGCGGAAAACTGTGGAGCTCTAACCAGCCTCTTCAGTAGCCTGCCGGGTGATCTTAGTTCTTTAACTGGTGACACGGGGTCACCGTCGTCATGTAGCCGGGAGCCATAACTAAGGAAAGTTTCCCGGCTACTTTTAAAAAAATGGGCAGTAATCGTTCTCATAAGGTTTGGTTAAACACCGGTCCGTTTCTACGGGCTGGTAATTTTTAAATCGCTTGACCATGTATAAAATCTTGTTTCGCATCACCGCAATTGTTTTCCTGGCTGTAGCCATCCTGTTGTTATTCGGATGCTTCACACCGCATATTCAGCGAACAATGACCCTGAGCGGAGTAAAAACCGAACAACCAGGCTGGCACCTGTTGACTTTATACGATAGCTGTGGCATTGAGAAGATATGGGTAACGGCAAGAAAGCAGCCGGCACTGCAATCGGTGTACCAATTGAGCTATGATACCAGCAAGGTCAAGACAACAACGGAGGGAAAGAAATTTTATAAGATCAAAATAAAGAAGCTATGAAAATGGATGTGTACGATAAGCAGGCGGTGAAGATGACAGCGGTGATGCTGGTATTGTTTGCTTTGATATTTATCCTTTTTGGCTGCAGCACAGCAAAGCCGGGATGTGGCACCTGGAAGGATGTGCAGCGGCATGATAGCAGACCGTTTCGGAATTAAAAAAAGGGGATCAAACGGAAGGACATCAGCGATAACCTCAGTAAACAATGCCGGAGACCCCTTTTAAAAATAAATAAGTGGGCAGCAGCAACTACCCACTTAAAAAAAAGTAAAAACTAAAAAGCAAAATTATGAAAAAAGAAATTGTAAAGACAGATGCCCAGGTAATCGAGAAATTAGTCCTCGATGGCGACCTGAGCAAAATGTCACAACCGCAAAAGGTGCAATACTATAACAGCTTTTGCCAGTCATTAGGGCTGAACCCTCTTACACAACCCTTTCAGATCATCAAGTTTCAGGGCAAAGAAAGGCTCTATGCAACAAAAGACTGCACAGAACAGCTTCGCAAAATTCACGGCGTTAGCATTACGGACATTTCCACCACATCTGTTAATGATGTTTTTGTTGTAACAGCAAAAGCACAGGATAAACACGGAAAAACAGATTGCAGTACCGGTGCCGTAAACATTAAGGGACTTGGCGGCGACAATCTTGCCAATGCCCTGATGAAAGCTGAAACAAAAGCAAAGCGCCGTGTCACCCTCTCCATTTGCGGGTTGGGAATACTGGATGAAAGCGAAACAGATACATTGCCGGGTGCAAGAACCGAACCTGTTAAAGAGGAAGAGACAACGTTTGAAGTGGTGAATGATGCGGTTGACAATCCCGATCTGGAATATCTGGAGCAGTGGGCTGTAGAGATTGGTAAATGCAGAGATGAATCGGACCTGGTAAGGCTTTACAACGGTAATAAACCAACTGTTGATGCCGACATAAGAATTAAAGAACTGTTCACCAAAAGAAAAAGCGAGGTAAGAAATGGAAGTCTTGTTAAATAAAGAACCCATAGGCCAGTTGCTGCCTACAAAAAGCAATATCGGAAAAGTTGCGGATGATATTATCCAGGATGTGGTAAACGGGTGGGTTGATCCTTTTGAAACACTGGCCCGGATGGAGGCAATAAAGGCGATGTGCGACCAGGTAAGAAAAGGAACTGAAGGCCATGTGAGAAATGAACTGGAAAAATACGGCAAGCTCGGTCACACTGCCCTTGATGCAAAATTTGAACTTGCTGAAACGGGAGTAAAATACGACTACTCTGCTGATCCGGTTTGGGCTTCATTGGCCGCACAAAAACAGGCTATTGATGAAAAAATGAAAGAACAGGAGAAGTTTCTCAAAGCACTTTCAAAGCCGCTGAATGAAACCAATGTGGAAACCGGCGAAGTGATTGAGAGAATACCACCAACTAAAACCAGCAACAGTTCATTTAATATCACCCTTGCAAAATGAAAATCCTAAATTTCAAAGAAGTGCAGATCACCAATGAAAAGCTGCAGGCTATTGATCCGGCTTTCCTGGCTTCCTCCCCTCAGTTGTGTTACGAAACAGCAATATGGTGTGCTACACAACGGGCATTCACCGGTGAGCAGATGGCTATTGCCAAAAAAGAATGGATGGACCTGAAGAAAAAGG
>CAYPOD010000098.1:0-2534 GCA_964412375.1 uncultured Chitinophaga sp. | reverse complement strand
TGGAAGCGTATGCAGTTGCTTTAAAGAAATAATTGGTCGAATGGGTCGTTTCCGGGATTTATATCTGTGAAAACCTGCTGCAGTTTTTTAATAGCTTTCTTTCCTTCTTCACCCAAGTCAAGACTGTAATTATTCACATAGAGATCAATATGCTGGCGCATTACATCTTCGCTCATGGTCTGTGAGTGTTGCCTGACATAATCTGTGATCAGCGGGTAGTTGGAAAATGCAAACTCAACACTTTTTCGGATCAGCCTGTCCACTTTTTCAGCTACCGATCTTTTTATATCCTGGCTGATAGCAATACCACCCAGTGGGATTGGTAGCTTCATGTTGCTCTCCCAATATTCACCTAGGTCCAACACTTTATGTAATCCTTTTTCCCGGTAGGTGAAACGGTTTTCGTGGATGATGACACCGAGCACCCTGGCTCCAACAATTCCCTCCGAAAGCGGGGTTTCAGATGACCCTGCCAGGACAAAATCTTCTATTTTATCAAACCGCATGAAGGTTTTGTTTTTTGCATCCGGAAATGCAAAATTGAACAAGAGATTGGCTGTGGTATATTTCCCCGGCAACGCAATCAAATAATTTTCTACTTCCTCATTCCTGATTGCTGAATTCTCATTACTTATTAATAAGGGTCCGACCCCTTGTCCCAATGCGCTGCCGGTATTCAGCAACACATAGGTATCCGCTGATTGAAAAAAAGCAGGGAAGCTAAGTTTGGTGATGTCCAGTTTACCTGCCAGTGCCCATTGGTTCAGGGTTTCCACATCTTCCAATACAACTTCAAATTCCAGGTCTTCTGTATCAATTTTTTTATTGACCAGTGCATCAAAGATGAAAGTGTCGTTGGGGCAGGGAGAAAAACCAAGTGTCAGTTTCATAAATTTTCAAACAATCGGATTAATTGAAGGTTCAGGTTGCTGATGGCATCTTTCATTTTCCATTGCAGTTTATTTCTTTCGCCTACGTAGTTGCTCACGGCCCTCACCTGCAAAAAGGGAATATGCTCCATCAGGCACACATAATGAAACGCTGCTCCTTCCATGGTCTCCAGCATAGGGCTGAATTTTTTGCGGTAGCGCTGCATCATTTGTTTGTCGGTGCTGATATGGTTGACCGAAATGGCTTTCACCGCTTTCAGCCTGGTTCTTTTCAGCATGGTCTTATAAGGGTTATCCAGCCAGCCTTTGTGAAACGGAAATAAATTGGCCGGCGCCAGTTTCAGTTCAAATATTGTTTTCAGTTTTTTTGATTCGATCACCGATTCATCAGCGATAAGATCTTTATTCACGGACAACACTGTGCCTAAAGCAGTTTTCCTGTCGTAGCAACCAGCCACACCCGCCTGTATAACAAGGTTGGGTTTTTTCATGCTGAAATAACGAGTGAGCTGATAGGTACAGGCGGTGAGCCCGATGCCTGTGATCAGTACATCAATATTTATATCAATAAAAGCGGTTTTGTCGCTGTTGCGATAGTGCTCCAGGAAAGGGGTGATTTCCTTTGCAGTGGCAGCTACCAGTAAACAATTCATCGGGAAAAATTTGGTTTAAGTGCAAGGTACTGTAAAGCGTCTTCTCAAACAGGGGCTGAACCTGAATTCACTTACCTTTGCGCCTGCCCGCCAAATGGCGGCATTCATCAGTCCCTCCGCCCGATGCTGTGAGGGATCAAAAAAAGTAAAGCATGGTTTACTTAACAAGAGTGGAGCATTTTAACGCAGCCCACAAGCTCTATAATCCCGGCTGGAGCTATGAAAAAAACGAAGAAGTATTTGGTAAGTGTGCCAATGAAAACTGGCATGGACACAACTATGAACTGCTGGTGACAGTGAAAGGTCAACCTGATCCCGGAACAGGGTTTGTATTTGATGTAAAAAGGCTCAGCAATATCATTAAAGAACACATCATTGAAAAAGTGGATCACCGCAACCTGAATGTGGATGTGGATTTCATGAAAGGCCAGATGTGCAGTACTGAAAATTTAGCCATTGCTATCTGGAAGGAACTGACTCCTCATTTACCAACCGGTGTTCAGTTACATGCTATCAAACTCTATGAGACACCCCGGATATATGTTGAGTATTTTGGCGAATAGAAGAGTTTCATAGGTTTAACGGGTTCAGCAGGTTCAAAAAGTAGCCAACCCCGTAAACCTTTTAAGCGCATTAAACGTTTTGAACCTTTACCCATGAGCAAAAAAGTTGCTGTTTTCAGAAAGGAGCATTTCAATGCGGCGCATCGGCTGTTCAACCCTGCCTGGGATGATGCAACCAACAATGAAGTGTTTGGCAAATGTGCCCTGCCACATTACCATGGTCATAATTATGAACTGGAGGTGAAAGTAACCGGCAAGCCGGATAAGAAGACAGGTTATGTAATGGATATGAAATTGCTCAGTGAGCTGATCAGGAGGGAAGTGCACAGCCGGTTTGATCATAAGAACCTGAACCTGGATACAGAAGAGTTTAAAAAACTGAATCCGACTGCAGAAAATATTGCGATGGTGATATATGACCTGCTGCG
>CAYPOD010000097.1:0-2594 GCA_964412375.1 uncultured Chitinophaga sp. | reverse complement strand
TATTAAAACAGCCATGCTGATTGAGGATTATGATAAGCGAACACTTGATGAGCAGTTGAAAGCATTGGGCTTCACACCGACCATCTATAGTCCCGCTTACCAGTTGGTGACAAATGAACTGATCAACAAATGCCGTCAACAGGGGATGAAGGTCATTCCATGGACAGTGAATGATAAAACAAAAATTGAAGAATTGAGAAAGATGGGAGTGGATGGGATCATTTCGGATTACCCGGATTTGTTCAATGACTGATGCCCAGCCATTCTTCAGCATTCCTGTATAATAATTTCTTTGTTGTTTTCTTATCGAGTTTCATTTTTTCGATCAGTTTTCCGGGGTGATGTTCTCCCAACGGAAAAGGATAATCACTGCCAAGACAGATTTTATCTTCTCCCATCACATCAATCAATAATTCCATTGCTTTCTTGTCATGCACCAGGCTATCCACCCAGAACTTGCCAATATAATCTTTTGGGTTCACGGTATTGTCAACAGCAACCAGGTCTGGACGGACGTTAAAACCATGTTCTATTCTTCCGATCGTAAAAGGAAAAGAACCGCCGCCATGTGCAAATGCTACCCGCAGTTTGGGGAATTGCTCAAACACACCTCCAAAGATCATGGAACAAATGGCTCTTGATGTTTCCGCCGGCATTCCTACCAGCCAGGGCAACCAGTATTTTTCCATTTGTTTTTCTCCCATCATTTCCCACGGGTGCACAAAGAGGGCACAACCCGATTTCTCTGCCGCTTCATAAAAAGGGAAGAATTTTTTATCAGAAAGATTATCGCCATTGATGTTTGAACCAATTTCCAGGCCCGGCATTTTCAGTTCGCTGACACATCGCTCCATCTCTTTGATGGCAAGAGGAATGTTTTGCATCGGCACTGTTCCCAACCCGATAAAACGGGTTGGATTTTTGCTGACTGTTTCAGCTATATGGTCATTAAAGAAACGGGAAGTTTCATACCCGTCGGTTGATTTGGCCCAGTAATTAAATAGCACAGGAATGGTAGATAACACCTGTACCGTTACATCCGTTTCATCCATTTCTTTCAGACGAATATCCTCTTTATAACAATTTTCTTCTACCACCCGGAAAAGTTTGTCGCCTTTCATCATACAGGCTTCACAATTCCGGTGTTCCAGGTGAATGAATTCGCCATAGCCAAACTTTTGCGTCCAGTTCGGCATTTGTTCAGGCATGATATGGGTGTGGATGTCGATCTTCATTTTTCACGCAAAGCCGCAAAGAGTGAGAAACAAAAGACGCTAAGTTTCTTTGCAGCTTTGCGTAAACTTAGCGTCTTTGCGTGAAACTAACTTCTCTTCACCGGAGGTTCCATCACAGCTCCGCATTTATTACAGGTTCTTTTCATCGTATCTTCCCAGAAACGGTTCATGACAGGAGGAAGTTGTTTAACGATATCACTTACATGTAGGGTCTCTTCGTACAATTTATTTCCGCATTTTTCACAGAACCACATAAAGCCGTCATCTTCCGATTCTCTTTTCTTTTCAATCACCAGTCCGACAGTGCCAGGCCCCCGTTGAGGCGAATGTGGTGTTTTTGGCGGTAATAAAAACATTTCACCTTCTTTGATAGAGATGTCTTTGAACTCACCATTGTCAATGATTTTTACAACAATGTCGCCTTCCACCTGGTAATAGAGTTCTTCAGTTTCATTAAAGTGATAGTCTTTCCGGGCATTGGGTCCGCCCACCACCATCACGATAAAATTTTCCGCATCTTTATACACACATTGGTTGCCTACCGGCGGTTTCAGCAGGTCGCGGTTTTCATCAATCCATTTTTTAAGGTTGAAAGGAGCAGTTACAGCCATATAGCAAGTTTTTGGGGATGTATTGATGCCGAAAAATTACAACTTTTTACCGTAGGTTTGACTTTATGAATTTATCACTGGAAGGAAAATATGCTGTTGTTTGCGGAAGCACACAGGGAATCGGACTGGCCATTGCTGAAGAACTGGGTTTGTTGGGGGCCAACTGTACTTTAGTGGCCAGGAATGAAGAGGCGTTGAAGACAGCGGTGCACACATTAGACACAGCGCTACACCAGCAGCATGGTTACCTTGTTGCGGATTTCAGTAAACCAGATGAGGTGAAGAAGATCATCGAAGATCATGTGGCAAAGAGCCCGGTGCATATATTAATTAATAACACCGGTGGCCCGGCTGCAGGTCCGATCACTGAAGCCACTGAAGAAGCATTTTTGAATACGTTTAACCAGCATCTTATTTGCAATCATATTTTGGCTAAAGCTTGTATTCCTTCCATGAAAAAAGAGGGCTATGGCCGCATTGTGAATATTATTTCCACTTCCGTGAAAATTCCATTGAAGAATTTGGGTGTTTCGAATACGATTCGGGGTGCCGTGGCATCATGGGCTAAAACCTTAGCCAATGAAGTGGGTCAGTTTAATATCACAGTGAATAATGTGTTGCCTGGATTCACGACCACACAACGACTGACAACGATAATTGAAAATACGGCCAAAAGAGGAAACACATTGGTGGACATTGTGCAGGAAAACATGAAAGAAGAAGTACCGATGAAACGTTTTGCCGATCC
>CAYPOD010000096.1:0-2627 GCA_964412375.1 uncultured Chitinophaga sp. | reverse complement strand
CCAGGTCATCAAGAATGGGTGGACGAAGGTTGGATGATATGCGGCGGACAGACCTGACGATCTCATCCGTCAGTTCTATAATATCCTTAATCCTGCTGCTGTTGTCTTCTGCCGGATCATTAAGGCTTTTTTCCAGGTTGTGTACATACATTTTTAAACCGGTGAGTTGTTGTCCCAGCTCATCGTGAATCTCACGGGCAATATGAACCCTTTCCTCTTCTCTCACACTTTGCAGGTATGACGATAACCGGTGCAATTCTTCATTGGCTCTTTGCATTTCCTGCTCAGCCCTTTTTTTAATGGTGATATCCCGTATAAAAACAGACAGCCCGTCTGCAGAGGGATAAATATGATTCTCCTGCCATAGGTCCAATGGTGCATGAAAGTCGGTATTGGTGATGAACTCTTGTTTTTCCATGGCCTCATGAAACGCTTTGTAAGTGTCAGAGCCAACAGCAGCCGGAAATTCTTCCCAGATATTTTTTCCGATAAGAGATAGGTGATCCCGGTGTGTCAGTTCGCCAATTTTTTTATTGGCATAAGTATAACACCAGTTTTTATCCAAGGCCAGGAAGCCATCGGAGATCCGTTCAATCAGCATGCGGAATTTTTCTTCATTTTCTTTGATTTCGGCTGTTTTGATTGCAACCTGTTCTTCCAGTTCCTCATTGAATTTTTTTAACCGCAGTTCCAATATCTTTCTCTCTGTCACATCTCTGATAGAAGCAGAGATCATCAAACCTTCTTCGGTTTGCAGGGGAGACAAACTGATTTCAACGGGGAAATGCTGCCCGCCTTTTTTAACTGCTTTTAGTTCCATGCCTACACCCATTGGCCGGGTATGCGGGTTATTCATGTAGTTGCGCCGGTGTTGATGGTGAGCTGCTCTCATCGCTTCCGGTAAAAGTATTTCTACCGGCTGCCCCACCAGTTCTGCTTTTTTATAGCCAAACAAAACCACAGACTGGTCATTGGCCATTTGTATCACCCCGTTTTCATCAACAATCACAGATGCATCGGGAGATGTATCAAAAAGTTCCTGTATCCTGTCGCGGCTTTTCTGTAAATCAGCTTCAGCTTTTATCCGAAGCCTGTCTTTATTATTGAGAATACTGGTGCTGTACCAGATAGAAGCCAGGAAAATCATTATTATACTTAATACCAGTAATGACACACCCAATTCAGTGCTGATGCTGCCTTCCCAGCTTGCTATCAGCCTCAATAATCCAAGGATCACCGGAATCAGGATGGCTGCCGGCACCAGGATGCGGGCCATAATGCTGCCAGTATAGGGACCGGTGAATTCTTGCATGATCCCCTTTTCGGGATATGCAAAAAGGATAGCGAAGCATAAGAGTAAAAAGCAAATACCGGCATGAATAGACATGGGCACATGCACCAGCAAACCATAAAAATCCTGGACACGGTACACATAAAACAAAATGGAAAGAAAACTGAAGAGCCCTATAAATATGGCTATGAATTGCGATATTATTTTGTGCTGTATTTTTTTTCGATGAATCAGCAACAACGACATACCTGTGAGTACAAAACAGATGGCAGAATTCAGCGCCATGTTGTTGGAGAAATTTCCGGATATGCCTGCCTTGTCAGTTTCCATTTTTGCTGCAAACAGTATCCTGTCGGCAGCAAATTCAATCACGGATGTGTTATGAAGGATTACGGTTGTTCCGGCCAGCATAACCACAACGGCGATCATTATGCCGCTTATGTTGAACCAGGCCCGTTCCGGGTGTGATAATAACAAATAGGAAGTAGCAGATAAAACAAGACAAACAGCCGACAAAGGGTTCATAGCCACCAGCCCTGTAAGCGGACGCTTCAGCGCTTCAATGTTAAAAAACCATCCTGCTAAAACAGCAACTGCAATAATGATCACAAGCCATACCAGCAGCCTGGCTGTTTTTTGCAGGCGATAAATCAATATGCCGGCAAAAGAATCCATTTTCTATCGTTGGTTTTGCAAAAACACTCACAGTGTCACATCATCAGCACTGGTTTCACAGGTAAGCGGATTTCAAATGAATAAAACCTGGTTGTCTTACCAGTACAACTATTCCAAAACTGCTGCATCAAACTTTCATCTCTGTGGAAAAACTGCTACTACTTTTTTGCCAGAACTAACCCCCGATAAGATATCAATGATTGAGGACGGTTTCTTTTTTTAAAGCTACATAAATATTCAATAATATACAATTGATAATATTAATAAGATAGTTACGCTTTTTGCTGGCAGCGGTCTATTCAGGAACTGAATTTTCATATATCACTCTTAAAAAGATGGGTTCTGCATTTTGACAGTTTATAAGCAACCTGGGAGTATTCGAACTTCGGTAAACCGGATCGCTTCTTTGCCTGCTATCAACAGAATTTTTATACAACTCATATAGTCATTAATAACTTATTTGGCTACATTTAGTGTTCAATACATATTATGAAAAAGCTCAATCGGCGTTCATTTGTTGGCAGAGCTGGATTTTTTTCTGCTTCGGCATTGTTGGCTTCAATGGTTCAACCTGCCTGGAGCCGAAACCTTCAAACCGCAATAAATAATGCCGCTGGAATTTCTGCTGATGAACTGGCAACCGAAGAAGATTTCTGGTATT
>CAYPOD010000095.1:0-2776 GCA_964412375.1 uncultured Chitinophaga sp. | reverse complement strand
ATTCAATAAGCTGGTAAATGATGGCTTTGGCAAGATCCAGTACACTTCCGCCACCGATAGCCAATATTGCCTGTGAATCAGACTGCATAAACAGACCTGTGACTGCCACTACCTCATCCTCTTCAACATTGCTTCCTTTTTTGATATAATGGTGAACGCTTAATTGTTTTAGAAAAGCAAGATCATGCTCTTTCAAGAAATGCCCACCCGTTAAAAGAAAAACATCTTTATACCCGGCGTCTGCTAAAACTGCACCAGCCTGGTTAATTACATTTTCTCCTTTGAGTAATTTCTGCATGAATTCCAGGGCGGTTAAATTTTCAATGAATTCATAAAATCATTTTTCCAGTCTTCGGGTTCTCCTATCGGACGACCCAGATCTTCCCTGCTTTTGTTGCTAATGCGTATTTCAACAAATTGTGTTGCATTGTCACTTACCGTTCCTGCCAGCCATTTTACAAGTTCACTTTCATTGCTGATACAAATTGTATTTTTATACCCGCAGGCTTTTGCCACTGCACAGAGATCTGTTGAAAATCCCTGTGTAGGTTGTGCTCCCACCGATTCATGGCTGCCGTTATTTAGAACAACATGAAGGAAGTTATTATCAGCCATAGTCCCGATTAATGATAGCGAGCCCATCTGCATCAACACAGCCCCGTCTCCATCCAGCATGACCATCTTTTCATCACTTCCGAATTTTACACCCAAAGCAATGTGATTGGCATGACCCATAGAGCCGACACTCAATAAATACTTTTTTATTTTTCGTTTAGCCAGTTCATTTTGCTCAAAAAATTCCCGGCCGATCTTGCCTGTGGTACAAACCACTATTTCATCTCCGGATAATTGATCTATGATCCTCCTGATAACGGCTTCCCTCTCCAATGAGTATCCGTTCTGTGCCGGTTCTTCCTCATATTTTTCAAAAATACCGGCAGGCGCCAGCAATGCAACAGGTTTTTGCTGTGATGTTGCTTCTTCTATTGCTAAACCGATCATTTCAAAAAACGAAGACTCATCTTCATCCAACAAATAAACCGGTACTTCCAGTACATCCAGCAAAGGAATCGTTATTCTGCCCATCTTTTTATGCTGTGGTTCATCCTTTGTGCCCGGTTTTCCCCTCCAGCCAATCAGCAGCAACATAGGCACAGCATACATTTCTTTATCAGCAAGAGATGTCAGCGGGTTGATGATATTTCCCAGCCCGGAATTTTGCAGGTAAACCAACGGCAGTTTGCCGGTGCTGAAATGATAGCCACTGGCAAGACCAACCGCTAATCCCTCGTTGGCTGTAATAATATGAGCTTTAGAATCAGCATGATCCTGCAGGTATCTTAAAAAATCTTTCAGCAATGAATCCGGCACACCGGCATAAAATGAAACTCCATTTTTCTCCAGGAACTTGTATAACCTTTTTGCTTCGATCATAACTGTGAAGGGATTAATTGCAGTAACTCACTTACCGGCATCAGATCTTTTTCTGCTTCTTTGCTCCGGTTATGCTGTAAGATCGAAATAGCTGTTGACTGCATGGCCGGATAGGCGCTGCGCAAAAGATGATTAGCATACACCACCACATTAAATCCTGCAGCTTCCAATTCCTGCCAACTGATCTCGTTATAAGTTGTAGGCACCGCCACCAACGGCACTTTATTTTCAAAAACGGTAAATGCTTTAGCAAATTTCAGTATTTCATCTGCATTGGGAGATTTGCTGTGGATCATAATACCATCTACCCCGGCAGTTATATAGGCCGCAGCTCTCTGCAATGCATCTTCCAATGGTTTTCCAAGCACCAGGCTTTCTATTCTCGCAATGATCATAAAATCTTTGGTCACAAGATTTCTCTTCCCGGACTTTATTTTTTCGCAAAAAGCTTCAATACTGTCCTGCTCCTGCGAAGATTGTTCATCAAGCAGTGAATTTTTTTTCAGCCCGATCTTGTCTTCAATCACAATGGCTGAAACGCCAAGTCTTTCCAGCGAACGAACTGTAAATACAAAATGTTCCGTTTTTCCGCCGGTGTCGCCATCAAAGATTACAGGCTTGGTAGTCACTTCAAGAATATCATGTAGTGTTTGCAACCGTGAAGTGAGATCAACCGCTTCAATATCGGGTTTACCTTTAGCCATCGAATCAGTGAGACTGCTTATCCAGATGGCATCAAACTCATGCGTAACGCCGATGGAATCAGTAAAAGAAGTATTCTCTGCGATCAGTCCGCTTAAACCATTGTGTGATTCGAGTACCCGCATGCAGGATTTCACAGATAGAATTCTCTTCAAACGTTTCAAACGGTTCTCTGTTGTAATACCGGCTTCTTTGATCGCCTTTTGTATAGCCGTAGAGCTGATACCACCGGTATATGGTACTTCCACGAGTTCCCCACCCCACTCCTTTAGAATATCAATCACTTTCTTCCGGGTGGATTGTTGCACTCCTGTTTTCCAGTCATCCCCATGCACAACGTAATGCGGCTTTATTTTTCTGAGGTTTTCTGTGTAATCAAGTGTATGCTGCGCCAGAACTTCGCTTACACCAGCAATATTTTCAACAATTATCTTTCTCTGTTCAAAACTGAGGTAAGGTACTCTTTTGTAACTGGCGATGGCATTGTCCGTAAGCAGCCCGATCACCACCCTTCCCAATTTTTTTCCGGCATTGATCACATTCAGATGCCCCGGATGGATCAGGTCGGCACTCATACCTATATATACGATTTTATCCATACTGGAGCCGAAATTACTTCATTTGAACTAACAGCAAAACC
>CAYPOD010000094.1:0-2828 GCA_964412375.1 uncultured Chitinophaga sp. | reverse complement strand
AAGATGGACATTGGCCTTTCCGGCAGGTGCCTTTTCAGTATTCATTGCATATTCAGGAAAAGAACAGGGCAGAGCCATTGCACCGCTATTACCTGGCTGAAGGCCCGCATAGTTCACACCTGGAGTTTGCTGAAAGCCTGCTGAAGGCCATTGAGAAAAAGGGGACGGTGCTGGTGTATAATAAGACCTTTGAGAATACGATCCTGAACCACCTGAAAGAGGAATTTGAACATTTGGCAGATAAAATTGAAAAAATCCAGAGCAGGATGGTTGACCTGATGGGTCCTTTTCGAAAAAATTATCGTTTGCCGGCCATGCGGGGTTCTTATTCTATCAAAGCAGTGTTACCAGCGCTGGTGCCGGAACTGAGTTATTCGAATCTGGTCATCGGCAACGGAGGTGATGCCAGTGCGGCTTTTTATAATCTCAAGCACTTTGAAAACGAGGCAGAAAAGCAAGCTGTCCGCAATGCCCTGTTGGAATACTGCGGGTTGGACACGATGGCGATGGTGAGGATATTGGAGAAATTAAAAGCAGAACCAATGTAAAAGAGATACTCTGAATTAATAGACCATTTATAAACCAATAAAGTCAAATGAACGAGAGAGTATTATCAGAACTGCAGAAAGAGTACAGGGCCTTCTTTTTGGAAAAGATGGGACTTTTTGGCGTTAAATCACCTGTTGAGCTAACCAAAGAAAAAAAAAGTGAGTTTTTTACGGAGATAAAACAAGACTGGGCAAAACATAAACTGACGAAGAAACAATTACAAGAGTCCAAAGAAAAGATTCTGACTGTTGCAGAGGAGCCCATAGAAGTTTATGAAGAAAGTAAAAGTTTACCAACCAGCCCGGTAAATAACTGGCCTGTATCCGAACACAAAACCCAGCAGTCCGGTGATAAAAGACAGCCATCAACAGATTTGAGGACACCGGGAGTGGAAGAGGAAAGTCCGAAAGGGTTCACAAAGCAAATTATCAAGTCTGTACCCAATCCGGAGCAAACTGACGATCTGAGAATCTTATTTGCTCCGAACAGTCATTTTGCGCAACAGGAACAATACCTGTACCCGGTAGTGAAAATGCCCGAGAATAATTCGATTCTAAAACTGCCAAGAACTGGTCGTTCTAATCAAAAGGGATATAAGGAGAACGATTTTTTCAATCAACTCAAACAACATATCACAGACATTCAAATGACCAACGATGTTCATATGGTAATACCAAATTTCAATAAGCCGTATGAACCGGATATTGTTTTGTTTGATAAAAACTTAAACCTCTACATCGACATTGAAATTGATGAGCCTTATGACGGTTATTACCGATATCCGACACACTACATTTATCCTGAAGATGAGGTTAAGCAAGATGATATCAGGGATTTGTTTTTTACTGAAAGCGGATGGATTGTTATTAGATTCACCGAGAAGCAGGTGCATTGTCAAGCCTACGAATGCATTGAACATATTAAAAACGTTCTTCATTCAGTATATAACAGATCTTTTACAAAAGATATACTATGTGAAACAGAAAATCAGTGGGATTATAATCAATGTATTCAATGGCAAAAATTCTATTATAGAGAAAATTACCTGGGGATAGAACGATTCCAAAAGCAATACAGTTATAGAGAAATTGAAATTGATCCAAACGCAAGTGAAAGCATCGAAAAAAATATTGAGCGAACAAAAAGATTTAAGCTTACTGATTGGAACAACAGTATTGCATTTGACGAAGAATCCCATAAATACCTTCATCCAAAAGACGAAACAGGAAATGCCGAGTATATATCTGTAACGACACTTATTGAACGCTTTTTCCCTTTTGATCTGAAGAGATACGTTGAAAGAAAAGCCGAGGAAGAAAATAAAACAGAGGACGATGTACTGGATGAATACTTTTTAATGCGGGATGAAGCAGCAGCAAAAGGAACAGAGCTGCACGAACAAATAGAAAACTTCTTAAAGGGCAAAGAATATGACCCCAGCTCGATTGAGTTTAGACTATTTCTTGAATTTTATAAAAAAGAAGTAGGACCAAGAAATCTGCAATTCTTTGATGCAGAAAAAAAGATTTTATCCGACAAATACAATGTAGCGGGTACTATTGATTGCCTCTTTAAAAAAGAGGGCAAGGATGAATATGTGATGCTCGACTGGAAAAGGAGTAAAAAGTTAATTATTGACGGGCAACCAAGAATCTATGGATATGGCTACGCATTGTCTGAATTAAATTCATTGGACAACTCCAGTTATAACAGATACTGCCTGCAACAGAACATATACAAGCATATAGCTGAAACGGAGTATGGAATGAAAATATCTTCCATGAAATTGGTTGTTTTACACGAAAACTATACGGGCTATCATGTTGTGGATGTGCCTACAATGAAAAAAGAAATCAACATTATTTTGAACTCACTAAAAGTAAAAATATAAAATGGACGTACTAAAAGAATTTCAGGCGGCAATTCAGATTGAATACAATAAGAATATTCAGGAATTTGAAAAACAACAACAATTGCCGTTAGATGAGAGAGTCGCAAAAGGAGTAACGATGAACAACCTGCGTGTTGAGTTTGAATTCTACGATCACAGGCCAAACGACTTTTGTCCTCCTTTGTCTGCGGGGAAAAAATATATTTCTGCCGCAAAAATCTTTTGTGATCATAACATATCAAAATTTAAGGAAGGTAGCCCTGTCATTCTGAGCAACGGAACTTATAGATTCGAAATGGATATTGAAGAAGACAGCTTAGATAATTTTATCCTTCAACCAAATGATTTTAATGTTAGCTCTTGTTATATTTACATTAATAAATATCCT
>CAYPOD010000093.1:0-2840 GCA_964412375.1 uncultured Chitinophaga sp. | reverse complement strand
CCATTAATACAGAATCATTCAAAGGACCATTGGAGAAGACCGATGTTACGATGAAGTGAGTTTAATAACTTCAAAGCAATTCCGCTGCAGATTTCCAATTGTAAAGTTGCAGATCAGGTAAATATCGTCTATAACATTAATGGCTATTTCTACTGCTCGGGTCAGTATTGAGATCAGCGATTACATGAAATCAAGAAACAGCTATTGACGGCAGAAATGAAGTACTTTTAGTACTGTAAACTATCATTTAAAATGCCTGCCAACTGCTTAAACTGCGGAGCAGCAATTACAGGTAAGTATTGCCCGTCTTGTGGTCAAAAAAAAGATGTTCACCGGGTTACCTGGAAATTTATTGCTGAAGAGATCATGCATTTTTTCACCCACCTGGAAAAAGGATTTATCTATTCTTCGCTGATGATGTGGGCCAATCCCGGGATGTTTACCAAATCATACCTGGATGGCAAAAGAAAAGGGAAACAGCCCCCGGTTAGCTTCCTATTGATCTGGGCAGCGATTTTCCTGATCACCCGGCAGGTACTGTCATATCTTATTGAACCGGGCAATCCTATTTCCGGAAATTTCTTTTTTATCAGTAAAGAAGCAGCCGGATTTTATTTTGAACATGTGACAGCGCTTACAATCCTTTTTTTGCCCGTGTGGACAGCCCTTTCGTGGCTCATTGGCAACCTCTACAGACATATAAATTTTGCAGAGGCCGTCATTATTTGTTTCTATGCCTATGGTGTCTTTTTCATGGTGCTGAGCCTGACCACACTGATTGGCGGTCTTTTTTTCAGGATCAACCTTTTTTCTGATACTGCTTATAATGTTTTTATTATTGTTTCCACGCTGAATGCACTCTGGATGAACTATTCTATACTGATTCCATATGGCACCCGGCTTAAAGCGATCCGCACCATCTTAATAGTTTCAGCCGGTTCCCTATCAATGATCAAGTTTATTGAACTGATTCAACAAATGCTGCCAGAGTGAATTTAGTAATCAGCAACCTTCCGGAATTACAAAAAGAAAATGTTTGCAGCGAAATGAAAGCAATTTTTAATTATTCTCTTTAAGCCAGTTCACCAGCAAATCAAGATAACCGTCGGCAAATTTTTGGAGTGCCGGCATTTCACGGTTAAAAAACCAGCCGCGGGTTGTAAACAGCATTGCATGATTTGTATCCGGGAATATTTTGGCCGTGACCCTGTTGTTCCCGTTCTTTTGAAACTGCCCTAGCATCAGGCTGCAATTCAGTTTTGAGTCGGTGAAATTGTCTTTCTCTCCATATAGCAGCAACACCGGGCATTTCACTTTTTCCAGTGCTGGGAGAGGATCATAATAACAGTTATACTCAAAGAACTGGTCCACCCCGAGTTCCTCGTTGGTCAGCTTTTGTTTGGTCAGCCAGTCTTTAAGCCGTGCTGCAGGCAGTATTTCGTTTTCGAATTTTTCTTTTGCCATCCTGCCAAGTGAAGCTGCATATTTGTTTCGCCTGAATTCCTCCACTTCTTTGATTGTACTGCTGTCAATGCCACGCCATCCCAATGCCCGTCTCCCGTTATACATGTGCTGATCAAGCGGTGACACAGCATTGGCAGCACTTAATATGGCAAATGAAATATCACCCGGGGATTTACTGATGGCAAGCGGCACCACCCAACCACCCTGGCTGTGACCATAGAGACCGATCTTATCTTTCTTTATTTCAGGAAAGGTTTTCAATAATTGTATTGCGGCCAGCAGGTCATTAGCGTAGTCATTGAAGGAAGCCGCCCAATGCTCGCCTTCTGATTTTCCTACTCCCCTTTTGTCAAACAACAGGCATGCAAAGCCATTGTTTGCAAACAGGGCTGCCAAACCCCTGCTGGCATCTCTAGATTCCTGCCCTGAACCATGGGCAAATACAATGGCGGGAAAAGGCCCACCCCTCCGTGGTAATATAAGTGAGCCGGAAAGTTTCAGGTTTTTTTTGTGATCCTTTTGTCTTTCTATAAAGTCTTTTTTTGTTGTGTTGAAAAAAATTTCCTTTTCCTTTAGTTCCACTCTTGTTGCAAGCCATTCACTCCCGTCATTTTTGCGAAAGATCATCTGTAGCTCTTTCTTGCTCTTTTTCCACTCAAGGGTTCCTTCCACAGAATCTCTCCTTCCAATGGCATTACCGGCTATGATTTTTCCGAGGCTGTCAAAAACCCCGCATATCCGGCCATCGGGGAAAAACAAAACAGGATATTGCTCTATCATGCCGAGCATAAACCCGCTCTTTTGACCAGGTGTTTCATATATACCGAAATAGGGAACCAGTTTGCGCAGAAGTGGGTTTTCCTGTTCCTGATGAGCGGTGCATGGATTAACAAGGGAAAGTAAAAAAGTCAGTGAAGTTATGGCTTTCTTTACCCAAAGGAAATCAGATGGAGATAGTTTGTTTCTCATAGCTTATAGTTGAAATCTCCCGGTATTAATAAAACTACCGGTGAACAAAATGTATAAATTAGCCGATTGTGCTATTGTGGCTGATTAAAATTTGATAAAGCGGGGTATTTGATGATAAATGGAAATAAACCATTCAACCAGATGATTTTTTTACTCAAGCAGTGACGCCGGCATGGTACATGTAAATTTATCAGCACCGGACTTTTCATAGGAGGATAAGGAAGAAAAACGATGATAGTGAACAAAAAATAATTCGTACTTTACGAAGAAAAAATTGCTTCTGCTTCAAACTCAGGCCACAGGCGTTTCAGTGATATTTTATTTTTCCTCACTTGCCGCAGCCATCCTGCTAACTGCTATTGTAACCGCATATATTATGGCAAGGAAAAGAAAATAGCATGTAAGGC
>CAYPOD010000092.1:0-2916 GCA_964412375.1 uncultured Chitinophaga sp. | reverse complement strand
CACAGTTTCCCGAAAGCGATAAACAAAACCTGCCGGCGCATGATGAAATGCTCTTCATCGTCATTCACCAGGCTTATGAACTTTGGTTCAAACAACTGCATCATGAAGCGGATTCAATTGTTGCCATATTGCGCAAACCGGCGCTGAACGATAATTCTCCCGAACTGCAAACGGTGGTGCACCGTCTTAGCCGCTGTGTAACTATCCTGAGAGTGCTGGTTCACCAGATTGATATCATGGAA
Source organism: uncultured Chitinophaga sp. (assembly GCA_964412375.1). GTDB lineage: Bacteria > Bacteroidota > Bacteroidia > Chitinophagales > Chitinophagaceae > CADEDV01. The sequence goes on along the minus strand of CAYPOD010000092.1, from coordinate 2,674 downwards.
ACCATGACACCGATGGATTTTCTCGACTTTCGGGATATGCTTCGACCCGCCTCCGGTTTTCAAAGCTGGCAGTTCAAAGAACTGGAAGCAAAGCTGGGGCTGAAGTTTGAGCACCGGCACGGCAAAGAATATTATACTTCTCAATTAAAACAGGAGCATGTAACCATTATTAAAAAAGCAGAAGGCGATAAATCTCTTCTCGAATTGCTGAATGGCTGGCTGGAGCGGATGCCTTTCTTTGAAGAAGACAGCAACTGGAAAAACTTCAAAGTACACACAATGGAAGGAGTTCATCCCTTTTGGGCCGAATATCGGTTTCAATACCAGGACAGCCTGGCCGAAGCCGAAAAAAATAATCTCGCTGCTTTTGATGATGTTTTCCTGCATAGCGCAAACCAAACAGAAAGAAATCTTTCCCCTGCGGCTTCAAGAGCTGCATTGTTTATCATGCTTTACAGGGGCTATCCCATGTTGCAGCTTCCTTTCCAGTTGCTGAACAGTTTGCTGGAAATTGACGAGCAACTCAGTTCCTGGCGCTACCGCCATATGAACATGGTGCACCGCATGATCGGCACCCGTATCGGCACAGGCGGCAGCAGCGGCAAAGACTACCTGAAAGCCGCAGCCGATAAACACTATATCTTCCGGGAAATAGCACAACTGAACAGCTTTCTTATTGAAAGGAGAAAACTGCCTGCATTAAGCAGTGAAATGGAGAAAAGGTTAGGGTTTGTTGCGTAAAAAACATGCCACGGTTTGAGACCGTGGCACAGATAATAAACGAACCGATATATATTAGAATGTGTACCGGATTCCCAGTCCTCCCCAGTTTCCATAGAATCCACGGTTGTTGCCAAACTCAAATGACGGTTGCCAATCAATGGACATATTTATCGGCGCCCCGCGGAATTTGTAATCAAGACCCAACACACCATCAATCCCCACAAAACTTCCGTTACCGTTCCGGGTGTTGTAAACGCCTATATGAGCTCCGGGGCCGATGTACCATTTCAGACCCGGCGCCCCGTTGAAATCACCATGTATCTCGTACAAACCGGTGATGCGGAATCCCTGCCTCCAGAAATAACCGATCAGTTCACCTGCATTATTACCCGAGAAGAAATGTTTTAAAGAGATGCCACCGCCATCCCACACTTTCACACCGAGGGCGGTTTCATAAGAAGAACTGTTAGTGCTGCTGCTTTGGGCCTGCGAGGCAGCCACGATAAATAATGCCAATGCGGATACAAAGACTTTTCTCATAACTAACTGATTTTAGTGGAAGGTTATTTGTCTGCACCCTCGTTTTCCATTATCGTGCCAAAGTGGAAAGAATCGCTTCTATTGAAAGCCGTAATTAACCCGATTTTAATCCCTTCCGGTTTTGAGTAAAAAATATAAAATGGTAAGTAAAGCGATAACAGCAGTGAAAAGGAAAGTGTAAAAGCTTCCGTATGCATACCAGATGATTCCGGCAATGATGCTCGCAAACAAAGCGGATACGCTTTCGCAAGATGTATAGAATCCCACGGCTGTGCCGGTGTTTGAGGAATGAGACATATTGGTGATCCATGCTTTTACCACTCCTTCTGTGGCAGCTGCATACAGTCCATAAATGAAAAACAATACAAAAACTGCTATGGCAGAGGTAGCCAGTGCAAACCCGGTATACACGATGGTAAACAACAAAAGCCCGGATATGAAAATCTTACGGGGCCCAAGTTTATCAGCCAGCACCCCCATCGGGAAAGAGGCCAGCGCAAAAACCAGGTTGTAAAAAACATAGGCGGCAATGGTAGTGAGATCATCTCCCGTAATCTCTTTTGTTTTCAGAAGGAGAAAAATATCTGAGCTATTGAAAAATGCAAAGAAGAGCAACCCGGTCACCACTCTTTTAAAATCCTTTCCGGCAATCCGCCAATAGCTGAAAAAAGACAGGAAATTGCCCTTTCCTAGGGTGGAAACAGGTTTCCTTGTTTCTTTTAATAAAAAGATCAGTGCCACGCTGATAATGCCCGGAATGAACGCTATATAAAAAATAGTTGTGTATTGCCCCGGCCACAAATAGAGGAATAACAGGGCCAACGCCGGACCGACGGTGGCACCCAGCGTATCAAAACTCCGGTGAAAGCCAAACACTCTTGCCTTTGTTTCCATGGTGGCTTCTGCGGATAATAACGCATCCCGGGCCGCCGTCCTCACGCCTTTTCCAAGCCGGTCCGTAGTCCGGGCAAAAAATATCCATAGCGGGTATACGAATAAAGCCATCATGGGCTTGGAAACAGCACTCAGCATGTAACCCAATTTGATAAAAGGCAGGCGCAGGCCTCTTTCATCACTCCATTTTCCAAAATATCCTTTACTGATTCCGGCCGTGAAACCAGCCACTCCTTCGAGCACACCGATCCACAATACGGAAAAACCAATACTTTCCAAATAAACAGGAATCACCGGGTACAATAGTTCGCTGGCTATATCAGCAAAGAAGCTAACGAGGGAAAGAATCAAAACCGTTTTGCTGATAATTCGCATGTTTGAAGTTAAGCAGAAAACATGCGTACTTAGTTTGCCGTTGCACCGGGCCGCAAAGAAACACTGCGGATAAAAAAACCATCAGTGGCAAGGTTTTCCGCTTTGCTAATTCAAATTATTTCCTCGTACTTTGCAAGCAATA
>CAYPOD010000091.1:0-3092 GCA_964412375.1 uncultured Chitinophaga sp. | reverse complement strand
CTTTCAAAAGTCACTGCGCTTTTCTTACACACATCTTAAAGGTTGGCAACCCTGGATGCGTCACTACCCTGCCCGAATACATATTTCTAAGGCTGGTAACACTGGTTATGAACCTCTCACTAAGAAAATCATAAGACAGGGACTTCGGATACTTGAAGGGTTGCCAACCTTGCAGAAGTCATTACCCTACCCTTAGATACATCTCTAAGGTTGGCAACCCTGGAAATGACCCTGACTAAGAAAATGATAAGCCGGACACAACAGATAGCGGGCATACCCCCTGTTTTATCCCGTGCTTAACCTGGCTTTATACGGGGCGTATACCAGCTATATCAACGAGGGATAAACGAAGGATGAACGAAGGGAACCTTACTTTGCCGGGGCTTTTTTATAGTTTAGGGTGTATAAACCCTTATACTATGGCACAAAGTTCCAGTTCAATGTTGTTACGACATTTCCGGGGCCAGATCGGCAAACAAATCATTGTGAAACGATATGGGAAAAAAACCGTGATCACGGCTTACCCTGATATGAGCCGGGTGAAACCCAGTAAACTTCAAAAAAAGAAACGAAGCGTTTTTGCAGCGGCTGTTGCGTATGCACAGATGATCAATAATGACCCGGTGCAGAAGGCTGCGTATAAGAATAAAGTGAAGACGGGGCAGACGGTGTATCATGCAGCGATCAAAGAGTATATGGGGAGGAGTCAGCGGTGAGTCGTGAATGGTGAATGGTGAATGGTGAATGGTGAATGGTGAGTCGTGAATGGTGAGTGGTGAATGGTGAATGGGGATTATGAATTTGGGGTGAATCGTGAGTGGTGAGTCGTGAATGGTGAATGGGGAGTTTGGAGTCATTAGTCTGGAGTCAGGGAATGGGGATTATGAATTTGGGGTGAAGCAGGCTGCCGGACAGGGGATACCGGAAATGACATAAGGGCTGCAAAATCTATCATTCAGGAATAACTCAGTGCTTTTCTTCCCAAATGCCGGGAAAAGCGGTGACGATATTTCCTCCGGCACCGGTGATGATGCTGATATGAATGGTGGCCTTACCGTTTCTGTCGAAACCAACACAGGTATCTGTACAGAAAATCCGTAAATGGGTCAGTTTTCCGGGGATTGGTTTTGGTTCCACCTTAAATGCCTGTCTTATATGGTGGAGCAGTTCTGTTACAGGGATATGAAATTTTCCAGCATGGGGATAGCGGGGTATCCTGTAATAATGCCGTTCGAGAATATGTGCCAATGCCCGGATGGAAAGATAATATGATTTTTGCAAGAACTTTCGTTTGTCCTGCACCGGTACTTTTTCTATGGCTTCGGCTGCCATTTCATCGAGCCATTGCTGTGTGTCTGCCAGCAGGAAAATCATTTTTAACCATTCTGCTTCATTAAACATACTGCAGCCGTTTTTAAAATACCAGCTATGTTGTATTTCTGTCAGTCCTCTTGCTTCACATGCAACTCATATACATCATCGAGCAATTCTGCCACCTGCTCAAATAAAAAGATCATGTTTTTCCGGTCTACCGATCCGGTTGTGTCATTTTCATTGCCCAGAGCCTGTTTCAGCATTTTCCAGAGATCTTCCTGTGCGCCATCTTCACCAAAAAAGGCAAAGAATTCCCGGATATGCTCAAGAGAGGTTTTTTTCACATCCGTCGGGGAATCTTTCTTGTTCTTTTCATTACTCCATTTCCGGGGTGTTTTTCCTTCTTCTGTTTTCCGGCGTACTTCCAGCAGGTGTGCTGCCTCTAACAGTTTATGTAAATGCAACCAGGTTCCCAGCAGGCTGGTGCCATCTTCAAATTCCTGAATACTATCCGGTGAAAGGGCATGAAGGGCCAATTCTTTCAGAGCATCTGACCAGGCAGGGAGACTGCGATAGCGGGTAAACTTTTTCAATGCCCTGAATGGATTTAAAAACTCCTTTTGCGAAAGATGGCGGGGGAAAAAATCCCATGGGGTGGAAGCCCGGTGCCAGCCGCAATAGTCTGCATAATTTTTCAGCATCCAAAGGTCGTCGGTGTTGTTTTTGTCAAGGATTATTTCATCCGGGTATTGGTCTTCCTGAATAATAGCAAAAACAGCGGATATCAGTTCCTGCAGTTTTTGTGTAAACCAGACCGCATTGGCCGGGCATTTTCCTTTCCATATCCGTTCTGCATCGGCCGACCGAATCAGTTCACCCAGCATATACCTCGCATGTGCCAGGCTGTATGCATCAAAAAAATCATCTAACGCTTTAAAATTTCCGGCCGGATAATTCATAACGGAAAGGTTTAAGGTTCATACCTGCTATAAAAAAAAATCTGCATATCCCACCCGGTTGTGAGCTAAATGCACCTGACCCAAATCTCACACTCCTCTCTACCGTTTCCTACCCGAGCCATTTGTCTTTTACCATAAAAACCCAGTAACTTACAAGCTTGATAAAACCAATACCGGTCCCTGTGACCTCCCAAAGTGAACAGTAAGCAGCATTATTGACTAACTTTATCTTTGTATAAATCAACCAACCATGACTGAAAAAAGCATACACGAGGGCCGCAACGTAAAACGCATCCGGGAGATACTCGGTATTAAGCAGGATGCACTGGCGATGGAATTAGGGATAAGCCAGCAGGCCATCAGTGCACTGGAACAGAAAGATAAAATTGATGATAAGATACTTACTGATATTGCAAAGATTCTGAAAATACCAGCCGAAGCGATTAGAAATATGACTGAAGAAGCTGCTACAAATTTCTTCAATACCTTCAATGACCAAAGCGGCTTTAATTACCAATGTACTTTCAACCCACTTGAAAAATATATTGAGGCATTGGAGGAGAACAAGAAGTTATATGAAAGACTTTTGCAAACTGAAAGGGAAAAGGTTGCATTACTGGAGAAAATACTTTCAGAAAAAAAATAATGTCAATTCCTGATCAGCATACCCGGCAATTGTGCTATCACACTTCTTAATCGCTGGTAAACAGCGGAGAGCCACCGGGGGGCTTATGATCAATTATTTCTTGCCGCTTTGCATGCCAAAAATGTTTGTTGGCCCCGACAAATTCTGTAAATTAGAGAGAGCAAAACCCAGCC
>CAYPOD010000090.1:0-3199 GCA_964412375.1 uncultured Chitinophaga sp. | reverse complement strand
TCCGTCCTCAGCATTTATGATCATCCCTGGCCGGGGTTCACACCCGACCTGTTAAGTATTGTGCTGGTAACAGCTATACAGGCCAAAGGCTCGGTGCTGATACACCAGAAAATGTTTGAAAGCCGGTTGTTCTTTGTTGACAAGCTGATTGACATGGGCGCCAGGATCGTGTTGTGTGATCCGCACCGGGCCGTGGTCATCGGGTTGGAAAGAGAGCAATCCTTGCGGGGCATCACGATGAGTTCACCCGATATCAGGGCTGGTGTGGCCCTGCTGATTGCTGCATTAAGTGCCGAAGGCAAAAGTATCATTCAGAATATTGAACAGATCGACCGCGGCTACCAGGATATTGACGGACGACTGAAAAAACTGGGAGCAGATATATCGAGGGTGGCTCAATAAAACATTATCCCCTGTTTTAGCTTCCGGGCAGTGGCTCAGTTTGCTATTTTGAACCACAGTGGCACGGGGTACACAAAGGAACACAGCCTTAACTCCGTGAAACCCCGTGTCATTGTGCCTCCGTGGTTAGCTTTTTGTCAAGTATTATTTCAAACTGAGATATTACCAGCTTCCGGACAGAATTATCTGCAAATGATTAATCTTTACATTTGCCCACTTAGCAATTTTCCATGCCGGTTGCCAACAACAAGATCATCATCATTGCAGCACCTTCGGGCTCAGGTAAAACCTCTGTGGTGCGCCACCTGCTGAAAGCGCTGCCCGGCAAACTGGCTTTTTCCATTTCTGCTGCCACCCGCAAACCCCGCAATAATGAAAGGGACAAAGTGGATTACTATTTCATTTCCGTTGAAGCATTCAGGCGGCGGATACAGCAGGGTGAATTTGTGGAATGGGAAATGGTGTATGAAGGAAAATATTATGGCACCCTGAAAGCGGAACTGCAGCGCATCTGGCAGGAACATAAAACTCCTTTGCTGGATGTGGATGTCAAAGGCGGTATTCATGTGCAGCAGCAATTTCCAAAAACATCTTTATCGTTGTTCATTGAACCGCCATCTATCGAAGAACTGCGCAGGAGATTAGAAGCCCGTGGAACAGAAACTCCTGAATCCTTGCAGGCAAGGATTGATAAAGCCTCTTTTGAGCTTTCTTTCAAAAACCAGTTTGACAAAGTGATCCTGAATGATTCGCTGGAAAGAGCCTGCAAAGAAGCGGAAGAAATTGTCAGCGAATTTCTGCACAAGCAATAGCTGCTTTATATCGCCGGCGTAAACTGCTTCAGAAAACGTACATCATTCTCCCCAAAGAGGCGGATATCATTGATGCCATATTTGAGCATGGCCGGTCTTTCAATCCCCATTCCAAAAGCAAAACCGGTGTAGCGGTTGGGATCAATGCCGCAGTTGCTGAGCACATTGGGGTGCACCATGCCGCAGCCCAATATTTCCACCCAGCCGGTTTTCTTGCAGATATTACAACCTTCGCCACCGCAGATAAAACAGCTGACATCCATTTCGGCGCTGGGTTCGGTGAAGGGAAAATAAGAAGGACGGAAACGGACCTTTACGTCTTTGCCATACATCTCTTTCACAAAAAAGTAAAGTGTCTGCTTGAGGTCGGCGAAAGAAACATTTTCATCAATATACAATCCCTCCACCTGGTGAAAATAGCAATGGCTTCGGGCACTCACCGTTTCATTGCGGTACACACGGCCGGGATAAATACCCCGTATCGGCAGTTTGCCTTTTTCCATTTCCCTGATCTGCACATTGCTGGTATGAGTCCGTAATAACCAGTCGGTCCCGCCTGAGACGGGATGCTGCACATAAAAAGTGTCCTGCATGTCGCGGGCCGGGTGGTGTTCGGGCAGGTTGAGGGCACCGAAATTATGCCAGTCATCTTCTATCTCCGGGCCTTCGGCCACGGCAAAACCCAATCGCTGGAAAATGGAAACAATCCGGTTACGCATCAGGGTGATGGGGTGGCGGCTGCCCAGGGGAATGGTATCACCCGGCAAGGAGAGGTCAAGCCCGTTGCCCGATATATCCGGCTGGCCGGCTGCCGTTTCTTTTATTGCTTCAAAGCGGGCCTCGGTGAATAATTTAAAATCATTGAGCAGTTGCCCTGCCTGTTTTTTATTTTCCGGCGCCACATTTTTCATCTCCCCCATCATTTCTTTCACCAGGCCTTTTGTGCCCAGCCATTTGATGCGAAATGCCTCTATCTCCTTTGCATCTGTTGCCGTAAACGCCGTTATTTCTTTCTTGTACGCCTCTATCTTGTTCAGCAAATTTTCCATGCTGCAAATATAGGCAACGGGGACATAGCGACAGGGTCACCATAGGTGGCAGAACAGTGCCAAACATATTCCCTCTGATTACTGTTCTCAAAGAGCTTTCCCTTCGCCGAGGGTTTTTATCGCTCCTTCCAGGAATTTTTTATTCTGCTCATCCGGCGCCTGGGCCATCGCTGTTTTTGCATACTGCAGGGCTTTTTTATAGTCACCCATGGCCGAGTAGATACGCATCAGGCCGACATGGGTGGGCCATGCGCCTTTGTGTTTGTCAAAATTCTTTTGAAACACTGCCAGGGCTTCGGTCAGTTTGTTTTCACTGATCAGTTGCCGGCCATAGCCGTGCATTTCATTGGCAGTGGCATTTTCCATGGCAGCGGTCATGGCATCGGCGGCTTCTTTTTCCCTGCCCATTTTTTTGAGTAGGGCCGATTTGGTGGAGAGGGCAAAAAAACTATTGCGGCCACCCAGTTGGGGGTTGGTGGCGGAATTGATCCAGTTCAGCGCTTCCTCATAGTTGGTATCGTTGTCCACGCACCAGCGGGCAGCAGACTCGAGGCTGGCGGGGTCAAACCCGATATGGCCGCTCATCTGGCGGCGGATATCTTCCAGCACGGTGGCTTTCAGATCCACTTCCACTTTTATCGGGAAACTCCATCTTTCCCAGTCGAGGTGGATGTCAACGGCATTGCGGGTTTGATTGGAAAAAGCATAGACGAGACGTTCCTGCATCATCGGCAGGTTCTTTTTTTGCCGGGTGGTCACCTGCAGCACATCCAGTTCTTTGCGGTAGAAATAGCTGCCCCATGCCTCATGGTTTTTATTAAAGATGAGCACACTGCTGTCTTCATACACGGCCATAAAAAAAGCATACTTACCCGCCGGCAGTTTTTTGCCGTTGATGGTTACATCGGTAGAAAAAGACATCACCGTAGCTTCATC
>CAYPOD010000089.1:0-3292 GCA_964412375.1 uncultured Chitinophaga sp. | reverse complement strand
GGCATCGGGTGCCAGCCATCTTTATCATACACGGCGGGTTTTGGATACCATTGCGTCACCTGGTAGGTTTCACCATCATGTCCGCCACGGGAAAAATTATACGGAAGCTTTACATGAAAGGGAGTGCTGATGCTGATACGCTGGCCGGGTGCTAAGGGAGAAGGCAGCACTAATTTCGTAATATCAATATGCTGCGGGTGATCCTGCAGTTCGGCAGTGATGCCATTTACTTTAAAATCCAGCCGGTTGATATATCCTCTTTCTTCCCGGTCCGAAAAATAAAAACGGGTATTCCCGTTTTCCAGCATCTGGTCGCTGAAAGCAGTCTTATCATTTTTATACGCATTGGGCCAGAGATGAAACCAGATGAAGGTTAGCGTATCGGGAGAATGATTGATGTATTCAATTTGCTCAAAACCGGAAAGGGAGTGTTCTTTGTCATTTAGCGACACCGTAATGCTATAGTGAACTTCCTGTTGCCAGTATTGCGAATAAACAGCCATGCCGGATAATGGCAACAACAGGAAAAGCAGGAACGTTTTTTTCACAAGGATTGATATTGGGTTAATAAAACGGCCTTACGGGTCTCTTTGTTATTCAAATCCGCCTTTTTTATGCAGCAGTTCAAACAAAGGATCAAGATCGGTTTTTAATACTTCTTCCAGCACAGCTTTGAAATCCTCAGGGTAGGGATGTTTGAATTTCCATTTTTCATAATAGGCTTTCATGGCTTTTTCAAGCTGTTCCCTGCCTACAGACACTTCCACAATATACATCCATATGGCGGCTTTCAGGTAAACGATGAGGCCATATTTTTCTTTATCGCTGAAATTAGCCGAGTGGGTTTCAATTGCTTCTTCCATTGGTATCTGCGACATTGCCATATAGACGGTGCCGATAAATTCATCCAGTGGTTTTGTTTTCACCTGTGCCGGGAGCATATCGCCAAAAATGCTGTTGGTCTTGTACTTTTCCGCTTCATAACGAAACTGGTAATAGCTGTTGATACCTTCATCCAGCCAGGCATGTTGCCGTTCGTTGGTGGCCAGTACTCCATAGAACCAGTTGTGTCCAATTTCATGCGCTATCACAGCATCCAGGTAAGGCTCATCGGCTGTGGGGCTGGTGATCAAAGTGATCATCGGGTATTCCATGCCGCCCGACATTACATTGCGGGGACCTTCCACCGCCTGCACCACCGGGTAGGGATATTCGCCGATCCAGTTGGAATAGCGGCGCACTGCGTCTTCTGCATATGACACACTTTTACTCCAGTGTTTATTTCCTTTTTCATATCCATATGTAAAAACATCAATGATCTTGCCGGAGGAGAGCTGCGCCGTGTCGTAGCGGATGATAAAATCTTTGTCGGCAAACCAGGCAAAATCATGTATCTGATCTCCTTTGTAACGGAGGGTTTTCACTGTTCCGGGAGCAATGGGTGAATATTTTTGCAGCTTGCTTTTCCCGTTATTGTTTTGTAAACCCAGTTCGATGTATTTTTTTCTTTCGTCTTCATTTTGCAATACACCGGTGGCGCCAATCACATAGTCGGAAGGAACAGTGATGCTTACATCAAAGCTGCCAAACTCACTGTAAAATTCACCCTGGTCCAGGTAAGGCATCGGGTGCCATCCCTTGTGATCGTAAACGGCGGGTTTGGGATACCACTGGCACAGTATGTAAGAATTATCTACACGGCCGGATCGTGATGAATAGGTTGGGATATTCACATGAAAAGGAGTGCTGATATTCGCCTTGCGGCCGGGTTGCAGGGGTTCGGGTAAAATGACCTTTATCACATCAATATGTTCCGAATCAGGTTCGATGATCGCCTTATTCCCGTTCACAGTAAAAGCAAGACCATCCATCTGTCCTTTATCCTTCATGTCCTTCCATCTTTTTTTGCCATCACCGTTGCGGAATATCTGTCTGGCATAGGCGGTTGTTTCATTTTTATAGGCATTGGGCCAGAGGTGGAACCAGATAAAATTGAGTGTATCGGGAGAATTATTTATGTACTCAAGACTTGCATTTCCCTGCAGGGTATGGGCTTTGTCATCAAGCGTCACTTCGATCGTATAGTTTACTTCCTGCTGCCAGTAGGGCTGCTGGGAAAAACACTTAATTGAAAGAAATAGTATAAAAAAAAGCTTCATAATGATGCGGGTTCAATACATTTGCGGCCTCATTCAAAATTAAGCTTTATTTCTATGAAGAAGTTTGTGATTCTTTCTTTATTCTCGTTGTTAGTATTGATGCTGGCTTTATCTTCCTGCAAAAAAGGGTTTGGCCCCGGAGAAACAGATGACCCGGGGAATGAATATTCTTCCCCAAATTCTGAAGGCTTAGGTGAACTTACAGGCACGCCTAATTTCGAAATGTTGAAATTGATTAAAACTGGTGTTGGAGGCAGAGTAAGAACATATATCGGGTATGTAACAATCCCGGCATATAATCCTCCGGTGGTTGTAAGCGGAGTCTTGTCATTTTATTCTTCAGATGATTACAACTTGTTTTTAGATGCAGTAAGATTGATGGAGGATTACTGGGAGTATTCTGAAATTGATTATGAGGATACACCTCAGGAAATTTATCATTTGGGAGAAGATCCATTAAATGCATTAGACTCTACATTCGGATTCAACTCGCTTAGATATCATTATGAAGTAAATGAGTTTCATAACTATGATTGGAAGGATACTGCTGCAATATATGTCGAGGATGATGATATGCAAATGGTGATGAATGGATTGAATGAAGTTAAAATCGGCCAAAAATTTTATAAGTACTTAACTAACACCATCATTGCAGAGGTCAATAATAGCTATGTAACTTTAGACTCGGTTAGGGTGTGGGGAATACTTACCCCTGGAACAAATTTTCAGCTTTTTGATGAAGAAATAGGCACGATAGTTTCACAAACAGAAGCAGTCGAATCAGTTCAGGGTTGTGCTGATTTTGGATTATCGCTTAGGGGAAGTCTTAGCACATATATTTCTCCGACAGCAAGAAGGTGGTCAATTAGTACTTCAGTTTTAAATCCTGTATCGGGTTCCCATCATTCATTGTATGACAATGTAAAAGCCAGCTATACGATAGACTGGGGCGATGGATCAATTGAAACAATCATTGGATATTTTGGGAAAATCAACTGGTTTTATCATGTGTATCAGTATCCGACTTCAGGATTTTTAAACAGAACTATCACAGTTACCTGTCAATTAATCCAGCAGTCAAGCCCTTCTACAGGTTACACCAATTTGATTAACAACTGTGCAAGTTTACCTAC
>CAYPOD010000088.1:0-3575 GCA_964412375.1 uncultured Chitinophaga sp. | reverse complement strand
AACAGGCAGGGTTTCATTTGCTGCCACATGCGCCGCAACATAAGGGAGCGAAATATAATGCACAGGCTACTGACCTGGTGGCAAGCCGGTTCATGATAGCAGAGCATGGCAAATGGTCTGTTCTGCTTTTTGTGTTGCTGCTATTGCTGCCGGTGGTGCTGCTAGCCTCGTTTTACAAACTATACCCGGATTTTACCAATCGTATCAACAGTCATTACCCGGTCATCAACACCGGTTTTTCCATCTTGAATTATTTAATGCTGACAGCTTTGCTGGTAACGCTGGCAGCTACAGGTCGGTATATCTTTTTTGGCCAGGACATGCCTTTTGCAAGCATCCTCAGCAAGCAATCCATCATTTTTCCTGCTGTGCTCATCGTAGCTGCTGTGTTATTATTTGGAAAAATTCCGCTGGAGTATTATTCCAACCGGAAAAAGCAATTGCCCGGTTTGATGGTTTTTGCCGGGCTGGCCTTCCTGTTGTTTTTTATAAAACCGGCATTCAATAAGAACAAGGAGTTCTCTGTGGATGGCCTTGGTAAAGAAATGGACAGTTTTGTGCAGCAGCATTTACAGCCGGTTATGACTTATTTTGATACGGCTGTGCGTAGCAAGCGATCAACTGCTGCTGTGAAAGACCGGTTATTTTCCGATTCTCTCCGCAAGATGATCGCTGCCGGTTGGTTTGATGGGGAGAACAAATTTTTTGTGCAGGAAGCATTGCACTATGCCCGTTCGGGTTTTTCGAACCACACCAGTGGCCACCGGATGATATGGCTTGATCTGCAGACAGGGAAGCCCCAACTCACCGTGAACAATAATTATTTCCGGGTGGAACCACCGCCGCATCTGCAGCAATCATGGAAAGGCAATGTGTATGGCGACAGCACCGTGTTTAATATCGCTTTGTGGAATACAAAGGACGGGTCTGTGATCAACAAGCGGCTCACCGGTCACAGTTATGAAGCGATGGAAGAGTTGGGAAGCAACTGGCAACTTGTTTTCCGGTCAAAACTGGCAGAAGACCTGTATGAACAACTTTATCTTGTCAACAAAGGAAGTTCACAGGTCTATATAGCACAGCAAGGAAAAAGAAGATTACTGGCTATCAACGACAGTTTGCTGCTTCCCAATCCTTGTCACCTGGAGATCAGTGATGAAAAAGGAGAAGCACATACGTTCATCAGCAGCCGGCCCGATGCATTTATGCAGAATTATTATGTGAACGGAAGCAGGTTTTATAGCTATCCGCTGGGAGAAAAATTTGTATGGGCCAGGAATTTTGCTGAAAGTATTGCTGCCGATTATGCATATCCTGTTGTTTCCGCCAAAGATCTTTTTGTTTCGCTGGATGTTGAATTGATGGATTCACTGGCTGCAAAGATCCAGCGGATGATGCAGCAGGATCCTTCCTATAAAACCGGGGCCGAGTATGGCATCTGCATTGCAGATGGGAATGGCCGCATGCTTGCGATGAATGATTTTATCAAAGAGTTTGAACGTCCCGATCCGAACGACAAAGCCCGGTTTTTGAAATTCCTTCGTGGTGAAGGCGGATTTGTGCCGCAATCACAACTACGCAAACTGACTGGCAATATCAACCTGCTGCGGCTGAACCCTGGTCCCGGTTCCACATTGAAGCCGGTAGTTTTTGCCGCTATTGCATCACAGATGGATATGGACTGGGATGCTTTTGAAAGTGATGGTTTTTCTGTGTCACAGCGATATTATGGCGGTGAAAGAGTAGCTGAATATGATTTTGAAAAAAACAACGGCCGTATCAGCCGGGTTACAGATTATCTTCGCTTGTCAGACAATTATTATCATTCTAATGTGTTGCTGCTTGGCTCCTACAATAAGGAACAAGCAAATGGTTTGCTCAGCAAACATTTTTCAACTCAGCATCCGTCAACAGGTTTTCATTGGCCCAGTTTCACTTATAAAGGACGTCAATACTGGCTCAATAAGTTTCAGCACTGGCCGGGCTATGCGGGAGGCAAAGCCAATTTCGGAACAGACAGTTCTTTTGTTTCGATAGGGTTGAATAACAATTTTGGTATTCACACCCGCCATGCGGCAAGAGGCTTTGAGTTGTTTGGGCAGCGGTATGATACGTTGCTGTTTGGCAAAGCCTGGCGTCGCTCCGGTTTTATATTGCCGGAGTATGCCTTGTTTGATCAGCGGGCCGAAGGCATGGATCACCGCATTCCATATGATCTCTTTACGGCCGGTTTCAGGGGACATGTAAAAGGCAGCAGCCAGGTGATGATACCGCCGGTGAAGATGCTGGAAGCTTTTGGAAAATTGGTTTCGCAAAGCCGCAACTATCATCTCACTTTGAATCCATATGCCGGGGAAGCCGTGTTTTCACCTTTCTATGTGGACAACAGCATTGCATACGCTGCGTATTTGACGCTGGTGAAAGAAAATATTTTTGCCGGTATGAAGGAAGCTTTGTTCAGGGGCACAGCAGCGGGGTTAGGTACATTGCTTAAAAACGGCGCTCCTTATTATTATTATGCAAAGACCGGCACAACCGGTGATAATGAATCGACCACTAAATCAAAGCTACTGGCATTGGTCATCTCTTCCAAAGATGTGGCAGCGCCGGGACATAATTTCCGCAACAACCCGTTTCTTACGGTTTACTTCACTTCGCAAAACGGGCCGGCTAAACAAAACGAAGGGTTCCAGGCCGAGATCATACAATACCTGCAACAAACAAGGGTGTTTAAGAAATATATGGGGAGAAAGTAAAGAAAGTGCCCGGTTAAGTATGGCCATAAAAAAACCTTCTGTGTATTTACAGAAGGTTTTTTCGGTTAAAAGCGATTGCGAATTATTTGTTGGGTTTGTTATTGCCTTTTTCTTTCACCCATGCATCATAAGCCTCGGCTGAAAGCACTTCTCCGGTGACTTTTACAACCTTTTCGGAGTCTACTCCGGCCAGTTTGATATACACATCTTTTGTAAATGGAGCAACAGCATTGGCGCTGTACTGTATTTTCAGTTTAGCCGTTTCACCAGGCATGATCGGCTTTTCAGGTTTTTCCGGAACGGTGCAGCCGCAGGTGGCCCTGGCATTTTCAACAATCACCGGTTTGTCGCTGATGTTTTTTATTTCGAAATAATAAGTGACCGGAACGTTGAATTTTATTTTTCCGAAATCATGTTTTTCGGTGTTTACTTTGATAACATCATCGGGTTTGGTTTGTGCCATAACAGCCAATCCAAGCATAAAGCTGGCAGCAAGTAGTACGATCTTCTTCATGGTTAAGTGTTATTTAAATTTTTATGGAATTTGTTTTTTTAAGAGTTCAACGGATGCATTCCCTGGAGCAGACCCTTCGGGTGCTTTCCAGACTGTACCTTTTATTTTCAGTTGTTTGCTGGTCCCGTTATAGGTCAGGGTAATGAACTTTTCAAAATATCCTTCTGCAGCGGCATTGTAACCAACTTTTATTTTTGCAGTAGCGCCGGGAGCAATCGGGTCGCGGCTCCATTCGGGTGTGGTACATCCGCAAGCTGCATGCACATTTTCCAATGTCAAAGCTGTTGTACCGCTATTAACAATTT
>CAYPOD010000087.1:0-3638 GCA_964412375.1 uncultured Chitinophaga sp. | reverse complement strand
TATATCGCTGGTTCATTTATTATAAAATAGATGCAGCGGCAGAGGCAAATGTGATTGAACCGCTGGCTGATATTTTCCGCAGCAATAATTATGATATCAGGCCAGTGCTGTCGGCACTTTTCAAAAGCGAACATTTCTTTGATGTGCTCAACCGCGGCTGTCTTATCAAAAGCCCGGTTGACCTTGCCATCGGCGCCATGAGGGAGTTTGGCGTGCAGTTTCCCGCTTCGGTGGCTGAGTATGCAGATGCTTACGGCATGTGGAACTACCTGCGCAACTGGACAGCCCTCATGGGGCAGGATGTGGGTGATCCGCCGGATGTATCGGGCTGGCCGGCTTATTACCAGGAGCCACAGTTTCATGAAATGTGGATCAACTCAGACACACTGCCCAAGCGAAACCAGTTCACCGACATCATGATCAACAACGGCTACACCCGCAATGGTAAAAAAATTGTGATTGATGCCGTAAGTTTTACCCAATCACTGCCCAATCCTGCCGATCCGAATGCGTTGCTGGATGATGCGCTGGCCATCCTCTACCGGGTGCCTTTGTCATCCACCTCCAGGCAACAACTGAAAGAACAGATTCTGCTCAGCGGGCAAACACAGGATTATTACTGGACCAATGCCTGGAATGCTTATCTCATCAACCCGGCTGACCAGTCCGGTTATAATATTGTCAACAACCGGCTCAAAAGCCTGTATCAATACCTGATGAATTTATCCGAATACCAACTATCCTGATCCCAGACCCAAAACCAGCATCATGAAAAGAAGAGATTTTTTACGCCATACAGTTCCCGCTGCCGCTGTCATTCCTGCGGTGGTGGATGGCTATGCAGTAAAGGCATTCAACCAGAATTCACCACTGATGCAGGCCCTGCTGAACCCTGCCATTGACACCGACCATGTGCTGGTGATTGTGCAGCTCAGCGGTGGTAATGATGGATTGAATACCGTTATACCTGTTTCCAACTACAGCGCCTATTACAATGCAAGAAGCAATGTGGCCATTCCGCAAAACCGCATTCTTCCTTTAAATGGCATTGCAGCCACGGGTTTGCATCCATCCATGACGGGTTTGCAAACTTTGTTCAATGAACAAAAATTAAATATCATCCAGTCTGTTGGTTATCCCTCGCCAAACTTTTCGCATTTCCGTGCCACCGACATCTGGATGAGCGGATCCTCCAGCGACCAGGTAGTGAATTCGGGCTGGGTGGGCCGTTACCTGAATACAGAATATCCGAACTATCCCGAAGGCTATCCCAACAGCACCATGCCCGACCCGCTGGCCATTCAGATCGGTTCCGTCACTTCTCTCTCATTGCAGGGGCCAAACATGAACATGGGGATGAGCATCACCAACCCTACGAGTTTTTATAACCTGCTCAACAATGTGCTGGACCCGGCGCCCAATAACCCGATGGGTTTTGAGCTGACCTATATCCGCACCATTGCCAACCAGACCAATCAATATGGTATCCGCATTCAGAATGCAGCCAGCCTGGTAACACAACAGGCGGCTTATCCTGCCAATAATTCCCTCGCCGACCAGTTGAAGATTGTGGCAAGACTGGTGAAAGGCGGATTGAAAACAAGGATATATATGGTGAGCTATGGCGGGTTTGATACCCATGCTTCCCAAACAGAAGCTGGTGATACCACCACCGGTGTTCATGCCAACCTTTTAAAGAATGTGTCGGATGCCATCAAAGCTTTTGTGGATGATTGCCAGTTTCTCGGTGTGCAGGACAGGGTGGTGGGCATGACCTTTTCCGAATTTGGCCGCCGCATCAAATCCAATTCCAGCACCGGCACCGACCATGGCGCCGCCGCACCGATGATCTTATTTGGCAAACAGGTGACACCGGGCATCACCGGCACCAATCCTTCCATACCGGCTGGCTCAACAGTGAATGATAATATCCCGATGCAGTATGATTTTCGCAGTGTGTATGCATCCATTCTGGAAAAATGGTTTTGTGTGCCACAGGCAACTTTGCAAACCATACTTTTCCAGAATTTCCAAAGTCTCAATATTGTGAATGATGCATCCTGCCGCACCACCAGCGTGGATGATCCCAACCAGACGGCCGGGGAGCAACTGATCACCAACTACCCGAATCCATTCACCGAAAGCACCACGATTCAATTCAAAACAAAAGGCGGGCACACCTTAGTGCAGATCATAGATATGCTGGGCCGTGTGGTGCGGACACCGGTGGACAGGGACTATACACCCGGCACTTATACCACGTCTTTTGATGCAGGCGGCTTGCCCAACGGGGTGTATTATGCCCGTTTGCAAAACGGACCTACACAACAGGTGCGGCCGATGCTGAAGGTGAGGTGATGATAATGATTGCTATAGAAATTAATGTACCGGCCCGTGGCCGGTTTTTTTATGCCAAAATATTTTTGCAACATTGATACATTTTATTTTACATTTGCAACATTGTAGCAAAAAACAGTTTATGAAGAAAACAATTGTACTTGTCTTTTTCTCGGCCATTTGTTTGTTAGCAAATGCCCGGTTTTCAACGGATGTGAAGGGTAGCTCCCATAAGAGCATTGAAAAAATAAAAGTGATGATGTCGGGCAGGATCACCGATGCTAAAACAGGAGAACCCCTGCCCGGCGCCAGTGTTTACCTCGTGGATGATAAACTCGGAGCAGTGGCAGATGCTGATGGCAGGTATGTAATAAACAATATACCTGTAGGGCATCATGTGCTGGAAGTATCACATTTGGGTTATGCCAGCATCGTCGAGCATATTGAGCTGGGCGGAAATATCGAAAAGAATTTTTCGCTGTCACCGGTTGTTACGGAAAACCAGGGAGTGATCGTTACCGGTGTTTCGTCTGCCACCAGCATCCGCAAAGCCCCTGTGCCGGTAGCAACCATTCGCAAACAGGCACTGTTGCAAACGCCTTCCACCAATATCATTGATGCACTGACCAGGATTCCCGGCGTGGCGCAAGCATCCACCGGGCCCGCCGTGTCCAAGCCGGTGATCCGCGGGTTGGGGTATAACCGGGTGGTGACGATTAATGAAGGCATGAGGCAGGAAGGACAGCAATGGGGTGATGAACATGGAATTGAAATTGATGAAATGAGTGTGGTACGGGCAGAAATATTAAAAGGCCCGGCATCCCTGATGTATGGAAGCGATGCGATGGCCGGAGTGCTGAACCTTGTCAGTCATATGCCGGTGGCTGAGGGAACTGTGAAAGGAAATATTTTGACCAACTACCAAACCAATAACCGCCTGTTTGGTCTTCACGGAAATATGGCGGGCAACAAGAATGGCTTCAACTGGAATGTGTACGGAACGTATAAATCAGCGGGTGATTATCAAAACAAATTTGACGGCAGGGTGCTTAATTCCCGTTTCAATGAAAAGAATGCCGGAGGCTATATCGGGCTGAATAAAAGCTGGGGTTATAGCCATTTGATAGTAAGCCGCTTTGATCAGCAAATCGGAATGGTGGAAGGAGACAGGGACGATGCTACGGGAAAATTCATCCTCTTTGCCGGATCGCCATTGGAAAGAATTGCAACAAACGATGACCTTTCCTCCCGGAAAATGTTTGTACCCAACCAGCGGGTGCTGCACAACAAAATTGTAAGTG
>CAYPOD010000086.1:0-3686 GCA_964412375.1 uncultured Chitinophaga sp. | reverse complement strand
CGGCTAAATGCTTCCAGACATCAATAATACGTTCCACTCTTTTCTGATTGTGATCAATACGCCCGACATACAATAACTTCTTTTCTCTTTTTACTTCAACATCCTTGTATTTATCCGGGGCTATGGTAATCGGGTTAGGAATAGCATGAAATTTTAATTCATCATTTAGCTGGGCAAAATCTCTATATATCCTGGCATATCCTTTACCAAAAACAACAACGGCATCGCTTTTTTTATAAACAAACCGGATGCTCTTTGAAGATATTTTCTTTATAAGTGCAAGCTTTGATTTCAGGAAAAGCGTACGGAAAATATTTCCTTTCTTGCCCAGTTCGATTTCCACATCCGTGATCCTGGAATTGGTGTCCGGTGAATTGTGATGCACGGCAACCAGTTTGCAAGGTGATTTGCCGATGGCCCTTTTGCAGAGTACGGTGAAATAGAAATGAATACATCTTTGATTGATGATGATATCTATACTTCTTGTTTCGATCAGGTTCTTAAGTATAGCTACATTTGATTTATGAAGGATTGGGTAAGTAAGTTTGATCAGGTCAATGCTGGGATCGAGAGGTCTGGATACATCTCCTGCTTCCTGTTCAAACGAAGCAAACAATACTTGGTGCCCTTGTCTTACAAATTCATTGGCGAGGATGGTGCTTACAGTTTCAACACCTCCAATACCCGGATATTTTCCAATTAAAAAAAGAATAGTCATAGTTAATTTAGGTAAGGTTTATCGGATTTTTGTCTAGTCAATTTGAACTATCCTGTGCATTAAATTTCATGTTTTTTGATGAGATTATCATATAAACTAAGTGACGTAGCTTCACTGAATTTCTCACTTACCAGCCTGAATGCATTTTTCGCTGCTGGTAATAAATTATCTTCACCGGCGAGAAACCAGTTTACTGCTTCCCTTAGTTTCTCCGCAGATGTATTTACTACCAATCCGGCATTATATTGATCAACTTCGGGAATATTGCATCCATGTGTAATGATAACCGGAAGTTTATGTGCCATAGCTTCAAGTACTGCATTAGGTAAACCCTCACTTTCTGATGGAAGTATAAAGCAATCGGCTGCGCAAAAATGAAGCTCTTTTTTAACACCTGTAGAAAATCCAGTAAATACTACTTTTTCACCGTTATGAAATACCTCCACCATGTGCTCAATTTTATTCTGGTATTGGGAGTCAGAAAAATCTCCGGCAACAACAAGTTTAAAATTTTTATCAGGTTTATTTAAGCCTGACAGAGCTTCCAATAAAAAATGTAAACCTTTTTTGGGATGAATTCTGCCCAGGTAAAGCAGGACTGGTACTGAAGGATCAAGCCCTAGTTCCTTTTTTGCAGTTTTCTTTTCAATTAATTTTTCAGGAATTTTAATTCCATTTGGAATGACCAGTATTTTTTCTTTCTTAACCCCGGCTTTTTCAACATGCTCTGCTTCTGAATGACTGTTCACGATTATGCCGGTTGCTTTTGCTAAATTTTTTTTAACATACATCAGGCTGCCTAAACGTTTCTTTACCGGATGACGGGATAAAATATATGGCTCCAACATGCCGCAAACTCTTATAAAAACTGGTTTATTTTTTTGCCAGGCAAGCCTGAGGGCAAAGCCATCGATTGGGCCCCATATACCTGTTGCAAAAATAATGTCGTTTTCTACAATCAGTTTTTTGAGATACTTTATGGCATTTAGCCAGGAAAAATGAAGAAACTGCGGATTGTCAAAAGAAACATATTTCACTTTTTGATCTGTACGTATGCTATCATTCTTCCTGGTTCCTGTAGCAATGGTAACTTCATGGCCATCTTCAGCAAGCAACTTTGTTAGCCATGCTACTTCAGCTGCAGGCCCGCCTACATCCGGTGACATACCTTCAATTAAGAATAACAATTTCATACCTGTGATAGGAGGGCTCTTTAAATGACCAGCGCTATTTGCTGAAATCAGGCAATAACTATCTCATTAATTTTAGCAATGATGTACTCAATCTCCTGATCGGAGAGCTTGGGATAGAAGGGAATAGTAATTGTTGAATCACCAATTAGTTCGCTGACAGGTAAAATCCCCTTTTTATATCCATACTTTTCTTTATAGAAATGCATCAGGTGAACCGCTCTGAAATTAACAGCAATACCGATTCCGGCTTCCTGCATTTTTTGCATATACATGTCCCTTTTATCTGGTGCCACCCATATGGTGTATAAATGACGGGCATGTTTTGAGTTAGCGAGCACTGCAGGTGTTTTAATAAAGGCATTAGAAGAGAAGCCTTCGTTAAACCTGGTCGCAATTAGTTCTTTTTGATGAAGATACTCCTCTAAGCGATCAAGCTGGTGTATAAGCAGTGATGCAGCAATGTTACTAAGATTATATTTGAACCCAAGGAGTTCCATATCATAGTGCTGATACCTGACTGAATACCTGTCAGCAGCGCTTTTACTCATCCCATGTTGTCTTGCTTTCAAAAGCCAGTCATACATACTCTCGTCGTTGCAGGTGATGGCTCCACCCTCACCACAGGCAAGATTCTTAGTTGCATAAAAACTATAACAAGCCATTTCACTCAGCTCGCCTGGTTTTATACCATCTATTTTTCCCTCAATGCAATGTGCAGCATCTTCAATTATCTTAAGGCCATGCCTGTCTGCTATTTCCCTCATCTTTTTCATATCACACATCTGGCCATAAAGATGTACGGGAACTATGGCTTTTGTTTTTGGAGTAATCAGTTCTTCAATCTTTGATGCGTCTATATTGCCTGTGTGAGGATCTACATCTGCAAAAACAGGAGTGGCCCCGCAATATTCAATAGTATTAGCTGTAGCAATAAAAGTCATTGGAGTTGTAATGACTTCATCGCCTTTGCCGATCCCAAAATATGCGAGGGCAAGATGTAAAGCGGCTGTGCACGAATTTACGGTTACAGCATATTTTGAACCCATGTAACCCGCAAACTTGCTTTCAAAGGTTTTAACTGTTTCCCCTGTTGTCAGGAAGAGAGAGTCTAAAACTTTTTGACAAGAATCTTTATCTTCTTGTGTAAGGTTGTGTCTGTAAAATTCAATTTTCATAGTAAAATGAAGGGTTCGAACAGGTGAGCAGAACTGATTAGTTTTCCGGCATTAATGAGTTGTTTGTAGTATTCAACGGTGCGTGTTTTTATACCGTCATTTATAACGCCATTTTCAAGTGCATGTTTTACTTCTTCAATTCCGTCATCAACTGATTTCGTGGTATGGTAGTTTATTGCATGGCCAATTTTGTCAAAATTGACATGGTAACTTCTTGGGTCAGAGTTGTCAGGTATTTTTTCGATAACTATTCCGGGGAAGAATTGACGAAACTTTTCAGCTACATCCTTAACCTGGTAGTTTTCCTGGTTTGATCCGACATTAAATGCTTCGCCATTAATTTTTTTCAGGTCATCTTCTTCTAGAACTGCTTCGAAAGCTCTTATAACATCAATTACATGCACGAGCGGACGCCATTGCTCACCATCCCCGTTGATAAAGAGTTTGTTATTTCGCCATGCATTTAAAGTCATTATATTAATAATCAAATCAAATCGCATTCTTCTTACGGAGACTCCGAAAACTGTAGCATTTCTTAAAAAAGAAACACAAAACTTATCATCGGCAAGCTTAATCATTTCTCTTTCGGCATCAATTTTA
>CAYPOD010000085.1:0-3687 GCA_964412375.1 uncultured Chitinophaga sp. | reverse complement strand
TAAAATTGATGCCGAAAGAGAAATGATTAAGCTTGCCGATGATAAGTTTTGTGTTACTTTTTTAAGAAATGCAACAGTTTTCGGAGTGTCCGCAAGAAGGATGCGGTTTGATCTGATTATTAATGTAATGACATTAAATGCGTGGCGAAATAATAAGCTCTTTATAAATGGGGATGGCGAACAATGGCGTCCGCTGGTGCATGTCATTGATGTGATAAGAGCCTTCGAAACAGTATTAGAAGAAGATGATCTGAATAAAATAAATGGTGAAGCGTTTAATGTCGGGTCAAACCAGGAAAATTACCAGGTAAAGGAAGTAGCTGAAAAATTTCGTTCATTCTTCCCGGGAATTGTTATCGAAAAAATACCTGACAATTCAGACCCAAGAAGTTACCATGTCAATTTTAACAAAATAGGCCATATATTAAATTACCGTACCACTAAATCAGTTGATGACGGAATTGAAGAAGTAAAACATGCCCTTGAAACAGGTATTATAAATGACGGCATAACAACCCGCACTGTTGAATTCTATAAACACCTTATTAAAGCCGGAAAGCTAATCAGTTCAGTTCACTTGTTTGAACCCTTCATTTTATTATGAAAATTGAATTTTACAGACACAATCTGACACAAGAGGATAAACATGCTTGTCAAAAAGTTTTAGACTCTTTATTCCTGACTACAGGGGAAACAGTTAAAAATTTTGAAAGTAAGTTTTCAGAGTATATTGGCTCCAAATATGCAGTAACAGTAAACTCCTGCACTGCTGCTTTGCATCTTGCGCTGGCATACTTTGGTATCGGGAAAGGCGATGAAGTCATTACAACCCCGATGACTTTTATAGCGACAGCTAATACAATTGAGTATTGCGGGGCCACCCCGGTTTTTGCTGACGTAGAGCCTCACACAGGCAATATAGACGCATCAAAGATTGAGGAACTGATTACCCCAAAAACAAAAGCTATAATTCCTGTGCATCTTTATGGTCAGATGTGTGATATGAAAAAGATCAGGGAAATTGCAAATAAACATGGCCTTAAAATAATAGAAGATGCTGCTCATTGCATTGAAGGGATACGAGACGGTATAAAACCTGGCGAACTGGGTGATATGGCCTGCTACAGTTTTTATGCGACCAAGAACCTGGCTTGTGGTGAGGGTGGAGCCATCACCTGCAATGACGAGAATATGTATGACTGGCTTTTGAAAGGAAGACAACATGGAATGAGCAAAAGTGCGGCTGACAGATATTCCGTCAGGTATCAGCACTATGATATGGAACTCCTCGGTTTCAAATACAACCTTAGTAATATTGCAGCTTCTCTGCTTATACACCAGCTTGATCGTTTAGAAGATTATCTTCATCAAAAAGAACAAATTGCTGCAAGATTCAGCAAAGGCTTTTCTTCTAATATCCATATTAAGACACCTGCTGTGCTTACTGATTCTAAGCATGCCCGTCACTTATACACAATATGGGTTGCGCCGGACAAACGAGACCTGTATATGCAAAAAATGCAGGAAGCGGGGATCGGTATTGCTGTTAATTTCAGAGTTGTTCACCTGATGAATTTCTATAAAGAGAAGTATGGTTTTAAAAAGGGTATTTTACCTGTCAGCGAACTGATTGGTGATTCAACCATTACCATCCCCTTTTATCCTAAGTTGTCCGATCAGGAGATTGAGTACATCATTACTAAAGTCAACGAGATTGTAATTGCCTGAATCCGGCAAGTGGCACTGGTTTTTTAAAGAGCCCTCCTATCATTAGTATGAAGTTGTTATTTTTAATAGAAGGTATGTCGGCAGATGTAGGTGGGCCTGCGGCTGAAGTAGCTTGGCTATCAAAGCTACTTGCTGAAGAAGGCCATGAGGTTACCATCGCCACCGGTACCGGGAAAAATGAAAGCATACCCACTGATGAAAAAGTGAACTATATTTCTTTTGATAATCCGCAATTTCTTCACTTTTCCTGGCTAAACGCTATAAAATATCTTAAAAAACTGATTGTTGAAAACGACATTATTTTTGCAACAGGTATCTGGGGGCCAATCGATGGCTTTGCTCTCAGGCTTGCCTGGCAAAAAAATAAACCGGTTTTTATACGAGTTTGTGGTATGCTGGAGCCCTATATTTTATCCCGACACCCGGTGAAGAAACGAATAGGAAGTCTTATGTATGTAAAAAAGAATTTAGAAAGGGCAGCCGGGGTTATCGTAAATAGTCTCTCAGAAGCAGAGCATGTTGAAAAAGCCGGAGTTAAGAAAGAAAAAATACTTGTCATTCCAAACGGCATTAAAATTCCAGAAAAAATAATTGATAAAAAAACAGCAAAAAAGGAACTGGGGCTTGATCCTGAAGAACCCGTCCTGCTCTATCTTGGCCGAATTCATCCCAAGAAAGGTCTGCACTTTTTGCTGGAAGCGCTGTCGGGTTTAAATGTACCAGATAAACATTTTAAACTGGTAGTTGCCGGAGATTTTTCCGACTCTTATTACCAAAATAAAATTGAGCACATGGTACAGGTATTGCAAAACGGTAAAAAAGTAGTATTCACGGGATTTTCTACTGGTGCCAAAAAAATACTTCATTTCTGTGCGGCTGATTGCTTTATACTGCCTTCAGAAAGCGAGGGTTTACCCAATGCAGTACTTGAAGCA
This sequence comes from uncultured Chitinophaga sp., assembly GCA_964412375.1. Classification (GTDB taxonomy): domain Bacteria; phylum Bacteroidota; class Bacteroidia; order Chitinophagales; family Chitinophagaceae; genus CADEDV01. The sequence continues at coordinate 1,024 of CAYPOD010000085.1, read as the reverse complement.
ATGGCATATAAACTTCCGGTTATCATTACCCACGGATGCAATATTCCTGAAGTTGAGCAATATAATGCCGGGTTGGTGGTAGACACTTCTTCGGTGAAACTAAAAGATGCAATAAACTGGTTTCTAACCGGTAAAGACAATTTATTACCAGCATCGGAAAATGCATTCAGGCTGGCGAGTGAAAAATTCAGCGAATCAACATCTCTTAAATTATATGTAAGTCTCATTAAAAAATACGAATTAAAAACTCAAAATAATTCAAATTAGCTACAGAAAAAATCCGGATAAAACTACGTTGAATTAACTATGACCATTCTTTTTTTAATCGGAAAATATCCAGGAATTGGAGGTGTTGAAACTGTAAGCACCATCCTCGCCAATGAGTTTGTTAAGCTGGGGCACCAGGTTATTTTTGCATCTTTTGAACAGGAAGCGGCTGATGCTTCAAGGCCTCTCGATCCCAGTATTGACCTGATCAAACTAAATTACCCGATTCTGCATAAATCTAATGTAACTTCCCTTAAGAGCCTGATCAAAACGAGAAGTATAGACATCATCATCAATCAAAGATGTATTCATTTTTATTTCACCTTGCTTTGCAAAAGAGCTATAGGCAAATCCCCCTGCAAGCTGGTTTCAGTCCATCACAATTCACCAGATACTAATTCCAGGATCACAAATGTTGAAATCGAATTAGGGAAAAAAGGGAATATTATCAAAATACTCTTCTTAAAAGCAAAACTTTCATTCATAAAGAAAGTGTCTTCCTGGAGTATCCGGTATGTTTATAAGAAAAGCGATGCTGTTGTTGTTTTTGGAAAGGGTTACGCCAAAATTTATAAAGATTTTGCCGGGTTAAAGGAAGAATCAAAATTTCATGCAATCCCAAATCCGATTACCCTGGACCCGGATAAATACAAGGATGCTGAAGTAAAAAGAGAAAAAAAGTTATTGTATATCGGCAGGATAGATCACAATCAGAAAAGAGTGGAACGTATTATTGATGTCTGGAAGCATTTAGCCG
>CAYPOD010000084.1:0-3729 GCA_964412375.1 uncultured Chitinophaga sp. | reverse complement strand
TTAATACCTTCTTCAGGCAGGTTTCCTTTTTTAAACTCTGCAAGCACATCAGGTAATTTATTATCCATCTCCATCAGGAAATGTTCTTCAAATTCTTTTACCTTTTTCACCGGCACATCTTTCAACAAACCATTTGTTCCCAGGTAAATGATGGCTACCTGTTTTTCAACCGTGAACGGAGAGTATTGCGGCTGTTTCAGTATCTCCACGTTGCGGGCACCTTTATCAATTACATTCTTGGTAGCTGCATCAAGGTCACCACCAAATTTGGAGAAAGCTTCCAACTCACGGTAAAGTGCCTGGTCAAGTTTCAGTGTACCAGCCACTTTTTTCATGGATTTGATCTGGGCATTACCCCCCACCCGGCTCACCGAGATACCCACGTTGATCGCCGGGCGGATACCAGACAGGAACAAGTTTGTTTCCAGGAATATCTGTCCGTCAGTAATTGAAATTACGTTGGTAGGGATATAGGCCGATACGTCACCGGCTTGTGTTTCGATAATGGGCAATGCTGTAAGCGAACCTCCACCTTTTACAAGGTGTTTAATGCTGGGTGGCACATCGTTCATGTCCTTTGCCACTTTATCATCACTGATGATCTTGGCAGCTCTTTCCAGCAGGCGGCTGTGCAGGTAGAATACATCACCCGGATAAGCCTCGCGGCCCGGGGGACGACGCAATAATAAAGATACTTCACGGTAAGCTACTGCCTGTTTGGAAAGATCATCATAAATGATCAGGGCCGGACGACCAGTGTCACGGAAAAACTCACCGATAGCAGCACCCGAAAACGGTGCATAGAATTGAAGCGGTGCAGGATCAGATGCAGAAGCTGCAACAATGATCGTATAATCCATTGCGCCATTATCCTGCAAGGTTTTCATCACACCGGCAATGGTAGAAGCTTTTTGACCGATAGCAACATATATACAATATACAGGCTTGCCTGCTTTATAAAATTCTTTCTGGTTAATGATAGTATCAATACAGATAGCCGTTTTTCCTGTTTGACGGTCACCAATCACCAACTCCCGCTGACCACGACCGATGGGGATCATCGCATCAATCGCTTTGATACCTGTTTGCAACGGTTCTTTAACCGGCTCACGGAAAATTACACCCGGTGCTTTTCTTTCCAGCGGCATTTCATAACGTTCACCAGTGATTGGGCCTTTTCCGTCAATTGGTTCACCAAGAGTATTAACCACACGGCCTACCATTCCTTCACCTACTTTAATAGAGGCGATCTGCCCGGTGCGGCGAACTTTTGCGCCTTCCTGGATGCCACCTGTCTCTCCCATCAATACCACACCCACATTATCTTCCTCCAGGTTCAGAGCAATAGCTCTTACCCCATTTTCAAATTCCACCAGTTCTCCATAGCGGACATTGCCCAATCCATAAACACGGGCAATACCATCACCTACCTGTAATACGGTACCTACCTCCTCAAGGTCGGCATGTGCGTTGAAGTTGCTCAACTGCTGGCGCAATATGGCACTAATCTCATCGGGTTTAATCTCTGGCATATATTACTGTTTAACTTATTTAAATTACCTGATCTTATAAATGAAATCGTTGTTCTCAAATTGCTTGGCTACTGCTTTCAGGTCATATGCTATACTGGCATCCACCAGCTTGTCGCCGATCTGTAATACAAATCCACCAATAATATCGGCATCTACTTTTTCTTCCAGTTCAATATGCTGAAAACCGGCAGACTTATTCACCTGCTCCACAATCGCATTTTTCATACTGTCACTTACAGGTGTTGCAGTAGTCAGTTTAACAATCTGTATATTCTTATGCGCTTTATATGCAGCAATGAAAGCAGCGATGATCTCTGGCAGGTTGCTCTCCCTCCCTTTGTTTGTCAACAAAGTATTAAAAGCGGCCGTAAGCTGACTTACTTTACCTGCTGTAACAGCATCAATGATTTTCTTTTTCGTATCAGCAGTAATGATCGGGCTGCGCAGCAGGTTCACAAAATCCCGGTTGCTTTTGCAAACAGCCTGCAACCATTGCATATCTGCAAACACCTGCTCCAACTGGCCTTTCTCAATGGAGAGGTCAATCAGTGATTTTGCGTATCGGGATGCTAAACGTGGATTTGGCATATTCTTGTTTCTGGTTTCTTGCTACTGGTTACATGTAACAAGCAACTAGTTTAATTCAACTTCATTCACCAGCCCTTTAATATGTGCTTCCTGGGCTTCTTTGTTGGCTAATTCTTTACGAAGCACTTTCTCACTTACTTCGATCACCAGTTTACCTACCTGGTTTTTAACCTCTGTCAACGCAGCCATCTTTTGTGCGTTAATAGCTATTTGTGCCTCTGTAATGATCTTGTTAGCTTCTGTTTTGGCCTGGTCCTTTGCTTCGCTGATGATGCGGTCTTTCGTTTCTCTTGCTTCTTTGAGCAACAAAGCTCTTTCTTCACGGGCTTTGGCCAGCAATGCTTCATTTTCACTTTGCAGTTGCGCCATTTCCGCTTTCACTCTTTCGGCTGTTGCCAGTGAATCTGCTATGCTGTTTTCACGGTCACGCAGCCCCTTGATGATGGCAGGCCATGCTTTTGTTTTCAAAATGAAGAACACCACCAGGAATGCCAGTAATGTCCAGACGAGCAAACCAATTTCGGGAGTAAGCAATTTCATTGTCTATATCAGTTTCTTGTTTTCAGTTGAAATACTGCATCCGCCGCCCTGTGCATTGGATGCAGTAATTTTTTGCCGCAACAGTATTATAATACCATTGCAAGGAAGCCTACGATGATCGCAAACAACGCAGCACCTTCCACCAGGGCTGCCGTCAGGATCATGTTGCCGCGGATGTCATTAGATGCTTCCGGCTGACGGGCAATGGCTTCAACAGCGCCTTTACCAATCTGGCCGATACCAACACCTGCACCGATAGCAGCTAAACCTGCACCGATAGCACCACCTGCGTTAGCAACATCAGCTAAAAGGAATAAATCCATGTTATTAATTATTGATAGTTAAAAAATACATTTTTAGTGATGGGCCGCTGCATGCGCCTCATCATGATGATGCTCTCCTTCAAATGCCTGCCCGATAAATACTGCCGTCAGCATGGTGAAAATAAATGCCTGTAAAAATGCCACCAGCACTTCGATGAAATAAATGAAAATGGTAAACCCGATTGCCAGCGGTGATGCACCCCAGCCAGCTGCCGGTGCTAATTCACCAAAAATGAAAATCAGGGATATCAAACAAATAATAATGATATGCCCCGCCACCATGTTGGCAAAAAGACGAATGATAAGGGCAAAGGGCTTAATGAAAACACTCAGAAACTCCACGGGAACAAGGATGAACTTTACACCCAGCGGTACTCCCGGCGGGTTGAAAATATGACCCCAATAATGCTTATTTGAACTGAATAATATTACCACAAAAGAAATAAGACCCAGCACTGCCGTGAAGGCAATATTACCGGTAACGTTGGCCGCACCGGGAATCAGTCCGAATATATTATTGATAAGGATAAAGAAAAAAACGGTGAGCAGGTAAGGCAGGTATTTTTCATACTTATGGCCAAGGTTAGGTTTTGCCACTTCATCACGAACAAAAGTGATGACAGGCTCCAGCAGGCTTTGCGAGCCTTTGGGAGCGGAAGTAACCCCTACCCCTGATTTATATCTTTTAGCTATCCGCAGCATGATCCAGGTGAAGAGGATCAGGGCCAGCAGCATCTGCACCACGT
>CAYPOD010000083.1:0-3881 GCA_964412375.1 uncultured Chitinophaga sp. | reverse complement strand
TGGGTTGGGCACAAAGAGCTGTGTCGGGTTTCCAGGGACAAAAAAGTTTTGCCAGCCTGAGAAATCTTGCCACTGGCTATGAAAAACTCAATCGTATTCCACAAGTTGATTCGGTGATGGCAGAAGCACTCACCATGGCCAGTGTGGCGCAAGCTGTTACATACGGTCGGGGATTGATCACACAAAAAAGAGCAGATAAGGCATTAGAAGTATTATTAGCCAGCCAGAAGAAACACGGCGATGTCTTTGCTGTAAATAACGGATTGATGTTTGGCTATTCTGCAAAGGCTGATTTCAAAAATGCTATAAAATTTGCGGAAAAAGCAATGAGCCAGGCGCCGAATGATAATGTAAAGAAAACGCTGGAAGGACAAATTGCTAAACTCAAAGAAGGAAAGGATATCAATTAATAATCTTAAAACAACACAAATGCAAAATGCTATCAGTTGGTTTGAAATAGGAACCACCGACCTCGAAAGAGCAACGAAATTTTATGAAACAATATTTAATGTAACACTCAACCCGCTGGATATGGAAAATATCCGGATGCGGATGTTCCCGCTGGATGATATGATGACACAGGTGGGTGGTGCGTTAGTGGATAGTGGCGGTTTTCATAAACCTTCAGCCACCGATGGCCCGTTGATCTACCTGAATGGAAATCCTGATGTGCAAAATGTGCTGGACAAAGTGGAAGCAGCCGGCGGCAAGATCATGGTCCCCAAAACGGAAATCAGTCCTGAATACGGTTATATGGCTGTGATCATTGATACGGAAGGCAATCGTATCGGGTTGCACAGTGTTCCTGCTTCAATGCTTTGAAAAATGGAATTCAGCTTTCATCCGCTTACACCCGAACGATGGGACAGTTTTGCTGAGCTTTTTGGCGAAAAAGGAGCCTGCGGTGGCTGCTGGTGCATGACCTGGCGATTGACCGCAGGAGAATATGAAAAACAAAAGGGCAGTGCTAATAAAAAAGCCATGCAGCAATTGGTGAAAAAGAATAAACCAACCGGTGTGCTGGCTTTTAAGGGCAATAAAGCAGTCGGCTGGTGTGCTGTTGCGCCGAGAGAAGTATATAAGCGGCTGGAAACATCAAGGCTGCTGAAACCTGTGGATGATAAACCAGTCTGGAGTGTAAGCTGCTTTTTTATTCAGAAGGAATTTCGCAACAAAGGCTTATCATCACAACTACTGAAAGCGTCCGTTGATTTTGCCAAAAAAAACGGGGCAAGGATTGTTGAAGGCTATCCGCAGGATCCGCAAAAAAGAAAAATGGCAGATGTATTTGCATGGACAGGTTTGACTGCTTCTTTTAAAAAATCTGGTTTTGTTGAAGTGGAACGGCGAAGTGAAACAAGACCTATTATGCGTTATTACATCAAATAAACTTTTTGTTATGCCAGACAAATTTGACTGGAGCCGGTTTACGGTTCGCATAGATGTAAAAGCCCCGGCAGAAAAACTCTATCATGCCTGGGCCACCCGTTCAGGAATTGAATATTGGTTCCTGCGACTCAGTGAATATAAAAAACCAGATGGAACATTGAGGGGCCATGATGAATATGTTGAAAAAGGAGACAGCTATAAATGGCTATGGCATGGCTGGCCGGATGAAGTGGTGGAACTTGGCCAGGTGCTTGATTGTAATGGGAAAGATTTTTTCAAATTCAGTTTTGGAAAAGCCGGCAACTGCACTGTGAGAATTTATCAGGAACAGGGAGAAAATATTCTGGAGCTGATGCAGGATAATATCCCTACTGATGATTTTGGCATGCATAACTGGCATGTAGGTTGCAAAACGGGCTGGACCTTTTATCTGGCCAACATGAAATCGTTGTATGAAGGCGGGCCTGATCTCAGAAATAAAAAAGAAAGCCTGCAGCAAATGCTGAATGCGTAAATTCATCGGCGAATCTAACTAACACAACAAGACTTTAAATCCATATTGCAAAATCAAATCTCAGCTATATGAATTACAGTCTTGAAAAATCGTACGATGTATTAGAACGTACACCAACAGTCCTTAAAGCACTGTTAGAGGGCCTCCATGATGACTGGACCCTGAACAACGAGGGTCCCGATACTTTTTCTCCGTATGATGTCATCGGCCACTTGATTCACGGTGAAAAAACAGACTGGCCCGATCGCATCAAAATGATACTGGAGCATGGCCCCTCAAAAACCTTTGTGCCATACGATCGGTTTGCCATGTTTGAAGAAAGCAAAGGAAAAGGATTGTCACAGTTATTGGATGAATTTGAAAAGCTGCGCAAAAAGAATATGGAATGGTTCCGTTCATTGCAGTTATCGGAAGCAGATCTTGACAAAAAAGGCCTGCACCCGCAATTTGGTGAGGTAACACTGTGGCAATTGCTCAGCACCTGGGTGGTACATGATCTCACTCATATGGCACAGATCACAAGAGTGATGGCCAAGCAGTATAAAGAAGCTGTTGGCCCCTGGGCAGAATTTTTCCGGGTATTACATTTCTGACAAACCACAATTATCACATATGATTGAAAGCTTTACCTTTTGGATTTGGGGTGTCATCGTCACCCAGTTTTTAACCGCTGCCTTTCATTCGCTGAGTTTTTTTTCTTCGGCAAAGCCACGTAATGAACAGGAAAAACAATTAGTGGATATCACCACGCAATACAAAATAGATATGGGCGGCGGCATCAGGCGCAGTTTCTATAATCTTTTCATCGGTGTCAGTTCCTGTTTTACCATGATTTACCTGCTCGGCGCTGCTTTAAACTGGTATTTTCTGAAGACCGGGATAAGTGCAGGTGCCTGGAAAGGTTTCTTGCTGATTCAGCTTATTGCCTTTGCTGTTGTTTTCTTACTGCAGGTAAAATTCACCTTCTGGCCACCGATCATCGTCACCGGACTGGTTTCCCTTTTTCTTGCCGGCACTTATTTGTTTGCATCATTACCCGGTTAGAAAAATTATTGTAGCTTACTGAATCGTAAGAAAAAATGGTCTACCGCATTCACATACCGGCCCCGCCTCTCTCCAATTTCATTGATCATTTATTTTATTATGAAGGGTACCAGGCTGAACACCAGATGGAAAAATTCCTGCCTGATGGCTCGATGGATCTGCTGATAGACCTGACCGAAACACCCAAGAAACTTTTTCATAATGAAGAAGGCACTTCATTCACGACTTACAGCAAGAGCTGGCTATCGGGAATGAAAACAGATTATATCCTTATAGATGCTTCCGTATCCTGTATGATCGGTGTGCATTTTAAACCCGGCGGAGCTTACCCTTTTTTCAACCTGCCTGTTTCAGAGCTGAACAACAGCACCATTGAAACAGATATTCTTTGGAACATTGACATTCATTATATCCGGGATGAGATCCTGGAAAAAAAATCTATTGAAGATAAATTTGCTGTCCTGGAACAGCATTTCATGAAAAAAGGGAAAAACAGGTTTGAACCGAATATTTTTATTGATTATGCATTGAAACAATTGCAGCATTCGCCCCAGGTATGGACAATTGAACGATTGGCTGCCAAAACAGGATTTAGCCAAAAACACCTGATCAGTCTTTTTAAAAAATATGTAGGTCTGTCACCCAAACAATTTGCCCGCATTGCCCGGTTTCAAAAGGTGATCGCTGAACTGGAGCAACAGCAATCTGTAGAATGGACCTCTATTGCTTACGATTGTGGCTATTTTGACCAGGCCCATTTTATCAAAGAATTCAAGGCTTTTTCGGGCATCAATCCATCATCCTATCTTGTTCAGCAGGGTGTTTATCGCAATTATATCCCAGTCCGGCAGGCAGGTTAATTTTTTACAATACAAACCGGGCGGCGTGATTTATTTTGCCTTTCAATATAAAAACAGTCAATATGAGTTCAGAA
>CAYPOD010000082.1:0-3988 GCA_964412375.1 uncultured Chitinophaga sp. | reverse complement strand
TATTATGCCGATAAAGATGAACTGGTGGATGCAGTGGTGGATGGTCATATCAACGACATTCAGCATGATTGTGTGCAATGCCGCGAGGAGGCCAAAGATGCGGTGCATGAGATCTTCATCACCATGGAACGCATCATGGAGGAATTCAGCAATATGAACCCGATGGTGTTATATGACCTGGAGAAATTTCATTTCAAATCCTACCAGCGATTCAGGGATCATAAGGATAAATTCCTGGCACAGATGATTCGGGATAATATTGAATGGGGTATCAGGGATGAATTATACCGGCCCGAGATGAATATTGATGTGATGTGCAAGTTCAGGCTGGAGTCAATGATGATACCTTTTAATGTAGCGGTATTTCCGCCCGGAAAATACAACCTGGCCCAGCTTTCAGAAGAGATCATACAGCATTTCGTTTACGGAATGGCCACCATCAAAGGACATAAACTGATACAGAAGTATAACCAACAACGACAACAAAAAAACTGAAATATGACGAAACGGAAACCAACAGGATGGTTAATGGCGGTGTTGATGACAGCGATACCCGCCCTGGCTAAGGCACAGACAGGAACAGACAAAACACAAAAACGCCATGCTTTTTCTGTTCAGCAGGCAGTTGAATATGCCATGAAAAACAATGTGCAGGTAAAAAATGCTTTGCTGGATGTGGAAATGCAGGAGCAAGTGAACAGGGAAATAACTTCCAACGCCTATCCCCGCATCAATGCTAACCTGGGAACAACCTATAATCCCAATGTGGCAACACAGGTGCTGCCCAACTTTATTTCACCGGCCACTTACCAGGTGCTGGTGGATGAAGGGGTGAGGGATGGAAATGGCAACCCTATTGTGAGGCCGGATGACTTTGGTTTTATTGCTGCGCAGTTCGGTACAAAATATTCTGCTACGGCAGCTATCAGCCTCAGCCAGATATTATTTGACGGGCAGGTGTTTGTAGGCCTCCAGGCAAGAGATGCTTCTATGGAGTTCAGGAGAAAAGGAGCAGAAGTAACCGAAGAAATGATCCGCACCAATATTCACAAAGTGTATTACCAGTTAGTGGTGAGCAAAACCCAGGTGGAACTGCTGGATGCCAATATTTCTTTGCTGGAAAAATTAGAACGGGATACACGCATCATTTATGAGAATGGCTTTGCAGAAAAATTAGACGTGGATAAGGTATCTGTACAACTCACCAATCTCCGGACAGAAAGAAACAGGGTGCTCAATACGATCTCCAATGGTTATTATGGCCTGAAAGTGCTGCTAGGTATGCCGGTAACAGATGAACTGGTGCTGACCGATGCGATAAGTGAAGAGCGGATCAAAGAAGGGATACTGGAAAACAGCACTTACAGCTATGAAGACAGGAAGGAGTATCAATATGCTCAGATCGGTAAACAACTCAACGAATTCAATATACGCCGCTATAAACTGAGCCAGGTGCCAACGGTGACACTTACCGGTCAGTATGCCAAGAATGCACAACGCAACAAATGGAATTTCATCGGGAAAGGAGATTGGTTCACCATTTCCAATATCAACCTCAACATCGGTATTCCCATTTTCAACGGGTTTTTTACCAAATCAAAGATCCAGCAGGCAAGAATAGACCTCCGCAAAACAGAAAACGAAATAGCGGCATTAAAGCTCTCCATTGACAGCGAAGTGGAATCGGCAAAAAACAACTACAAGTCGGCTATTGCCAGGCTGGATTTTCAGAAAAAAAATATGGAACTGGCCGAAAATGTTTTTCAACAAACCAAAAAGAAGTATGAAGTAGGCACCGGATCACAAACGGAAATCAATTCGGCACAAACCGATCTGAAGGCAGCACAGACCAATTACATCACGGCGCTGTATGATGCCATCATCGCCAAAGTAGATTTCCTGAAAGCAACCGGTAAACTGAAATAAATCAAACGTACAAAATCAACAACCATGACTTATAAAACAAATTATATGCTACAACTTTTGAAAATAACAGCAGCTGCTTCTTTTGTGCTGGCAATGGTGGCTTGCGGTGGCGGTGCAAATGACAAAAATGTGGACATGGCGAAGCTGAAAACCAAATTGGAAAAACTGAAAAGCGAAAAGAAAGGACTGGATGAGCAGATCCGCCAGCTGGAAGATCAACTGGACAAACTGGACCCCGGGGCAGCCGCCGCCAAAGCAAAATTGGTTTCGTTGCAAACCATCGGCGCTGATAGTTTTAGCCATTTCATTGACCTGCAGGGAAAGATCGAAGCGGAGAATGTAGTGCATGTTTCGCCAAAGGGAATGGGTGGCGTTGTGAAAGCCATCTATGTGAAAACAGGCAACAGGGTTGCCAAAGGCCAGTTGTTGATGAAACTGGATGATGCATTGGCCCGCCAGTCATTATCATCTGCACAGCAACAGGTAAATACTTTAAAAACAAGACTGGAGCAGGCACAAACTGTTTATGAACGTTACCAGAGTTTATGGAAACAAAACATAGGGGCAGAGATCAATGTCATCAATGCAAAAGCTGATGTGGAGGCGCTGAAAAGCCAGGTGGCAGCTGCTGAGGCCGGAGTAAGGATGGCGCAGGAGCAGGTGAACCAGTCCAATGTATATGCTGAGATAAGTGGTGTAGTGGATGCTGTAGATATTAAACCCGGGGAGTTCTTTTCACCGCAAAGCGCTGCAATGGCCGGGATGCGTATTGTGAATACCGGAACACTCAAAGTGGTGATCAATGTGCCGGAGAATTATGGCAACCGGGTGAAAGATGGAACAGTGCTCAATCTTACTTTACCCGAATCAGGCAATAAAGAGATTGTTACAAAAGTGAATGTGGTGGGTAAATACATTGACCCCATCAACCGCTCTTTCACAGTGGAAGGAAGAGTGCCGGCCGACAAAGACCTTCGGGCCAACCAGATCGCCAATGTTCGGATCAGGGACTATAATGCTTCAAATGTGGTCACGGTGCCGGTAAATGTGGTGCAGACAGATGAAAAAGGAAAATATGTTTTCATCGCTGAAAAGAACGGAGAAAAATTAGTGGTACGGAAAAAAATAGTGGAAGTGGGTGAAATATATAATGGCCAGGCTGAAATAAAAAGCGGGTTGACTGCCGGCGAAAATATCGTATCAGAAGGCTACCAGACCGTGTATGAAGGCCAGGTGGTTACCACCGGTAAGCAATAAGATCATAAATCAGGACAATACCAAAGGAATGTATGAGAGTGTATGCCCGTGACAGCAGCCGGGACAGGCGAGCAACATTAACCATTTGATGAGAAAAAATTTGTTACATGAAAATTTTAGAAGGAGCAGCAAAAAAATTCAAGCAATTCGGTCCTACCAGCTGGGCGGTAGATAACAGGACGGCTGTTTACATCATAGCCATCATGATCTCTGTCTACGGGCTCATGAAGTTTAACAGCATGCCCAAGGAACAGTTCCCGGATATCGTGGTGCCTACCATTTCCATTGCCACAGTGCATGTGGGCAACTCTCCAAAGGATATTGAGAACCTGGTGACAAGACCGATTGAAAAGCAACTGAAATCTATCAGCGGCGCTAAACCCAAGAAGATTCAAAGCACTTCGCAAACGGATTACAGCCTGATCATTGTGGAGTTTGATACGGACATCAACACCGAACTGGCCAAGCAGAAAGTAAAAGACGCCATCGATAAGGCCAAAGCCGATCTACCAACGGATCTCACCCAGCAACCCGATGTCCAGGAATTTGCTTTCAGTGAAATGCCGATCATGTTTGTGAATGTGAGTGGTGATTATGATGGCATCAAGCTGAAACTGTTTGCCGATAAAATGCAGGATCGTTTTGAGGAACTGGGTGAAATATCTAGAGCAGAGATTGTAGGCGCACCGGAAAGAGAGATACAAGTGAATGTTGATCCTTACAGGATGACGGCGGCCCGTATCAGTTTCACCGACATTGAAACAGCGATTGCCAGGGAGAATACGGATATCACGGGTGGTTTGCT
>CAYPOD010000081.1:0-4244 GCA_964412375.1 uncultured Chitinophaga sp. | reverse complement strand
CAATATGATTCAGCGATTGTGCATATTCAAAATGCCATCCGCCTAAACCCGGTCAATGGCAGAAATTACTATCGGCTTGCCTGTAGTTATGCCCTTATTAATAAGCCAGACCAGGCCATATTGTACCTGCGACAGGCTTTTGAAAGAGGTTTCAGGAACTATGATGTGCTGATAAGCGATCCTGATCTTTCCGGGTTGAAAATTTATAAGGATTACGAGGCGCTGCTCGATAAATATATACCAAACTGGCGGGACAGGCGATATCCATAAGCACCCCGAAGTTGCAGAACTGTTTTGTGACCAGTTCGGATTCAAATACCGACACAAAAGTCGGCACCCTGACCAGCGATGCTGCGTCAGGCCCTGAAACAGTTGAAATAAAAAAAGCTGACAAACCTGTCAGCTTCTGTGACCCCGTCAGGATTCAAACCTGAAACCTTTTGATCCGTAGTCAAATGCTCTATTCAGTTGAGCTACGGGGCCAGTTCTTATTCGGGCTGCAAATATAGGGCTTAACAGGCAAAACCGGCGAACCTTTTTACACTAATAATGCCATCTTACAAATGCTTCCATAGCTGCATAATGGGTAAGACCCAGGTCTGCATAAAGGTTTGCCGTGGCGGCATTTCTTTCCTCAGCCCGTTGCCAGAATTCTCTTGAATCACTTCCCTGGAAGGGCACCATGTCTTTTTGTGACTGGTGTATGAAAATGCCGAAACGTTTTTTCAGTACCTGGTCAGGACTCATCGGTATGGCCATTTCAATTTCTTCGATATTCCATTCCTGCCATGCGCCTTTATACAACCACAACCAGCAATCGATGATCCATTCATCACCGGCAGCTTTGATGCGTTTCAATGCTTCCAGCACTACATTGAAGCAAACAATATGGGTGCCATGCGGGTCAGCAAAATCACCGGCACAATATACCTGGTGAGGTTTTATCTGTCGCAATAGTTCCATGGTGATCTTCACGTCCTTTTCACTCATTGGTTTTTTTTCGATGGTGCCTGTTTCATAAAAAGGAAGATTCTGGAAATGGATATTCTCATCTTTTATGCCAACATAGCGGCAAGTGGCCCTTGCTTCGCAGCGCCTGATAAGACCTTTGATGGAACGAATTGTTGGGGTATCGGTCTGGTTCGATTTTTTTCTGGACAAAAAACGCCTGGCATCTTCCAAAATCTTTCCTGATTTTTTGGTATCAATTCCAGCGATCTCTTCAAAGCCTACGGCAAAGTCGAGAAACCTGGTGACAAATTCATCAGTGACGGCGATGTTGCCTGATGTCTGGTAGGCTACATGCACATCATGACCCTGGTCATGCAACCGCTGAAAAGTGCCGCCCATGCTGATAATGTCATCATCGGGGTGAGGGGAGAAGATAACCACTTTTTTGGGATAGGGTTCGCTTCTTTCAGGATGGGCAGGAATATGTGCATTGGGTTTTCCGCCCGGCCAGCCGGTAATGGAGTCCCGCAACATATAATATACCTGCAGGTTGATCTCATAGGCATCACCTTTTTCCACCAGCAGATCACTTAATCCATATTCATTATAATCAGCATTGGTGAGACTGAGTACCGGCTTTTTCAGTTTCAATGCCATATTGACCACGGCTTTCTTGATCATCTTCGGCGTCCATTCGCAATCACCGGTGAGCCAGGGTGATTTGAACCTTGTCAGTTCCGATGCCGCTGCCTCATCCACCACGAATATGACATCGTCATGGTTTTGCAGCAACGAGGCAGGCACATGTTCGGTGTCATCATTTTCGGCTGCTTGTTTGATAACAGGTGCTTTGCCTGGTCCCCATGCCATCAGGATGATCTTTTTTGATTTCATAATGGTGCTTATCCCCATCGTAATGGCAAGGCGGGGCACTTCCGAAATATTGGCGAATTCATATGCATTGGCTATGCGGGTTGAGTTATCCAAAGTGATCAACCTTGTTCTGGAATAAATGCCGGAACCCGGTTCGTTGAAGCCTATATGCCCGTTATTACCGATGCCCAGTATCTGCAGGTCAATACCTCCTGCCTCTTCGATCAATTTTTCATATTGTGCACAATGAGCTTTGATATCTTCTTTTCTTACTTCACCGTTGGGAATGTGAATATTCTTAGGGTTAATATCAATGTGGTCAAACAGGTTCACCCGCATGAAACGGTTATAACTTTGCAGGGCGTTGTTGTGAATAGGATAATATTCATCCAGGTTGAAGGTGACAACATTCTTAAAACTCAGTTTTTCTTCTTTGTGCATCCGTACTAATTCTGCATACAAGGTTTTAGGAGTAGATCCTGTGGCAAGACCCAGCACACATTTTTCTTTTTTCTTTTGTTTTTCGCGGATGAGTGCGGCGATTAGTTGCGCCACATACTTTGAACCTTGCTTCAGGTCGGGATAAATCTTTACAGGAATTTTCTCAAAACTGTCGGCCATATCAACCGATGCTGTCTTTTTAGCCATGAATCATGTTTTCGTTTGATGAAACTGGTCAAAGATATTAAAATGTGAGGGCTGGCACGAAAGATTGAGCTTGCAAAAAGCTGCAAATACTTCTTGCAAACGATTGCTGACGTTTTGGGATTGACTGTACCAGGTTAATGCACTTCAATTTCATCTATGAACAGCCAGGGCTTGTTGCCTTCACCGGGGTTGCCTTTGGGAATATCTCCCCAGTTTTTGATGAGCACTTTTATGTAACGGCTGTTTGTTGCCGCAAAATTGACGGTCATCGTTCCGTTCTGGCTTCCATCTTTCGCAACAAAATCATCGGTAAGACCTATAGACCTATAATTGACCCCGTCATCAGAAATAAACACTTCAATAGTTAACGGCTGCCAGATCCATGATCCCGCATCATGAAGTGCATGAACGGTCACTTTACTGATATTCTCTGTTTTCCCAAGGTCAATGATAGCTTCGCAATCTGTGCCGTCAAAGCCAATAAACTCTTTTGCCCGGCCCAGTCCTTTTTCATTTTGCACTCCGTTCACTAATGTAAACGCACCGTCACCGGGATATTTTTTTGAAGGAGGATTTTTTAAAGTGATCTGTTTGCCGGTCGTCTTATTAAAATTGAATGACTGGTAAACAGGATTGCCTGCAGGTTTTCCATGTAAATAGGAAACAGCGGCCACAAGTTTGGTGGAATTTATTTCCAAAGGAGAATTGTAAACTGTTCCTTCAGAAAACTGTAACGGATAGGGCCTGCCGGCATAATGAGTGATATATTTAATTTCAGCATCTTTTTGTTTTGTTTCCAGTTTCCACAAAACATGATTTTCTGCAGGTAACACACTTGCCTTTAAATCAAAATAAGCTTTGCTGTAATTAACTCTCCATTTATCATACCTTTTGAATTGCATCATCAGTCGCTTTTCAAAATCTTCCCAGTTCTTATTCTCCTTTTTACTCCACAGCACCTCACTCAGCGCTGCCAGTCGGGGAAACAGCATGTATTCTACCTTCCTTGTATTCTTGATGTATTCTGCCCAGAGATTTGCTTGTGCGCCAAGAATATATTTTGCTTCATCAGCGCTTAGTTCTGCCGGCACAGGATCGTAGGCATACACTTTCTCAATGGGATTAAAACCTCCAATAGTAACACTGTCTTCATTCTCACTTTGTGTATGATCAAAATATACCGGATTGCCCGGAGTCATGATCACCTGGTGTTTTTGTTTGGCGGCTTCAATGCCACCTGCTTCACCCCGCCAACTCATCACAATGGCATTGGGAGCTAAACCACCTTCCAGGATTTCGTCCCAGCCAATGAGAGTTTTGCCTTTCCTGTTCAGGTATTTTTCTATGCGCTGCACAAAATAACTCTGCAGTTCATGTTCGTCTTTCAGTTTCAGGTCTTTGATGCGCTGCTGACAGCGGGGACATTGTTTCCAGTGTGTTTTTGGCGCTTCATCACCACCGATATGAAAGTATTTGGATGGGAACAAAGGGATCACTTCATCAATCACATTTTGTAAAAACATAAAAACAGAATCATTACCGGCACAGAAGATGTCATCAAATACTCCCCAGGTTTCCTGCACCAGTTTGATGCGGCCGTTCTTTTGTTCTTCCACACTTTTTTGTGAGATCATATTGGCGGGTATCTCTGTCGGTTTGGTGGGGAAGCAACTCAGCCAGGGATAAGCAGCAATGGCTGCACTACCGTGACCGGGCATTTCAATTTCCGGTATCACCTCAATAAAACGGTCTTTGGCATATTGCACCACTTC
>CAYPOD010000080.1:0-4252 GCA_964412375.1 uncultured Chitinophaga sp. | reverse complement strand
GAACTTAACCCGCCGATAAATAGATTGTTTTTCCATTCGGGAATGGCGCTGCCTTTATAAAAAGCCATGCCACCGGGTGAGAGCACCGGATCCCAATAGTAAACCGGTTGTTCCATTCCTGCTTTTTGCTGGATGGGTTCACCAATCGCATTACCTCCATATTCGATACCATAGGTGATAACAGGCCATCCATAATTTTTTCCCGGCTTAATGATGTTGAGTTCATCTCCGCCACGGGGCCCGAACTCAGCTTCCCACAAATCACCCGTCACCGGGTGCAGGTCGAGGCTTTGTGCATTACGGATGCCATAGGCAAAAATTTCAGGCATAGCTGATTTGTTATTGATAAATGGATTGCCCGGCGCCGGTTTGCCTTCTTTGGTGATCTTGAATATTTTTCCCAGGCCTGAACTGAGCAACTGTGCCTGTGCTCTTCCTTCCAGCTTCGATCTTTCACCGGTGCTGACAAACAGGTTGCCGTCTTTATCAAAGATCAGTCTTGATCCATAGTGAAGGGTGGCATTCTCCAGGGCAGGAGTAGCCCGGAATATGACCACGGGGTTTTCAATGGTGCCTGCGGCTTCATTCAGTTTGCCTTTGGCCACCGCCATCAGGTTGCCCTTATCATATTTTTCAGAAAATGACCAGTAGATGATCTTGTTTTTGCTGAAATCAGGGTCAAGTGCCACATCCAGCATGCCGCCCTGCCCACGGTCATCCACAGCCGGGAAACCGGTGATCTTTTTAACAAGATTGCCATTTGCATCATGGATCTGCATATGACCGCTTTTCTCCGTAATCAACAGGCGGTTATCAGGCATAGGAACAACAGCCCATGGTCTTCCCAGGCCACTGGCCAGTTTATCCACTTTGTAAGCGGTGGTTGTTTTCACAGCACCGATCCTTGTTTGTCCGGCAAACGAAGGTTTATAATCAGTGTTGCCTTTCTTAGTTTCCACTGGTGGCAATCGTGAAGTATCAGCACCGTTATGGACAGAAGGACCCGTATTGTCATTGGCGCAGCCGCTGGTAGCAATGAATGTTGTAAGAAAGCCTATATAAAAGATTTTTTTTACCTGCATAGTCATTGATTTTTTTTAACAGGGGATAAAATTAAGCAAGTTCACCGTTTGATGATGATAAACTTGGCTTAAAACACAGAAAAGAAAAAATTCAGCGAATGAGCAGGCAGGTTCCTTTTTGCACATACCTGTTGTTGTCAATGCCTATACCTTCTGCGATCCACACATACACCTGCGAACCCTGCAGCACCCCATTGAGGCGGCCGTCCCAGCCTCGGGTATCAGAGCTGAGGTCGAAGATCAGTTGTCCCCATCGGTTAAACACCCTGAAATAGCGCAGTTCTTTGATGCCCGCCTGTATGGGTTTCAGGTAATCATTCAGCCCGTCACTGTTCGGTGTGAAAGCAGTGGGCACATAAAATTTAATTTCCTTAAACACTTTCACCAATTGGGTATCCACCGTGAGACAACCACCCGGTGTGGTGAGTTCGATGGTATACTCCCTTTCCTGGTTGCCGGTAAACACCGGTTTGGCCAAAAATGGATTGTTGAGAAAAAAGGGCGGTTCCCAATGGATGGTGGAGCCAAAATCCCTTGACTCCAGTTGCAGCGGAATATTTGTTACAGCGTTGACAACCGGGTAACGCATGCCCGGTTTTGGAATTTCTATCAGGATGGTTTTTGATTCGGTGCTGATGCTGCAACCTTTTTCATCCACCAGGAAGGCATGGTAGCTGCCCGAACGCAGTGCCCGGAAATGCGTTTGCGTGGCGCCGCTGATGGCATTATTGTTATAATGCCACTGGATGCTGTAGGTGGGATCAACAAACAACACAGCGCTGTCGCCTTTATCAATGCAGAACGAATCTTTACCGATCAGCCCTATATCATTGTGAATAATGGATGCATCCACAAATACGGTGTCGTTCACATCGCAGCCACCTCCGCGGCTGCTCGTGGTAAGAATGTAGTGAGTGGGAGTAGCAGGTTTGGCCAGCGGATTGGCAATTGCCGGGTCGGAAAGTCCTTCTTCCGGCCACCAACTGTAAGCAAGCCCCGGAACGGGATTAGCACCGATCAGCATGGGGGTTTCATTGCAGGAAAGCACATCTTTACCTGCATTTGATTTTACGGTTAACGTGTCTATCAATCTTGCATAGAGTGTGTCTTTGCAACCATAACCGTCATAGGGAACGATCTCCACTGCATAGCTGGTTCCTGCCGGTGGTGGCGGCGTGAACTGCACCGATTGCTGGTTGCTCAGCACTTGTGAAAAGTTGTTGCCAAACCAGGTGTAGTTCTGGTAGCCATAAGGTGCCGTTAGCATCACAGTAGTGTCTTCCCTGCAATAGGTGGCGCCGACAAACTCACTGCTGCATTCCGTGTTCACATCAATATAGGCATAACCGAAATGACGGGTGAAGGTGCAATCGCCTGTTTTAAAAAAAAGACGGATGGTTTTGTCGGCAAGACCGTTCAGGTTAACGGATACGGCCGACCAGTCTTTGCACCACACACTGGCATTGCTGGCCACGTTAGGAGAAATATAAAAACCGGGTAGTATGGTGCCATGCGGAATGAATGTGAATGAAGAGCAGTGGATCAGTTCGCTGTCAGTAACATTGGTGATCTCAATTTCAAGCCGGGGTTGCTGAAATATTTCATGAAGGGGGTCTTCAAACACTACGGCATAATGATAGATCAGTGAATACACATCCTGCCCGGCAGGTATGGTGAATTCATACGATATTCCTTCTGCCTGTCCGCCGGCTTCAGTGCTGCCGAGGCGAACAGAATAGCCGCTTCCGTTTGGACACACAACAGGAAACCCGCCATAAAAATCATATTCATCCCTGTTGCCGGCAGGGATAATTGTATGCCGCCCGGGAAAAGGACCATAAGTAGGTATAAGTTGTATCTCGTTCTGTCCGTTGACAGCCGCTACATTCCCGATATAGCAAGTCCAGTTGTCAAATGTGCCGTTTTCAAAATCAATGTTCGGTGGACATTGTGCCAATGATGTGTTGTGAATTAGTAACAGGAAAACCGGCAGCCTTAAAAAGAGGTTGAGGATACGGCCACGGCCGCATGGTTGCGCAGATCGTTGTGAAATGAAAGACACAGAAACCCTCCGGTGATCAATGACAAATACAGTTAAGAAACGTTGCTTTGGTTTTTCCGGTTGCCGCCCGTTGCTTTCAGTGCCTGCCCGATTAGCTTTTCCTTTCTTGTTACCTGTAATTTACTGAAAAATCCTGCAGTTTGTTCAGTTTGATGTACCGGGGCAGTGGTACAGTTTGAAATGGTATTTGTTAAAAAAGCTAACCACGGAGGCACAATGACACGGAGTTTCACGGGGTTAACTCTGTGTTGCTTTGTGTTCTCAGTGCCTCCGTGGTTCAAAATTTCAAACTATACCACTACCTGTACCGGGCACAATTTTTTAAATTACAGCTCACTCTATCGGGATGTCCAGAACAGTCAATCCATATTATAACCTTGGTTACTGGCTGCTGCTCTATGTGCCGCTGATCGTTGCCGGTTTTTATGTTACCTACTTTTCCGTCATTCATAAACCACAGGCAACCATCATTCACCTGCATTTTATCCTGATGATGCTCTGGCTGGCCATGGCGATTGCACAGCCC
The DNA here is from genome assembly GCA_964412375.1 of uncultured Chitinophaga sp. Lineage (GTDB taxonomy): Bacteria > Bacteroidota > Bacteroidia > Chitinophagales > Chitinophagaceae > CADEDV01. The sequence goes on along the minus strand of CAYPOD010000080.1, from coordinate 582 downwards.
TTTTTCATAAAATATAAAAGGCTGCAGTGGCACCGCATCACGGGCCGCATCAGCTATGTATTATTTCCCCTGGTATGGCTTTCGGGTTATGCCATGATGCGCTTTGGCTATCTCAATTATACAGATTCGCTGGTGGCCATGCAGGAGAACGGCCTGCCCGTTTATTCCCGGCAGCAGCTTTTGTATGAAGGCGCTGATTATATTTTGCTGCCTTTTGTGTATGTGTGTTGGATGCCGCTGTTTTATGGGCTGGGCATCATTAACCGTAAAAAAATGCACCCTCATTCCCGCTACATGCTGGCTGCCATTCTCACTATCACCGGCCCGGTGGTGGACAGGATTTTTTTCATCCTTCTTGGTATAAATGCTGTAGCGGGCATCCCGGCAGAATATATCTCCTTCCTGCTTATTGACCTCTTGCTGCTTTTCCTGTTGCTAAAAGATAAACAGGCAGGCCGTAAGCTCCGGCCTTTGACAATTTGCCTTCTACTGTATGTGGGTCTGCAATTGTTTTACTATTTCGCAAGGGGCACAGGCTGGTGGCAGTCGCTGGCTACGTTTGTGGTGCAGCCCGGAATATAA
>CAYPOD010000079.1:0-4398 GCA_964412375.1 uncultured Chitinophaga sp. | reverse complement strand
CGGTGCCAAAGCGGTCGGTCTCATTGTCATAATGTTTCCAGGCAAACTGTATCTCGTCGTGCAATTTTTCCCTTTCTTCTTTGCGGATATTCTTGTCCGCCGCGGCAATCGCATAAAACAGGTTGCCCAGTTCTTTATAAAAACGTCTTGGATCTTTCATAGCACAAGTTTATCCTTTTCTAAGTTAAAACTTACTGAGAAAAGTCAGTCCCGGGCATGTTTATTTTCAATCCACAGTTTCCTCACACCCATTTCCCACACCCATTCCCCACTTGCCACTCACCATTCTCCTTTTACTTAACTTGCACCCATGCAACAATACCTCGGTCTGCTAAAACATATTTTGGAGCATGGCACTGACAAAACCGATCGTACAGGAACCGGTACCCGCAGTGTGTTTGGCTATCAAATGCGGTTTGACCTGCAAAAAGGGTTCCCGCTGGTGACCACCAAAAAAGTGCACCTGAAAAGCATTATTTACGAACTGCTCTGGTTTCTGCGAGGCGAAACCAATATTGCCTACCTGAAAGAAAACAAAGTGAGCATCTGGGATGAATGGGCAGATGACAACGGCGAACTGGGCCCTGTGTATGGCAAACAATGGCGAAGCTGGCAAGGCAAGGATGGCAAAGTGGTGGACCAGGTGAGTGAGCTTATTGAACAAATCAAAAAGAATCCCGACAGCCGCCGCCTGATTGTGAATGCCTGGAATGTGGCTGACCTTCCCGAAATGGCATTGATGCCCTGTCATACGATGTTTCAATTCTATGTAGCCAATGGAAAACTGAGTTGCCAGTTGTACCAGCGAAGTGCAGATGTGTTTTTAGGGGTTCCTTTTAATATAGCATCGTATGCTTTGCTCACGATGATGATCGCACAGGTTTGCGACCTGGAGCCGGGAGAATTCATTCACACATTTGGCGATGTGCATATTTACAACAATCACATGGAGCAGGTGAACCTGCAGTTGAGCCGGGAGCCATTGCCGTTGCCCACCATGAAACTGAACCCGGTGGTGAAAAATATCTTTGATTTTAAGTTTGAAGATTTTTCATTAGAGAATTATCAATGTCATCCGGCTATTAAGGCGCCGGTGGCGGTGTAAATGAGAAATAAGAAATGAGGAATCAGGAATGAGAAAGTGTTGGGGTTTCTATACATTCGGATAAACTTTGAATATGGAAAATTCAAACCCCAAGTTTGATCTGGAGGACAGGTTGGTTGATTTTGCCTGTATGTGCCTTGAAGTTTGTGATTTGCTGCCAAATACAAAAGCCGGACAGAATTTGCAATACCAGCTTTCAAAAAGCAGAACAGCTTCTGCACTGATCTATGGTGAAGCTCAGGCTGCGGAATCAAAAGCCGATTTTATTCATAAGATGAAAATGGTATTGAAAGAGATCAGGGAATCAAGGGTGAATTTGAAGATCATAAAACGAAAGCCTTTGCTGCAGCATGAAAAGGTTGACCTGGCCTTTAATGAAGCCAGCCAGTTGATGGCCATATTTCTGAAAAGCATCGAAACAGCAAAAAATAATAGTGGGAAGCCCAAAAACTAAAGACAACTTCCTCATTTCATATTTTATATTTCTAATTCCTTATTTCAATGACTATCTCTCTTGTCGTCGCTGCTGCAACCAACAACGCCATCGGCAAAGACGGTAAAATGCCCTGGCATTTGCCGAATGATATGAAACATTTCAAAAATACCACCTGGGGTATGCCGGTGGTAATGGGACGGAAGACTTTTGAATCATTGGGAAAACCACTGCCCGGACGAAAAAATATTGTGATAAGCCGGCAGCCGGAGTTCAAACCCGAGGGGGTTGTGGTGGTTTCAACCATTGATGATGCATTATTCCTGGTGAAAGAAACGGATGCGAAAGAGGCTATGGTGATTGGCGGAGGTGAGATTTACAAAACACTTTTTGAAAAAGCCAAACGAATCTACCTGACAAGGGTGGAAGCCGAACCGGAAGGCGATACTTTTTTCCCGGTAATTGACCCGCGGTATTGGCGCCTGCAAAGCCAGCAACTGCATGAAGCGGATGAAAAAAATGCTTACAATCATTCATTCCAGGTGTGGGAGAGGGTTTGAGGGTATTTAGAAATTAGAAACAAGTAATAAGGAATGAGAAACTGTGTTACGTGTTATTTTCAGAGTTTCAGTGCTTTTGTGGCAAACGGAATTACCGAAGAGGCGGAGAGGCGCTGAAGAAACTTTCTAATTTCTTATTTCACATTCCTTATTCTTTATTTTGCTCCATGTATTCCCGGCCTCAATTAGCTTTTAAATATCTCCGCTATTATCTGTCTGCTCATAACAGCAAAGGACATGGTACTCATTCGCCGTTCATTTTTCATTTTATAACCGGTGTGCTGAATGACAGAATGATTTATCCTGAATTTGCAAACGTGGAAGCTTTGCGGCAGCAATTGCTGACCGACCAAACCGTTTTGGATGTTGAGGACTTCGGCGCCGGTTCCTCCGCCAGTAAAACAAACCGGCGAACGGTTGCTTCCATTGCGAAGAATGCTGCAAAGCCTAAAAAATTCGGGCAGCTATTGTTCAGGATGATCAAAACATATCAGCCGCAAACGATTCTTGAATTAGGTACATCACTCGGCATCAGTACGGCTTATTTATCATTAGCAAACCCGGATGCACGGGTCATTACACTGGAAGGTTCAACGGCTGTCGCTGATAAGGCCACGCAAAATTTTCAAACCCTTCATCTCAATAATATTTCTCTTGTAAAAGGCAATTTCGATGAGCAGCTGGCATCCGTCGTCGATAGACTATCGTCTGTGGACTTTTGCTTCATTGACGGCAACCACCGCAGGGAACCCACCGAAAGATATTTTCAGCAGTTATTGCCTATGCTGAATAATGATTCCATACTTATTTTTGACGACATCTACTGGAGCCGGGAAATGGAAGAGGCCTGGGAAACCATTAAAAAACATCCTTCTGTCCGCTGCACGGTTGATCTTTTTTTTATCGGAATCGTTTTCGTAAGAAAAGAGTTCAAAGAAAAGCAGCATTTTAAAATCCGATTTTAAAATTCATTATCTTCAAAGCGGATTGATTAATTGAATTTTTTCTAGCTATGACAATCGGAGTATTGAAAGAACCCGTACCTGAAACCCGGGTATCCCTTTTAGCTGAATCAGTGGCTGCATTGACCAAAAAAGGTATCACCGTGCTGGTAGAATCCGGCGCCGGTGACCAGGCTTTTTGTAATAATGCTGAATATGAGTCTGCCGGGGCAGCTATCAGATGCAGGAGCGATGTGTTGCAGGCAGCAGATATAATCCTATCTATCCACCAGCCCGCCCAATCTGAAATATTACATCTCAAATCAAGGGTACTTACTGGTGTTTACCAGCCTCTCTTCAACCCCGGCCAAATGAAGGAGTGGGCTTCAAATGGTCTCACCACTTTTTCCCTTGACATGCTGCCCCGCACCACCCGTGCCCAGGCAATGGATGTGTTGAGTTCGCAGGGCAATATTGCCGGGTATAAAGCAGTGCTCACTGCTGCTAATGTTTACGGAAGATATTTTCCCATGTTCATGACCGCAGCAGGAAGCATCAAACCGGCAAAAGTGCTGATACTCGGTGCAGGAGTGGCGGGATTACAGGCCATTGCTACAGCAAAACGATTGGGCGCCGTGATAGAAGTGTTTGATACAAGACCGGCCGTGAAAGAAGAAGTGATGAGCCTGGGTGCCAAATTCGTGGAAGTGGAAGGCGCTGCCGATGCCAGCAAGGCCGGAGGTTATGCGGTGGAACAAACCGAAGAGTATAAACAAAAGCAACAACAAAAAATAGCGGAGAGTATTGCCAAAGCAGATATAGTTATCACTACCGCACAGATACCCGGCAAGAAAGCGCCGATACTCATCACCGAAGAAATGATGAAGGCAATGCGTAACGGTTCAGTGATCATAGATATAGCTGCTGCCACCGGCGGCAATACACCTTTCACCAAAAACAATGAGACGGTGAAGGTGGGCGGGGTAACGATTGTGGGCAATTCTTACCTGCCTTCTACGATGCCATCAGATGCCAGCAAAGTGTATGGCAAGAATGTGCTGAACTTTTTACAACTGATCACGGATAAAGAAAATAATATTAATCTCAACTGGGAAGACGACCTGGTAAAGGGGTGCTGCATCACCCATAATGGTGAAGTGGTGCATGAGAGAGTCAAAGTGAATTAAAACGTAATACTTGTTTTATGGAATCAATCTTACATTGGATTTCTGCCAACGAGCAAATGATCTACATCCTGGTACTGGTGATCTTTCTCGGCTTTATTGTGATAAGCCGGGTGCCTGCGGTGCTGCATACACCATTGATGAGCCATGCCAATGCGATCAGTGGTGTGGTGAT
>CAYPOD010000078.1:0-4723 GCA_964412375.1 uncultured Chitinophaga sp. | reverse complement strand
TGATCACCAAAATGATGGAAATGGGCGCCAATGCCTATCTCACCAAGACCACCGACCCCGAAGAGATCTACCAGGCCATCCTCACCTGCATGAATGATGATTTTTATTTTAATGAATTAGTGAATAAAGCCGTGCTGTTGAAACTGCAGCATAAAAAAACCGTAAGACAGTTTTATCCCAACCCGGTTAAATTTTCGGAGAAGGAGATAAAAATTTTAAAGCTAATTGCTGAGGATAAAACCACGGAAGAAATTTCAAAAGAGGTTTTTCTCAGTCCCCGCACCATCGAAACCATCCGGCAGAACATGAAGCAAAAAGTTGGCGCCAAGACCATCGCCGGGCTGGTGATGTATGGAATGAGGAATAAATTATTGGAATAAGAACCTCACCCCCTGCCCCTCTCCAAAGGAGAGGGGTTTACCATTTCCTAAAGACCGGTACCCGCAATTCATCTCTTTATCTCATGAGTAATATCAACGACAGTTTTTTTGACGGGCAGTATAAAGACATCTGGCGGGCTATTATTCCCGCCGAACTGACCGTGAAAGAAACCGCTTTCATGATCTCTTATTTTAACCTGGGGCCCGGCAGCAGGGTGCTGGACATGATGTGCGGCTATGGCCGCCATGCAATTGCCCTGGCAGAAAAAGGAATAGAAGTAACAGCTATTGACAACCTTGGCGATTATATTGAAGAGATCAGGAAAACTGCGAATGAAAGATCATTGCCGGTGAAAGCAGTGAAAGCGGATGCCGCCACTTATGAACCCGATGAGTTATTTGACCTTGCCATCTGCATGGGCAACAGTCTTAATTTTTTTCCTGCGGCGGATGTGGAAAGGATATTGCGCAATACAGCAAAGCATCTTAAAAAGGACGGCCATTTTCTCATTAATTCATGGTCGCTGGCCGAGATCGCTATTCCCCGCTTCAAAGAACAGTCAACGGGTGAAGTGGGTGGTTTTAAAGTGGAATCCACGAGCCGTCATCTTCTTCATCCAGATCGGATTGAAACAGTAACTGTGATGACCGGCCCCGATGGAAAAGCCGAAACTAAAACTGCCGTTGATTATATCTATTCTGTTGCAGAAATGCAGGAGATGTTGAAAAAAGCAGGGCTGAGTCTTGAGAAGAATTACAGCATACCCGGAAAAAAGGAATTTTCGATGGGGGACCCGAGGGCTTATATTATTGCTGAAAAGAATTAAAAATCCTAAAGCTTATTGTCAGAGAAAAATAAACCCCGGCGTTATGAAGACCGGGGTTAAACGTTACTGTTATGAAAAGAAAAATTTTAGCAGCTCTTGTGTTTCACAGGGACAGGGTTACTGGCAGTGGCCCTGGTTTTAAAAAAAGAGAAAGTTGACCGAAGGGAGAGTGTCGTTTTGGTTTTTCACAGGTATTGGAAATACTTTTCTGGACGGTTATGGACATTGGATGAGTAGGAATTAAACACATCATCCGTTTCAATCAACTTTCTGATGCAAAACTATATGCGCAGGGCTATGTGCACAAGAGGATAACTTCTCAATTTTAAACTTTCGGTATTTACTGACCTCTTCGTAAAACGACCAGCTATCATTCGTAAAGTTTCGCAATTGGTTAGCGGTAGTTTCCGCAAAATCAAAATCAGGTAGTTCTACTATGGTATATGTAGCGGGAATTTTCCAACTTGCATCCGGAATAATTACAGAACAGAATTTTTTTTATTAATAATTCAATCCATGAAAAATCCTGACAACAACACAGTTATTAAAGTAGCCATCGCCGATGACCATGCCCTTTTCCGCACGGGTGTGAAGACATCCCTCCAGAGCCGAAAGGATATCCAAATGGTAGCTGAAGCTGAAAACGGTATGCAACTGCTTAACCTGTTGCGTCACATTCAGCCAGATGTAGTGCTGCTGGATATCCAGATGCCCATCATGGACGGCCTCACCACACTGCCTGAGATCAAGAAATTGTACCCGAATGTGAAAGTAATTATGCTTTCTATGCACAATGACCATTCGGTGATTTCCCGCATGATGGAGATCGGCGCCAATTCTTATCTGACCAAAGAGTCTGGCTCTGAGATGATCTATGAGGCCATCCGCGGTGTGTTTGAGAATGACTTCTACTTCAACGATCTTACCAATAAGGCGTTGCTGAGTGGTCTTCGCACCAAGCGTACGGTTGAATCATCTGCCCCTGCCGATGTGCACCTGACAGACAAGGAGATCACCATCCTGAAACTGATGTGCGATGAGAAAAGCACCAAGGAGATCGCCGATATCGTTGACCTGAGCCCCCGCACTGTGGAAGCTATCCGCGACAAACTCAAAACCAAGACCGGAACCAAATCAATGGCCGGGCTGGTGATGTATGCGGTGAAAGCAGGATTGGTACAGCAGGCTTAAAAAAAGTGTAAGTTGGTCAAATGTGTCAGTGGGTCACCCGATCTTCACTGGGCATTATGACGTACAGCAAATAATATTCAGCCATCGGCGAAAGCCGGTGGCTTTTTGTTTACTTTGGGGTGATGCGGATCATTTGTTTGAATGGAAAATTTGTGAAAGCTGATGAGCCGGTTTTGCCGGCCGACAACCGTGGTTATCGCTACGGTGATGGTTTGTTTGAGACAATGAAAGTGGCGAAGGGAAAAATTCTCCTGCAAAATTACCATACTGAAAGGCTGTTTTCCGGAATGCAATTGCTGAAAATGGAGATACCCGGTTTGCTTGACGTCGAAAAATTGATAAATGAAACACTTCAGTTGTGCAGCAAAAATGGTTGTACCGGCCTGGCAAGGGTTCGTTTGTCCGTTTCAAGGGGAAGCGGAGGTTTGTATGACGGCGATGATAAACTGCAATATCTTATAGAATGCTGGCCGCTGCCTGCAACCACGAATCAACTTAACGAGAACGGGCTGATCATTGATGTTTTTCCGGATGGTCGGAAGATCTGTGACCGGTTTTCACAGCTCAAATCGGCCAATTTCCTGCCTTATGTGATGGCTGTACAGTTTGCAAAAGAGAATAAGCTGAACGACTGTTTGGTGCTGAACCAGCATGAAAGAATTGCCGACTCAACGATCGCCAATGTTTTTATTGTAAAGGAGAACAAATTTCTGACCCCTGCACTTTCGGAAGGCGCTGTGGCCGGTGTGATGCGCAGGTTTTTGCTTGAAAAATTGCAAGATGCAGGGTACAAGATACAAGAGACAAGCCTTGCAACCGATGACATACTGCATGCTGATGAGGTATTTTTTACCAATGCTATTAATGGAATCAGGTGGGTAAAACAGTTCAGGGATAAAATTTATACCAATAAGCAATCCCTGGAAATTTACCGGCAATTTGTGCAAACAATCTTTGTTTAAAACTGTTCAATGCCGTTATGAAGACCGCCGTTAGTATTTTCTGGTTTCGCCGTGATCTGCGGCTATATGATAATGCCGGTCTTTATCATGCATTGAAAGAAGGGAAACCCGTTGTTCCCGTTTTCATTTTCGACAAAAACATTCTTGATGAACTTGCCCCCGGCCCCGGCGGGGAAGATCGTACCGACCGGAGAGTGGAGTTCATTCACCTGGCGTTGGTGGAAATGCAACAGCAGTTGCTGAAAATGGGCTCCACATTAGATGTGCGGTATGGATTTCCTGATGAGATATATAAACAATTGTTGCAGGAATACGATATTGAGAAAGTTTTCACCAACTATGATTATGAGCCTTACGCCAAAGAAAGAGATACGGTGATAGCTCAACTGCTGAATGAAGCAGGTGTTTCTTTTCACAGTTTCAAAGACCAGGTGATCTTTGAAAAAGATGAAGTGCTAAAGGATGATGGGAAGCCCTATACCGTGTTCACCCCTTATTCCCGGCGATGGAAAGCGACTCTGAATGATTTTTATTTGCGATCCTATCCCAACAAAAAGTATTTTAAGCATTTCTTTAAACAGGCGGCAAAGAATATTCCTTCACTGGAGGAAATGAATTTTAAAGCGGCCGGGTTATCCTTTCCCGGAAAGGAATGGCAGGGGGCCATTATCCGGAATTACAAAGAGCAACGGGATATACCTTCAGTGCAAGGCACATCAAGACTTAGTGTGCATCTTCGTTTTGGGACAACCAGCATCAGGGTGCTGGCGGCAGAAGCAGGTGCATTGAATGAGACATTTCTCAACGAACTCATCTGGCGGGATTTTTATCACATGATCCTCTGGCATTTTCCAAAAGTGGTAGGCAATGCTTTCAAACCGGAATATGACAAGATCAGGTGGAGAAATAATGAAAAGGAATTTGAAGCATGGTGCAAGGGGCAAACCGGCTACCCTATTGTAGATGCCGGCATGAGGGAACTGAACGAAACCGGGTTTATGCATAACCGGGTCCGGATGATCGTGGCTTCATTTCTCACCAAGCATTTACTGATTGACTGGCGATGGGGAGAAGCTTATTTCGCCAAAAAACTTTTGGACTTTGATCTTGCAGCTAATAATGGCGGCTGGCAATGGGCTGCCGGCAGTGGTTGCGATGCGGCGCCATATTTCAGGATATTCAATCCTTATTTGCAAACGCAAAAATTTGACCCGGAACTGAAGTATATAAGAAAATGGGTGCCTGAGTTTGAAGAACTGACTTATCCCCGTCCCATCGTGGAACATGAGGCGGCGAGAAAAAGATGTCTGGAAGCGTATGCAGTTGCTTTAAAGAAATAATTGGTCGAATGGGTCGTTTCCGG
>CAYPOD010000077.1:0-4926 GCA_964412375.1 uncultured Chitinophaga sp. | reverse complement strand
CTTTCATCTGCCAGTGGTTGGTTCGGGCAAAAATAAAAAGCTTCAGGTGGAAAGCAGGTTATAATGTAATTAACAACAGATTGATGAGCGGATAGCGGTTGTTTGTTTATCGGGCTAACTTGGCTTTCCAAAACCGCTTATTATGAAAAGAATGGCTGTACTGCCGATAACCCTGCTTTTTACATTCCTGTTTTTTCAGCAGCTCATTATGGCCGCACCTCCTGGCGACAGGATTAAACAGCTGGTTGATTCATTGTGCCGGGCGGGCAATTTCCCCGGTCTTTCTGTAGCTGTTTGTTTGCCCGACGACAAGGTTGTCACTTTTTCTTCAGGCTGGTCTGATAAAGAAAAACAAATTGTTTTACGATCGGATCATCGTTTTCTGCAAGGCAGTGTCGGTAAAACCTATGCTGCAGCCATTGCCCTGCGCCTGCTAAAGGAAGGGAAAATAAAACCAGGAGAAAAAGTATCGGCCTATCTCGGCCACCATGAATGGTACAACCGTATTCCCAATGCAGCCGGCATCACCGTGCAGATGATCATGAATCATACAAGCGGCGTGATGCGGTATGAATTCAAAGAACAGTTCACTAAGGATTTGACTGCCGACAAAGACAAAACATGGAAACCCGAAGATTTGCTCCGTTACATATTGGATGAAAAAGCATCTTTCCCTGCGGGGGAAGGATGGGAATATTCAGATACCAATTTCATTTTGCTGGGAATGATCATCGAACAGGTGACCGGGAAAAAATATTATGAACTGCTGCAACAGGAATTGCTGACACCCCTGCAACTAAATAATACATTTCCTTCTGACAGTCGCAGGTTGCAAGGCCTCTCGCAGGGCTATGCCGGTGAACAAAATCCCTTTGGCCTGCAAAATAAAGTGATCGGAGAAGATGGTCTCTTCATCATCAACCCGCAGTTTGAGTGGACCGGTGGGGGCATCTATTCCACTACGGCTGACCTTGCCCGTTGGGGCAAACTGTTATATGAAGGAAAAGTGGTTGATACAACTCTGTTGCTTGCCGGGGCGGTGCCTGCCAAACTGGGTCGTGATGTGCAATACGCATCCGGGGTGATCATTCGTCCGACTGCGGCCGGACTGGCCTATGGCCACAGTGGTTTCTTTCCCGGATTCCTGACGGAAATGTATTATTTCCCGCAGCATAAAATATGTGTGGCCGTGCAGGCCAATAGCAGTGATTTCAACAGCCTGAAAAGTGCTGTGCTGCGATGCCTGGTAGAAATTGCAACTGCCGTGTCTGCTCAGGGTTTATAAAACTGCCACTTCCCGTCTGGCTGAATAAGGATAGCAATTTCACTGAGGTCGCTTTCATTATTATTTTTTCCTACAGCCGTTACCACGTAGCGGTAAGAAAACTGTTTGTTGGAAAGCACATCGGAGAAATTAAATCCATCCGGGGTAGTGTAAAATTTAGAAAGATAGCGGGGCACATTGCCAAACAGTTCCGTGTGTGATTCCACGGCATATTTATACACGATATAGTATTTGATCGGAACCAGGTTTCTCGGGTCAGGCTTCACACTGAACTGTATCAGCGAGTCTTTGATCGTTTTTTCCACGATGGGTGGCCAGGGTTTTTCATTGTCTATCCAGCGCATCGGGGGTAACAGTGCCGGGTACCTGTAATAATTGTTGCGCAGGCTGTCGTTCCAGCCATTGGGATTTCGTTCAAAGGATTTACTGCTGAAATAGATGCTGCCATGAATATTGGGGTAGCGGCGCAGCAATTTGATCTGGTTGGGTAGTTCATTGGCCTTTTTCCAGGCAGCATGGTTTTCTGCCACCCGGTAAATACCGTGACCGATATACACATGTTTGCCAAAACTGTTCTTGCTCCACCAGTCCAGAATTTTTTCATAAGCGATCTTGTCGTGCCCTATTTCGAGATACAATTGCGGCGCCACATAATCAATCCAGCCCATCTTCAGCCAGAGCAGGATATCGGCATACAGGTCATCATAATTGGTTTGGCCGGCCTGGGTATCGCTGCCCCGCACCGGGTCTTTGTCTTTGTTGCGCCACACACTGAATGGAGAGATGCCAAACCGCACCAGTTTCTTTTCTTCTTTGATGGCCTTGCTCAGCTTGCGGATGATGCTGTCCACATTGCTGCGGCGCCAGTCGTCCTTGCTCAGCTTGCTGCCCGACCTGGCATAGGAGGCTGCATCCGGAAATTCCTTACCGGGAATGCGATAGGGGTAGAAGTAATCATCCATGTGAATGGCATCCACATCATAACGCTTCACAATATCCCGCACCACTTTCACCACAAAGTCCTGTGCTTCTTTATTGGCGGGATCAAAATATTTTTTATCGCCGTAGGTAAGAAACCATTCCGGTTTGGTGCGGCTCAGGTGGCTGGCAGCCACGGAAGAATTATTGATATTGAATACAGCCCGGTAGGGATTCAGCCAGGCATGAAATTCCATTCCTCTTTTATGGGTTTCCTCGATCATGAACCGGAGCGGATCATAAAAAGGGGAAGGCGGCTTGCCCTGTGTGCCGGTAAGCCACTGGCTCCACGGTTCATACTGCGATGGATAGAAAGCATCACCGGCCGGCCGGATCTGAACGACCATCGCATTCATACCATTCTTTTGATGCAGATCTAAGAGCCGGATATAATCGGCCTTTTGTTTTTCGGGATCGGTCTCTCCCCGCTGGGGCCAGTCAATATTGTCCACCGTGGCGATCCAGACGCCCCGAAACTCATACTTGGGCTGTGCCATCAACGTTGTGCAATAAAAAAGAGCAGGAATAACCAGGGCCAAAAAGGGTCGTATCATGTTTTCATGTTTGGGATGAATGCTGTAAAAATACAGTATAACAGAGGGAAATGCCAGCCGTATGGTTGTTTTTAGTGAAATATTGAGGCGGCACAACACAGCAACCTGTCAGGAAGGGTTGCTGCCGCGGGCCTTGTCCAGCAAATTACTCAGGGTTGTCGCCTCAGCTTCGGTGAGCTGGTTCAGCACATTGTCCATTTCATCCTGGCGGGCATCCAGTCTTTCCAGCAGTTTTTGTCCTTTGTCGGTGATCACCACATCCACCAGCCGGCGGTCGGCCTTGCACACCAGTTTTTTCACCAGCCCTTTGGCAATAAGCCGGTCCACGATCCGGCTGGTATCACTCATCTTTTCCAGCATCCGTTCCCTGATCTGCAGGGTAGATAACGGTGTGGGATAACTGCCCCGCAGGATGCGCAGGATATTGAACTGCTGGGGAGTGATATCTTCCGATTCAAAGATGGCACGGGTCTGCTCCCGCATCCAGCCTACCGTATAGATGAGGTTGATCGTTGCCTTCTGGTACACATTACGAAAGTGAACCTGCTGTATGTCTTTGTCAATACCCATATCCGTTACCTGCATAAACCACACTGATTTTATTTATGAAAAACGATCAGTGATGGTGTGTGTATAAACGTAAAAGTAAAAAGTTTCAGGCGAAGCGGGCAGCCTTACCTGAAACTTTCGGGATGAAGCGGCATTTTACCCGCATCAGTTGTTGTAGTAGAATTTTTCTTCTACGATCTTCCCGTCCTTCCAGCGCTGCACGGCCAGCTGGCGATAGGTGCGGACACCATAATCTTTGTGGGTGTAATCAAAGAACCATTCTGTTACAGCGAGGTCATCGCTGAGCAATGTGTTCAGCACTTTGGCGCCGCGGAATTCGGTCAGCCCGCCCACAAATGCTTCTTCGTGTTTGCGGTTGGCGTCTTTGCCCACCCTCGCCGGGTAGTCATTGTCCTGCATCACCACTTCTTCGGCATAAAATTTTTCAAAGGCATCCAGGATCTTTCCTTCCAGGATCATCTGGTTCAGTTGCTCCACGTTTTTTTTCAGCTCAGACATGTGTAAAAAGTTTTAGTGTGTAGTAAAAAATCAATACCACACAAAATTAATGTCGCAACATTGAACTGCCAAAAACTTAGCCCGTTTCCGGGCGGTTTTAACAAAATCATAGGCCGCCGTCAACTGGTAATCAGTCTGTAAGCGATTCCTTTTTGAGCTCGGCAGCCAGCCGGAAGATGGTGAAAAGGTGGTGGGCTTCGTGCAGCAGGAAAAAGTGGATCCATTGCATCAGTGTCATGCTGCCATAAACAGGATGCTGACCGGTTTGCCCGAAATGGGCCGTTGGGAAGCTGAGTATTTCCGCCGCCATTTCTTTGCGGGTGCTGATCATGTCCTGCATCACTTCCCGGGAAGATTTTTGACAATTGTCAAGGAAAAGCGGGTCGGCATCGGCGCTGTAACGGTCAAACTGCGGGTGGCTGCCTGTCAGGATCTTTTTCACCCGGTCTATAAACTGGTGCTGGTAGGTTTGCAGGTGAACAATGTTTTCAAACACCGACCACTTGCCGGGAATGATCGTTCTGCGCACCTGCTCATCAGTGAGGCCGTCAATGATATCCACCAGTGATTTGTGCTGGTATTGCAGGCGGGTGGCCACGGAAGAAGGCATTTGCATAGGCGCCGTTGTTTCGTTTTTCTAAAAAAAGGCTTACAGCAATGTAGGGATTTTCGGGCAATACCCTCACAGCGGGCAAAACCCGATTGCAGCCCAGCGGCTGCAAAGAACAGGCCGGATGCAGACCGCCTATTTGCCCATTTGCTTTTTGATAAAGCCCACGATGGCCGTCAGGATACCACCGCCCCCGATTCCCGAAAGCACCTGTGTAATGATGCTGCTGCTGTCGCCGCCGCTGTTGAGCACATTGAGCAACTGGCCGCCGCCAAAGCCGCCGATCATACCGGTAATGGTATTCCAAATGGCGCCCATGTTGAATTTTTTAAGCAGACCGCCGGCCACATTGCCGCCGGCTGCACCGGATAGCAGGTTGATGATGATCTCTTGCATACAGGTTGGTTTTGGTGAAAAATGATAGCAGTAAG
>CAYPOD010000076.1:0-5048 GCA_964412375.1 uncultured Chitinophaga sp. | reverse complement strand
GTAACGGCACAAAGTGGTTTTGTTTCAGATGCCAGTACAACACAGGTGTTTCCACCGGCAATGACGGGGGCAATCACAGAAACCAAACCCAGCAAGGAATCACTTTGCGGGGCAATGATAGCGACAACACCGGTGGGTTCAGGCACAGAAAAGTTAAAATGCGAGGAAGCTACCGGGTTCACGGCACTGAAAAGTTGCTGAAACTTATCACACCAGCCGGCATAATAAATCAGGCGGTCAATGGCAAGATTCACTTCTTTTTCTGCCCTGGCTTTTGTTGCATCCTGTTGCATCAACTCATCTATAAACTGAGCTTTTCTTCCTTCCAGCATTTCTGCCATCCGGTATAAAATCTGTCCACGGTTAAATGCCGCTCTTCCGCTCCAGCCACTGAAAGCTCCTCTCGCTGCCAGCACTGCATCCCGAAAATCTTTTCTTGAACTCAGGCAGACATTTGCCAGTTTCTTTCCGGCAGCATTCGTTGGAATATAATACCGGCCCGATTCTGTTCTTGGAAACTGCCCGCCGATATAAATTTTGTAGGTCTTTAAAACCTCCAGGCGTTTTGCTGAACTGGTTTTTTCCAAACCATTCTCACTTACTTTCAGCGACGATTTCTTAATTGCTTTTTCCATACTTGATGGTTCAATAGGTTTAAAAGGTTCAAGGTGTTCAAGAAGTTTTTCCAGTTTTTTTCTGGTATTTAGCTCCCTTCAATTCCGAATTTTCAAGATAAGTTATAAGTTTTTGGATAAGGCTGCTGATTTTCATTGCATGAACCGAAAAACTGTCAAACTCTTTTTGATCGATATAGTTCCTGTCCAATGCTCTGTATAATTGTGACCTTAGTTCACCACAAGAGCCTTTGGCAATGTAGAGGAACTGTGTAAATTCTTTATTGCCGCCTCTTTCAAAACCTTCGGCAATATTATCCATAATAGATCCTGCTGATCCTTCGATTTGGTTAATTAGCCGGTAACTATGTTTAAATCTGCCGCCGTCAATTAAATCTCCGATTATTTTATTCAGTTTTCTGGCTTCCTGCCATGAAATAATATCTTCAAATCTTTCAATCTTTGCCATGAATAACTTTTTGAACCTATTAAACCTGTTGAACCTGTTAAACATTTTAAGTTCAAACAACATTCACATACGCCGATAATCCATGCAATCCCCCTTCTCTTCCAAAACCGCTTTCCTTATATCCTCCAAATGGTGAAGACGGATCAAATTTGTTGAATGTATTCGCCCAAACAACTCCTGCTCTCATTCTTTTTGTCATGTTGAAAATCTTGGAACCCTTATCCGTCCACACACCGGCACTCAGCCCATAAGGTGAGTTGTTGGCTTTTTCTATTACCTCGTCATCCGTTCTGAAAGTAAGAATAGCTAAAACAGGTCCGAAAATTTCTTCCTGTGCAATACGGTTGCTCTGCGCCACATTGGTAAACAAGGTAGGGCGGCAGAAAAATCCTTTACCCGGCAGGCGGCAACTGCTTTCATACATTTCAGCGCCTTCTTTTTTACCAATGCTGATATACCTGTGTATCGTTGCCAATTGTTGCTTGGAATTGATAGCACCGATATCGGTATTCTTATCCAGCGGATCACCTACGATCAGCGATTCGATCCGGTCTTTTAATTTTCTGATCACCTGTTTGGCCACCGACTCCTGTACATACAATCTTGAACCGGCGCAGCACACATGTCCCTGGTTAAAGAAAATACCATTGATCACTCCTTCCACGGCCTGGTCAAGTGGCGCATCTTCAAAAATGATATTGGCCGCTTTGCCACCCAGCTCCAGCGTCACTTTTTTATTGGTGCCGGCAATAGCTCTCTGAATGATCTTACCAACTTCAGTGGAGCCGGTGAAAGCAATCTTATTGATGTCCGGATGATTCACAATAGCAGCACCGGTGGCGCCTGCGCCGGTAATTATATTAACAACACCGGGAGGAAGGTCTGCTTCCTGTATAATTTCTGCCAGTTTCAATGCTGTCAACGGCGTTGTTTCAGCAGGTTTCAACACAACGGTATTGCCTGTTGCCAATGCCGGTGCAATTTTCCAGGCTGCCATCAATAGCGGAAAATTCCAGGGAATGATCTGGCCTGCTACCCCCAGCGGTTCTGTTCTCCTTTTGGGAAATGCATATTCCAGTTTATCCGCCCAGCCGGCATAATAAAAGAAATGATTGGCAGCCGTCGGCACATCAAAGTCGCGGCTTTCACGAATAGGTTTGCCGCCATCCAGTGATTCAATGACGGCCAGTTCCCTTGCTTTTTCCTGCATGATACGGGCAATACGGAAAATATATTTGGCTCTTTCTTTGGCCGGCATTTTCTTCCACACTTTCTCGTAAGCATTTCTCGCAGCAATCACAGCTTTGTTTACGTCGGCTTCATTGGCTTCTGCCACTTCGCTCAGTTTTTCTTCGTTGGCCGGATTGATGGTGTCAAAATATTTTTTGGAAGATGGCTTTTGCCATTCACCATTGATGAACAGGTCATATTGTTTATGAATAGTAGCAGCACTTTTGCTTTCCGGTGCAGGTGCATAGCTCCAGCTTGTATCAAATTTTAATTTGATCGTGTTGTTTTTCTTACCTGCAGCTTTCTTTTTTGTAATAGCCATAATTTTTTTATTTAACCAGCGACAGTAACACGGATCATCTTCCGTTGCGTCGCACACTTCAGGGTTCTGTTCCCTGCCCGACTATTTTACTTTTATAATATTATGGTCAGGCGGGGCTTATCAACAATATTGAGCCCCGAAGGGGTTCGGGAAACATCAATTTAATTTTTTATCTACCAATATTTTACCCCTACGGGGTAAAGAAATTTCAATTATGAAAGAACTTTTCGAAAACTGGCTTTGTGTGAATGCAAAGCCCCTCCCCTGGAGGGGTTGGGGGAGGTCTTAATCCACACTAAAATAATTCGCTGCCTGGTACAGCCCCGTCTTCTCTTTCACAATCTGCATCAGCACATCATTCGCCAGACTACTGGCGCCAAAACGGAACCATTCATTGTTCAGCCAGTCTTCACCTAACACTTCTTTTACCATCACCAAATAATGCAATGCCAGTTTTGATTTCGAAATTCCACCTGCCGGTTTCATGCCTATCATTTTTCCTGTGCTGTAATAAAAATCACGGATCGCTTCAAGCATCACTAATGTCACCGGCATGGTAGCTGCAGGCTGAATCTTTCCTGTTGATGTTTTAATAAAATCCGCCCCGGCATGCATGGCAATATCACTGGCCCGTCGCACTTTATCCATTGTGCCAAGCTCGCCAGTTTCCAAAATCACTTTTAGTCTTGCTTCACCACAGGCTTCTTTGATGGCCGCAATTTCGTCAAACACAAAATTGTACTCACCGGCATGAAACTTTCCGCGGCTGATGACCATATCCACTTCATCAGCGCCTTCGTTCACAGCATACTTTGTATCCCTGATCTTAACATCTCTTGGCGCCTGCCCGCTGGGAAAAGCCGTGACCACCGAAGCCACTTTTATTCCTGAGTCACCCAAAGCTTTTTTGGCCACTTTCACCATACTTGGATAAACACAAATAGCTGCCACGGTGGGCAAACCTGGTACTGCATCATGCGGATGCATGGCTTTGTAGCAAAGCTGTTTCACTTTTCCATCGGTGTCTTTTCCTTCAAGGGTGGTGAGGTCAATCATATTCAGCACCAGCAGCAACCCGTTCATCTTCGATTCTTTCTTAATGCTTCGTTTGGTGAAACGGGAAGCTCTTTCTTCCACACCCACCTGGTCAATGCGAGGAGTCAGGGTAAAATCAGGCAGAATGATCTTTGATCCGGCAACAGCCATATTTAAACTATTAAGGAGTTCAAAGGTAATCAAAGTTGCCACCCTGCCCAATGCCGGATTTTTGGCTCTCCGGGACGGCAGGAACCGGTTTTCGCCACTCATAAAATCAAAAAACAGGTTTGCCTCAATTCCTTTAAATTCGGAGTCCTTTTCAACGAAAGGATCACTGAGAAAAATCATCTAATTCAAAAAATTACTGAAATGAGAAAAACCCGACCGCATTATGGGCTGCTATTGCTGATGGCCCTGGCTCTTGCCGTAACCCATCTCCCCGCACAGGTAACTTTTCCCGAAAATGGTGTTGCTGATCCCCGCACAGGGCATTATGCTT
This sequence comes from uncultured Chitinophaga sp., assembly GCA_964412375.1. Lineage (GTDB taxonomy): Bacteria > Bacteroidota > Bacteroidia > Chitinophagales > Chitinophagaceae > CADEDV01. The sequence continues at coordinate 876 of CAYPOD010000076.1, read as the reverse complement.
TTACCAATGCTACGATTGTAAAAGATGCTGCTACCAGCATCAGCAATGCTACACTTATCATTAAAGATGGAAAGATTGTAGCCGTTGGTGCTAACCTGAAAGTTCCGGCGGGTGCTGTAGAGGTAGATTGTAAAGGCAGGTACATTTATCCTTCCTTTATTGACATTTATGCTGATTACGGCACATCATTACCGCAAAGAACCGGCGGTGCAGGCGGTGGCGGTGTGTTTGGCGCTCAGCAACCCCAGTTGGAGACCAATACAAAAGGTCCTTATGGCTGGAACCAGGCTTTGAAGTCCGATGCAGACGCTTACAAAGTATTTACTGTGGACGATGAAAAAGCCAAACCCCTTCGTGATGCCGGTTTCGGTACTGTACTTTCTCATGTAAGAGACGGTATTGCCCGCGGCACAGGTGCCGTGGTGACATTGGCCAATGAAAAAGAGAATTTTGTTATCATTAAGGAAAAAGCTTCGGCACATTATTCGTTTAATAAAGGCACTTCGACGCAAAGCTATCCTTCATCTATGATGGGAAGCATCGCACTACTGCGGCAAACCTTTCTCGATGGTCAGTGGTACAAAACAAAACCTGATAAAGAAGGTCTGAACATCACCCTGCAGGCATGGAATGACAATCTCGGCCTGCCTCAGATTTTTGAAGCCGGTGATAAATGGAATGCACTCCGTGCCAACAGGATCGGTGATGAGTTTGGGGTGCAGTACATCATCAAAGCCGGCCAGAACGAATACCAGCGCATCAAGGACATGAAAGCCACCAATGCAACCTTTATTGTTCCGCTCAATTTTCCGCAGGGACAGGATGTGGAAGATCCCAACGATGCGAGATTTGTTTCCCTGAGTGATATGAAACATT
>CAYPOD010000075.1:0-5081 GCA_964412375.1 uncultured Chitinophaga sp. | reverse complement strand
ATATTTAGCTGTTGATCTCATAGTATTAATCCTCCGTATTTGATTTTAAAACACCTACTGTCCGGCTGCTTTTGTTAAAATATTTATTGGCCACCCGTTTCACATCTTCCGTGGTCACTTTATTATACAGCGCAGGGGCGTCAAACATTTTTTTATAATCGCCAAAGAATACTTCGTAAGTGCCGAGATTGTTGGATTTGCCATTGATAGTTTCCACCTGTCCGTAAAACTCGATCAGTTTTTGATTTTTTATCTTCTGAAGTTCATTTTCTGTGATGCCGTCTTTCTTTATTTTTTCTATTTCGGCATAGATGGCTTTTTCCAGGTCAGCTTCGTTCACATTCCTGTTGGCCATGGCATAGAACTGGAATAAAGTGGGATCAAAGCTTTCATCATAGCTTGTAAAGACCTGCGTCGCCAACTGTTGCTGATCAACCAGCGATGAATAAAGTCTTGAAGAGCGACCGCTTGACAAAACAGAACTCAGGATACTCAATGCATAGTAATCCTCATGTTTGGCTTCAGGTGCTTTGTAAGCGATCAGCAAATAGGGAGTGGCCACATCTTTTTTCACGGCGATCCTTCTTTCACCGGTTTGCGGTGGTTCTTTGATATGCACAGCCGGTGGTTCAGGTTGTGCAGGAATGGGCTCAAGGTATTTTTCCGCCAGTTTTTTTATTTCTTCCGTTTTGATGTTGCCTGACATCACCACCACACAATTGTTCGGGGCATAATATGTCTTGAAATATCTTTCGAGATCTGCCTGTTTCCAGTTTTTAATATCATCTTCATAACCGATCACCGGCCAGTGATAGGGATGTTCCTGGAAGGCCTGTCCCTGCACAGCTTCGCCCAGCATCCGCCAGGGAGAGTTTTCCAGCCCGGTGCTTCTTTCAGATAATACAACACCTCTTTCACTTTCCACCATTTTGGGGTCAATGCTAAGACTGGAGATGCGGTCGGCCTCGAGATCAAATATCACTTCGGTGGCTGAAGAAGGAAACCAATTGGTGTATGCGGTAATATCTTCTCTTGTGTAGGCATTGTTGGCGCCGCCGTTGAACTCCATCGTCTGGTCAAATTGTTTCGGGCCATATTTTTTAGCGCCGTTGAACATCATGTGTTCAAAATAGTGAGAGAGACCGGTGATGCCCTGGTATTCATTACGGCTGCCGACACGGTAAAACAAATACATATTCGCATTGGGGATGGAATTATCTTCCACCACCAGGAACTTCATCCCGTTCTTCAGGGTGAAGGTCTTTACATCATCTGCTTTGAGCTGAGCCTGCGGTGAAAGCCCGGCACCCAGTAAAGCAAGTAGAAACAGTTTTTTCATACGCAACACTTATGCTTTTGATAAGGGGTAAAACTAAGAAAATCGGGTCTTGCGGAAATGCCCGTTCATAAAAAAACCTCCCGGAGGAGGTTTGAGTGAATTATTTTATCTCAAAATCTTTTCGGAATGACATCAGGGTGTTCCGGTAGAGCGGTACATCGGGAGCCAGCGTAGCAGCTTTACTGTAGAATTCATGGGCCTCTGCCAGGTAGTGGGCATCTTCCAGCATAAAGCCTAAGCGGAAGCATTGTTCGGCTTCATTTTCAAAGGCGCCGGATGCGGCTTTCAGTTCATTCAGTTTTTTCTCAAATGCCTCTTTGGTTACAAAGTTCAGCACTTTTCGTTCTTCATTCTCTTCGCCTTTGATGGCGGCGGTCCAGTAATAGCTTTTTCCTGCGCTGAGTTTATCTGAAAATTTGGTGATAACGATCTTTTTCTTGTCCACCGTGTTTTTGTACAGGGCTGTTTCAGCAGCTGCATTTTCAAACAGCGAGAACTCAAAATCTTCAGCATCAGTATAAGATTTCCAGGACAGCGGGAAATCCCCGGGAACACCCGAATAATTCACTGTATCGAGCCGCGGGTCAATCCACACATTATTGATGGAGCGGCTGACTGCACCCACCGTATTCATATACAATTTGCGGTTGGTGCCTGCTGAGCCACCTGAACTGGTCATCTGGTTCCAGACATATTTGACATAATTGGCGCTGACAGAACTGTTGCTCACCCTGCAGGAGTCTTTGAATTGCGCCAGGTTGTAAGTGCCGGGTTTTTTGATGGAAAACATGGCGACTTCATTGCAAATGAGGGTCACTGTGCCGCCGGCAGCCACTTTGATGCTGGCAGCTTCGTTGAGCACCTTGCCCACTTTGGCCTTGTTTTCAGTTTTGTTCTCCACTACAGACACATTACCCTTAAAGCTATACAGCAGGTATTCATTCTGTGCCGATGCAATGACCGTCAGCGAACAAAACAAAATGAGGAATTGCAACTTTTTCATCTTTCCAGGTTTATGGTTATAGTCAAAATTACATTAATGATGATGTGGTTTGAAAACCGTATGGTATTTAAATTTTTTATGCATCCAGACAGCCCATGCTTCGTAAAAATAAATCACATCTACCGCCAGGACAATTACCACCAGGCTCATTTTCAGATCCACCTTTAGCCTGTATTGATCAAACAAATAAATTCCAAGCCAGACAAAAAATATAGCCGAAGCAACCTGTGCAAGTTTCGCTACCAAATGGAACCAGATATGGCTTTCAAGGTAGTAACGGATAAAGAAGGACATATGCAACCAGCAGACGAGAACCGCAATCAGCAGGTTGGTCCACGAAGGTAGCTTTTTTATGTAGTTTTTGTCCAATGCCATGGAAATTATATTTGCATGGACCACAATACCGTTCATGTCAGGTATGGATTTACCGTAATACCGTTCATTCATAGGGGTAAAGAACTTATCCAACACATCATTTCTGTCGCGGTTGATATAGCCAAACAATAGGATCTTATCCGTGAGCACTGAATCGGATTCTTCCAGTGCAAACAGGTCCTCCGGTTCCAGCACCACATATTTATCCACCCGGCGGGTATAATTGATCAGTATTTTACTTTTCCCTTTTGCTTCCAGTTTCTTATAAGCCTCGGGGTCATATGCCTCAGTGATGGCGGCAGAAAATGATTTGAATTTTTCTCCCTTATAATCATACAAAACGGGTTCATGGTAACGTACGGTGGCAAGCGAATCATTAAAGAGGTTTACATGGGCTGATATGGCCGCTGCAGATTTAAAATGATCGGCTGTACTGTAAATGGAGTCACCCTTTTCCCCGCCCGGCACAAGCATTCTTGCAGCGACCAGGTTTTTGGTTCGGGAAAAAACTGCATGCAGAATAGAATCCTGTTGAGGATCCTTTTCAGACCAGAACAGGACATCCAGCGCCATCACCTTGGGTTTAAGCGTGGCTGCTTTTTCAATCATCATGGCCAGCCCTTCGCGGTCGGCATTGCCTATGTTGGCGATCACTATCCTGTTGTCAAGTTTTATCTTATCGTTATTGGACAGTTTTGAATAATACAAATCATTAAAGTCAAAATCTTTCAAACCCAGTTTGATGGGGTTCAAAACACCAAGATTCAGCGGGATGGATCCCAGCACCACAATGAATATAAAAACCCAGATGGTGGCAAAAATGGTATCCCTTTCATACAGGTATTTGGTGAAATGGCGGGGGATGTTTTTCACCCGTTTACCAATGGTCTTATGAAGCTTTTTCATGCGGTGGTTTTGTCCTGTTTCGGTTTCGAATGTCTGTGGTCGGTAGTGGAAAATGCAACGCATTTGAGCCACTTCCCGGTCTTATTGCGTCTTTCAGAGGGCCGGGTTATTCCATTCCCGTTGTAAATCTGTACATTAGTTGGTCGAATTTATGCGAAAATCCCTAGACATACTTATTGGTTGCCTCTTATTTACATCGGTTTTTTACCGGGCCGAAGCACAGGCCCCGCCCTCGCCAAGAGACAGCACCATACAGGGACCACAAACATTTGCCCTTATCATGGGTATTTCCAACTACAAGTATGTCCGGCCGCTGACTTTTGCAGACAAGGACGCCGAAATGTTCAGGGATTTTTTAAAATCTCCGGCCGGAGGTTCTGTCAAAGACGACAATGTTTTTATCCTGCTCAACGAACAGGCTGTGAGTGCCACATTTTGGGGCAAGGGATTTCAATGGCTGAAAGCAAAAAAGCTGCAAAAAGGCGACCGCCTGTTCATTTATCTTGCCGGGCATGGGGATGCAATTGATGAAGACCAGTTCTTTTACCTGACATTCGACTGTAATCCTGCAGGTGATAAGAACAACTATCTCGTTGGGGGCACCATCCAACTGTTCAACCTGAAAAAGAAAATCGCTGCCGAAACCGCCAAAGGCGTGGAGGTTTATTTCATAATGGATGCCTGTCGGTCCAATGAATTGCCGGGGGGAAGTGACGGGCAGAATTTTTTGAATGCAGCTATATCTGAAAAAAGGGCAGGAGAGGTGATCATGCTGGCCACCGGCGCCGGGCAGGAATCGCTGGAAGATGAATCTATCGGCACCGGTCATGGGCTTTTCACTTATTATTTAGTAGATGGCCTGAACGGCCTTGCCGATGAAGAAGGAGAGCAAAACAATGAAGTGACACTGGCGGAAATACAGAAATATGTTGACAAACATGTACCCACCATTGCGCAACAGCGTTTCCGGCGGAAACAGGAACCCTATTTCTGCTGTAATGAAAACAGCGATAAGATCGTAAGCAAAGTTGATCCTGAATACCTGAAAAAATGGAAGGAAACAAGAAAGAAAGGGCCGGGTAATTCTTTTTATGGCGATGCGGCTTACCGCTATGCCATCTACCAGGCGGCCGACACTCAACTGATACAGGCCTATAATCTTTTTAATGATGCAGTAAGGAAAAGCCGTCTTACCGGCCGTGAATCTGCTGAATATTACTATGGCCTGATGGAGCGAAAATTCCCCGGCAATCCTTACACGATGGATGCCCAATCAACACTTGCTGTTGAGTTCATCAATTTTGCACAAAGCAAGATCAATCTCTATCTCGATTGTAAAGATGCGGCGGCCATTCAGCGCATCCGCACACAGATGGATGATGCACAAAAGACAGATGAAACCGGCGAAAGCCTGGACCGGATGGAAAAAGTGGCACAACAGGAATTTTTTGAAGTAGG
>CAYPOD010000074.1:0-5221 GCA_964412375.1 uncultured Chitinophaga sp. | reverse complement strand
TCTCTTAAAATATGTCTAATGAAATACACCACCCAAAACACAGGTATCTCCCCAATCCATTCCACCCCACTTTCTTTCATCTTTACATCCGGGTTAAGCCCACGGGTAACGGCTTTGTGAATGAGTATCTGCCGGCGTTCTTTCAGCAGTTCTATTTGTTTTTCTTTGATGGTGATGGCTTTGTCAATTAAAGCTGTTTTACGGTCGAGGAATTGGGCGATGGCGGTTTGTTCAGATAGTGGTGGGAATATGAGTAAGCTATTGGCAATATGATTAAAACTTATAGTTTGGCGAACTCCAGAACCAAGTAATTTCATATAAGCTACATCATACCGGTGAAGTAAATATTTATAGTACTCTCTGTTAATTTCTATGTCATTCTTTAGAACAATGTAACCGGAACTTACAACAACATCAATATAAGAAAGAGCTATTCGTAAACTGATAAGGTCATAGTTAAGATTGAGCGGATTGATTAGAAACTCTCCTTTTAAAACTTCTTGATAAGAGGCCTTCGTTGATAGTGGTATTTTTTCATCATCTTTTACCACTACTTTGCCAAAGCTAATTGCCCCGCAACTGAGTGCAGGGTTATGTGTTATTTTTTTCTCAGAGAAAATCAGCTTCAGTTTTTTAATATCCCAATGATCAGGGATTTCTCCAATCCATGCTTCGCCAGAATCTTTATAGCCCGAGTATTTTTCAGTTTGTAATTTTTCTGCTACAGCTTCCATCAGGCAAGGTTTAAGATTTCACGGATAAGGCCATCACTTTCTTTTTCCAGTTGTAAAATATCTTCCGTCACTTCTTCAATGCTCCGCAAAGGTTTGTGGCGGTAGAAGTATTTATTAAAACTGATTTCGTAGCCGATTTTGGTGGCTTCCATATTTATCCAGGCTTCGGGTACATGGGGTTTTACTTCTTTCAGGAAATAGAAATAGATATTTTCATTCAGCGGTATGTTTTCGGTGTCCCGCAGATCACTTTCGGTTTCATATTGCAGGTATTCTCCTTTCTTGCCGGTGGGGTAATAGCCGTGGTCGGCCAGTTGTGCTTCGGTGCAGTCATTCAGTTTTAATACTTCTTCCAGTTTATCGCCGGTGAGCTTTACTGTTCCTTTAATTACTTTTTCCGCTGCGGCATCATACCAGCTTACGGCATTCAGTATGGCATTCTTTTCGGCAGCAGATAATTTGGTTTTTGTTTTTTTCAGGGCTTCCTCCACTTTGTCACGGAAAATATTGAAGTCGTTGTACTCATCTGTGCCAACTATTTTCATTAATTCAGTTGCTGTGTTCAGCAGGTCTAATTGCTTTTGCCAGAGGGCAGGACTTACCAGGGCTTTGTTCTGTTTGCTGTTGAGGTTCAGTTCCTGTTTTTCTGCATAGTCTAAAATGGCTTTTTCATGTTTGTCCAAATTAGTATAAACTTCCTCTCTGAATTGTTCATAAGCCCATGCCATCGGTTCTCTTAATGTTTTATCAAAGCGGAGCTCTTCAATACGTTCTTTACTGAACTGTGCTTTTAATCTTTTTGGCCGTTCAATGGTTACTTTATAATAGCCAAAGTCATTATTGTCAAAAATTTTTGAGGCGATTCCTTCTTCTTCTTTTGTTTCCGGATTAATTTTTCTTTCAACTGGTTTCATCTCTGTATAAACGGAAACTATTTCTTTGATGTGTTCCGGGGCAAATTCGCAGTTTTTATTGCCGAGGTTTTTGCGGAGTTTGCGATAGAGCAGGCCGGCATCAATCAACTGCACTTTTCCTTTACGGGTAGCCGGTTTGTTATTGCTGAGTATCCAGATATAGGTAGTGATACCGGTGTTATAAAACAGGTTATTGGGCAATTGCACAATGGCTTCGAGCCAGTCGTTTTCAATAATGTATCGGCGGATATTACTTTCGCCGCCACCAGCATCGCCGGTAAAAAGACTGGAGCCGTTATGTACCGAAGCAATCCGGGAGCCCAGCGGACTTTGCTTCAGCGGCTTCATTTTATTCACCATTTCCATCAGGAACAATAGCTGTCCGTCGGACGAACGGGGTGTGGCATCAGCGTCTTCTTCATTACCCCAATAATCTTTGAGTTTTATTTTGAAACGTGGATCAATGATGTCTTTACCGTCTTTGATATTTTTTAACTCACTGGCCCATGATTTACCATAAGGAGGGTTGGAGAGCATGAAGTCGAAGCTGGTACCTGCAAATTCATCGGTACTTAAGGTTGAACCCACTTTGATATTCTCCGGGTTGTTGCCCTTGATCATCATATCGGATTTGCAGATGGCATAAGTTTCATCGTTGATTTCTTTGCCAAACAAATACGCATCGCCTTTTGCCCTGATCTCCCCGTCTTCATCTTTGATGAAGTTTTGTGATTCGGTAAGCATACCACCCGAACCACAGGCCGGGTCATAGATCGTCATTACAGGCGGCAATTTATCTTTTACCGGGTCGAATATGATATGGGTCATCAGGTCAATCACTTCACGGGGGGTAAAGTGTTCGCCGGCTTCTTCATTATTTTCTTCATTGAATTTTCGGATCAGTTCTTCAAACACATAACCCATACCGAGATTGGAGAGTGGCGGCAGCTTGCGGCCCTCCGGATCATTTTTTTCAAAGGGGGTAAGGTTGATGTACGGTGAAGTGAATTTTTCCAGCACATTCAGCAGTACATCCTTGTTCGCCATGTGCTTTACCTGCTCTTTCAGTTTGAATTTTTCAATGATCTCTTTCACATTGGCGCTGTAGCCGTTCAGGTAGTCTTCAAAGTTTGCCTGTAAGATCTGCTGGCTGTTGGTAGCCGTATTAAAAAGCCGCTGCAAAGTCCATTCGCTTGTATTATAAAATACATAGCCGGATGCCTGGCGGAGGCCGTTCTCATCCCATTCGGTGAATTTGGCTTCGTCTTTCTGGAAAGCCAGTTCCTCCATCACTTTTTCTTTGGTAGGCTCCAGCAATGCATCGAGGCGGCGGAGGACCACCATCGGTAATATCACATCCCGGTATTTGCCTCTGACGTAAACATCCCGAAGGCAATCATCGGCAATTGACCAGATAAAGGAAACAAGTTTATTATGTACGGCGGTGTTCATATAATTTGAAATTGTGTGAAATTATGGTAAAGCTGTAAAGTTATTGCTGTTCTTCTTCCAGTGGTTCCTGGATGTCTTTTATAGCGTTTGCGAGGGCAATTTTAATTCCCGGCAAAAATGGTTTTACTGATTTTTCAAGGCGATTTACATATTCAACAAGGAAAGCAATTATATCCGGCCATTCGTCTTCATTAAAGTAATTAAGAACGCCTTTGTAATAAGAAACCCTTGAGCTTTTCTTTTCATCCATTCTTTCCCAAACGAGTGGTTCTCCAAAAGTATTTTCAATTTCTTTTTTGTGTAATGCCAATGCATCAAACAAGGTTTTGTTTTCTGCTTGTGAAGTTCTGCCAAAGTTTAGCTGAACGGCAGCATCCGTTTTCGTAATAACGAGGTTAAAATTTACATACGTTATTCCAGTTCCACCAGCTACCAGCCAATGATCTTTTGTGGCGTTGGAATTTTGGAACAGCGTTGACTTGCCTTTAATTGTTTTCAGGAATTCAGCCCAAAACCGGAGGCGGATCTTGTGACGGGTCTTTACTTCTTCTTCGGTAGAGATCTCTTCCTGTGCCTTATTGGTCATTGATATGACATAATCCTGGGCGTCTTTGGTAGGTATGATCTGGTCAAGTGTCAAGAAGAATTGCCCATTCAGCTCATACGGGGTGGCTTTGAAACATTGTACCTGAATTTTGAAATTCATGAGCCACAAAACCGTTGAGGTTACTTCCTTTCTAAAGTTAGCAGCGATGAGGATAATGCGTTGTGTCATTCTTTGGTTCAAGACTATCTCACTATATTCTGCATCATCAAAAAATTCTTTCAGCATTTCCACTGCATTCTTGCCGGAGGCTGTTGAGTCAAGGTATGTTTGGAAGATGTTTCTTATCTCTTCCTTGGTGAGTGTACTGCAATAGGAGGCATATTTCAATGCCTGCCAGGTGACATCCCGGCCTGAATCATCGAGTTTGTTTTCAATGATGACCAGGTTGCCATTTTTATCGAGAGCCAATAAGTCGAGACGTTCATTTGTGTCTGAGAAATCACTGAATTCTTTTTGAATGATGAGCAGCTTTTCTCCCAAAGCCTCCGGGTTGCCGGCAATCCACTCCTGCAGATGGGCCCTTTCCTTAAAGCCCAGTTCTGCGAAAGATTTCCGGGAAAGAGATTGGATGGAGTTGGTCGTTTTGTTGATGACAAACATTTTGAAGGATTAGGTTCGTAAAGATAATTCGGGAACGATTCCGGGGACTAATTTAATATTACTTAGTGAAGTTTTGAAAAACTGGCTTTTAATAGTGGCCAGATGAATGAGGGGGATATATATAAATATTTACAGGAATGTTATATGAGACAGGTTCTTTTTTGCTTTCCTTTTAACTTAATAATGCTGTTTATTTTGCTAAATAGTCGTTTGCGATAGTGAGTAGGCCCCAGGTGGCTGCATCAACTTTTCCTTCAAAGGAATCTGTAAAGAATTTGGCGGCTTCTTCGTTAAAGCGGAGCATTTCGGTGTCGTTGTCGAAGTAGCCGGAAATGATAAAGGCTAAGCAATGTGCCAGTTTTGGTTTGTCGCTGACTTTTATCCGAAATACAAAATTCTCACCAGATCCAGGGCAAGGAACATAGTAGGAAAAGTTGTCTGCGATATTATGCAACTGCTGGCCGGCATAGGCGGCGGTATGGAACATCCAGAAAATGGAAAAGTTGTGATCGTCCGGGTCAACCTGGTCGGGTGGGATGTGGATTTCAAATGAATGGCCCTCAGTGTCGGCCAGGTACTCTAAGATGAGTTTTGGGGTAAAGTTTTTTAGGTCGTGGATGTTGATATTGTGCATGGTTGAGGGTTGAAAGGTTTAAGAGTTTAAGGGGTTTAAGGTTGTTCGTGAATGGTGAACGGTCAATGGTGAATGTTTCTCGCAAAAGTGCTAAGGCGGTTGACCCTTCGACAAGCTCAGGGTGACAACGCCGGATTGTTTGAGGTGATGTAAATAGTTTATTACAGCGATGCGTTTGGCAAGCGTTATGAGATTGGTTCTGTCCTTTTGCAGCTGCTGGTGGTTCGGGTCGCCGGTGAGATAGGCTTTCCAAAGCTCAATGATGGAATGCTGGTTAGTG
>CAYPOD010000073.1:0-5667 GCA_964412375.1 uncultured Chitinophaga sp. | reverse complement strand
TGCCCACACTCGGCGCTTCGGCAAGCCTTGCATTACGGTGAATAATGGTGTTGAAGACCATGTCTTCAAAATGACGGCGCACTTCACTCACCACCTGGTTGCAAAGGCGCAAACGACCATCATACATCGTCATCAGGATGCCTTCTATCACCAGGGCTGTATTGAGACGGCTTTGTACAATTTTTATCGTATTCAGCAATTTGCCCAGGCCTTCAAGGGCAAAGAACTCACATTGCACCGGCACCACCACTGAATCAGCAGCTGTGAGTGCATTCACGGTGATAAGCCCCAGCGAAGGAGAGCAGTCAATGATGATAAAATCATATTCGTCCCGTATCGGTTCCAGCAGATTTTTCAGCACCATTTCCCGGTTGGGATAATTTATCATCTCAATTTCTGCACCCACCAGGTCAATATGCGAAGGGATGAGGTCAAGATTGGGTATCTCTGTTTTCAGTATCACATCTTTGGCTCTTGCCTGGTTCACCATACAATCATAGAGACTTTGTGTGATATTATGCAGGTCAAAACCCACACCGGTGGTGCTGTTGGCCTGCGGATCGCCATCCACCAACAGGGTTCTGAATTCCAGCACCGCAAGGCTGGCTGCCAGGTTGATGGCCGTGGTGGTTTTACCTACGCCGCCTTTCTGATTTGCTACTCCGATTACTCTTGCCATGTTATGCTAGTTTCCTCCAATTATTTTACAGGTTGATCGTACTGCCAATAGTGGGTAAATGCAATTTGCAGCCCGCTGCCTCGAAAGTTTTTACCGCTTTTGTATGATCAATTTTAATATAACCAAATGTGTCAAAATGCACTCCCACTACAATTTTGCATTCGATCATTTTGGCAGCTACCACTGCATCAGTATAACCCATGGTAAAGTTGTCGCCGACAGGTAATACTGCAAAATTTAGTTTTGCCCATTTTGGCACCAATTGCATGTCTAATGTCAGCGCTGTATCACCACTGTAATAAAAATTTCCTTCTTTACAATACACGATAAATCCCATTGGGTTGCCGCCATAGCTGCCATCGGGCAGGCTGCTGCTGTGCTGGGCCACCACACATTTCACCGCAAAATCACCAAAGTCCCACCTGCCGCCGGTATTCATAGGGTGGGTGTTGGCAACCCCCTGTTTATTGAGCCATTCGTGAATTTCCCAGTTGCAGATCACTTTGGCCCCGGTGGCCTGGGCAATGGGCACACAGTCGAGGATATGGTCGGTATGACCATGCGATTGTAAAATATAATCGGCCTCAATACCGGCGATGGATACATTTTTTGCCAGTTCATTTCCTGATATAAATGGGTCGAACAATAATTTCTTATTGTTTGTTTCAACCGCGAAGCAGGAATGCCCGTAATAGGTTAATTTCAAATTAAAAATTATTTCGGCAAAAATAAGTGTTCGCTGAAAACTGTAATTTTAATCTTATATACCTACGCCGAAAATGGTTTGGGAAGCATTTGCCGGCGTACAAGCTATATGCGGTGGTTTTTCTTAGCGGCTACATCCTGGATTCAAAAACCTTAAAACTATCTGCTATGAGAAAAAACAACAGAAACCTAATCTTAGGGTTTGCACCAAAATTTTCTTTTCTCCTTGCTGCAATTTTTACCTGCCTGTATGCCCATTCACAGCAAAACCGCAAAGCCCGGATTGAACAGTTTTTTTCATTTGGTGCTTACCGGGCCACCGGTCTGCCCGCTGGTATTGATGAAGATGGCAGTTTCAGCTTTCAGAATGGTTTTATAGTAAGTATTCCTCTCAAGGAAAAGTTCAAATTGGAGACAGGGCTCGCCTATCATTGGACAAGAAACTATCTTGATGGTCACTTTCAAAATGAAAACAATACAATAGTTTTTAAAAACACTCCTGATGATTACAAGCAACATTCTTTACAGATGGACAGGGTTAGTATTCCTGTAAAGGTCAAGAGGGTTTTTGATCCGCAGATTGCCATGGGGGTGGGGTTAATGACCAGTTATTATGTATCAGCTTTGAGTAAGTATAAGATCAGTGATACTAAATACGAAGTAAAAGGAGTGCCTTTCAAAAGGCTTCATGTATCGCCTGGTCTTGATTTTGATATAAAGATGGGGCTTCCTAAAAGTTATTTTATAATAGGTGGCAGTTTTTATTACCAGGTCACATCATTTATAGCCGAAAGATCATTCAAGCCAATTCTATTCGAACTGAGATTTCAGAATCCGATCTTTAATAATGACAGGTAATTACTGATTTATTTGCGACTGGTTGGTTAAAAACAGCCTTATTTCTGCAGGGATTGATATTCTCTCTAATTTTGCCCGATGCGCAATACTCCCTTTTGGTGGATTTTGATCGGTATGATGGTGCTGCTGGATATTTACTGTTTCCAGGCATTGAAAGTGGTGACCCAACCCGCCAGCAACAGAACCCGCAATATTATTTTTGCAGCATACTGGTTTCTGTCAGCCGCTGCTATCATCACCCTGATCATTTTACCCTACCTGAAATTTGAACAACAGGCTAAGGTTTTTCGTGCCACCATTTTTGCCCTGATTGCAGGTTTGTTTTTTGCCAAACTGATTGCTGCCGTTTTCTTTCTTGTTGATGATCTGCGCCGGGGCATTCAATGGATTGCCGGCAAATTCTTTTTCAGCAACACTGAAGGCGAACAATTGCAGCAGGGGGAAAAGATTTCCCGATCGGTTTTTCTAAGCTGGGCCGGTATGTTGTTTGGCGGCGGATTGTTCGGCACATTAGTCTATGGTTTTGGCAACAAATACCGCTACCAGTTAAAACGTGTCCGGCTTTCATTTGCCAACCTGCCTGAAGCATTTAAAGGAATAAAAATTGCCCATATCTCGGACATTCATTCTGGCAGCTTCACGGACAAAGCAGCCGTGGAGCGGGGTGTGGAAAAGATCATGAATGAACAGCCTGACCTGATCCTTTTCACCGGCGACCTGGTGAATAACCTGGCCAGCGAAATGGACGACTATGTGGATGTATTTGAAAAGCTAAAAGCACCGCTGGGTGTTTTTTCTACACTGGGTAATCATGATTATGGTGATTATGTAAAATGGAACAGCGCCGAAGAGAAAGCGGCTAACCTGGACAGGCTTAAAGCCATTCATGATGCTATGGGCTGGAGGCTGCTGATGGACGAGCATGTGTCTGTAGAAAAAGATGGCCATCGCATTGCTGTTATGGGTGTCCAAAATATCAGTGGCCGGAGTAATTTTCATAGTTATGGCGACCTGCGCAAAGCCAGTGAAGGGGCCCGGGATTATCCTTTCAAAATTTTGCTGAGTCATGATCCTTCCCATTGGGACGCCGAAGTGAGAAAACACTTTACCGATATAGACCTGATGCTTTCCGGGCATACACATGGAATGCAGTTTGGGGTGGAAATACCCGGCTTTAAATGGAGCCCGGTGCAATATGTTTATCGCCAATGGGCGGGTTTATATGAAGCGGACAATCAAAAACTGTATGTGAACAGGGGATTTGGCTTCATCGGCTACCCCGGGCGGGTGGGTATTTTGCCGGAGATCACCCTGCTGCAGCTTACCTGAGTTTACCCCTGTCTTTCAATAATTTCAGCCACACAGACGTTTATGGCAGGATGGCCTGGAATTAAACTTTTAATTAACCCTTCGGTCTTAGACCGGCTGCAACAGCACCATCCGAACCTATGGCACCAAAATACCGCTGCCTGATGTTAAAAAAATGGCTTATAGCGCTGACTTTCACAGCGCTGGGCATGACTGCACGTTCCCAGTCAAACCCGGCAGATACGGTTATTGCACCCTCTCATGAACTTTTATCCGATACCAGCATCTTTGATCTTGACGAAAAATTTTTCAGGGACTTTGAGGCATTTATGGATTCTATCCTGATGCCCCGGAGTTTTTTTATGGCCAGCCTTTCCTTGAACCGGGGCTTTTTCAGCTTCAAAAGCAAAGACAACATGCTGTTGGAAACCACCCCCCGCATTGCCTATTCGCCCATGCTCACCTGGTATCATAAAAGCGGCCTGGGCTTAAATGCCACCGGCTATCTTGTCAATGATGATAAAAACCTGAACCTTTACCAGTTTGCATTGTCTCCTTCTTTTGACTACCTCCAAAACCGCAACCTGGCAACGGGATTTTCTTATACCCGTTATTTTATGAAGGATTCGGTTCCTTTTTATACATCGCCTTTACGCAATGAACTCTATGGTTATTTTGCCTGGCGCAAATCATGGTTTCGTCCCATGGTGGCCGTTAGCTATGGCTGGGGTAGCCGGTCTGAGTACGAAAAAAGAGAAGACCTGATCCAGTCGCTGCGGTTAAGGCCTAGGGGCTACACTTATGTCAATACTACGGAATCCATTTCCGATTTTTCGGTAATCGCTTCGATGCGTCACGATTTTTACTGGCTGGATGTTTTTACCAACAAAGATCATATCCGGTTTACGCCACAGCTAAACTTCACCAGTGGCACTCAGAAATTTGGGTTTAACCAAACCAGCAATACCTATGGTGTCAACCTCCGGAATACCTCAAGTGTGCTGTATAATTCAGAAAATATTTACCTGGATGACCGGTTAGAATTTCAGCCTTTATCGTTAACCCTTTTCCTGCGGGGCGAATATTCTTTAGGTAAGTTTTTCATTCAGCCGCAGGCTGCATTTGATTATTATTTCCCGGCGACTGAAAAAAATTTGAGTACTTTTTTATCCGTAAATGCCGGCCTCATCTTCTGATCCTTTTAGAAATTCTTCACAAACGATAAACAATAAGAATACTGAAATTCTGTTTTGGATAAGGCAAAGCCGTTAATGCAATTTAACAGCGCCAAAGGGTTACTGGCATTATCCTTGAAATTTTTTCCCGTCCACGTTCGGGGATAACCATCAACAATCAAAAATCAAAAAACATGAAAACAAAACTATTCCTTCCGCTTGCAGCAGCGTTGTTCTTGTCTCAGGCACTCATGGCACAGTTTCACATTGGTATAAAAGGAGGAGCGAATGTCACCAAGATTGACGGGAAATCTTTTAGCCAGGAATTTGAGTACGGCTACCATTTAGGTGGTTTTGCTGAAATCGGTTTCGGCGGCAAATTAGGCATACAGCCCGAAGTGCTCTTCAACCAGTATGCCACCACTGTCAGCAGCGAGTATGAAGATTTGTATCAAAATGTATTCAATCCCAATTACCAGAAAAACGTGAAGCTAAATTATCTTTCGATCCCGTTACTGGTGAATTATAAATTATTGGGCAAATTTTTGACATTGCAGGCCGGCCCCCAATTCGGCGTTCTGCTGGATAACAATAAAACATTATTGCAAAACGGCGGCGAGGCTTTTAAGAATGGTGACCTATCCATGTTGGGTGGTGTGCAACTTAAGATTGCTGCGCTGCGTGTTTCAGGACGTTACTCCATCGGCCTGAACAATATCAATGATATCGACAACCAGGACAAATGGAGGAACCAGGGATTTCAATTATCCGTTGGATTAGCCTTATAAAAAATCAGTATCGTATGCCCATGAAAAAGTCTCCCGCCCGGCGGGAGATTTTTTTTAAACATATGTACCACCCGGCTACCTGTTTTGTCAGTTAAATGCTGTCAGGCACAAATCTTGGCTATACTGATTTCCCGTTATATATTTATTTTTCCAC
>CAYPOD010000072.1:0-5920 GCA_964412375.1 uncultured Chitinophaga sp. | reverse complement strand
AACACAAAACTTATCATCGGCAAGCTTAATCATTTCTCTTTCGGCATCAATTTTACATTTTGCATATGTAGAGATTGGCGCCAGTTTAGAGTTTTCGTTTAAGATGCCTTCGCCAGCCCCGTAAATACTGCAGGAAGAGGAGAAGATAAATTTTTTAACCCCCATTTCTTTTGATACAGATGCCATACGCATGGCCCCATTTTTATTAATATCAAGTGTGATATCAGGAAGCAGTTCTGAAGAAGGGTCATTGGAAATAGATGCAAGATCAAGTACTGCATCAACTTCTTTGAGTACGTTTTTGTCAAAATAGCGGATGTCATCCTTAATAATAGTCAGGTTCGGATTTTCTTTAAGATCGTCCAGCACATCTCCAAACAAGAACCTGTCTAGTGCAATTACACGATAGCCTTTGTTAAGGAAATATTCTGTCATGGCAGAGCCGATATAGCCCCCTGCCCCTGTTATCATTATTCTTTTCATAATGGTAAATTAATAGTTAAGGTGTATGTTAATGGTTAAGAATAAAATGTTAATGAATAGGTGAAATGCGTTTTATTATGGCGAAAATACAATTGAACTTGCAGGCGATGAACTAAATAAGCTTATTTTTTTTATTGCTATCCGGATGATGGCAAATGTGCTGGTAGACATAATTGGCCCATTTCTCAGTGCTCCACAGCGACCCTAACGTTCTGCTGGTGGCCGATAATTCTGACAGCTCTTCTTCGGTTTTTTCTGTAATTATTCGCATGGTGCTCGCCAGCATTTCCGGTTCCGGGTAAATGGTATATCCATTTTGGCCTTCTCTTACAAAGAAAGGCGCTGCTCCACATCCCGGTGAGGCTATAATGGCGAGACCATTTAGGGCCGCCTCATGAATTACCACTCCCCACGGCTCAAAAATGCTGGGTAAAATAAAGCACCTGGCATTTGCATAAATTGATGAAATATTTTCGGGTTGAACAAAATCATGCATTGTAACACCGGCTACCCCTTCACAAAGATTTTTAAGCGGACCTTTTCCGCAAATAATCAATCCCCAGGGCATTTTCGCTTTCATCCTGTATAGTTTGTAAGCCTCTATTAAGCGATCAATTCCTTTGTCAGCTACAAGCCTGCCAATAAAAAGAAAATTGTTTTTTTCTTTGGGATGAACAGGTGCAGAGAAACGCATAGTGTTTGCAGTATAGTATCCCTGCAAAGGATTTTTATAGCCTAGTTTACGGGCAAACGTAGCCTGCCTGTCTCCTGGTACAAAGAAATTATCAATAGCAGGTTTGAGGAAAAATGATGATGTGATAATCCCCAACCATTGTTTGGCAGTTCCTCTCCATTGCCCGTCAAATGCAGAAACGACATGTGTTCCTTTTTTTCGCTGCTTTCTTGCTATTGACATATAAAGCGGGTAGTTCCAGGATGACATAAGAATTACATCGGGGTTCAGCTCAAGACAAAACTCCCTGATTTCATTTATCTTGTCAGGCGAAAATGGGATCGCTTTTTTGCAAAACTCAAGATCAAAACCGCTGTACGGGGCATTTATATCTCCTGGTTGAAATACAAGGTACAATTCAACATCTTTCATTAAAGAAAGTTGCTTGAAACAGGCTACTGTGTAATCTGCAAGCGGAGCCCATAAAAGAAGAATTTTTTTTGTGGTTTTCATGAAATAAACGTTCAAGCGGATATATTTATTCTGGTTTCTTCTTTTTTTAATCTGGGCAGCTCATTTTTTGATAGAATATCCGAAAGGTATTTCTGCAACATATTAACAGAGTCATCCCAATTATTGAAGTGTCTTGCCTTTTCCAGTGCAGCAAAAGACATTTCTTTCAGCACCATATCATTCTCTGCCAAATGCTGAAGTTTTTCATAGAGTGCAAAAGTATCAGCCGGGGGAACCACAAAGCCTTGTTTGCCGTTTTCCACTATATCATCACCGCCTGTGTTTGTAGTTATTAGCAAGGGCAAACCATGAGTCATAGCTTCGAGTTGAACAAGGGCAAGCCCCTCATCTATACTTGGCAAGACAAACATACTTGCCTTTTTATATTCATTGATCAATGCTTCACCTTTCAAAACCCCGGTAAATTTTACTTCAGGGGGTATTGATGTTTTTTCCAGCCCTGTAAAAGAGGTTTTCGGACCGACAATCACAAACTCTTTGTCGGGGTGGTTTAATTTTTTGAATGCTTCTATGGCATATCTCAGGCCTTTGCGGTAATAGATTTGCCCAACATAAAGTAGCCGGAATTTACCTTTTTCCGGGAAAATTTTTTCGCTGGCAATCTCTGAGGTTTTGGGAAAACCATAATTGACTTTCAGTAATCGTACGGGTGGGTAGCCCCTTTGGACGAAAGATCGTTTTACATACTCGGAGGGGCAAAGTATGTAATCTGCTTCAGCATAAGTTTTAAGGCGGTAAGTATGATCCGGTTCTCTTTCAAATCGTTTTTTGATGCCGAGGCTATCAAATTCATTTCGAAGTAAATCGTAAGCATGTTCTACATGGCTGTTCATTTCTTCCATTACACACAATGTTTTTGAGCCTTCTTTGTGCAGCCGTTTGGTGGTTTCAAATCCGTGAGTTCGGTAATAGATAAATACATCTGATTCTTTAGCATAGTTATATGATGTGCTATCCAGGCGTTTTGCCGACATCCTATTTAATGTTCTTTCAATGGCAAACGGAAGGTGCATATGCATTCCTGCTATATACAGTGTTTGAAAAAAGTCATGACGTTTTAATTTTTCACCAATTTCCGGTAAGGGAGATCTCGGGCTGAAGCGGCTAAACCCGGTGATGAAAGCATGCAGCAGTCCGGCCCTGTGCATAGCAGCTGCATAGGGATAGTGATGAGAACGATTGGGTGATGTGTAGGTGATTTTCATGAGTGGTGATTAAATATCACAATGTCATATCAAAACTTTTTTGCTAAGCTACCAATGTATATTAACAAGATTAAAAACAGTAACGGATAAGCAAAGGATACAAGTGCAAAAAATGAACGAAACCCCCAAAAGGAAAGAAAAACACTTAACCCAAGTAAACCCACCGCTACAGCTTGTTTGTTAAATGTGTAATAAATGATTCCATCAAAGAAGACAAGGAACAAAGCATAGATTATTCCATAGGCAAGCATGCCCCAATACCCTTTTGCACGGTATGCTTCGCCAACTACAGAATAAGTCAGGCTGTTGGTTCCCATTTCCAATGGCCCGTCTTTAATAAAGTCTGCCTGGTAAACGAGGTCCTGGGCACCTGAAAGCATTGGCTTTTTAGGCCAGATTGCTCTGGGGACAGGGTTAACCAAAGTGGCGATGAAATCATTAAACCCTTCGTAGTTATATTTTTTGGGATAACCCTTTACCAACAGGCAGAGTAAATACATATTATTATCTCTCTCGGATTGTGTTGGATCAAAAGTGGTGACAGATTTCATGTTGGCAACCCTGGCTGCCCTTTCCGGGTTGGATAATACATCAAGCAGGTTTCCACGAAACCGAACCTGCAATTCCATAATCCCAATAAGTCCTATTAGTACCGCAATCGCGGCTATCCAAAACCTTAATCCTTTATGCCAGTTGTAATAGAAAAAGAAAAAGAGCACCGGTGCAGCCACTGCCATCATATTCCCTCTTGATCCACTAAGAAAAAACAAGAACACCACAATAAGCCCAAGTGAAAGTGAAAACAGCGGGACAAGGCCATATTTATACCGGGCAGTTATGAAAGCAACAGATCCAAAAAGCGGGGTTAATTGCCAGAACCATGCGACTGGTAAAAGCAAAGATCCTTGATTGCCTTCATACTCTTGGATAAGCAAACCTCCCGATGAGCCGCCTCCAGATCTTCCTGCGGAAATAGCTTTCCATAATTCATCAGAAGAGCCATAATAGTAATAAAACACTATCAATGGAAGACTGAAAGCAATCAATGTAAGCCATGCATATAACTTTAAGGATGGTTTAAGATGCCTTAGAAATGAAAATGCGTTAATAGAGTATTGGGTAAAATTCTTCCAGCTTATTAAGTAAAAAAGATTAACAGTGAGCATAAATAATGAAACCCAAAGTGTGGCTGTAATTCTTTCTCCAGGGCTGTTATACTCGAAGGCGTCATAGCCTGGAAGCATAGCTTCGAGGTGAAGAAACCAGACCGGAGCAATATTAAAGGCGCTAATGCAACTAAATATGAGCAGAAATTTTCTTTTATATAAGGCATATGCAACAGGAGCAAAAGAAAGCAAAATTGCGAGGAAACTGCAGGCAACTGCGATGTCATTCGATTTATAAAAAAACAATGACGCAAAAAGAATTACCAACAATCCTGTGGCATTACATCTTAAGCAGAAACCTGCCAGTCTTTTCAGCTGTCGTAAACTTTCTCTTTCGCCTCTTTCTCTTTGCTGTATTGTTTTTATTGCCGGGTCCATTTTTGAGCCTGAAAATTTTTATTTTTTTACTGTTGACAGACCGCTGAATCTTTCTTTTAGCATAAGTGGAATTGCTATTATTTCTGCCGGCATGCTGCTAAAGAAATTTCGAAAACTATCTTGTGTAAACGATAACGATTTTTTTAAAACATAAGGTATTAAGAGGATATCCGCGAGGAGTGTTGATATTGCTGCTCCTTCAATTCCCTGGTATTTGGAAAGCAGCAAACAGGCAACTGCTGAAAGCAGGGCTGCAAACAAATATCTTACTGCAAGGCCTTCATGTTGATTGCAGGCAACGTGTACAACACTGCTGGTAAACCAAAATGAATGAAAGGGTATTGGTAATAAAAAAATAAGCAATAGGTGGAATGGTAAATTAATAGATTTACCTACCCACAGGCTGTAAAGATCTTTTCCAAAAAGTGTTAAAACAATAACTCCTGAGATAGCCAGTACAATAGAAACGGCAACACCGGTACGATGTAATTTAGCTGCTTTTGTAATATTTCCTTCGCCGAACAGATGGCTGAATTCAGGCCATATTGCCTGGTTCACAAGATCCATCCCGTGATTTATTGTTCTGATCAATGTACGGGCCGTGCCAAAAAGTGCTACGGCGGCTGGACCCAAGACTGCTTGTACTATAAAAAGATGCCCCTGAAAAAGCAGTGCATTTCCCAGTGGAAATGCCAGAAATGCCAGGCCTTTCTTGAATAAAAACCTGAATTGCGAGAACCTTATTTCTGTTGTCTTAAATGAAATCTGAGGTGCTGTTTTCCAGCTAAACCATTTGATCAGGAGTATATGTATTGAAGTTGCAATAAGGAGTGCAAGTGCAATATGATCAAACCGATTGCTGAATTGAAGAACAATAAAGATTGCAATAAGATCAAGCCATGGAAGCAAGCTTGAGAACAACATTGCTTTATGGGCTTTTCTTGCTGCCCGGAATCTGGCAGCAAAAACTTCTTCATAAAAAGAGATAAAAACACATACTGATAGCCATATAACAGCCATACTTAATTCAGTATGTCTTTCAGATGGTGTCTGCAGAAGTTGTTCTATGGGTAATAATGGAGCAACCACAATTATAATCAAAGTCCCGAAAATGCCAAGTGTACTTACGAGAGCTACAGTTGTTGAAAAAATTGTACCTGCTCTTTTCGTATCGCCGGATGCTACTGACATTGACATGTCATTAGAGGCAACACTTCCGAACCCAAGATTAGCCAGTAACAGCCATGATGGAAATGATGTAAGCACCAGCCAACGCCCAAAATCTTCTACTCCAAGCGCTGCAATTAACAGAGGTACTTGTAGCAGACGGAATAACACTACCGAA
Source organism: uncultured Chitinophaga sp. (assembly GCA_964412375.1). Lineage (GTDB taxonomy): Bacteria > Bacteroidota > Bacteroidia > Chitinophagales > Chitinophagaceae > CADEDV01. The sequence goes on along the minus strand of CAYPOD010000072.1, from coordinate 136 downwards.
ATCTTGCTCCAAAGATTTGCGCTTGCATTTTTCAGTAAGTTTATCTTTACAGACATCGGGATTTTCAATTTCTCAGTTTGCTATCAGAGGCTGAATACCGGTATCGGCTAAAAGTGAATTTGTGGAAAGAAGTGCT
>CAYPOD010000071.1:0-6775 GCA_964412375.1 uncultured Chitinophaga sp. | reverse complement strand
GTAGTAAAGGAAATGCAAGAGAAGGAAGAAATTCCCAAAGACCTGAAAGTGGTGATTACCGGCGACCAGAGCAAGCAAACCAAAACTTCTTTTGACGAACTGATCAATACGATCATCATTGGTTTTATCCTGGTGCTGGTCATCCTGATGTTTTTCATGGGGGTCACCAATGCCTTCTTCGTGGCGCTGAGTGTGCCGCTGAGTGTGTTTGTGGCATTCCTCTTTTTACCGGTGGCTGATGCAATTGTAGGTACAAGTGTTACACTGAATTTTATAGTGTTGTTTGCGATGCTCTTCGGGCTGGGCATTATTGTGGATGATGCGATAGTGGTGATAGAAAATACACACCGGATATATAATAACGGAAAAGTGCCCATTGTGCGAAGTGCCAAAGAAGCGGCGGGTGAAGTCTTCATTCCTGTATTGGCGGGTACAGCCACCACATTAGCTCCTTTCTTCCCGCTCTTGTTCTGGAAAGGACTGATCGGCAAGTTCATGATCTACCTGCCAACCATTTTGATACTTACACTGGCAGCTTCGCTGATAGTAGCCTTTTTCTTCAACCCGGTGTTTGCAGTGAGTTTTATGAAACCCGAAGGGAAAGAGTATGAAAAACCAAAGAAGGCGGTGTTCAGGAATAAATGGTTTATCGTTTTTGTTATTGGAGGGTTACTGATGCACCTCGCTGCTTTGCATGGCATCGCTAATTTTCTGCTTTTGATGGCCATCCTGATGGTGTTTAATGCATATGTGCTCAAGGATGCGATCCATCGTTTCCAGACAAAAGCTTTACCCAGGCTGATGGAGCGGTATGAAAAACTTTTGCGCTGGGTGCTGAAAGGTAAAAGACCGGTATGGGCATTCATTTCCCTGTTTGGCATTTTCATCGTTGCTTTTGGATTACTGATGGTAAGTATCAGCATCGGCAGAACAAAATCTACATTTTTCCCCAGCGGTGACCCCAATTTCGTGTATGTGTACCTGAAACTACCCGCCGGCACTGATGTGAAATATACCGATAGTGTAACCACTGAATTGGAACGCCGGGTATATACAGTGTTGGATAAAGAAAAGCCGGGAGAAGAAGGCAGCATTGTGGAAAGTGTGATCACCAATGTAGCGGTCAGTGCCAACAACCCAAGAGATAATAACCGAAGTGTGCAGCCGAATCTCGGAAGGATACAGGTTTCCTTTGTCGAATTTGAAAAAAGACATGGTAAAAGCACGGCCCCAATCAAAGAAGCCATCCGTGAAGCGGTGCAGGGCATCCCCGGCGCCAGCATCGAAGTGGCACAAGAAGATGGTGGTCCGCCTACAGATCCACCGGTGAACATCGAAGTATCAGGTGATAATTTTGAAAGCATTGCTGCTGTTGCCACCGATCTGTTCAACTTTTTGGACACCAACCGTGTGAACGGGATAGAAAACCTGCAGCCGGATGTGGACCTCAAGAATCCCGAGATCAGCATACAGGTAGATCGTCAAAGAGCCATGCTGGAAGGTATTTCCACCGGCCAGGTGGGTATGGAGATCAGGACAGCTTTGTTTGGCAAAGAGATCAGCAAGCTGAAGGACGGTGAAGATGAATACAAGATCCAGTTGCGTTATAATGATATAAAACGCAACAGCATCACCAACCTGATGAATATGCGGATCACTTTCATGGACATGAACACCATGATGGTGAAATCCATTCCGCTGAGCGCTGTGGCCACGGTTGACTATACCACCAGCACCGGCGCTATCAAGAGGAAAAACCTGAAACGTACTATACAATTGCAGGGTAATGTGCTTGATCCCACGATGGTGACGCCAATCAATGCAGAACTGAAAACATTGATTGACGATTTTAAAGACAAAGTGAGCATACCTGCCGATGTCACGATCAAACAAAGCGGGCAAAGCGACCAGGAAAAGGAAACGAATGACTTTTTAGGTATTGCCTTTTTGATCGCCGTAGGTTTAATATTCCTGATTCTTGTGTTGCAGTTCAATTCGATGAGTAAACCATTCATCGTTATTACGGAAATATTCTTCTCTATCATCGGGGTGTTACTCGGTTATGCGTTGACCGGTATGACCATTGCCACCATCATGTTGCTGGTAGGTATTGTTGGTCTTGCGGGAATTGTGATCAAGAATGGTATCCTCATCATTGAATTTACAGATGAGCTTCGTGGCCGTGGCATGAAGACAAGAGAGGCTGCTATCCAGGCGGGTAAGATCAGGATCATCCCGGTGTTGCTGACGGCAGTGGCCACCATTTTGGGACTGTTGCCGCTGGCGGTTGGTTTTAATATTGATTTTGCCGGTTTGTTCAGCCACCTGAGCCCCAATATTTTCTTTGGAGGTGACAGTGTGGTGTTCTGGGGGCCGCTGAGCTGGACCATCATTTTCGGGTTGATGTTCTCTTTCTTCCTTACCCTGGTGATGGTGCCCAGTATGTACCTGATCGCTGAAAGACTGAAGCGGCCAATGGAAAGATTTTACGGAACCCGGTTCATCGCCATACTCGGATTCCTCGGACCCCTGTTCTTTATCTTCGTGGGAATCATGTTCTTAGTGAGAAGAATCCAGGGCAAAAGGGTGTGGATGGGAGTTCCTTTCCGCAAAGCAGCAAAATAAAGCAGGCGGTTGTCTTATTAGTGCAACCAAATGTTCGATATACGTCCTGCTTGCTTACAATGTGGTTTTGGTTTGGTGAAAAAAAGAGTCCCGGTTTTTGGCCGGGACTCTTTTTTGTTTGTATACTGTTTATTATCAAAAAGCCTTCTTCTCCACTTTCTTTCCATCCACATCCAGTTCAACAATATCATAGCCCAGTTTCTGCACACCATTAAAGATAGTTGCCTTATCGCCTACCAGCAGGATATTCATCTTGTCAGGGTTGAGCATTTTTTTGGCAACCGCATCCACTTCTGCTTTGGTTAGTTTGGCCAATATTTTATTTTGCTGATCTACATAATTGGCCGGCAGGTTATAGTCTAAGATGCGACGGATGAAACCGGCCTTTTGAAAACCTGTTTCATAAGCCCTGGCGTCCCGCAGTCCCAGCGAATTTTTCATAAATGCCAGTTCTGCCTCGCTGATGCCGTTTTGACGATAGTTCTTCAATTCCTGCATCACTTCTACCAACGCACTGTCCGTTGCATCGGCACGGATGCCGGAGCTGAATTGAAATTCTCCGCTGTACTCGTCACCGCTGAATGAACTGCGGGCACCATAGGTCCAGCCTTTGTCTTCACGCAGGTTCAGGTTCAACCGGCTGTTGAAATCACCACCCAAAGCATAGTTCATTAAGATGCTTTTGTAATAATCACCTGTGGCGTCATATTTCAGGCCTGTTGCATAACCCACCCTGAACTGCGATTGCGCCGCTTTGGGAATATCTACCATATACACTTTGGTTTTGTCAATCGGCGCCGGTTCGCTGCTCACTTTGGGTATCTCCACTTTTTTATTCGGCAGTTTGTTAAGGAAAGCCAGTTTAGGCAAAACTTCTGCTTCCTTCACATCACCGACGATCACCACTTTGGCATCTTTGGCTGTGATATAATTCTTATAATAATCCTCAATATCCTGCAGACTGATGTTTTGCACCGTTTCTTCTGTGCCGGATGGATTCATTCCCAAAATATGATTAGGACCATAGTTTAATTTGGCAAATACATCATCAGCTACGGAAGCAGGATCAGACTTGGCTTGTTTGAAACCCTGCAATCGTTGTTTTTTGATGCGGTCAAAATTATCTTCGTTGAACTTCGGATGCAACATTCTTTCTTCCACTAAGGCCAGGGTCTTGTCCAGGTTTTTCTTCAGTGTTTGTATACTGACGGTGATGCCATCCAGCCCGCTGCTGATGTTTAACGAACTGCCTAATTTTTGCAGTTCCACAGACATCTGTTCTGCTGTATATTTTTTGGTGTCTTCGTTCATCATGCTGCCAAACAAGCTGGCCAGTCCCACTTTGTCCTTATTGTTAGCCTGCAACAGGTGACCGCCTGGAATGGTGATAGTTAGTGTAACGATAGGAATTTCCGAACTTTCTGTACCGATCATACGAACGCCGTTGGGCAAATCTTTTCTCCAGAACTTGGGCACATTCACCACCGGGTTTTTCCCGGCAGCGGGAATTTTGCTGCGGTCGAAATTGTCTTTGGCTTTTGTGTATTTCAAACCTGCATAACCATAATCAGGTGCAGTATAGCGGGATGAATCAATTGTATAGTTATTCGCAGCGGCCACATCGGTTTTCTCATCCATGGTTTTGGTGAGCACACTGAGGATGACGGCATGTTTTCCTTTGATATACTTGTTGTACACCCTCATCACATCTTCTTTGGTAAGCGAAGTGTACATTTTTACCAGGTCGGCTATTTTGTTGGGGTTGCCGGTAAACGTTTCAAATTGTGCCAGCTGGCTCACTTTGCCCGACACACTTTGCAGACCGCTTATCTGTTGGGCCTCGGTGCTGCCTTTGAATTTCTCTACATCATCATCCGTAACCCCGGTTTTTTCAAATGAATCCATCGCAGCACGATAAGCGATCAGCATTTCAGGCAATGTTTTTCCCTGGGAAGGAGTGATGCGGAAACTAAATTCACCCGCCAGTTCTGACATGATGCTGAAGGTGGATGCATTGAGAGCAATTTGTTTTTTGGTGAGGTATTGAAACATGGCTGAATTGCGGCCCTGTCCCAGCACCTGTGCCAGGCAAGCCAACGCAGCCATATCGGGATGATAATTAGGAACAGTGGGATAGGTGATAGCCAGTTGTGGCAGTCTTGCATAGTTGTCAACCAAAGAGACATAGCGATCGGCTTCCAGCACCACCGGTGGCAGTTTTGTAGGCGTCACTACCGGGCCGCGGGGAATACTGCCAAAGTATTTCTCCACCAGCTTCACTACTTCAGCAGGTTTCACATCACCACCAATGGTAAGCACTGCATTGTTTGGGCCATACCAGCGCAGGAAAAAATTCTTCAGGTCATTCACATCCACCCGGTTCAGGTCTTCTACATAACCAATCGTGAGCCATGAGTAAGGATGGCCATAAGGGTAAAGATTTTTGGACAGGTATTCACTTACCAGGCCATATGGACGATTATCATAATTCTGACCTCTTTCATTTTTTACTGTTGAACGCTGGATCTCGAATTTCTTTTGTGTAACAGCGTCCAGCAAAAACCCCATGCGATCGGCTTCGAGCCAGAGCATTTTTTCCAGTTGGTTGCTGGGTACGGTTTCAAAATAATTGGTGCGGTCGCGGTTGGTGGTTCCGTTCAGCGTGCCGCCGGCATCGGAAACGATCTTAAAATGTTGTTCATCGGCTACGTTATCACTTCCCTGGAACATCATGTGTTCAAAAAAATGGGCAAACCCGGATTTGCCGATCTCCTCTCTTGCCGAACCCACATGGTAGGTGACATCCACATGCACTACAGGGTCGCTGTGATCTTCATGAATGATCAACGTTAGCCCGTTTGCCAGTTGATACTTCTCATAAGGGATGATGAGTTCATTTCCCTTGCGGGTCACTTTTTCAATGAGTTTTGTCTGCGCACTGGCTGCAAGCAGCATGATGAGTGCGCCAAACAACAAAAGCTTTTTTTTCATAACTAATCAGTTTTAGAAGGACAGCCAAGTTAAATAAAAGCCCCTTTGGGTCGCATGCCACTTATCACATAAACACAACTTGACATATTAAAACCCATGATTGAGTAAATATGCCGGTTAGGATTGGCGAAAAGGCAAGGCAACCTTATCAGGGATTGGAAATGCGGTATTTGGCTGTGCCGGGATATTGATTGGCTAACCTCAGTTCATAATCCGGGTTTGCTTTTAGCTGTTGCAAAAAATAATGAAGCTTGGCAATGTCTTCCTCTTTCTGAAAAGCCTGGTCATGTGCCAGCAGCACAAGGTGTCCGGGGATTTTTGTTTTACCGGCCTCCAGCATGTTTTCTATCTGGCGGAGCAGCAGATCAGGGTCAGTTCTTACAGAAAACGTTTTGTGACTGAACATCCACTCCAGGTCCCATCCCATAATGGCAAAACCGCTCTTGTGCAAAGAATCAACGGCGGCGCTGCTTTCTTTAATATCGGTGTAAATGATGGAATCAATCCGCCATGCATTACGTCCCGGCATCCGGGCAATGGCATTTGGAAAATGCAAACTGTCTTCAGATCGTTTGAAGTCGGCAACAACAGTGGATGGGGAGCTATAAAACGTATTGTAGCGGTTGCGCAACCCATGGGTATAGCTGTGATTGCACAATTCCATTTGTTTGTCATCCCTGATCTTTTTCACTGTTTCCCGTTGCCAGGCACCATCGTGGGCATGAAGACCGACAATGAAAAAACTGACTGGCACCTGCTCCTGTTGTGCTGCTGCCAGTACATTCCGGGTGCCCATGTTTGGTCCGTCATCAAACGTCAGGTAGATTTTTTTCTTTGTTGAGGATACACGGGCAACTGAGTCGGCAATGAATTGCTGCCGTTCGGCCGCTGCCGCTGAATCCACCACAGGTAGCAGTGATTCTTCCCGTGATGCGTTGTTGCAGGAAACAAGAAATAGCAAAAAACCAGCAAAGCGCAGGCCCAGTATGACTGACTGATAAGGTTTTTGTTGGTGAGAAGGGACTGGATTGCTCATTTTAGGATGGTGTCGGCAAAATTAGAGAATGAAATTAGAAAACGGCTGCGGGGCTCTTTTTATTTCTTCGGTTAAAAAAAGGTGAAAGCCTGAGGCTAACTTGTTTTAAATTCGCTGAATAAT
>CAYPOD010000070.1:1571-7171 GCA_964412375.1 uncultured Chitinophaga sp. | reverse complement strand
CTTTCTATCAACTAAGTCTTTTAAGCAAAGCAGTTAGTTAATACAAAAGCCTCCGCCATTCATGGTGGAGGTCTTTGTGTTTTTGCCTGGTCACCGCTGCAATCTGAAAATCCTAACTTAGCAGCATGGCAAAAAGACTTTTCCTGCTCGACGCATTTGCCCTTGTGTTCAGGGCTTATTATGCACTTATCCGCAATCCACGCATCACTTCAAAAGGCAAAAACACCAATGCACAGTTTGGTTTCACCAATGCGCTGATCGAACTGATCAACAAACAAAAGCCTACGCATATGGCAGTTTGTTTTGACACGGCAGCGCCTACCGAAAGACACACTGATTTTGAAGACTACAAAGCCAACCGCCAGGAAGCCCCTGAAGATATTCTGGCCGCTGTTCCGGATATAAAAAAGATCATTGAGGGATTTGATATACCTGTAGTTGAGCTGGATGGTTATGAAGCCGATGATGTGATCGGTTCGCTGAGCCAGCAGGCAGCCAAAGCCGGCTATGAAGTGTATATGGTGACACCGGATAAAGATTATGGACAGTTAGTAACTGATAAAATAAAAATTTATAAACCCGGATACCAGGGCGGAGATGCAGAAATACTCGGGCCTGAAGAGGTTTGCGCCAAATGGAATATCAAAGAAGTGAGCCAGGTGATTGATATTCTCGGGCTGATGGGCGATGCCGTAGATAATATCCCGGGCATCCCCGGTGTGGGAGAAAAAACAGCAGCCAAGCTTTTGGCGGAGTATGATACATTAGAAAATGTGTTAGCCAATGCCGATAAGATAAAAGGAGCAATGGGAGAAAAAGTGAAGAAAGGAAAGGAATCGGCGATACTTTCTAAAAAATTAGCCACCATCATCACCAATGCACCGGTAGAGTTTCACGAAGAAAACTTTAAGCTCACGGAATGGAACAAAGAAAAGCTGAAAGAGATTTTTGCAGAGTTAGAATTCAAAACACTGGGCAAACGATTACTGGGCGAAGATTTTTCTGTCGGAACTCCGGCCAAAACAGTAATTGAAAAAGAAATCCCGCAGGGAGTGCAGACGGACCTCTTTGGAAACATCATTGAAAGCAGTGCCCCATCTATAGCAGAGACTTCGGAAACTCCTTCCGCGGAAGGAGTGGGGGAAGCCGCAAAGAATATCAATAACACCCCGCACAGGTATGAAGCGGTAGAAGGAGATGCTGCGTTGAAAAAATTGGTAACGGAACTAAAAAAACACGAAGAGATTTGTTTTGATACCGAAACCACCGGCATTGATGCCAATGATGCTGAACTGGTGGGAATGAGTTTTTCAGTGCAACCCGGCCAGGCATTTTATGTACCCTGTCCTGCTGATCAAAAGAAAACAAAAGAGATACTGGCACATTTTGAACCACTGTTTTCCGACAAAAAGAAAACATGGATTGGCCAGAACCTGAAATACGATATGCTGGTCATGAAATGGTATGGCATTGAAATCACCGGGCATTTGTTTGACACCATGCTGGCGCATTATGTGATAGAACCGGATGGAAAAAGAGGAATGGATGATCTCAGTAATAAATACCTGGGTTATGAACCGGTGCATATTGAGGAACTGATTGGTAAGAAGGGGAAGACACAGGGCAATATGCGGGATGTGGAACTGGAAAAAATCAAAGATTATGCAGCCGAAGATGCCGACATCACCCTGCAACTGAAGAAAGTGTTTGTGCCGATGCTGAAAGAAAAAGAAGTGGAAAAGGTTTTCAATGAAGTGGAGAACCCATTGGTGAAAGTGCTGGTGGACATGGAATATGAAGGAATAAAAATTGATGTGGACTTTTTGACTGATTATTCAAAGGAACTGGAGAAAGATGCTAAAAAAGCCGAAGAGAGTGTTTACAAACAGGCGGGTGTACGTTTCAATTTGGCATCACCAAAACAATTAGGAGAAGTGTTATTTGATAAACTCAAACTTGATCCTTCCGCCAAAAAAACAAAAACCGGGCAGTACCAGACGGGTGAAGATGTATTATTGAAACTGGCAGCCAAAGGCCACCAGATAGTAGACGACATATTAGCTTTTCGTGAACTGACCAAACTGAAATCCACCTATGTGGATGCCCTGCCGCAACTGATTAACCCAAAAACGGGCAGGGTACATACCACATACGGCCAGGCTGTGGCTGTTACCGGAAGGCTGGCGAGTAATAATCCCAATTTGCAAAACATACCCGTAAGAACCGACAGGGGTAAAGAAATCAGGAAAGCGTTTATTCCCAGGGACAGCAAACATATTCTCCTATCTGCCGATTATTCTCAAATCGAACTGCGTATTGTGGCAGCCATCAGCGGCGACAAGAATATGTGTGAAGCTTTTAAAAAAGGAACAGATATTCATACTGCCACGGCGGCAAGAGTTTATAATGTGGCAGAAAAGGATGTGACCAAAGAAATGCGTTACAAAGCAAAGAGTGTAAATTTTGGCATCATTTACGGACAGGGTGCTTTTGGGTTAGCTGATAATCTCGGCATCACCAGGACAGAAGCCAAAGAAATCATTGATAATTATAAAAAAGAATTTCCCGGCATCCAGCAATACATGGACAATACGATCAACTTTGCCAGGGAAAACGGCTATGTGGAAACACTGATGGGAAGAAAACGATGGCTGCGGGATATTAATTCGGCGAATTTCACGGTTCGTGGTTTTGCAGAACGAAATGCTATCAACTCACCCATACAGGGCACGGCCGCTGACATGATCAAGCTGGCTATGCAGAAAGTGCATGCTGCTATGAAAAAAGAAAAGATGCAAAGCAAAATGTTATTGCAGGTGCATGATGAGCTGGTCTTTGATGCAGTGAAAACAGAGGTGAAGGAATTGAAACCGCTGATCATTGAAAACATGCAGATAGCCCTGCCACTGCCGCATAAAGTGCCGGTGATCGCTGAATGTGGTGAAGGTAAAAACTGGCTCGAGGCGCATTAACAGCATACGATGGACTGGTCAATTTATTTTAAACATATCACTATCATCGGCAGCAGGTATATACTCATTGCCACGCTGGCTTTCCTGTTATTTTATATTCTTTTACGTAAAACGATCGCCGGAAAAAAAATCCAGCAGCGCTTTCCCAAACTGGCTGATTATGCAAGGGAGATAAGTTTTTCCATTATCACCATCTTTATACTGGCGATTGTGCCTTCACTGGTACTGGGAAATAAAGAGATAGCAAAGCATACCCGGTTCTATACCGATATAAAGCAACATGGCATAGCCTGGTTTATTATTGCATTTCCCATCATGGCGTTTGTACATGACACTTATTTCTACTGGATGCACCGGCTGATGCATCATCCCCGTTTATTTAAAATAGTTCACCTGGTGCATCATAAATCCACCAACCCAAGCCCCTTTGCTGCTTATGCTTTTCATCCATTAGAGGCAGTGGTAGAAGCGGGTATATTCCTGGTATTTGTTTTTATCATGCCGGTACACCTGTATCACCTGTTGTTTTTCTTTTTATTCATGATGCTGTATAATGTGTATGGCCACCTCGGTTGGGAATTGTATCCCAAAGGCTTCAGCCGGCACTGGCTGGGCAAGTGGATCAACACGTCTGTTAACCACAACCAGCACCACCAGTATTTCAAAGGCAACTATGGCCTATATTTCTTATTCTGGGACAGGTGGATGGGTACTATCCGGGAAGATTATGATGTTAAGTTTGATGACGTGAAAAGCAGGAATTGATTTTACCAAAGTCATAAATCAGTATCAGTTTGTACTGGTAAGTTTGTGTTTCTATGCAGCCTGTTATTTATTATTGTTACGATGCGTATTGCGGCTGGTGCTATGGTTTCAGCCTGGTGATAAAACGGATAGCAAACGAATACAAAGACAAATTCTTTTTTGAAGTATTGTCAGGAGGAATGATCCCGGCAGAAAATCCAAAACCGATCAGTGTAACAGCGGGCTACATTACTGCTGCATACAAACGGGTGGAAGAACTGACAGGTATAAAATTTGGGGAAGATTATCTCTGGCATATTTTTAACCCGGATCAGAGCGACTGGTTTCCCCATTCAGAAAAGGCTGCCATCGCATTGTGTATTTTTAAAGAACAACATCCCGGACGCCAGGTTGAATTTATTGCGGATATGCAGTATGCCTTACACTACGAAGGCAGAGACCTGACAGATGATGAAGCTTATCGTCATTTATTGGCCAGGTATGGACTGGATCCCGGTGATTTTTATACCAAACTCCATAGCGAAGCCTACAAAGAGAAAGCATATTACGAATTTGCCTTGTGCAGGCAATTAAAAGTAAACGGTTTTCCCGCCGTGCTGATGCAGGTGGAGGAGACAAAGTTTTATTTGCTGGCAAGGGGATATACGGATTATGAGGACCTGAAAACAAAAATGGAGAATGTGTTAAAGGAAATAAATGCCGGATAAAAGAGATATACAAAACAGGGAAGACCTGTTGTTGCTGATGCGTCAGTTTTATAAAAAATTGCTTGCAGATGATTCGATCAGTTACCTGTTCACAGATATAGCAAAGATCGATCTTGCCCATCATCTCCCTGTGTTGGTTGATTTCTGGGACTCCATATTGTTTCAATCTGATACCTACCGGAAAAATGCGATGCAGCCACATATGCAACTGCACCAGCAATCTCCCTTGCAGCCGCATCATTTTGAAACATGGCTTCACTATTTCAAGTCATCTGTAGATGAATTGTTTGAAGGCGAAAAAGCTTTTCTTGCCAAAGAAAGGGCAACCAGCATAGCCACCGTGATGCGCATTAAAATCAGCCAGTTGATGTAGGAGGGGATGAAATTTCATCCCCCAAAACTCCGGTTTCATCGTTTATTTTTTTAATCAGAAATCAGATTTTGTACCTTATCACCTTAAATTTTTATTATGAAACGTAAACTGATTGCTTTTGCTGCAGCAGCAATATTCTTTGCAGCTTGCAACAATGAAAAAAAGACAGATGAAACAAAAGGCGAAACGACTGCAACTCCTGAAGCATCATCAACTACTCCTGCCGGGCCACCAGATTCTGCTGCAATTGCAGCAATGATGCAAGCCTGGACTGATTTTGCCACCCCGGGAGCTGAACATACATGGATGGCAAAACATGCCGGCACATGGGTTTCTGATTCGGTTTTACAATGGATGGATCCTTCTCAGCCACCGACTGTATCAAAAGCTACAGAAGTGGTGTCCACGTTAATGAATGGCCTTTACCAGGTGACAGATTTTTCAAGCAATATGATAGGACAACCCATGCAGGGACGTGGAATAATGGGATTTGATAAAATGAAAAAGAAGTTTGTTCTTTCATGGATTGACAATATGGGTTCTGGAATTGTAAGAATGGAGGGCAGCTATGATGAAGCAACCAAAACACTCAACATGGCAGGAAAACAATCAGACCCCGGCATGAAAAAAGAAACTGATATCCGCCAGGAATTAAAATACCTTGATGATAACAGCTATACCATGTCTATGTATGGTACTGGCCATGACGGTAAAGAAGCCAAATTCATGGAAGCAACATTCAAAAGGAAGAAATAGAAAACTGTATAAAAAACCCCGGTTGAT
>CAYPOD010000070.1:0-1471 GCA_964412375.1 uncultured Chitinophaga sp. | reverse complement strand
AAATATCATAGATCCTTTTTCCGGGAATGGAAATATCTACCACCATCCATTTACCATCGGCTGTCCAGTCGTGCCAACCGGCATCTTTTCCTTCCGTTGTTGTGACCTTCCATTGCTTCTTGCCATCTGCTGTTATTCCATACACTTCATACTTTCCGTTTTGAAAAGACATATAACTGATAAAGTCTTTTTTCCTGTTCCATCTTGGTGGCCCTGCATGGTATTCACCTGACTTAAGAGATGTGTCATTAGCCGGATAGTGGGTAAGCTGCCGTTTACCAGTTCCGTCGGCATTCATGATATACAGCTCTGTTTTCATAAACCTGTCGCGACGGTTACTCCGATGGCGAAAAACGATCTGCTTTCCGTCAGGAGAAAAAACCGGATCATTATAATAGGCTACGGTGTCATTGGTCAGTTGTTTAAAGGAGCCATTTTCCATGTTCAGTAAAAACAATTGCGATCTGATCTGTGTTCCAATTCTTGCTGAGACAATCATTTCCTTTCCATTGTCCCGCATATCCATCCAGCTATCTTCCAGGACAAGATCACTGATCTTTTGTATATTTTCTCCTTCCTGGTTCATTTCATATAGCTTGTAGCAGCGCTTACAGGTTGTATCTCGGTCGCTGACGAAATAGATCTTGTCTTTATAAGTCCGGTACACCCAATCAAGCCCGTCATACCTGCTTATATTCTTTTGATTCTTTCCATCTGAATCCATGATGAACACTTCGTAGTTTCCTTTAGGTATATCATGCAGCACATTATATACGATCTTATAATTGGAAGGCTGTGAATATGAATGAGTGCTTATAAAAAGCAGTATGCCGAAAATTGATTTCATGGTGCTGTATTTTATCCGGCCTGGTCGTAAGCCTGTTTTATCCAGTTGATTAATTCTTTGTTGATGATCTTTTCATCTTCCACTTTGATGCGATGGGTGCACATGGCGTTCCATTTCTTGCCATCTTCTACAATCCCGGAAGCTGCAATCCCTTTAATATTCAATCCTACATCCAGCCGTTCTTTCGTAGAGGGTTGTAAAATGGCAAACTGCTTTTTTCTTCGCAAACTCACATAAGCTTTCTTGGGTGATACTTCCACATCTTTACCAAACTTATTCACTTCGGCCATGATCTTATCATACCAGGGTTTCAGGTTTTCTTTTCCCTTATATTGATCAGCGACGAGGTCATCACTGTTTTCGGCAGCGCCTGCATGACTTTGTTTGGCATAATGCACTACCATGTTTGCGTTGCCATGGGTAAACCCATGTTTTTCCTTCAGGAAATTCACCAGTTCTCCATGTTTAGCTAATCCGCTTTTATTAACAATAGCGATCCAGTCGGCCATTTTTTTGCCGGTGCTTTTTTCAATATTGGCGATCTGCGAGGCATATGCTTTATCCAATGCTTCTGAACTCATATTGACTGTTTTTATATTGAAAGGCAAAATAAATCACGCCGCC
>CAYPOD010000069.1:0-7331 GCA_964412375.1 uncultured Chitinophaga sp. | reverse complement strand
TGAAATTGGGCAGGTTGGTGACCTTATAGGAAAAAGATTTTTCGGCTCCGGGCACAGCAATCGCCACTTCCCTGAATTGTCTGCGGGTAAAATCAATATTGTTGCCATAGTCATGGTAGTTGAGGCAAACATATTGCCGCCCCCTGCTCAACCGGGATGGGATATTATAAATGTTCTCTTCGCTGCGTACATAAAAAAGAATACTATCCGCAGTGATGTTCACAGTGGCATCATAGCCTGTGCCGGTAAGAAAAAACCATTTGTATAAGGTGTAGCGGTGATAATTGGCTGCTTTGGGACTTATTTGCTGAGCCGTTTTGCGGATGAGCTGGTAAAACAACCAGTCGTCAAGACGGAGTTGCTCTTTGTAGTGCAGCAATTGCTTCAGCAAGGGTTCAAATTTCCCTTGGCTAACCTTTTCATAAAAGCCACTGATGCCTTGTTCTGAAAGAGGTTCTGTATAGTCAACAAACCAGGCCGGTTCAAAATCCAGTTTCACCGAATCGCCATAAAAATCAAAAGCGATCACTTTGCCCGGCTGGGCAATGACAGGTTCCTGTATAAGCCCTGCCAGGAAAAAAAATATGATGACTGCGCTTATTTTCATGGGTTGCAAGCTTATCTAAGTTACAAAGCCTGCCGCAACAATCGGAGATGAAATTAATAGTGTTATAACCTGCGGGTAACAATGCTGTAACAATCGCAGTCCATCTTTACAGTAGTTCTTTACTCTACTCTTTCCCAATCGCATTTCTTATGTGTTAGTAATCGTATCGGGAGCAGATTTCTCATGCAGTTGCCACCCCTTGGCAGGACAGGCCGGGGGTGGCTTTTTTCAGCTTCCTTTCAGATCATCGGGGTCTTCTTCTTCAGAATGACGTTCCTTTTTTCCCGGGTAATTCCTGTTAAGCTTGTCGGTGAGATTTTTTTTATCACGGGAATTACTGCGAATGATAAAAATGATCAACGCCAGCATGAGCAGTCCTGCAATAACAATAATGAGCCAGTTGATTTCCATACATTAAGTCTATGACAGTTCTTTTTTCCTCTCCAGTGTGAAACCCACAGTGGTTCCTATATCTTCCCGGCTTCTCACATGTATTGTTTGCCCATGTGCTTCGATGATATGTTTGCAAATGGACAGTCCCAGGCCACTGCCGGTCACATCAATGCTTCGGCCTTCATCGGTGCGATAGAAACGTTCAAAGATGCGGGGCAGGTGTTTTTCGGGTATGCCTATACCATCGTCACTTATTTCAACTAGGATATGCCGTCCGTCTGTGTTGTACATACTGGCAACTATATTGCCGTTCTCTTTACCATACTTGACCGAGTTTTCAAGCAAGTTGGTCACCACCTGCCTGATCTTTTCTTTGTCGGCATGAACTGTCAAAGGCGATTCGCAGCCTTTTTTGATGCTGAAATGAATATTGCGTTCATCGGCTTTCAGCGAAAGACTTTCAAAAGCATCTTTTACCAGGTCCTGTATGACAAAGTTTTGTTTGTAAAGCACCAGTTCACCTCGTTCTAATTTCGAAATTTCATCCAGGTCATTCAACAAGTTGGTGAGGCGATCTACATTCCTTGCTGTTTTTTCCAGGAATTTTTTATTCACTTCCGGGTTATTCAATGCTCCCTGCAAAAGTGTGTCCACATATCCCTGGATAGCAAAAACAGGTGTTTTGAATTCATGAGAGAGATTTTGCAAAAATTCTTTCCGGAACTGTTCATTTTTTTGCAACAATTCAATCTCTTCTTTGCGGGCAGCGGCCCAGGCTTCCACGTCTTCTCTTACTTCATCAATACTTTTTTGCGGGAGAATATATTTATAATAGGTTTCCTCTCTCTTGGTGGCTTTGGTCTGGTAAATGAATTTATAGATGAGTTTGATCTTTCGATAGATGAATCGTTCTAGCATGAATGATATGAGAAAATAGCTTCCGGCAAATATGATGACAAATGAGGCGACTGTCCACAGCCAGCTTTTTTCAGCATAGCCAAGCAGCAGGCTGATAGGTGTTGCCAGCACCAAAGCAGTAAATGCAGAAAGTTGCCGGGGGGAAAAATTTTTAGCGGAAAACATAATGCGAAGGTACAAGAGACAGGGCACAAGGATCAAGGAACAAGCAATGGAAAAGAAAAGTCAAAACAATAAAACTCTCTTGCATCTTGCTTACATGTGCCTTGACCCTTTTCTCAAAGTTCAAATTTATATCCAACCCCTTTCACCGTAGTGATACAGTCAATGCCGAGTTTCTGGCGGATCTTGCGGATATGCACATCAATGGTGCGGTCGCCAACGATCACATCGTTGCCCCATACCTGGTTTAAAATTTCATTGCGCAGGTAAACACGGCCCGGTTTCTGGGCAAGCAGGTAAAGCAACTCAAACTCTTTTTTAGCCAAAACAATATCCTGATTGTCCACTTGCACAATGAACCGTTCCGGATCAATAGTGAGATTTTCTATCGTCAGCACTTTTGCTTCCGTCTTATTCAGGCGTCGAAAAAGTGCATTCACCCGGCTCAGGAACACTTTGGGGCTGATGGGCTTGCTCACATAATCATCGGCGCCGGTTTCCAGTCCTTTGATCTGTGTGCCTTCATCATTCAAAGCAGTAAGGAAAATGATCAGCGTTTCTTTAAAAGCAGGCTGGGATCGCAGGATCTGGCAAACTTCCACTCCTGATTTTTTGGGCATCATCACATCCAGCACCACCAGGTCGGGCATATTGCGGCGGGCTTTTTCAATAGCTTCATCACCATCCTTGGCCGTTACCACTTCATATCCTTCATTTGAAAGATTGTATTTCAGTATCTCAAGGATGTCCGGTTCATCATCTGCTATCAGCACCTTTCGGGCTTTTGTTTCCATCGCAGCGAAATTTTGCGCAAACCTAAAGGTAAATCAGCTGCCTGTAAAACAAGGGAGTAGTTGTTCATGCAGACTTAATGAAAACTTAATACAATGATTCATAAGCGCCGGCCACTATTTCAGCCATAAAGCCGGAAAGCCAACTTTTTATGCCCCAATGCCATCTTAATCAGCGTAAAGAGTAAATACGGCCATCTCGGCAATGCTTATTAAATTTGTGTAACGATCCTTATGACAGCAGTTTCCAGATACCTTATTCTGCCGGTTGTTTTACTGGTTCTTTCCATTCAGGGCAAGACCCAAAACTCATTTGCATCCCTTGCTGATACCAGCCGGAAAGCGACAGGTTGCACGGCGCCGATCAACAGGCAGTTGTTTCATGATTATATAGACAAAGAGCAAAGCCTCATTCTTCAATCCGATGGTAAAAACGACAACCAGTTTTCGCCTTCTGCCAACGCAGAAGTGAACCTGCTACTGACCAAATCAGTGGTGAACCGGGTGGACAGGATCCAGTGCCGTATCGAAAACGACAGTTTACTGGGTCACTCCCAAAAGATTCGCTATCTCCGGGGCGTTGATTATTTATTGAAATTTTATACCAGCAACCGTGCGGCAAAAAGAGTGAACCCGCTGATGCTGCCGGATATCATTGCGGCGTTTGAACAATGCATGGAGGCTGATATTGCAGGAAAATCTATTGAGCCTATCATTCAAAAGCTTTCTTACGACCTGGCCTACTCTGTTGTGAATGCCGACAGAGTGACCTTTGAGAATAACCCCGGGTTTAAAAAAAGCCGTGATCTTGTTATTCTTAAATATTGTATTCTTTTTCCCGATAAGGCTTTTACTACATTAATGGATTATCCCGATGTCCCCTTTGCCGACAGCCTGGTAAAGGTCTTTGCCAAAAAATACCCCCGCCAGTTGTATGATTATGCAGCAGCGGCAAATAAGTTTGGTGCTGTTATCAGAAAGATAGAGGATGATGTGTTTGTAAAAACAATTTCCCGGATGGCTGTAAGCCGAAGCGGTCAGCAATACTTTCCGTTTCTAGACAACCTGGTGTCAGGAAAAATGACGATAGAAGAGATTGACAAAGTGAAAGATGATTCAATATTATATTATCGCCTGCTTGTGAACACGCAGATGGAATATGTGAACCGTGCGATAAATAAAGACACTGCTTTTGAGTTCAAATCATTAACTAAACGGCTGGAGACCAAGGCGCAGGAAGTGTTTGTGAACACCATCAATGCACTTCATTTTGAAAATGACAATATCCGCTATCGCATCATTCAGCCGTTGAATGCGCAGGAACTATACTATCTCGCTGTGTCAAGTGACGGGCTTATCTATACTTCCAGTTTTGTAAAAGGTGTTTACCCGCTGATGATGAAAAAGATCAATAACCGGGGTGATTCGCTGCTGATGCTGCTGAAGTTTGATAAATACAGAAAGTTCATTAAAATGTCGGCCGGGTATAATACATTGGCAAATTTTCTCAGTTCTTTTCCCCGGGCGGATGATGCCAGCAGCCTGATGAGGGCTTTTGTCAGCAATCTTGAAAAATCAGATGGCCTGGAAGATGGTGTGGATGTGGCGGATTCTTATGCCAGCATTGCAGAAAGTATCAAGCCTCTTGCCGATGAAATGCTGGTAAATGTAGATCAGAACTATGAACGTAACAGAACAACCGGCAACAAACGGGGGATGGCTATTTACAATATTCTCGGTAAACTTTTTCTTTCTGCGGACTCTGCCAATAAAATTGATCTTACCAGTGAACTGGGAATACCACCTGTGTATGAAGTACCCTTTAACGCTATGGTGAATGACAGCGGCCGGGTGATCATGCAGGTGTTCTTTTATGGCGATAAAGACGGGCAGGGCATATTTGGCGGATTCCAGAACATGTTCAGCAATGCCAACTGGAAGATTGACCGCAGCAACCCTTATTGGATCACCATCACCTCATTAAAAGGTAAGCCTGTCAGTATTTATGCTAACAGGCCGCTTCCCGAAGAAACCGGAGAAGACGAAAAAGCACAGGCTGCCCTTGGCGAATACCTGGAAAATAATAAACTATATCCCAGTATCACCATTCACAGGGGGCACAGCTATTATGCCCCGTATACAATCGAACAGATGTTTCCTACTTCCAAAATAGTTTTCCTGGGTTCCTGCGGTGGTTATCACCTGATACACGATGTGCTGTCAAAAGCACCGGATGCACATATTATTGCTTCCAAGCAAATCGGGAGAACGGCTATCAACAGACCTTTTTTCCAGTTGCTGACAGAAAAAGCAAGAAATGGCAACGGCGTGGAGTGGATTCCTTTCTGGAAACAATTCGGGCAGGCAGCTAATGTGGATGGATTTGAAGATTATATCCCCCCCTATAAAAATCTCGGTGCTTTGTTTATCAAGGCTTATAAGATCGCTATGGAGGATGAAGAAGATGCAAAAGCGTTTTGAGATGCTTATCTGTACTTTTACTGCTTAATATTTTTTCCCATTGCCAGAAAACAAAAAAGGTTTTTTCGATTTCGCACTGTTGAGAAGGGTGTTCAGCTATGCGGCACCGTACAGGAAAAAGTTCTGGCTCTCCGTGGCGCTGGCCGTTTCGCTGGCAGCGATCACTCCCCTCAGACCTTTGCTGATTCAGCTGACGGTTAACAAATATATCAGCAATGAAGTGGCCGCCATGGTCATTAATATCACAATTATCCAGGTGGCATTGATCCTGGTGGAAACAGCTATGCGGTTCATTTTTTCTTTCACCACAGCATGGCTGGGTCAGTCGGTGGTGAGAGATCTGCGGGTAACAATATATAAAAAGATACTGGGGCTGAACCTTTCGCAGTTTGATAAAACACCGATTGGCACCTTAACAACGAGAACGATCAATGACATTGAATCTATCAATGATATTTTTTCTGACGGGCTGGTGCCTATCATTGCCGACCTGCTTTCTATTGTCTGTGTGCTGACGTTTATGTTCTGGAGCGACTGGCAACTGACTTTGATTGCCCTTATTCCTTTTCCCATTATAATTATTGCGACATATTATTTTAAAGAAAGTATCAACCGTTCTTTCTTTAAAGTAAGAAATGCTGTGGCAGCGCTGAATGCTTTTGTACAAGAGCACCTCACCGGGATGCCGGTGGTGCAGGCATTTGCATCAGAAGAAAGAGAGTTTCAGAAATTCAAAAAGATCAACAAAGAGCATCGTAATGCCAATATAAAGGCCATTTTTGCCTATTCTGTTTTTTTCCCGGTCGTGGAAATTGTATTGGCTTTATCAATAGGACTGATAGTTTGGTATGGCTCCGGGCAGCGGACAGAAGCCGGAACGATCATTTCTTTTATTCTTTGCCTGAACCTGTTGTTTCGTCCGCTTCGTGTGATTGCTGATAAATTCAACGTTTTGCAAATGGGCATCATTGCCAGCGAAAGGGTGTTTAAGGTGTTGGATAATGAAGATTTTATTCCGGAATCACACAGCGATGCCAGCAAACCGGCTGCTGTGCAGGGCAAAATTGAATTTGAAAATGTATGGTTTGCCTACAGCCATGAGCATTATGTACTGAAAGAGGTGAGCTTCACGGTTAACCCCGGAGAAACCGTTGCCATAGTTGGCCACACCGGCAGTGGTAAATCCACAATCATTAGTTTACTGAACCGTTTATATCATATTCAAAAGGGCGCCATCCGGATTGACGACATAAACATTGAGGATTTTGACACCGATGTGTTGCGAAAAAATATTGGCGTGGTGTTGCAGGATGTATTTCTTTTTTCGGGGTCTGTTATAGATAATATTACATTGCGCAACCCGGAAGTTTCGAAGGAAAAAGTGATAGAAGCGGCAAAACTGATAGACATGCATGATTTCATTATGCAATTACCGGGAGGGTATGATTATAATGTGATGGAAAGAGGTGCTACATTATCGTTAGGCCAACGCCAATTATTATCATTTATCCGGGCATTGCTTTATAACCCTTCCATTTTAATATTAGACGAAGCCACATCATCTGTGGATACCGAGAGTGAACTGCTTATACAGCATGCTATTGACACCCTGATAAAAGGAAGAACTTCGATTGTGATAGCCCATCGCTTGTCTACCATCCGCAAGGCCAGTAAGATCATCGTTTTAGACAAGGGAGAAATCAAAGAAATGGGCACCCATGAGGAGCTGATGCAAAAAGGCGGCTTTTATGCCCGGCTGCATGAAATGCAGTTTGAAAAAAAAGGGCAGCCTGTTTCTAATTGAAGTTACCCATCTCTTTGATTATCATGGAGGCTGAACACAGGCATTATTTATCAAAAGGCTCGGGTTTTGCTTTTGATCTAATTCTCCAAATTCCTTTATTTCGCCGACAGATTTTGACCCCACCCCCTTATCTTTGCGCCAAATTTCGGAACAGGTATGTCAGTTCGGCCTTTCA
>CAYPOD010000068.1:0-7377 GCA_964412375.1 uncultured Chitinophaga sp. | reverse complement strand
GAGAAGAGTTTATCACGGCTATAATAGAAGTGGCTAACGGAAATAAATATGTTTGCACAGAGGTGAAAAACATTCTTGCCCAACAGGAATTGGAGGAAGAAAATGTCAGCACTGCGGATATGAATGTTCTATCAGGCAGAGAACTGGATATTATCCATCACATCAAAGAAGGGCTATCGTCAAGGGAGATTGCTCTCCGGCTTGATATTTCGCTAAAGACGGTAGAAGTCCACCGATATAATATCCTGAAAAAATTAAATCTGAAGAATACAGCATCGTTGGTCAATTACATCAATGCACAGGGTCTTTAATTCATATCTTGTAATTAATGCATTGAGGATACCGTAAGTATTATTATTTTGTAGTTGATGCCGGTTTGTTTGCCATGTTCAGTATGAAACTGGGTCCCGCCAGAAAAATAATCACCTGGGGGCTTTATTTTGCCCTGGCCTTTATTCTTTTTTTTATCTGGTACACTTATCAGAATGTAAAGAAGGAAGAAGAAGAAAGTCTGCATATTGCTGAGGCGCTTGAAGTGTTACATTTAACCGAAGATTTTATAGACGATATACAGGATCTCGAATCCAGCCAGCGAAGCTATCTTATTTCCGGTGATTCTGCTTTTCTGCAGTCATACGAAAACGCATTAGCCAGTCTTTCGGTGGATACAAGTCGTATTCGATCTTTTCTCAATGAGTATCCCGCACAAAGAGAGTCTTTTTCTAAGCTAATGACATTGGTCAAAGAGAAATTGTCCATTGTTGAAAAATCTGTCCGGATCAGGAGTGAACAGGGTATGAACGAAGCTGCTCAAAAAAATATTATCGGGCAGGGTCGCCTTCTCATAGACAGCATACGGGCATTGGCAACCGGCATTGAGAATAAAAACAGGATTTTGCTCCGGGAGTCAAACAAAGGCCAGGAAGCCGCAGCCAAAAAGGGAGACCGGTTGTTTATCGTATTGGCTTTTCTTTTTGTCTTAAGCATGGTGGCTTTGCTGCTGCGAATGGGTTATATCAGCAGGAAAGAGCAGTTGCAGGAAAAAAGAATTGAATACCTGGCCCGTTTAGTACAGAGTTCCGGTGATGCGATCTTTTCCTCAGATCCCCATTTCAACATCATTTCCTGGAACAGAGCTGCCGAAGAACTGTATGGTTATAGTGAACAGGAAGCGGTTGGCCGGCATTTCCTGGAGCTTCTCAAAAGCCGGTCAGACGAAGAAAAAAGAAAGGAGGTGGTGCAGTCGGTGATTCAAACAGGATCATACAAAGGCGAATTTGAATATACCACCAAAGACGGAAGAGATATAATCATTCACAGCAGTGTCAGTATAATAAAAGATGACAATGATAAGGTAAAAGGCTTTGTAATTGTGCATAGAGACATCACCCAGAAAAAGCAAATGGAGCTGCAACTGAAACAATTTAATGATCAGTTGGAAAAACAGGTAATAGAGAAGTCGGCTGTGATCAGCGAAGTATTTCAAAGAGTAAGCGATGCCATCATTGCCGTGGACAGGAACTGGAATTATACTTATATAAATAGTAAGGCAGAGGAATTGCTGGGTAAAGATCCGGGCTACCTGATTGGCCGTCATATTTGGACAGAGTTTCCTGAAATGGTAAATGAGCCATTTTATAAGGAATATATAGCGGCAATGGAAACGCAGACCTACCGTTGGGTCGAAACCTATTATCCTGCCCGGGACAAATGGTTTGAAAACCATATTTACCCATCTCATACAGGATTGTCTATTTATTTCAAGGATATATCCGAACGGAAAAAAGCAGAAACCAGCCTCCGGCAAGCGATCAATCGTTTCGACATGGTTGCAAAAGCTACCAACGACATTGTCTGGGAAGCCTCGCTTGATGATAACAACATTTGGTGGAATGATAACTTTTTTGACAAATTTGGTTACAGCCGCAATGAAATGTATAATTCTGTTGATGCCTGGGAAAAGCTGATCCATCCTGAAGATAAAGAAGAAGCTGCCGGCAGTTTTAAGGCAGCCATTGAAGATCCTGCTGTTAATACATGGACCAAGGAATACCGTTTCCGAAAATCGGATGGCAGTTATTCCTATATCTATGACCGCTGCTACATTCTTCGTCATGATGATGGCCGGGCCAACAGGGCTGTTGGTTCCATGACAGATATCACAGAGCTGGTGCTAACCAATGAGAAATTAAAGATTACGGAAGACCGCTACCGCCTGATGGTGGAAGAAGCCTCTGATGCGATCTTCATCAACGATAAGAATGGGCAACTGCTGGAGGTAAATAACAGGGCTTGTG
Organism: uncultured Chitinophaga sp.; assembly: GCA_964412375.1. Taxonomy (GTDB): domain Bacteria; phylum Bacteroidota; class Bacteroidia; order Chitinophagales; family Chitinophagaceae; genus CADEDV01. The sequence continues at coordinate 5,080 of CAYPOD010000068.1, read as the reverse complement.
AACTGCTAGGTTACACCAGCAACCAATTGTGCAGTATGAATGTTGCAGACCTGATGCCTGATGAAGAACTCATGGAAAAACCGGTAATGTACAAAGAACTGTTGTCCGGAGAAAGAACACATGTTGAAAGAAACATGAAACGCAGGGATGCCTCGCTGGTGGCTGTTGACATTACAGCCAGGTTGCTTTCAGACGGTAGGATCATTGCTATAGTCAGGGATGTAAGTGAACAAAAAAAGGCTAAAGAGCAACTGGAAGCTTCTGAAAAACTCCTGCGACACGCATTATCCGGTTCGGCAGAAAGTTTTTATGTGATAAACCGGGATTGCCGCATTATTCTTATCAACAAAATTGCACAAAGCAATCTTACCAAAGCATGGGGACATCCCGTAGATATAGGATCCAACATATTGGAGCTGTTCCGGGAAGATGACAATGAACCCGTGAAGGAAAGCCTGGAGAAAGTTTTTTCTGGGCAAAGGGTGGAATATGAACTACAGCTGGCAATAGAAAATCTGCCGGAATGGGTCAGGGTGAGCTATATGCCTGTGACTGATGATGAAAATAATATTACCGGGGCTTTTATTTCAACCACAGACATATCGGCAAAGAAAAAATCGGATGAGGTCATCAGGCGCAGTGAAGAAAAGGCAAGACTGCTGACCCGCTCAGCACTGGATGCAATTATCACCATAGATGCCGCTGGTAATGTTATTTCATGGAATCCCCAGGCTGAGAAAATATTTGGCTGGCTGGAAAGTGAAATTACCGGCAAACGGCTCTCAGCCTTTATTATTCCGCATCGCTACCGTGATGCTCATGACAAAGGTATGGCCCGTTTTATGGAAACAGGAGAGGGGCCTGTGCTCAACAATATACTGGAGCTGCCTGCTGTGAACCGTACCGGCAATGAATTCCCTGTTGAAATTTCAATCATTCCGATTAAACAATCCGGTGTGTTAACTTTTACTGCCTTTATCCGTGATATATCAGTTCGTAAAAAAGCAGAGGCTGAGCTTAGAAAATTCAATGAAAGATTTGAAGTGATCTCCAGCGTCACCCATGATGCCATTTGGGAATGGCATTTAGAAACAAATGAACTGTGGGCCAACGAAGTGCACCAGCAACTTTATGGTTTGGGTAAAGAGGAACCTGTGCCGGGTGTGGAAGAATGGAGTTCAAGGATTCACCCGGAAGACAGGGAAAAAACAGTTAGTGCCCAGACGATGGCATTGACATCTGACACACTTTACTGGGAAACAGAATACCGTTTTCGCAAGCCGGACGGCAACTACGTTTTTCTTTTCGACCGTTGTTACATCATTCGCAATGAAGAAGGCAAACCGGTAAGAATGACGGGAAGTATGATAGATATTACTGAACGTAAAAAAGCAGAAGAAGAGATCAGGGAAAGGGCTGTTCAGTTATATACACTGAGCAATAGCTTGCCGGGTATGATGACTTATCAGCTTGTGAGGGAAACTTCCGGCGAAATGAAATTTGTTTACATAAGCGAAAGTGTTGAAAGCCTGATGGGATACCCGGTAAAAGAAGTAATTGCAAACGCACAATTGTTGTATGAACTGATACACCCTGATGACCTGTTAAGGGTGAAAGAGGCCGAAGAAGTATCCTACAGAAACATGACAGTTTTTGAAGTGGAGATTCGCAGTAACACCAAAACCCGGGGTATGTGCTGGTTTTATATCCGTTCTGTTCCCCGGAAAATGCCAGACGGCAGTGTGAAGTGGGACGGGGTACATATGGACATTACTGAACGCAAGAAAGCCGAAGAAGAAATAGTAAAGGCCAGGAATATGGCAGAAAAGCTGATAGATACACTGCCAGGTGTGTTTTATTTTTATGATAAGAACGGAAAATTCCTACGCTGGAATAAACAATTTGAATTGGTGACAGGCTATTCAGGTGAGGAAATTTCCAGGATGCGCCCTATAGATTTTTATCATGAAGACACAAAGGCTTATATCGCAGAACAGATCAGGGGTGTATTTGACAAGGGAGTGAACGATGCTGAAGCTGATTTTTTTACAAAGGAAGGGAAAAGAATTCCTTATTATTTCAAAGCAGTGTTGCTGGAGTATGAAGGCAAACCTTGTCTCCTGGGTTCCGGGATAGATATATCAGAGCGGAAAAGAGCAGAAGAAGAGCTGCGCCGGTCCGAAAAGAAATACAAACTGCTGTTTCAAAACAATCCGATGCCCATGTGGATGTTGTCTTTGCCGGATCTGAATGTGGTGGATGTGAACGAAGCCGCTTTGAAACATTATGGCTATACAAGAAGCCAGTTTTTGAAACTCAATGCAAGAGAGATGCGGCCTGCCGAAGATGTGCATCGGTTTGAAGAAGTAGCAGTGAAACAAAAAAAGGGCATTCGTTATTCCGGAGCCTGGCGGCATTTGAAAAAAGACGGCACTATTATTCATGTTGAGGTTATAGCACATGATATTGAGTACGATGAAAAACCGGTACGACTTATTCTTGCCAACGATATAACAGAAAAATTATTAGCGGATGAGTTATTAAAAAAGTCGCTGGAAGATATTCGGAGACTGACAGAACATGTGCAGCGGATCAGGGAGGAAGAGAGAGCCCATATTGCCAGGGAAATTCATGATGAACTGGGACAACAGCTCACCGTCCTGAAAATGGATGTTTCCTGGCTTAATAAAAAGCTGGGAAACAAAGATGAATCAGTAAAAGAGCGGCTGACGGAACTGGCCAATATGCTGGATGGAACGGTAAAAACCGTCCGCCGCATATCTTCAGAATTAAGACCCAGCATTCTGGATGACCTGGGACTGATTGCTGCCATTGAATGGCACCTGCGTGAATTCGAAAAACGTATAGGCATTATTGCTGAGTTTGATGAATTGGCAGAAGAAAATTTTATTCCCGAGGCGATAAAAACAGGGGTTTTCAGGATTTTCCAGGAATCGCTTACCAATGTGGCCCGCCATGCTGCCGCATCCCGGGTAAAAGTAACATTGAACGTGAAAAAGGACAACCTCGTTCTTACCATTGAAGACAACGGCAAAGGATTTAATATAGAAAAAGCAAAAGATAAGAAAACACTTGGTATCTTGGGTATGAGAGAACGGACAGCCATGCTGGGGGGAAGCTATGAAATTAACAGCGAGCCGGGCAAAGGCACCGTCGTTATTGTTTCAGTTCCTCTTTCAGTTGCTGATTTACAAAAAAAGTAATAACGAAAACCATCATGCGAATCCTGATTGCGGACGATCATGCTATTGTCAGAAAAGGGGTAAGACAAATCTTGCTCGAAGAATTCCCTACAGCCATCATCGTGGAAGAGGCTGATGCTGAAGGACTCATTAAAAGGATATTGGATGGTGATTGGGATGTGGTGGTTTGCGATCTGAGCATGCCGGGCAGAAGTGGTCTTGATGCATTGCGGCAAATAAAGCAAACTCATCCTGCACTACCTGTTCTCATCATGAGTATGCACCCCGAAGATCAATATGCCCTGCGGGTACTTAAAGCCGGGGCTTCGGGCTATTTGGGCAAGGACACCGTTCATGATGAACTGATCAATGCTGTCAGAACAGTGCAGTTGGGCAAAAAATACATTACTCCAAGTATAGCCGAGAAACTGGCTGACGCTTTCAACGAAGATACCGACCGGCCATCCCACGAACTCCTTTCTGACCGTGAATTTGATGTATTCAAATTGATCGCATCCGGGAAATCAGTTTCTGAAATAGCCAACCAGCTTTCACTCAGTATAACCACGGTGAGCACCTACCGGTCACGGGTATTGGATAAAATGAAGATGAAGTCCAATGCAGACCTTACCCGCTATGCATTGGAGAAAGGTCTAATTTGACAATTGTCAAATCCACGTGTAGTCTAAATTCTACTTTTTTAAGCATAACCATCCTACATGAGTTTGCTTATTCACAGTGTAATTTTCGGCCTGAATGCTAACCAATCTTCTGTGAATGGCCTTAACTAGTTTGCAAATAGTCTCACATCCAAAAATTGATATGCTTCGCATACTCATTGCCGATGATCATGAAATTGTAAGACGGGGTCTGAAACAGATACTGCAGGAAGGTTTTTCATTAGTACATATTGAAGAAGCGAATGACGGCCCTTCGCTTGCAGAAAAGGCTTTGAAAGATGAATGGGATATTGTGGTATCCGACCTGGCTATGCCGGGAGGCGGGGGGTTAGAAGCTTTACGCCGCATTAAAGAAAAACGTCCCGGGTTGCCCGTACTCATTCTCAGCATTTACCCGGAAGAGCAATATGCAATGAATGTTATTAAATCCGGAGCTGCCGGATACCTGAACAAAGATGCCGCCCCGGAAAAACTGGTAAATGCCGTTCAGCGGATTTTAACAGGGAAAAAATACATCTCTGGTGATATAGCGGAAAAAATGGCACAACATCTTCAGCAAAAAACCAAAGCAACTCTTCATGAATTATTAAGTGAAAGAGAAATAAATGTTTTTCAAATGCTGGCCCGGGGTAAATCGGTTTCCGAAATAAGTACCATCCTGGAGATAAAAGCCACTACTGTCAGCACCTACCGGTCCCGTATTCTGGAAAAAATGAATATGAAGAGCAACGTGGACCTTACCCGTTATGCCATTGAGCATAAACTCATTTGACCTACGCAAACCATTGCATACTTGTAGTTTATTTTCTACAAACTTTCATAACTATACTGTACAGCACAATAACAGGAGTATCTATTTTTCAGGGATAATTCCCTTGCTTTCTTTGCCTTGTTATGAGAACAACTAATATAAATCAGGCTAAACTCATTCTGCTGATCGTGGATGATAATATGCGTTTTGTAGAACGCATGATTGGGCTGCTGGATGATGTTGATAATATTGGCTATATCAATGTTGCCAATGATTATAACGAAGCAACCCGTATCATTGAAGAAGAAAAACCCGACGTGGTGCTGCTTGATATTAATCTTCCCGGCAAGAATGGGATTGACATCCTTCGAAAACTGAAAAGTGAGGAGCAGCAAAGTCATGTGCTGATGGTGACCAATCATGCTGATGATTATTACAAGCGGCAG
>CAYPOD010000067.1:0-7550 GCA_964412375.1 uncultured Chitinophaga sp. | reverse complement strand
CATGCATGATCTTATAAATAAAATAGAGCGGGCCGGTGAAAATATTGTTCTGGTGGGCCGTTGTTATGGTGAATGTATTTGGAGACAGTAGCGAGTCGATATTTTCTTTTGTTTTTTTGCTGGTCTTTATTCCATCATACTGCTTATTCAGTTCTTCCACCAGCGTCACCCGGTCAGTTATAAATTGTTTTCTCGACTCAACCGCTTTTTTAATACCCTGCAAAGTGGGAGGCTGCGCATAAAAGGATTTCAGTGCAGCGGCCTGGTCAATATAATCCAATGCAATCGTTGAGAAAGCGTTGGTCTGACGGTAAGGTAACCGGGTAGCTTTACAATTCATACAGCGGTAAAAATAGAACCGATCCGGGTTTCACAACACCGGTTGATATAAGATTAACGTTATTTTACTTCATAAGCCACCACCGTGTTTCTCCAGAAAGTTGGCACAAACACTGTTTTGGTGACCGGGTCAAAGCCTATATCGGCTGCATTTATTTTTTGCTCACGGCCATCGAGCAGTTTTTCCTTGCTGCCATCCGCATTCACATACCAAATGACACCGGCCCAGCAGGAAACAATAAAATCATTGCCGCTGACATTCTCAATCCCGTCTGTTCCGCCTTCGAGGCCGTCGGCAACCAGGGTAAGTGTTTTATCCTCATTCATCTTATACATACCATTCTGGTGAAGCACATAAAAATCAGTGCCCCGCATCAAAACACCATTTGGCCCTTTAAGGTTTTCAAGAAAGATTTCCGGTGTGCTGTTTTTTATACGATACACTTTCCCTCCCCGGGAATCTGAAACATAGATCGTACCGGCGGCATCAATCGTAAGATCATTGAGTGCCTGTGATCCCGGCACTTCGATAAAAGAAGTAATTTTTCCCTGGTGCAGGTCCACCACTGCCACCCGGTCTATATCTGCCACATATAATGTGTGACGGTATAAACCCATCCCTTTTGGGGCATGCAAGCCGCTTATCCATTCAGCATTGATAACTTTTCCTGTCACATCCATTTTGCCAATGGAACCTTTGCCGTCTTTTTCCCAGGGTTGCTGGCCATCAATATTGGCAACGTACAGGACCTTGTGATCGGGATCGTATAAAACAGATTCTGGCACTTTGAAAACTGAATCAGATTCCCATTTTTTTATTAACTGGTGTTTTTGAGCCACAGTAACTGTTGTGCACAACACAACAGTTACAAAAAGAGCAACATATTTCATGTATAAAAGTTGAGGACTAAAGTTACTGAACTCATGAAAACCGCAACGGGTCAAACGAAGAAATATCCATAGAAGTTTGCCTGTCGCTGATAATCTCTTCCACCAATTTTCCCGTACCGGCCCCCAGGCTCAGCCCCAGCATGGAATGCCCGGTTGCGATGGTAAGATTGGAAATTTGCTTCACCCGCCCGATATAAGGCAATCCATCGGCTGAACAGGGACGATAGCCGTACCATATCTTTTCTTTGGGCGGAAATGGTACATCAAAATCGGGGTAATATCTTTTCACCGCATCAAGAATACCCTGCACCCGGTTCATCCGCGGCGGAGTTTTGTGAGAGGTTATCTCCATCGTGCCGCCAAATCTAATTTTATTTCCATCCATCGGGGTAATAGCGGCCCGTCCTTCGATCATTACAGCCGGGTAATTGACCTTATAGGGTGAATCTTCGAGAGTGACCGAATAACCCCGGCCTGGCATCAATGGAATTTTTATACCCAGGAGGTTGGCCGTTTGTCTTCCCCATGAGCCTGTTGCCATTACCACTTCATCCTGCTCATAGAAATTTGTACCTGTAAAAATCTTTTTAATGCTGCCATGCTGTTTTTCAAAACCTGTTACTTCCTGGTTGGGGATAAACCGGACACCGGCATTTTCCAGGTAACTGATCAATGATCGCATGAGTTTGTTTGGCCAGCAATGTGCATCGCAGTTAAACATTATTGCGCCATTGGCAATGATCCTTGTCTGCGGTTCCAATGCCTGCAATTCATCCCTGCTCAATAATTGTGTATCTGTCAAGCCCAACTGATGGGCTTTTTCCACCGTGTGTTTAGCATGCTCCTCTCCTGCTTCAGTTTGAAATATCTCCAGCAGGCCTTTATGTTCATAGGCAAAATCAAAACCGGGAATGGTTAACCATGATTCATATTCTTTCTGGCTGAGCAAGGCAATGTCACGAAGGGGAATGGCCGATTCTTTTACATGCTCTTTTGTGGCACTGCGCATAAATTTCAATCCCCAACTGATGAGGTTCCAGTCGAAACGGGGTTGCACATAAAAAGGGCTTTTGGAGTTCCACATCCATTTCAATCCCTGTTTTACAATGCCGGGAGTGGCAAGAGGAATAAAATGGCTCGGGCAGATGTAACCACAATTGCCATAAGAACAATTGTCACCGAAATCACTTTTGTCCAGTACGGTTACATCCCAACCTTGTTTTTGCAAATAAAAAGCGGAACTGAGACCGATGATGCCGCCGCCGATGATTGTTACTTTCATAATCCGGAGCCAACCCTAAACCTTAGGTATTTTATAGCCGTTGTAGTACGACGCTGCAAGATACTTTTTATTTATAGCTTCATCCGTAAACCTTCCCTTCGTTTTATCCCATTGCAGTTTTTTGCCGCTGCGGAATGCGATATTTCCCATCTGGCTCAGCACCGCTATATGTGAAGCTGATTCAATCGGGCATTTCAGTTCCTCCATTTTTCTTGATTTGATCACACTCACAAAATTCTCCATGTGTTTATCAAGACCATTATCTAACCGTTGTTTTCTTTCCACTTTCACCTTCTTATCGCTGCGTACTTCTTCAAATACTTCCCAGCCACCACGATCCAGTTGCAAGGTTCCGTTATCTCCTATAAATGAAATGCCATGTTCTTTATTGTACAGCCCGTTCTGAATACCCAAAGCATGATCCCAAATAAGATTGAATTTATCAAACTCATACAGGGAACACATCGTGTCTGGTGTTTCCTGGGGTGAAGATGGGTCGGCAAAATTTCCTCCCACGGCACTGATGGTTTTGGGAACAGTGGCATTCATGCCCAGCAAAGCGTAGTCGAGCAAGTGAACACCCCAGTCTGTCATCAGGCCACCGGCATAATCCCAGAACCAGCGGAAAGTGAAGTGAAAACGATTGATATTAAATGGGCGTTTCATAGCCGGGCCCAGCCAGCGGTCATAATCCACTCCTGCCGGCACTGACCCATCAGCAACAAATGGAATTGGTTTTTTCCAACCGATATAGCACCACACTTTCACTGTGCGGATATTTCCTAACTGACCGTTGTGAACAAAGTCAACCGCTTCTTTAAAATGCTGCTGGCTGCGTTGCCATTGCCCGGCCTGCACCACCCGGTTATATTTTTTCTGTGCAGCGATCATCACATTACATTCAGTGATTGAATTGCCCACCGGTTTTTCAACATACACATCCTTGCCAGCCATGCAGGCATCCACCATCTGCAAACAATGCCAGTGGTCAGGTGTGCCGATGATGACGGCATCAATTTCTTTCATGTCCAGCAGTCCGCGGTGGTCATTGAATGTTTTCAGTTTTGAAACATCTACATTCATCTTCTGCAAATCGGCGAGACGTTTATCCAGTACATTCTTATCAATATCACATAATGCCACGACGTTTACTCCCGGAATTTTCAGGATAGATTGCAGGTTTGACCAGCCCATACCATTGACTCCGATGACACCGATATTCAACTGGTCAGAAGGCGCTACCCTGTTTTTGAAAATGGCAAATACATCATTGGCCAGCATCGTCCCCGCTGTCAGCGCAGATGCCTGGTAAATAAATTTTCGGCGTGATGACATGACTAGAATTTAGTGTTAAAAATATGAGTTAAGAGAAATGTTATTTGCTTTTACTACAGTTCAATCACCATCCCTTCCTCTGCTGCACTGAATCCGTTTTCTAGTACTTCTTTTTTTTCCGCTGATCCATTTTTCAGCAAGGGGTTTGTATGGTTGAAATGAATGAACACAATCTTTGACCTGCTGCCCGAAGGTACGGATGAAAATTGATGCATACTTTCAGTTACAAAAGGATGCGGCACTTCACTCATATCTCTACCGGGCAGTTCCCCATTTTTATAAAAAGTGCCGTCCAGCAAAGCCTTATCAACTTTGCTTACTTCGTCCATGATATTCCGATCCCATTTCTCCCATTTATCAATGTCGGGTATAAACAGAATTTTCTTCTTTTCACCTGCAATTACAAACCCGACTGTTTCTGAAAACTCATCCCTGTGGGGAACCCGGATGGGTGTTACGGTGAATGATGAACCAAGATGCACAGCACTATCTTGTCTCAATACATTCATCCGGATATTATCCAGCGATACCAGTTGACTCCACGGTGCATTATACCGGAGAAATGAGTCCATACGGGGCATGGCCCACACCGGAACTGCCTTTGCTCCCATCGCTTCCCGGCCCAACTGCATCAAACCGGCATAGTGACCGATATGTGCATGGGTGAGAAAAATACCAGATGGATCCTGATAGACATTGTCTTTTAAGTAAGATTTGACCATATGCAGTTGCGCTGATATATCCGGCGAAGCTTCAAACAACCAGTATTGATTGGTCTTTCTGTCAACCAATGCAAGGGAAGTAATATGTTTCTTTGCTTCTTTCCCTTGCCAGTAAGCCGTGCAACACTCTTTTTCGCAACCGATCTGCGGATAACCGGCATCCTGCGCTGTTCCAAGTACAACAATAAATTTATCAGGCAAATTTTCTTTTGTATTTACAGGTGAATTTTTCTGATCACAGCTTGCCACTGCAACCAGCATAAAGGCAAATACCAGTGATTGTAATGCTTTCAATGTTTTTAGCTTCTTTATTCAATTTTTTTTGCCAAGAAGGCACAAAGTCAGAAGTGAAATAGACCCCTGGAGCCTCCGTGTCTTTGTGGCAAAGATCATTCAGCCCTTAAATCACCTGGAATCCATGTGCATAAGGATCATCCTCCTTATCTATCCAGATGGTGTTATAACCATAAATCTTTGCCCACCCTTCAATGGAAGGCCTGATAGCAGGTTTTCCGGAAACGGTCAGTTCTTCCTCGATCCGGCCAATGAATTTACTCCCGATAATGCTTTCATGAATAAATTCATTTCCTTTTTTCAATTTTCCTTTTGCATACCACTGCGCCATTCTTGCCGATGTGCCCGTACCACAGGGTGAACGGTCAATCGCCTTGTCACCATAAAACACTGCATTTCTTGCTGTAGAAGTTTTATCCAGCACGGCACCTGTCCATAAAATATGGCTGCAACCATTGATGGTCGCATCATCGGGATGAACAAATTCATATTTCGCATTGATATTTTTGCGCAGTTCTCTTGCCCATGCAATAAGTTTATCGGCTGCATAGTGCTCCAGCCCCCTGAAATTTTGCTGCACATCCACAATGGCGTAAAAATTTCCGCCGTATGCTACGTCAATCACCAGTTCTCCTAATTCAGGACAATCCGCTGTCAACTCAGTTGAATGCAAGAAAGCAGGAACATTGGTGAGTCTCACACTTTCAACTTTCAGTTGTCCATGGTCCATGGTCCATGGTCCATGGACTGTTCTATATTCCACATTTACCAAACCAGCTGGAGTCTCCAATTTTATTACCCCTTCATACTTCGGTTTGACAAGTCCTTCTTCAATCGCAATGGTGATCGTCCCGATGGTTCCATGACCACACATCGGCAGGCAGCCGCTTGTTTCAATGAATAATACAGCTACATCATTGGAAGGATCATGCGGCGGATAAAGAATGCTGCCACTCATCATGTCATGCCCTCTTGGCTCAAACATGAGGCCGGTGCGAATCCAGTCATATTCTTTCAGGAAATGCTGCCGCTTCTCACTCATATTATTTCCCTGTAGCAAAGGACCACCTTCCTTTACAAGGCGAACCGGGTTTCCGCAGGTATGGGCATCAATACAATCGAAAATGTACTTCATAGCGGGCATTTTTGTTTTCACGCAAAGACGCAAAGGTTAATATAAAAGCCGCAAATTCTTATTGTATTCTTTGCGGCAACTTTGCGGCTTTGCGTGAAATCCTTTTGCGTCAAATCCATCAAAAAACTTTACTAAATTTACTTTTACATGGAACAATACGGCAAGATACTATTGATTGCGATGCCCGCCTTTCTCCTCCTTGTTCTTTTTGAAAAATGGTGGGGCTGGCGCAAAGGCAAGGACACTGTCCGCAATATGGACATGATCAGCAGCCTGAGCAGTGGCGTCACCAATGTGACCAAGGATGTGGTTGGTTTGTCTGTTGCCATTCTCACTTATCCCTTTTTCCTCAAACATCTTTCCATCACTTCCATTCCCAATACCATTATTGTGTATGTGATCGCCTTTATCGCACTGGACTTTGCCGGCTACTGGATACACCGCCTGCAGCATGTGGTTAATTTTTTCTGGAATGGTCATGTCATTCATCACAGCAGCGAGGAATTTAACCTGGCCTGTGCATTGCGGCAAAGTATTTCAGGCATTGTAAAAATATTTGCCATTTTTTTGTTGCCTGCCGCCCTGCTGGGTGTCCCGGCAAATGTGATTGCGGTAGTAGCACCGCTGCACCTGTTTGCACAGTTCTGGTATCATACGCAGCATATTGACAAAATGGGTTGGCTGGAGAAAGTCATTATTACGCCTTCGCATCACCGGGTGCACCATGCCATCAACCATGAATATCTCGACAAAAACTATGGCCAGATATTTATTTTCTGGGACAAATGGTTTGGCAGTTTCCAGGAAGAACGGAAAGATGTGCCCCCGGTATATGGCATCACCCGCCCCGCACAAACATGGAACCCCATTAAAATAAATTTCCAGCATGTGTGGCTGCTGCTGCAGGACGCATGGCGGACAAAGAAATGGAAAGAAAAATTCACCCTTTGGTTCAAGCCAACAGGCTACCGCCCGGCAGATGTGGCGGAGAAATACCCGGTAAAAAAGATTGAAGACGTTTATCATTTCCAGAAATACGATACGAGGACCTCTCCTGCCTTCAGTGCATGGTGCTGGTTCCAACTGGCGATGACACTGCTCTTCATCAGTTACCTGTTTGGCAATATTGCTGTCATTAACCAATTGGACAGCGCCAATATCTTCTGGTATGCCGGTTTCACATTCCTGACCGTGTATGCTCTTACTGACCTGATGGATCGCAACCCATCAGCCATGATCGCTGAATTGCTGCGCAGCGGTCTGGGCCTATATTTTCTCTATAGCCAGGACGACTGGTTTGGCGCTTCAGCATTTCTTTCTTCCATAAAATTTATACTGGGAGCTTACTTTATTGTTTCGGTTGTGGTGTCGGGATGGTTTGTGGTGAAACATATGAAAGAGGATAGGAAATTTGAAGCAATAATTTAGTTATACTGCATTTAGAAAATAGCACTCTAGTTTAACTAATTTTAATATGAAAAGAAAATATGAAGCATTAAGATTAATAGCCGGAATAAATGTTTTTTTTGGTTGGGTGGCTTTCATATCAGGT
>CAYPOD010000066.1:1403-7639 GCA_964412375.1 uncultured Chitinophaga sp. | reverse complement strand
CATCTAAAAACTTTTCGGCTTTTTCCGGGTCCTCGCTGATAAGGGATGAAAGCGAATTGAGACTGTTGAAAAGAAAATGCGGGTTCACTTGTCCTTTTAAACCTTCCAGTTGGCTTTGCAGATTTTCCCGTTTCAGTTGTTCAGCTTCATCCACCAGCTTTCTCCATTTTTCAAAAAAGGCGGCTCCTTCGTTCAGGCTTGTGGCCAGCAGGTTGCAAACCGCACCCACCAGCAACAACCAGGGATAGTTGTGCATTTTCACCGGCATGCCCAGCAGCCCGGCATAGTCATAACCATAGAAAAGAATAGTGATGGCTGCAACAGTGATCAATACATAGGAAAGCAGACCCGCCCCGATGCGCTTGAATGTGTGGCTGTAACGGGGATACCTGTTTTGCCAGAAAGTGGCCATCATGCTGCATAATATATATACCAGGAAAACAACAAGGGTGGTGATAAGGGTGGGCAACAAAAAATTCAACCAGCTGCGGAAATATACTGCTCCGAACAATACACTGTTGATCGCCACTGCAACCGGGGGAAGGATTATCAGGCCGATCAATTTTTCTTTGCTGTTATAATTCAGCAGGCTCATATTGAAAATGGAGCTACTCATCTGCGGTTGTGCCTAAATTATCATTTAACAGCATTTGGCCAATACCGGGCAGCATGAGTTGCGTTTTATTGGTATGAATTGTTTGATTTAATGTATCTATTGCGGTGGTAAATTACGAAATAGTGAAAAAGTGACCGGGACAGAACCGATAATGGATGATGACCCGGTTTTACCGGCCGTTTCCCGGGTTTTCAATTCATACGGCTGAAGCCCCAATTCATAGCAATGTCGCTTTTCATCTCTTTAGCTCCGCCGCATCTTTGTGCTGCAAAAACAAAAACCATTACCATTAAACCTTTTTTATGACAGACAGAATTTTGAACATATTGCTTCTTAAACTGAAACTGCTGGCCATCCTGATGCTGGGATTGCTGGTGACCCTGTTCAGTTTTTCATTTACTACCAGCCATCGTATAGCTGATGACCTGTGGCAAAAACTGGGCATGACAAAAACCCAGGGAGTTGATGGCATCAAACAAAGTTTTCTTAATGGCTACCTGAATTATTATGCAGCAAGGAATGCAAAAAATATTGCTTTTGGCAACCGTGCGGCTGTGGCTAAAGACCTGCTGATCTATACCAAACAGTATATCAGCAGCGATGCGTTTAAAAAGGAGTATGAGTTATTGCGTAAAAATGCCAAACCACAAGAGCCACAGCTAAAAGAGAAGAGCAAAGAAGATATCCGGCGGGAAAAGATTGCAGAAACAGAAAAATCACTCAAAGAAACCCAGGAGGTGATGAAGCAGCCGAATATGAAGAGCATTATGGAGCCAACACTGCAGATGCTCCAGAAAAACCTGAAAGATTTCAAAGATCCGGGCAATAAAATGATCGAACTGTATTACCAGTCAGAGAAAATGGAGCAGGAGCGCCGTATTGAATCATTCAAAAAAGATATGACCCGTTGGGAAAAAGATTACCCGGATGATTTCAGGGAAGTGGTCATAAGACGTTTGCAGAAATATCTTGAGCTGGCCAGTACGGTTGATTTTTCAGCCGAACTGAAAGTTGCCGGCAAGAAGAAAAAATTTGTGAACCCGGCCTATGAAGGCAAAGCATACGACTGGAAACAAATATACCGTGCAGGAAAAGAAGTGTATGATGTGGCTAAACCATTTGCAGAACAATGGATCAATGAACTGAATAAAGGACTGGGAAAATAAGCATCACCTTAGCGTTGTGAAATCAGCAGGCAAGCTTTTCCGGCTTGCCTGTTTTTTATTTTTAGTAACCATTAACTTGACTATTCAGATATAGATCCGTTCAATGGCATCCTTATATTTTTCTGCAATCACTTTTCGTTTGAGCTTTAAAGTAGGAGTGAGTTCTCCTCCGTCCACTGTCCATTCATTGGATAATAATTCAAACCGCTTCACCTGCTCCACCTGGCTGAAGAACTGGTTGTACCGCTCTACCGCATCTTTAAAAATTTCCATCACTTTTTCATTTCGGATGATGCCTTCATTGCCGGGGTATTCGATACCCTGTTCGATACACCATTCTTTTAATACATTAAATGCAGGAACGATCAGCGCCCCGGTGAATTTCCTGTCGGCGCCCACCACCATCATCTGTTCTATCCAACGGGACTCTTTCATTTTGTTTTCTATGGGCTGCGGTGCCACATATTTGCCACCCGATGTTTTAAAGATTTCCTTTTTGCGGTCGGTGATCTTCAGGAATTTATTGTCCACTATCACCCCGATATCACCCGTGTGAAACCAGCCGTCTTTTATAACTTCATCCGTCAGGTCGGGACGCTTGTAATAGCCCATCATGATATTGGGCCCTTTAGAAAGTATTTCACCGTCTTCTGCAATTTTCACTTCCACATTTTTTATCAGCGGGCCCACGGAACCAAACATCCTCCCTTTTTCATAATACCTGTTTACGGAAATGACTGGTGAAGTTTCTGTGAGGCCATAGCCTTCCATCACCACGATCTTTGCAGAAGTGAATATTTTCAGCAGCTTAACCTGGCAGGCAGCAGAACCGGTAACGATGGCTTTTACATTTCCACCCAATGCTTCTCTCCATTTGCTGAAGATGAGTTTGTTGGCAATAGCTAATTGCAAATTATACCACCATCCTTGTTTCTTGTTGATTTCAAATTTTCTGCCCACTTCAATGGCCCAGTAGAAAAGTTTTCGCTTTATCCCGGTGAGGGTGGCGCCTTTCGCCATGATGCGTTCATACACTTTTTCCAGCAGGCGGGGAACGGTTGTGAACAGCGCCGGCTTCACTTCCCGAAGATTGTCACCCACGGTTTCAAGACTTTCAGCATAATAAATGCTGATGCCGGTGTACAGGTATATATAGGTGACCATTCTTTCAAAAATATGATTGAGCGGCAAAAAGCTAAGAGCCCTTTCCCTGGAAACACCGATATCGTCAAAACATTCACGGGAGTCCATCACATTGCTCAGGATATTTCTATGCGAAAGCATCACGCCTTTGGGAGTGCCGGTGGTGCCGGATGTATAAATGATTGTGGCGAGGTCTTCATACTTCACTTTGTCCGATGCCGCCTTGATCATTGCCGCTTTTTCCGGGGTTACTTCCACCAAAAGGTCTTTCCAGTGTTTGGAGTTGGCAACATGTTCAAATGAATAGATTTCTATTACGGAAGGTATATGACTCCTGATGCTGGCTACTTTATGATACAGTTCTTCATCGTTTACAAAAACCAGTTTCACCTGCGCATCATTGAGGATAAACTGGAGATCGTTGACGCTGATGGTGGGATAAATGGGTGTCAGCACGGCACCAATTTGCTGAACGGCAAGATCCAGGAATACCCACTCCGGCCGGTTTTTGCTCAACACAGCGATCTTGTCCCTGCCTTCAATGCTCATGTCATTTCCACCAATACCAAGTGATTGCAGACCGGCGCTAAACTGGTTTACGATCTGCTGCACCTGCTTGCTGCTGTAGGTTTTCCACTGGCCGCCTTCTTTAGCGGCCAGCATTGCCTCCTGCGGAAAATGGGTTAGCTGGTATTCAATGCAATCAAATAAACGGCGGGGTTCTGTCATGTTGCAATCGTTTTAATCAGGCCTGAAAATAAGTTGTATCAGGAAAACAATTTAGGCAAAAATGAAAACATAAAAAAACCTCCCGGGCATTAGCAGGGAGGCTGTCACATATTTTAAAAAATCATTTTACCTGGTAATACTGTCCCGGCGGCATCCTGAAAACCCTGTTGCGCTGGAAATTGCTGAAGCTGGTATAATCTTCTGCATGTGTCTTTGTCCAGTTGTCATAGGCAGCAAGGTTTTCAACCGGGCCAAACAACCACTGGTTGTAGGCTTCAAACATTCCTTCCTGCAGCAATTGTCTTTGGAAATCGAACAAACGGTATGGAAATTTAGCAGCATGGCTGCCCGCAAACCAGTCCAAAATAAATCGGGTGCGGATCATGGTGAGTGTTTCTGTGTTGATGCCTTTTGAAGCAAGCGATGACACTTTACTCATAGAACCAAGAAAAGCTTTGGCAAATTCACTCTTGTTTTTTTCTTCTCCTTTCAGCAGGTCGGCCTCCACAAAAAGTTTTTCTTTATAGCCCTGCAGCAACAGTTCTTTCATCGCAGCGCCTCTTTCACTCAGGCTTTCCATGTTCACGAAGATTTCGCCATAGATCAACCCCCACACTTTGTCTTTGGTATAGAAATAAAAAAGCGCTGCGTTATAATAGTTTCCTCCATATCCCGGGTCCACCTCAATACCTTTTTCCCAGTAGCTGATAGCACTGTAATCTTTTTTGGCCCATAACAGTTCGCCGTATTCACTGTGAAGGGCGCCGCTGCGGGGAAATTTTTTCAAAGCCTTTTTATAAACCTTGTCACACTCTTTCACTTCTTCCAGTGCTTTATACACATTGCCGGCTATCTGGAAGGTCATCACATCCGCATCATCCCGGTCAATCAATGCTTTTACTCCTTCTATCGCTTTCACATAGTCTTTTTTGAAATAATAACACTGCACCAGGTCTTTCTGCATATCCAGGCTTTTTTTATCCTGCTGCAATGCCCTGTTCAGGATGATGATGGCATTGTCAAAATCGCCAGACATCATAAAAGTGCGGGCCGTCTGGTGCATGGTTTTCGGATCATCCGGCTGTGCAGAAACAGAAAAAACGAACACCAGGGAAAGGAATAAGGCGGAATAATTCTTCATAGTGCAATATTAAACAGCAAGAGACGCTTTGGTAAACGTCTCCGTTGCAAAATAACAAATATTTGGCCAGAGTCCGGGAATGAACACGGTTGATAAGGATTTGTTTGATTTTACGGCAATGAGCTGTGTTACCTGATTATATTAAATCAAATGTGTCAACAATCCGTCTCTTAGTTTAGGCTCAAACCAGGTGCTTTTGGGAGGCATCACATTGCCACTGTCTGCAATATCAAACAGTTGCCCGATGCTGACTGGATATAAGCTGAAAGCCACTTTCATTTCACCGCTGTCCACTCTTTTTTCCAGTTCACCCAATCCCCTGATACCTCCGACAAAATCAATCCGTTTGTCGGTCCGCTGGTCTTTGATGTCAAGCAGCTTGCGCAGGATGTTATTGGAAAGAATGGTCACATCCAGCACACCGATCGGGTCATCGGTCCAGGTGCCTTCTTTTGCGGTGAGGATATACCATTGTTTATTCAGGTACATTCCAAACTCATGCGGTTGGGCTGGTTTCACCGGCACAGGACTGAGGGTGATCATAAAATCATCCTGCAAAGCGCCGATAAATTCAGCAGCATTATCGTAATCGCCCAGGTCTTTTACCACACGATTATAATCGAGAATGACCAACTCGCTGGCCGGGAAAATCGTGGTGAGAAAATATTTTGCAGCTAAACTGTTGGGCAGGGCCTTGCTCACTTTGGCGGCTGATGCAGCACGGTGATGCCCGTCAGCAATATAAGTGGCCGGCACTTTTTCGCTGAACAAGGAGCTGATATGCTGGTTGACCCCATCAATATCTATTATCCAAATGGTATGTTGAATACCATCACTGGCTATAAAGTCATAAACAGGGGTTACTGTTTTTTTCCATTCATTGATGATGTCGTTCACTTCTTTCACATCACGGTATGCGAGGAACACATTCCCCGTCTGTGCCCGGATGGTTTGCATGTGATCTATCCGGTCTTTTTCTTTTTCGGGTCTTGTGAACTCATGTTTTTTGATCACATCATCAAAATAATCCTGCACGGAGGAAGTACAGACGAGGCCGGTTTGCGATCTCCCGTTCATGACCAGTTGATAGATATAATAACAGGGTTTTTCTTCTTTGAAAAGAATGCCATCCGCAATGAATTTTTCGAGGTTCTCTTTGGCTTTCTGATAAACGGCCGTGCTGTGGATGTCCGTATCATCCGGCAGGTCTATCTCGGATTTGGTGACATGAAGAAATGAAAGCGGATTTTCTTTTGCTTCTTCTTTTGCCTCCTGTGAGTTCAGCACATCATAAGGTCTTGAAGCTAATTGTTCTGAGAATTCAGGTTGTGGTCGTAAAGCCTGGAAGGGTTTGATGGTTGCCATTTATTATAGAAGATTGATAATTGAATAGTGAAGATTATCCCTTTCTTTTCGCAAAATCTTTCATCAATGCTGCTAT
>CAYPOD010000066.1:0-1303 GCA_964412375.1 uncultured Chitinophaga sp. | reverse complement strand
TGATTGCGATAATCCAGTATGGTGGGAATGGAACGATTTACTTTTCCTAAAATATTTTTGTTGACCACCACAAGATTTACCCCCGCAGCTCCCATATTTTTCTGTGCGCCGGCATAGATGAGGCCGAACTTATTAAAGTCCAATACACGGCTCAGAATATCACTGCTCATATCAGCCACCAACGGCACAGCACAATCATAAGGCAACTGCTGCCATTGTGTTCCTGCAATGGTTTCATTGGTGGTAATATGCAAGTATGTTGATGTAGGACTTACATTTAGTTCTTTAGGAATACTTGTATAATTTGTCTCTTTCGCAGAACCGCTTATCTCCACATGACCAAAGAGTTTAGCCTCTTTAATGGCTTTATTTGACCATGTGCCTGTTTCGGTGTAAGAAGCAATATCATTTTCATTCAGCAGGTTCATGGGAATTTGCATGAACTGTGTTGTGGCACCACCGTGCAAAAACAGTACTTCGTGGTCATCATCCAGGTGCATCAACTCTTTTACCAATGCTCTTGCTTCATCCATCACTTCCTGGAACAGGGGTGTCCGGTGTCCGATCTCCAGGATAGACAGACCACTGTTATTAAAATCCAGCACCGCTTCACTGGCTTTTTCAAACACTTCCTTGGGCAGAATGGATGGGCCTGAATTGAAATTGTGTAGAATCATTTTTTCTGTTATCGTCATCTTCTTTACGTGAAATGAAGATGCAAATGTAGGAAAATAAAGCCCCTTCAGGGGTTTGGGGTTTCATGTTCCCTGCCTTTGATAGCTGCATTTCTCCAGGCATTGTTAAGCCCTTCAAATTCTTTCAGGTCTTCGGCTGTGAAATCTTTATTAGAAAGTTTGGTAAGATCGGGTTGCCCGGCATTGACCCAGGCGGTGTACCAAAAAGACGCAACGGCAAAAATGGACTGACGCATTCTTCTTTCTACCATGCCTTTGAGTTTTGCATCGTAAGCGCTGGTAAATGCAGTAGAATATTGACGGATGGTGATACCGTTCCGTTCTTCAAACGAGAATTTTTGGTCGCCGGGAAATTGCAGGCTCAGCTCTTTTTCAAATTTCAATACTGTATCTGCAGCAGCGGCGCTTTCCAGCACCCTTGCCCAGATAAAATCAGCCGGTTTACTGATATATTCCGCTTTGCCGATAAAAAAGTCCCATTCTTTCTCTGCTAACAATTCAGGAATGCGGCTTTCCCAAAAGCCATGGATGCCTCTTTGACCGGTGAATTGACCGTTATAATTCTTGGTGGCATGCAGCGGAACATGTGAGTCGGAAATATAGTGACC
>CAYPOD010000065.1:0-8125 GCA_964412375.1 uncultured Chitinophaga sp. | reverse complement strand
GAGAAGAGTTTATCACGGCTATAATAGAAGTGGCTAACGGAAATAAATATGTTTGTAAAGAGGTGAAAAACATTCTTGCCCAACAGGAATTGGAAGAAGAGAATGAAGCTCACGCCGATATGAATACTCTCTCCAGCCGTGAACTGGATATTATTAAACTTATCAAGGACGGACTTTCCTCAAAAGAGATAGCTATAAGACTTGATATTTCTTTAAAAACGGTGGAAGTGCACCGCTATAATATCCTGAAAAAACTAAATCTGAAAAACACAGCTTCATTGGTTAATTTTATTAATGCACAGGGGCTGTAATGCTATATAGCAGGCTCTTGAATATCCGGCAACAATTGCTATTTTACGTATAAGCTGATCATGCATGTCATGTTCATTGTATGAATTTTTTTTCTACCCGTAAAATTTTGACTTGGGGGCTGTGGTCCGCCCTGCTGTTGATTCTTTTTTTCACCTGGTACACTTACCGTAATGTGAAAAATGAGGAAAGAGAAAGCCTGCGGGTAGCAGAGGCGTTGGAAGTGCTCAACGCTGTTGAATTGATTATGGATGATATGCAAGACCTTGAAACGGGACAAAGGGGATTCATCATTTCGGGGGACACTATTTTTTTACAGCCATATGACAGTTCGCTGACGAAACTCAAAGAAGATACACTTGGCCTTCTTGCTTTGTCAGAAAAATACCCGGGACAAGCAGACCGTTTCAGCCGCCTGTTAAGATTCGTTCGTCAAAAAACTGATTTTGTAATCCGTTCGGTCAACCTGAGAAAGGAAAAGGGACATGTTGAGGCATCACAAGCTATTCTCAGCGGACAGGGCAGGGTGGCAATGGATAGTATCCGGTTCCTCATTGCAGCCACTGAAGAAGAAAACCGTGCTTTGCTGAAAGAGTCTAACACCGGGAGAGAGCTGGCTGCAAAGGGCAACGCTAAATTATTCGCTACGCTGGCTGCTTTATTTGTGATTGCGATGCTGATCTTATTGTTGCGGATAAGGTTTAGCAGCAAGAACGAGAAACTCCAGGAAAAGCGAATTGCTTACCTGGCTAATCTTGTAGAGAGTTCCGGTGATGCGATCTTTTCCTCAGATATTAATTTCAGGGTTATTAGCTGGAATAAGGGTGCTGAAGAACTGTATGGCTATACCAGCGAGGAGGCAATCGGTCAGCACTTTTTGAATTTATTGGGCAGCAGATCTGATGAAAATAAGCGCAGGCAGGTGGCAGAAACAGTGATAAAGGCTGGTATCTATAAAGGCGAATTTGAATACACAAAAAAGGATGGGGCTGACATCTTTATTTATAGTACAGTAAGTGTAGTGAAAAATGACGAGGGTGAGGTAACGGGTTTTGTATGTGTGCACAAAGACATCACTGCAAAGAAAAAACTGGAACAACAACTGAAACGGTTTAACGAAGAGCTGGAGGAACAGGTAAAGGAAAAGACTGTTGTTATCAGGGATGTGTTTGAAAGGGTCAGTGATGCCATCATTGCTTTTGACAAGGACTGGCGTTATTCTTATATCAACAGTAAGGCCGAGCAATTACTCAACCGGCCTCCAGGTTACCTGTTAGGCCGTCATGTCTGGTCAGAATTTCCCGAAATGATGAATGAGCCAGGTTATGAATTGTTCATGGAGGCCATGGAAAAACAGGAATACCGCCAGTCGGTAACCTATTTTGCTGCAGAAAACAGATGGTTTGAAAATCATATTTATCCTTCCAGCACAGGACTTTCCATTTATTTCCGTGACATCACTGAAAGAAGAAAGGCTGACCTAAAACTCCAGGAAGCAGTTGACAGGTTTAATACAGTGGCAAAGGCAACCAATGATATCATATGGGAGGCCTACATTGAGCAAAATATAGTCTGGTGGAATGATAACTTTTTTACAAAATTTGGATATGCACGGGATGATGGGTTCACCGGTGGTGAGATATGGGAAAGCAAATTGCATCCCAACGATTTTGAACGGGTAGTGGCTTCTATAAGGGGTGCCATAGCCAATAAGACGAAATCCGTTTGGACAGATGAATATCGCTTTCGCAAATCCAATGGCGACTATGCTCATATCTATGACCGCTGCACCATTATCCGCAATGCCGAAGGCAATGCTGTCAAAGTGGTGGGTTGTATGACAGACATTACCGACCTGGTGAAAACAGCAGAAAAACTAAAAGCTACTGAAGACAGGTACCGGATCATGGTTGAGGAAGCATCCGATGCCATTTTTATCAATGACCAGCAAGGATGTTTGCTGGAAGTTAATAACAGGGCATGTGATATGCTACGCTACAGCAGCGAACAACTGGGTAGTATGACAGTGGCCGATCTTTTCCCCGAAGATGAATTACTGGGAAAGCCGGTCATGTATAAGGAGTTGTTGTCAGGGGAAAGAACTCATGCAGAAAGGAATATGAAGCGCAGCGATGGCACGCTGGTGCCGGTTGATATCACAGCGCAAATGCTTTCGGACGGAAGGATTGTTGCAATTGTAAGGGATGTCAGCGAACAAAAAGAGGCCAAGGAAAAACTGGCAGCTTCGGAAAAGCTGCTAAAACAAGTTTTGTACGGCTCCATTGAAAGTTTTTATGTTGTTGACAGGAACTGTCGCATCACGCTGATAAACGAGGTAGCAAAAGCTAATATATCCCGGGCATGGCAATATCCTGTTGATATTGGTACAAACATACTGGAGCATGTGCCGGATGAAGCATATGAACCTGTACGAAAAAGTATTGAAAAAGTGTTCGCAGGAAATAAAGTAGAATATGAGCTTCACGTTGATAAAGAAGGCTTGCCTGAATGGGTGCTGGTCAATTATATTCCCCTTTACGACAGTGATGGAACGGTTAACGGAGCGTTTATTTCCACCCGTGATATTACGGAAAGAAAGCAAGCTGAGGAAACCGTAAAGAATAGTGAACAGCAACTCAAGCTCATATATAACACAACCAGCGACATCAATTTCCTTCTTTCAGTCGAGCCCGGCTCCCGCTACAACTTTCGTTCGGTCAACCAGGCATTTTTGACAGCCACAGGATTGACGGATCAGCAGGTTGTAGGTACAGATATTGAGGATATCATTCCTTCAGAATCACTTGCTGCTGCCAGGAATCAGTTTAACGAAGCAGCTACAAAAAAACAGACCCTTTCATGGGAGGAAACAATAGTGTTTCCATCGGGGAAAAAAACCGGTATTGTCACCATCACACCGGTTGAAAATGAAAAAGGAGAATGTGTAATGTTGTTGGGCGCCGTCCATGATATCACCGAACGGAAAAAAGCAGAGGATGAATTGCTCAAGTCCAGGGAAGATTTTTCAATATTGGTCAATTCGGTTGAAGGCATCGTATGGGAAGCCGATGCGCAAACAGTTCAGTTTACTTTCGTAAGCCGGCAGGCAGAAAAAATTCTGGGTTATCCAGTAGAAAGGTGGACAAGTGATCCTTCGTTTTGGAAAGACCATATTCATCCTGAAGACAGGGAATGGGCTGTAAACTATTGTATTCAATCCACCCGTGATGCAAAACCACATGAATTTGAATACAGGATGATTGCCTCCGATGGGAGAACAGTATGGGTGAGAGATATTGTTTCTGTACAGGTGGAAAATGGCAAACCAGAACGGTTGCGGGGCATAATGATTGATATTACGGAACAAAAGAAAGCTGAAGCTGAGATCCGCAAGTTCAACGAACGGTTTTCACTTATTGCCAATGTCACCCATGACGCAATTTGGGAATGGAATATTGAGACAGGGGAGTTGTGGGCCAATAATGTTCACCAGCAGCTATATGGTTTGACAAAAGATGACCCGGTACCTTTGGTCGGAGAGTGGCAGAAAAGAATCCATCCGGATGATATAAAGAAAACAGTAAGTGCCCAGGAAATGGCCCTTACTACTGACACTGTTTACTGGGAATCGGAATACCGTTTTCTCAAGCCTGGTGGCAACTATGTATTTCTTTTTGATCGTTGTTACATTATCCGCAATAAAGAAGGGAAGCCTGTTAGGATGACAGGTAGTATGATTGATATTACAGAACGACGAAAAGCTGAAGAAGAGATAAAGGAGAGAGCTATTCAGCTATACACATTAAGTAACAGCCTCCCCGGCATGATAACTTACCAACTGGTACGGGAAAAGAACGGGGAAATGAAATTTGAATATATCAGCGAAAGTGTAAAAAACGTTGTGGGTGTCAGCGCCGGAGAGGTATTGGCTAAGCCCTCCCTGATGTATGACCTTATCATTGACGAGGATAGGGTAAGGGTGAAAAAGGCAGAAGAGGCTTCATTACGAAATATGTCTGTTTTTGAAGTTGAAGTGAGGAGTCTGAATATCAAAGGTGAACTTCGGTGGTTTTATATCCGCTCTGTTCCCCGGCAAATGCCGGATGGAAGAGTGAAATGGGATGGTGTTCATATGGATATTACAGAGAGGAAGCGTACCGAAGAGGAAATAGTAAAGGCAAGAAATATAGCTGAAAAATTGATTGATACCCTTCCGGGTGTTTTCTACTTCTATGACGAAACAGGCAAATTCATCCGCTGGAATAAGCAATTTGAACTGGTGACAGGTTATTCAGGGCAGGAGATTGCAGGTATGCAACCCACCCAATTCTTTGCCGATGATACAAAAGAGTATATAAGAAAAAAAATAAAAGCTGTATTTGAAAAAGGGATGAGTGATGCCGAGGCAGATTTTCAAACCAAATCAGGACAAAGGATATCTTATTATTTTAAGGCTGTTTTACTGGAATATGAAGGAAAGCCCTGCTTGCTGGGAAGTGGTATTGATATATCAGAAAGGAGAAGGGCAGAGGAGGAACTGCGGACATCTGAAAAGAAATATAAGTTGCTTTTTGAAACCAACCCGCTGCCAATGTGGATGACCACTATACCGGGTCTTGATATTATCGAAGTGAATGAGGCTGCCATAAAACGTTATGGCTATTCAAGGGAAGAATTCATAAAACTAAATGCAAGAGACCTGCGGCCACAGGAGGATGTTAAACATTTCGAGCAGGAAGTAAAAAAAATGAAGCCCGGCATCACCAATACCCGGAGCTGGCGTCATAAAAAGAAAGACGGATCTGTGATACATGTGGAGATATTCAGCTATGAGATAGTATATGAGGGGAAAAGGGTATGGCTGGGATTATCAAATGACATCACTGAAAAGGTAAAAGCAGAAGAAGCACTAAAGGCTTCTGAGAAAAAGTACAAGTTGCTTTTTGAAAATAACCCCATGCCCATGTGGATGCTTAGTCTTCCTGATTATCGGATCATTGATGTAAATGAGTCAGCTACCCGTCATTACGGTTACAGCCGTGAAGAGTTTTTGCAGCTGGAAGCAAAAGATATTAACCTCGAGAAAGATATTGCTTATTTGCAGGAACTGGCAAAGCGGAAAATAACAGGCATCCGGTATTCGGATGTATTGAAGCACAAAAAGAAAGATGGCACTTTGATTGACGCAGAAGTTATTTCCCATGATATTGATTATGATGGCAAACCTGCACGACTCATATTATCAAATGATGTGACAGAAAAGATAAAGGCAGAGCAAATGCTGAAAAAATCAATAGAAGAGATCAGGCAGTTGACAGAATATATTCAAACGATAAGGGAAGAAGAAAGAGCTCATATTGCCCGTGAAATTCATGATGAACTGGGTCAGCAGCTGACAGTACTGAAAATGGATGTCTCATGGCTCAATAAAAAAGTTGGAATAAAGGATGAAGCTGTGAAGCAGCGTTTGTCAGAATTGACAGGAATGCTTGACGGCACAGTAAAAACAGTGCGTCGTATTTCTTCTGAATTGCGTCCGAGCCTGCTGGATGACCTCGGCCTTATAGCAGCCATTGACTGGCATCTGCGGGAGTTTGAAAAGCGAATGGGTATTAATGCCAGGTTTGAAGAATTGGTGGATGAAACCATGATTCCCGAACATATCAAAACAGGCATTTTCAGGATATTCCAGGAATCACTCACCAATGTAGCAAGACATTCCGGGGCATCTGAATTAATAATCAAAATTGAGATTCAATCTGGCAATCTGTTGCTCACAATTGAAGATAACGGGAAAGGATTTAATATGGAAACTGCAAGAGATAAGAAAACACTTGGTATCTTAGGGATGAAAGAAAGAACGGCTATGCTGGGGGGGAAATATGAGATCAGCAGCAAGCCCGGAAAAGGTACCACCGTTATTGTATCAGTACCTTTGGCGTAGACGTAAAACCATTATCAACAAAAAATCATTATGAGGATTCTTATTGCAGACGATCATGCCATTGTTAGAAAGGGAGTGAGGCAAATTATACTGGAAGAGTTTCCCACTACTATTATAGAGGAAGAAGCAGATGCGGAAGGGCTCATCAATAAAATACTGGATGGGCAATGGGATGTGGTGGTGTGTGATCTCAGTATGCCTGGCAGAAGTGGCCTGGATGCTTTACGCCAGGTTAAGCAGACTCATCCTGCTTTGCCTGTGCTTATTATGAGCATGCATCCCGAGGATCAGTATGCGCTGCGGGTGCTCAAAGCCGGAGCATCGGGTTACCTGGGCAAGGACACCGTACATGATGAATTGATCAATGCCATCCGGACGGTCATGCTTGGCAAACGATATATAACTCCAAGCATAGCTGAAAAGCTTGCCGATGCTTTTAATGATGATGGTGACAAGCCACCGCATGAGCTTCTATCAGACCGTGAATTTGACGTTTTCAAACTCCTGTCCTCCGGTAAGTCTGTGTCAGAAATAGCTAACCAACTCTCTCTGAGTATCACCACTGTCAGCACCTATCGGTCAAGAGTATTGGATAAAATGAAGATGAAATCTAATGCGGATCTCACCCGTTATGCACTTGAAAAGCAACTGATTTGACAATTGTCAATAATTTGTGTAGTAGGATTTCTACTTTTATAAGCATTTGCCTCCTACATGAGATTGCTTAGCTACTTTTTATTTTTCCGTGTTATTAATGACCAATTTCTTTGTGAATGACCGTATTTAGTCTACATCAAGAACCACAGTTGCAAATTAATATGCTGAGGATACTTATTGCTGATGATCATGAAATAGTCAGGCGGGGACTTAAACAGATCCTGCAGGAAGGTTTTTTATCTGTTCAAATCGAAGAGGTAGCCGATGGCCATGCCCTTGCTGAAAAAGCGTTGTCCGAAAAATGGGATATTGTGGTGTCTGACCTGGCCATGCCTAAAGGAGGCGGACTAGAGGCATTAAAAAAAATAAAAGAGAAAGCTCCTTCTCTGCCGGTTCTTATTCTTAGTATTTATCCCGAAGAACAATATGCCCTTAGTGTGATGAAGTCAGGTGCGGCAGGTTATTTAAATAAGGATGCGGCACCTGAAGAGCTGGTGATTGCGGTGCAAAGGATATTGTCTGGCAGAAAATATATCAGCAGTGACACTGCAGAAAAATTAGCTCAGCGGCTGCACCAGCATGCTAAAGTATCTCTACATGAGTTGTTGAGCGACCGGGAACTGGATGTGTTCAGGATGCTTGCGCTTGGCAAATCGGTTTCTGAGATCAGCGATATTCTTTCTATAAAAGCAACTACAGTTAGCACCTATCGCTCTCGGATATTGGAAAAAATGAATATGAAAGGCAATGTGGACCTGACCCGCTATGCTATCGAACAGAAGTTAATCTGATTCAAGCAAACCTTTGCAAAATTGTAGTGCTATTTCTACATCAATTTTTTAATATACCGTACATCACAATAATGCCTATGACTATTTTTTAGGAATTGCTCCATCCCTTTCTTTGCCCGTTATGAGAACTACTAATATGAAACAGGCAAAACTCATCCTGCTGATCGTGGACGATAATATGCGTTTTGTTGAACGCATGATCGGTTTACTGGAAGATGTTGATAATATTGGTTACATCAATGTGGCCAATGATTATAGTGAGGCAAACCGTATCATTGATGAAGAAAGGCCTGACGTGGTATTGCTTGACATCAACCTGCCTGGAAAAAGTGGTATAGATATTCTGAAAAGACTGAAAAGTGAGAAGCTGCAAAGTCATGTGCTGATGGTGACCAATCATGCTGATGATTATTACAAGCGGCAG
>CAYPOD010000064.1:0-8614 GCA_964412375.1 uncultured Chitinophaga sp. | reverse complement strand
TAAAGAACTTATAAGTGTTGCCGACCTCCCCGTTATAGTTGGCAGATGTTTGATCAGTAAGCAACTGCCATACTTTATATGCGCTGTCATTTACCGATACATATACACTATACCTGTTTACCCCGGAATGTGCATCTGCACCTCCCCATGTTACGTTGATGGCTGGTGTAGCCGTAACAGCAGGCAAACTGTTCACTGCACTGGAAGGCTGAAGGGTATCAATCCGGTATTCCCATTCATCCGTTACAATAGCAGGGTTCTCATCAAAGATGATGGTGGCCTTATTTTTAAGAACCGTTCCGTTGGTAACGGTTGGTTGTGGCTTAATATTGAACGTAACAAAACCGGCTCCGCTTACGCCATCCGTATTGGGAGGCAGGAATCCTTCAAATGGATCACTGGTAAGTTGCAGTGTAACCGTATCAACCGTCCAGAATTTCCAGACAACTACTCCTGCCGCAGTATCCGTGCTGGCATCAATCCGCAGGAAATTAGGATGAACCGGCTTTATGTTCTTTAATATAGAAACTTTTTGTTCATTTGGCTCTGCAGCAATCAGGCTATCGCCCCATGAGAATACACCCAATTCCAGTGTACTGATATCAAACACAGTTTTGTCTATGGTATCTCTGATCTCAACATATGCAGCGGGTGCAGTAGCCGTCGGCAGGTTTTCAAAAGTGATTTTAAAATCTACAGATTTAGTATGATTGATATATTTCCTGTCGCCATTATTACCGGGTCCATATTTGGCATTAGGGTCTATGGAGGTTGTTTCGCACCATTCCTGGCATCCCGTTACGGCTGAATTGGCACCCCATGCTTTGCCCTTTACTTTTAGTTTTTTGCCCACCTTCCCTGCTAAAATTAACGGCAGACATTGTTCACACATTTCAGGAAATACAATTGCCCCGTCGCAGTTGTCACTGCATACTCCGGCTGTTCGCTGGCTATTCCCTCCGTTGACCAATTGATCCTGCTTCATCATCCTTGCATAAACTTTTATGGTTGTATCAATACAATCATTATCGAGTGAATCTATATCTGTCAGATATATCCAGTTATACATCATGTTTTGAATTACCCGTTTGAACTGGATACCTCCTAAGTTAACCGGCACTCCCCCGCATCCGTTCATTTGAGCAAGCAAAGCAGAGAAACCGGCCTGCATGGGCACCACCATGTTTTCATATAATGGGTTTTGTGCAATATTGGCCAGTGTTTGTGTTAGTGTATCAAATGCATTAGCGAAACAGGCATTCCATGCTGCATCATTTATTGTGATGTTCAGTTCTTTCTCCACAGACTGTTTTAAAAAGGCGCTGTAGCAGGGCTGGTAATCGGTATTTACCGAATCAAGCAAAGCATACGAATCCAGGAGTGGGCCCAGCATCACTGCTCCCGTCTGGTATGAATAGGTAAGAGCCCCGGGATGCGGGAATCCTACTCGTTGCGGCACAGATGCATGGCCGGGAATCCTTGTCTGGTAATAAGCCACAATCTGGCTGTTTCTTGCTGTATCAAGCGTATTAAAGAACATCACATCCGGCGGAACATTGTTTGCCGAGAGATACTGGAAGGTTTGCTGGAAGACACCTTCATTCAATAGAGGTACTTGTTCATTATATACACTGGTGATCATATTAACCGGTGCCAGGCCGGGAACTATATTCGCTGTATTAACATAGGGTACCATTACGGCATCATGACTGCCGTTGTTCTTCATTGTTGCCATTAAATTCATTCTTCCCGGTCTGCTAAAGGCTCTGCCATCCGTAACGGTAAGGGTTAAATCAGGCGGCAAGGCTTCTTCGATTGTAACCGCATTGTTTAATGTATCAAAATTGCTTCCTAATGTAGCCATGGCCCTGTACACTCCGGGAGTAAAGCCGGTAAAATCAAAGTAAGCCCGAATCCGCCTGTTGCTTACAAAAGTTTTGGTAACCGGCAGGAAAACCTGGGCTCCTAAAATAAGTTTTACATCTGTTGAAGGAGTAAAACCAAATCCTTCAAACATCAGCGTACTGATACCGGCATTGCCTGCCCTGTTGGCATTCACCCGTTGCAATCCCCTTATTTCAATTGCCTGTCTCAATGTATCTATACCACAACCGTTACCCGTAATCAAATCAACATTATAAATACCGGCGTTAGTATAAGTTTTAATGGGATTAAAGTGAGTTGAAATAGTGTTATCACCAAACTTCCAGCTCACCGTATCCTGGTACAATGAATTATTGGTGAAGAATACTTGGTTGCCCTCTATTTGGTATGTAAATTCGGATTGTGCGCCATAGGTACTGCATACAGCAAGTTGTCTTGTTTCCTGGTGGCTCCACACCCCTCTTGCATCCCTGAAACGGAGATTGATCTTATAATTTCCCTGCGGTAAGTTGTTCAGGATACTGTCGTGCAGGATGGTTACACTGTCGGCAGGATTATTAATGGGTATCGCTGCTGCATTACCCAATCCCGGGTCGGTATCCCCAAAATAAAACTCGGCAGCATTTATATGCTGATTGCTCAGGTCAGGTGGCGGAATGATATATAAGGAGCGATACTCCGTATGCGACCAGATACCGCTGGTATTAAATGTTCGAATACCCAGTTCATGATAACCCGCAGACACGGATGTTATATCCACCAGGAAACTGGCAGTAACAGAGTCAGCAGCAGCAAAATTAACGGCGGTTCCGTTACCCACACCCGGATCCGTGTCAATAAAATATTCAATCCGTGTTACGGAAGTGTTGGTAGTTGGCGTAATAGCAGTAATGTATAGCGAACGAAATTCGGTATGCGACCATGTTCCATTATCATAACGGCTTCTTAATCCAGCTTTGTGGAAACCGGCCGAAAGCCCGGTAATATCCAGCGCTACATTGATGGTGACTGAATCGGCTGCTGTTACAGTAATAGCAGTTCCGTTTCCCACACCCGGGTCGGTATCAAAGAAATATTCAAACCGGTCAACCTGCTGCGCATTGACAATGCCGGGTATGGCAGCAAGGATAAGGCATATGATGAAAAACTTTTTTCTCATACAGTTCAATTGAACAGTTGGTTACTGGGCTTTGGTGGCTGTGGCATTTACGGTAACTGTTCCGCTGGGCGGAACTACTGCATTTACGAGCTGATAGCGGCGCATAACCGGAATTTTTGGTTCAGCCCCTACATTATAAGGAACAGATCCGCCGGTGAGTCCAATATCTGTACCATCTGATCCGGCATTGATAACGGGAGAGCCTGCATTTACAGCCGGATTCCAGCTGTTGCGTATAGCCGGGTCTGTATTAGAGAAATTAGTTAATGAAAGTGCCGTAACCCAAAGCGGATTCTGGTTAATAATACAGTTATTGGCACTGCCGGTGGCGCCGCCGGTCCAGTTGTTCAGGTCAAAGGTTTGGCTGGGAGTATTGGTTAAATATGTAAGGCAATTATTGAACTGGTTATTGATATTAGAAGTATTCTGGATAAAATTCATTTTGTAAAAAGTGCAGTTATTAAAAAGATTATCCCGCTGACCAATGAAATTATTGGCTGCTCCGCCATCTGCACCAAAATGACAATTCACAAAAGTGGAAGCATAAGCCGGATTGATATTCGTTATTATAGTATTCCTTAGCAGGAAACCGCTTTTTACAGGGCTTATGGGATTGCAGGTGCCGTTGACTGGTTCATTATAAGATTGGATATAACAGTTCTCAATAACCCAGTTAGAAAAACTACTGCCACAGTTTACAGGACTACCCCCAATTCCAGAAAAACTTCCCAGAACTATAGTATTGCGAATGGTTATATTGGAATAATTAAGAGTTATGCCCGGCTGAATCCTGAATTGCTCGCAATAAATTCCATCAACAGTAACATTACTCCGGGTAGTGCCTGTAAGATCAAAAAAACGAAACACCGTTTTATAGAAAACATCCTTACGGGTATTATTTCCGGCGCCAATGATGGTGACATCTTTATTGATCACAAAATCCCCGTAGCTGGTGGGACTTCCATAAATATACAAGGTGTCACCTGGCGCTGCTGCTGCCAGTGCTGTGGTAGGGCTGGTAAACTGTGCCGGTTTGTTGGGGTCGTTGCTAACAGTATGTACTGTTGCATTAAGGCAGACGACTGTTAAGAAAAAACCGGGGAAAAGAAGAAAATGCTTTCTCATCACAATAGGTTTTTGAATGTCAAACCTACCGGGATGCCAGAAAGGCTTCAATACCCCAATTGGGGTATTATGTAACAATCCGGTGTTAATTCAGGTAACCCAAACTAATTACACGAGGTGTTTTTTAATGGCAAGAGCCACAGCTTCCGAAGCAGAAGTTACATGGAGTTTTTTATAAATTTTTTTTACATGGGTACGCACTGTTTCATAACTGATGAAATACTGCTCACCAATGGTACGGAAGTCTTTACCCTTCACCATCAGGGATAGAATTTCCTTTTCTCTGTCACTCAGGTTGAACTCATTGACAGAGGCCGGGGAAGCAGGGGCAAATTGCTGAAACAGTTTTAGCACTCTTGCTGCAATACTTGGTGACATGGGAGAGCCTCCGTTATACACTTCATTTATAGCATCCAATAATTTACTCATGCCATTACTCTTGAGTATATAGCCGGAAGCTCCTGCACAAATAGCTGCAAAGATGCGTTCATCATCTTCAAACACTGTCTGTATCAGGATTTTTATTTCCGGGTAATTCCTGCTGATGAAAGCAGTTGCCGCTATACCATCTGTACCTGGCATTTCAATATCCATCAATACCACATCCGGATTGCTTTTGCGGATGGAATAATCCAGGTCATTGCAGTTGCTGAATACACCAGTACATTGAAAACCGGGTGTGCCTGACAATATGGCCTCGTAAGCATCCCGGATGAGCTTGTTGTCTTCAAATATGGCAATCCGTATGTTCATTTACCGGTTTCAAAAGTAAATTAATCGTCTATGTTTCCGCTATCACCCAACAGGGTGATTTTAAAAGTGAAGTTCAAGCAGTGTACCAGTACCTCTGGTTGAACGAATGTTCAAATCACCACCTATCTCTTTTGCTCTTGATCGTATATTGATCAGCCCGTTTCCGTTGTGCAGACCATCGGCATCAAACCCTACACCGTCATCTTCAATTCGTAATACATATTTATTCTTTTTCCCCGAAAGGCTGAAACGGATATTCCCGGCGCCTGAATATTTCACCGCATTATTGATAGCTTCCTTACTTATAAGATAAATATTATTACGGATCTGCATATTCAGCATCCCATCTTTCAATTCCGGCTTGCTGAAATGAAATTGAATACCCGCTGATGTACAGAGATTATTTCCGTATGCCTGTATCTTGCTCAGCACTTTCTCCATCGAGTCATTTACCGGGTTGATGGCCCATACGATGTCATTCATCTTCTCCGCCATTTCTTTTGATTCTTCTTTAATCCGTTCTACCAGTCGTTGAGAATCAGGTGTATCACCAGATTTTATTTTTTCCACTGCGAGCTCACTCATCAGTGTAACGCCGCTAAGTGTAGCGCCAACTTCATCATGCAGATCCTGTGAAATTTTGTTCCGCATCAGCAACATTTTTTTTAACTGGTTGATGCGGTAACGGTAAAAAAGAAATAACAGGAAAATCAAAGCAACGGCAGAAAATCCATAAAACCACCCACTTTTCCACCAGGGGGTTTTGATATATAAATTAATAAATGAAGCTGCACTCCAGTTTTGATTATCGTAACTGGATTCAACTTCAAGACGGTAAGTACCGGGCTGCATAGCATTGAACGATGCTGAATTGATCCCTCTTACCACTGTCCATGGATCGTTACTCTTAAGCCGGTACCTGTAATAAACAAGATCCGGACGAATAAAATCGTTGGCACTGTAAGAAACGGAAACATTATTCATTGAATAAGGCAGCCGGAGATTTTCACGAATAGTAATTGCCTCATTATTCAGTCTGAGTTCCGAAAAAATCACCGTAGCAGGGGGTGATGTAGGGCCTATAGCATCCGGGCGGAAATAATCAATTCCGGACGTACCAGATAAATAAATAAGCCTGTCATTTGTCATTACTGCCCCCTGCCTGTTAAATTCTGTATTTAACAACCCATCCCTTCGGGAAAAACTGGTGAACGTTTTTGAAGCAATATTAAACCGGGAAATACCCTGGTTGGTAGTGAGCCATAGATTTCCTTTTCCGTCATAAAGCACCATATAAATTACATCATCGGTAAGCCCGTCACGGGTTGTATAACGGTAAAACTTATTCCGGCTTCTGTCCAGATGCATTAATCCTTCCCTTGAACCAATCCATAAATCTTTTTTGTCGTCCAGTGCGATATGGTACAATCCCAAAGACGACAAAGAATACGGATCATCCGGTTGGAAGCCGAAGACTGTATCGGCCAGATCCTTTTTACGCAACCTGTGAAGCTCCGAACCAGACGGAAACCAGTAATAGGTGCCGTCATCAACCATATTACCGACTAAAAAGCCAGTGCTGATATGCCGGGTAACTTTAGGAGTCTGTATAACAAAACGCTGGTCAAAGAATAAAATAGTAGTATCATCATGCAATGCAAAGCGAAAAGGGTAAAAGGCATTCTTGTAATGCAGTTGTTTCAACAGAGAGTCCTGGAAAAAACTTAACCGTGCAGCCTCATTTCCTGTTGTAACTTTTATTATCTGGTTGTATGTAAGAGAAGCTTCGTTTTGATATCCTGTTACTTTTCCATTTTTTACTAAAACAAAATTATTAAACCCCGTCTCTGCGGCAATGGTATCACCACCCCACTGGTAAAGACCAAAAATCATTCGCCTGAATTTACCAGCTGAAATTTCTGGCAGGGGGATATTATTAAAAATCAGTTTCCGGTTGTCAAGCCGTAAGAGTCCTTCGCCAAAAGTCCCCATCCAGGTACTACCCTTCGCATCATTCAGCAGGCAACGTATTTCTTTGTTTCCTTCCAGGCTTTTTGAATCGCCTTTTAATTCAGCGATAGAGAACCGTCTTTTCTTCCTGTCATATACTAACAGTCCCTTGGTTGTTGCCAATAATACAGCTGAATCAGCAGCGAATCCTGCTATAAGCATAAGGAATCCATACTTTTGTTTTATTTCAGGTGATAGCACAGCTTCCTGCTCCCCGGTAGCCGAATAAACTTTTAACGACTGCTCTCTTTCTGAAAAAACAAAATAATTACCGGTAGAATCCCTGAAAAGAAATACCGGGTTTTGCTGCTTTAAAAAAGGCAGGCAGCTTTCAAGGGATTGTATTTCCATTTTTGCCTGCTGAGGATCAAGGCGGAGAACTTTTGTTTGTTGTGTTGAACTGTCAATACAGAAATATGAAAGCATTTCCCCTTGCAGATGAAAACTCTTGAGAGAAGATAAACGCAACCCATCCGGTAAACTGATTTCTCTTATTCTGTCATTTTTATTATTACATATAAAGCCTCGCTTTGAATTTATCCATACAAGCACATCATTGTTGTACAGCATTTGCACTGATTCAGCTGTATAGTTTATTCCCTTACCGGGAATTGTTATACGCCTTGATTTCCCGGTTTCAGGGTCAAAATAATTAAGTCCGCTATAGGTGCCTATCCAGAATTTATTTCCTGCATCTTCTACTATTGATAAAATACCGTAACTGGAAAGTCTTGTAGTATCACCCGGAACAGGGAAATATTTTTTAAAATGGTACCCATCAAAACGGTTAAGGCCATGATCCGTGCCTGCCCACAAAAATCCTTTCTTATCCTTATGGAGGCAATAGACCACATTTTCCGATAAGCCTTTTTCAGAAGTATATTGTTCATATTGGAAAACAGGCTGAGCTTCAATGAAGCTGGCCAACAAGAATAGGCAACCTGCTAAAAATGATATACCGTGAGTGGAATGATTCATACACCTGCAACAGATGGCTCATCTAATTTAAAACTATTATTGGGTATTAAAGCTATGACAAGGCAAGCAAAGTTGCCGCCACCACACCTGCCGTTTCTGTTCTTAATCTTGTTTCGCCGAGGCTTACGGGCTGATACCCGTTTTGCAGCGCCAGTTCAATTTCTTTGGGAGAAAAATCACCTTCAGGACCGACTGCAATGAGATAATTTGACGATTCAGTGATTTGATGATTAGTAAGTGGTTGCTTGTTAGAGTCTTCACAGTGTGCAATAAATTTTATTGTATTATCATATCGTTTGATTACCAAATCATCAAATTGAACAGGTTCATGCAATAAAGGTAACCAGCACTGCTGGCTCTGCAGCATGGCGCTGATGCAAATGGCTTTCATCCGGTCATAACGGAATTTTTCTTTTTCTGTTCTCTCGCAAAGCAATGGAATTATTTCGCTGACACCGATCTCCGTAGCTTTTTCCAAAAACCATTCAAAACGGTTACTGTTTTTCAGAACAGAGATAGCGATGCTGTTTTTATTGGTTTTAGATTTTTGTTTTTGGGTATTCAGCACAGTTACTGAACAATGCTTCTTATTTGCATCAGTGATTGCACAGGTTAATAAGTTTCCATCTCCGTCGGTGAGATTCAGCTCCTCTCCTTCTTTCATACGCAGCACCTGCACCACATGGCGGCTGTTGTCTTCATCCA
>CAYPOD010000063.1:0-8991 GCA_964412375.1 uncultured Chitinophaga sp. | reverse complement strand
GTAGCCCGTCCGTATCCGGCAGGTTGATATCCAGCAGGATCACATCCGGCAATTGCCCCTCATCCAGCCAGGCCAGCGCTTCTTTGGCCGATTTGGCATGACCGGCCACTTGCAGGTAAATTTCTCCTTGCAGCATGGTTTTGATACCGTCAACTACCAGCGGATGATCATCAATAACGAATATTGTGGTCATGCGAAATAATGGCTATAAAAATAACTATAACCATCCAAAAAACTAAGCTGGTAATTAATCATTAATCATTAATGAGCAGGTCTATCATCACAGTGGTCCCGATATCTTTCCGGGAATCAATGGTGAGGTGACCGTTCAGGTAGTCCACCCGGCTTTTAACAGTGGCCATACCCATACTTCTTTTTTCTTCGGCTTCCCTGCTGTCAAATCCACGGCCATTATCTTCTATAATAAGACTAAGCCGGTTCCCTTCCCGGTTGATCTGCACGATAGCTTCCGTGGCGTAGGCATGTTTGATAATATTATTGATCAGTTCCTGCACTATACGGTATAGCATTACTTCGGTTGAGCTGTTCAATCTTTTTTCCATCCCAAAGGTCTGCAGGGTAATTTTCAACAATTTACCGGCATTGATATTATTGCAAAAATCCTGCAGAGCATCACTCAGCCCCATTTTCATCAGCACTTCCGGCATCATGTTGTGTGCCACCCTTCTCAGTTCATCGGCCGCATTACTGATGAGGTCAAGTGTCTTTCGGTACAACGGATTTTCCCTGATGGAAGGAGTATCCTGCTGCAAAGTGCTGTAATGCATTTTTACCGTAGAGAAAAGTCCTCCCAGCCCGTCATGCAGGTCCTTGGCTATCCTTGTTCTTTCGGTTTCCTGGCCATTGATCATGGATTGAAGGGAAATAACCTGCTGCTCTTTTTCAATGGCTTTTACTTTTTCTTCCAGCAATGCTGAACGTTGTTGTGCCAGGTTTTGTTTGTGCCGGTGATTTCGTTTTAACAGGTATAGAATGAATATTAACGCAACGATAAGCCCTCCGCCAATCAGCAGGTAAGTGTTACGCCGGTTTATTTCGAAATTCTTTTCC
This sequence comes from uncultured Chitinophaga sp., assembly GCA_964412375.1. Classification (GTDB taxonomy): domain Bacteria; phylum Bacteroidota; class Bacteroidia; order Chitinophagales; family Chitinophagaceae; genus CADEDV01. Next base: position 7,920 of record CAYPOD010000063.1, on the reverse strand, counting down.
TGTTCCACTTTTTGCAGGCGAAGAATTTCATTTTCCTTCTTACTGGCCTCAAAAGATGCTTCAAGATAGGTGCTGTAGTTCCGGGTACTTTCCTTTAATATACTGTCGCCTAAGGTAAGGTGTTTAAAAAGCTGCTCATAGGCATTCCGGTATTCACCCGTCTTGTTGTAAAAACTGCTCAAAGACAGGGATATGTTATATTCTGCTCTTTTGTTCTCATATTCTTTGGCAAGTCTTTCACCTTCCTGTAGCGCTTTTTTGGCTTCCGGAAGCCTGTCCAGTTCCAGGTAAGTTTGACCCAATGAATTATAGTGGTTGGCCATCTGGTATTTTTCATTGAACCGGGTAGCTTTCTCCAATGCCTTCTGAAAGAAAGGCAGTGCATCGCTGAACTTTTTTTCTCTAAAGTAATAAGTGCCCAGTGTGCTGAAGGACTCTGCAGCCAGGTTTTGATCAATGGTTGTTTCAGCAGTTTTCTTTAACGGATCGATGTATTCAGATGCTTCATTTATCCGGCCGCCATAAATAAGATCGGTTACCAGCACCTGCAACGAATAGCCCATAGAAAGTGTGTCTTTCCTGGATGCAGCAATTTTCAATGCCTTTTTGCTGATTTCTACAGCTTTGTCAAAATTTTTTATCTGGCCTAACACGGAGGCAAGGCTTTGATAAACTATAAGGGCCGAACTGCTATCGCCATACTCTTCAAATATTTTTATATTCCTGGCAAAATAATCTGATGCAGCCCAATAGTTTCCCTGTTTATACGCTTTGATACCCCTCGCATGTTCCACTTTTGCCAGTTGTGCAGGCAGGTCCAGTTCTTTAAACTGGGCTTCGGCAATATTCAGGAACGAATCCGATTTGGGATAGTTTCCCAAATCCATGTGCAGGGTGCCCGAAATATAAGCCATGATACCAATTCCTTTTTTATACCCGATCTTTTCACTCAATGCATAGCCTTGCCGGGAATACTCAAGAGCCCTGTTCATATCCGTATATCCCACCTCATTACAAAGCTGCCGGAGTATATCCACCTTTATAGTGTCTTCTTTGGCTTTTGCCAGTTCACTTACAAGACTATCTATCTGTTGCTGGGAAAACTGACCTGCAACCTGAAAGGAAAGCAAAAATGAGAAAATTAGCAGGGCAACCGGGAATGTTTTTTTCTTACTATAGGACATAACTGCGGTTTGAAAAATAAACAAAACAGTATTTCTAAGATAGTGGACTGTTGTGTTTATAAATCTACCTGATTTTAGGTATTTCCAAAAAGGCATTTTCACTAAGTCCCGGTATTGACTTCGCATGCTGACAAAAATAGATTTGTGCAACAATCAGCATTACCATGAGACCACACAACGCCATTCTGACTGTTATTTTATTCCTGCTTCCTCTCTGTATCTTTTCACAAGATGAAACAGCAGCCGGCAGGGTGTCTCCCAAAGAACTTACCATCCCTGCTTCTCCCATATTTGATCTGATGGGTGCCACTCCATCACAGATCAACCGGACAGCCGATATAAAAGAATTCAAAGTGGACTGGTCTTTAAAATATGGTGTGAATCCCAACCTCGCTATTCAATCGCAACCCATCTGGGAATTGTTTTACAACCGCCGCGACCTGAGCAAGTATCAAAGTGCATCAGGTTTTATGCGCAAACTGGCCAGCCTTGATCTTTCCATGGGCACCATACAGGATGATGACAGTTACCGTCGTTTGGGTATGGCTGCAAAAATCAATCTCTTTAAAGAGAAAGATCCTCTGATGGCCCGGGAGTTATACGAAGATATCTCCATCAAGTATAAAGCAGAGAAAGAAGAACTCGAGCAACAGTTGAAAGACGCCAAACACATGCTTGATACGATGACAAATATTCTGGAAAAACCCGGTGTGCGGTCACAGATCAGGTCTATAGAGGAACAGCTTAATTCACAAAACTCAAGAAGGATGGGAGAAATCAATAGCAGGGCGAAAATATTTGTGGATGAAAACTGGAATGCCTCCTCACTTGATTTTGCGATCGGCCGCACCCATGCATTTAAGTCAGACAGTTCCGGCACATTTGGTATGAAGCGAAACAACCGCAGCACCGGCATGGGTGCATGGATCAACGGTAATCTCGGGCTGGGAAAAAAGATGCTGGTCACAGCTTTGTTGCGCAGCTTCTGGTATAAAGACCAGGTGGACTTTACTATCCGTGATATCAATACCGGCGATGAAACACCGCAAAAGGCATTAGCGAAAAACTCAGTGTACAGTTTGGGGCTCAATTTCCGCTATGGCGGATCGGTTTATACTTTCTTTTTTGAAATGCTGTATGAATATAAACAGCTTAAGACAGCGAACAAGGCTCTGCAGGAAATCTATAAAGCTCCCGTCAATAATGAGATTGTAGCAACATCCCTGAAGTGGGAAGAAGTGAACCCAAACATTCTTGCCCTGGGTGGTGACTGGCGCATCAGCCGGAGTGTCATCATCAACTATGGAATGCGCTGTGTATTTGACAGCAAATGGAAATTCAAAACATTCACACCCATCGCCACGATCAGTTGCATGATGCGGTAAGTATTTCAGCAAGATCCTCATTAACCTAAAACTATAATCATGAAGAAGTTTCTTTTTATTTGTCTGCTATTTCTGTCCGTCTTTACATTCACCGTTAAAGCACAAATAGCCCAGAAAGCAATTACGTCAGATGTTTCATTGGTTAACCGTACAGCACTGATGTCGGATTTGAAACCACTAAGCCTGGTAAGGGGAGCCAATTCTTTCTCCACTTTGTTTAACAGGAACACCACAGCCAGGCATGATATGAATGCATACCTCTTGAGTTACATTACAACATTAATTTACCCCCAGTATCTATCAATTGCAGCTGAGAATGCAAAAGAATCATATATTGATCAGTTACACAGTAATAGTGTTTTGTTTGAGACAGAGTATAAAAAATATACTGCTTTCTTATTTGGGGGTAGCCCGCAATACAGGTTTATAACTGCATCCAACCCTTTGGGATATGACCCGGAGGCAATGGTGATTTCTACCAATGATGTTGTTTACGTTGTATTTAGGGGAACAGACAGGGTAGCCACGAATTCAAAAAGCAACCTGGTCAGCTCATTTATGTATGATTGGGGAGAGTGGATCACTACTGATTTTGATGCCAGGCTTATTACTGCCCCGGGTATGACAGGAAAAATACATGCCGGCTTCTGGAACTCCCTGAATTATGACAATTTCAAAGGCAAGCTGTTGCAGGAGATAATAAACCAGGGAGGTAAAACAAAGAAAGTCTGGGTTATGGGTCATAGCCTGGGCTCAGCACATGCCCAGGTGTTTGCCATGTTCATGGCAAAACAAGGGGTTACGGCACATTCACTTTATCTGTTAGCAGCGCCACATCCGGGTGACCAGGCATTTGTTACGGAGCTTAATAGGCTTTATCCCACAACCAGGCATCAGCGATTTGATTTTTCTTCCGATCCCATCACTGCACTTGCACCTTATACTTTGGGATACAAAAGGGCAGGAACCCGTGTATTTTACAAAGATATTCTTTCTATACAGTTTGGAGCTCCTGAAAGAAGCGAAGCAGAAGTAGCCAGTCTCTTTTCAGGTATTCTTGGTGCAGCTACAAATGCTATCGGTATTTCAAAATTCAGCATCACCGGCAGTCAAATCTGTTACCATCATCCCACCTGGTATTTGCGTGCAGCATATAATCAATTAAGTAAAGATGATAAAGCAAAAGTGCCACCACCTCTTCCTATTCCGGATGCAACTACAACCAATGGCTATTCTGAAGCCTGCGATGCATTGTCAATAAATAAAGGGAAAAATGCTGGTGCTCCGGGTAGTTTGATTGAACAGGGACTCGTAGCAATTGAAGCAGGTTTAGAGACTTTAAAATTTGTTGCTTCAACAATTATCAGCAATGTAAATGGTACGGCTATTACAGAAGGGGACTACTATATCAAAAGTTACCCCACTAATGGCAAGCTGGGTATTAAAGCAACAGAAGGAATGACAAATGGCGGCTCACTCCGGCTCCGGACAAGCCCGGACGTAGTTAAAATTCAGCGGCACGGGGCTGTCGGATATACCATACGGTTTGGAACAAAAACAGTAAGTGGTTTGCTCGGAAATGAGCTCAAGGAATATGTACTTGACAGTGATGCAATGGATCTTTTTGATAACGGGGCAACTACCGTTCATCTATGGGAAAAAAACGGGGTTCCTGCTGTTAGTGCAAATCAGCGCTGGCTATTCATAAAAGTTAAGGACAACAAGTATATATTAAAAAACCTGGCCAACGGAAAACTTCTTGACGCCAATAATTCCTGCCTGAACGGCACCGATTGTGGCGTTAAGACATGGAATCCCATTACGGACGACCAGACTCAAATATGGATTCTCGAAAAGAAATAATTCACCATAAAAAATCATTGTATGAAAGCAATAGTTAAACTTTGTTTGCTCCTTATTCTCCCAACAGTTGTAACTGATATTTATGGGCAACGCCCTCAAATATTGAAAGACAGGTTTCAGCCTGTAAATACCACTAAACTCACATTCACGCCATATAAATTAAGTGATTTTTCAAAAGTTGATAAAACAAAAACAGAAAAAGACCCGGTGACATTACCTAATGGCAAAAAAGTTACCCTCGCTGCTTATCTGAAAACAATTAATACTATTGAATCTAATTTGTCAGAGATTGGTATCAGCCGGGACAGGACACAGGAAATTGTTATAGCATCAAATTATAAACCCAGGGTGACAGGCATACAAACTACGATTAAACCACTTTCAGTCAACCAGCCTGTCACAACTTTGAGTAAGTCCACTTTGAGCAGCCGCTTTCAGTTTAATAACCTGCTGCTTTCTGATAAAGCAACACAGTTTCTTTCTCTCAAAAATGAACTGAGTAATATTTTAGTTCCGAACGCGGATAATTTGCCGGATGAAGCTTTTACTAACAATAAGGATTTCCTGGATATCCCTCAACTAAAGGCGTTAGATCATACGGTAAAAGTAAAAGTAAACCAGAAACAAAATGGCCTGCTGGATCCGTTTAGCATCAGCGGGAACCGGTTGCATGCAGACTCTTTGAACCGCCTTATCAAAAATACCCGCAACAAATTTACTATTGGTCTCAATGTGGAAATTGCAGCAGATCTTCCCGGTGTAGGACTATTTAATGTATATAAATTAGAATCAGAATTTACAAGTAATGCCAATAGTACCCAAAAGCACAGGAGCAAAGCAAAAGTGCAGATACTTGAAACAGTCATGCTAAATGAAAACAAGGAACCTACAGGAGATAATTACACTTTTAACCAGAATGCTGTGTTTAATCTGAATAAAAAACTAGCAGGTGCTGATATCTTTGCTTATGGTATAAATGCAGTATTGCCTGTTGATTTTTACCTTAATAGCACCGGGGTCGGTGCAGAGTTCAAAATAGATATAAAACGTACAGGTGTAGGAGGAACAATTTCCCCGGTTGTTACACAGTCTGTATTTATGGAAACTTCTGTTACAGAACTGGTGGGCCCTGTTGCGGATTTACTCAACTTCGATGTACTTGACCTGGGTGTTGGAGGAGAATTAAGGTTAGTTCAGCTTGGTTTGGATTTTGGCATCAACTCAGGTCTCGGTATCAGGAGCGGGTCATTGAATTTTATTAACGATACATACAATGCCATAAACCTGAAGGCACTTAAAGGAAGGCTTTTTACGTTCTATGTATACCCTAAATTTAAGTGTAATAATATCTTTGATCCTAAGGCTTTTTTAAGCCTTTCATGTTGGGAAAGAAGACGGGTGGAGAATAATTTTTTCGAAACATCTTCTTTTCTTGAGCATCAACAAATCCTGGTGGACGATTTCAAAGGCAGAAAATTGAACTGGAAATAATTATAATGTCTATGAGGCAGTGGACCGTATTGATGGGTTTGATTTTCGCTTTGCTTCGATCTGATTGTGTACTGAGTCAGCAACGAACTGCTGGTCAGTACACAATCAGTTTTAAGGAAGAGGTGCTGGCCGATTATTCCAATTTGCTTGATACTGCTAAATCAAGGAACTACAAGCTATTTAAAACGGAATATGAAGCGTTTGTTTCTGTTGACCAATTAAATTCAAATCAGTTACTTATTTTATTCGAATTTAAGTCTCTTCACAAACAAGATAGTTTATCAGTGGCTGGCTTGCAGCTTTCGTTTTTACTGAGCCGGGATTTGAAAGCTCCCGGAGTCTTGTATTTAAACTTTGAGGAGCAACCTTCTTCAGAAACTCTTTCTTATTGCAAAGGCCTGGTAAGTAATTTCGGATTCATTTTTTTCAGGGAGTATGATTCCGGCGATCAATCCTTAGCCTTTCAAGACGGTCTTTTCCGTGTAAAAACGAAAAAGCTTTTAAAGGATGGTATTATTACTATTGAAAGAAAAAAATCGACAATTTATAAGCCCGGTGTAAGTGTGTTCAGGACGATTATTGATAATTATACTGCTGCTGCGAACATCAGATCGGAAGATAGCATAGCAGAATCAGCGCATATTTATGAAGAAAAACGCCAAAAAATTGGTGGACGGACATTATCTACTGTTACTACGACAACCCGGCTTTCGGAAGTAAAGGGGCAAATCCAAATAGGTGTGCGGTCAGAATCCGGAAAATTTCCTATAGTAATACCCGTTTACAGGCAATCAAAATATTTAGAAAGAGCAGAACGTAATGCCAGGCAGTATCAGCTCGTTCAGGAGACTACTCAATTATTGGTATTACTTGAGAATTTAAAGGACAATGATCTGTCCTATACTGGCGACATATACCGGATGATCAGGTCTTCTATTATTCTTGGGGCACTAAAACAAGATCAGGTCAGGTTAGTACTACAACAAAAATCCGCAACGTCATCAGCTTTTAAAGTTTTGGAAAACGCATTGATTGAGTCCGGGACTTCCGGAGCTCAGCAATTGCTCGCTGCTATGCTGAAGAGTGACACACTCTCTCTGCATCACCAAAAAGAGATAATTATAAAAATAGGAGTATCAGCTCCGGTTATTTCCCCGGCTTTGACAGAGGTTATAAAGAAGGTTAAAAGAGAAAGCAAATTCCCGGATTTGTCTTCTGCCGCCGGACTGGCGCTTGCAAACAATGCCCTTGTTCTTGCCGAAGACAAGGAACAGTCATTGCGTAATGATATATTGTTTTTTTTGGAAGACTGCTTTCTGCACAATAGTCAAAATAGTGAGGATACGCTTCAATGGCTTGAGGAATCAGGTAATGCTGGAAATGAAAATGTTTTACCACTTGTTGCTGATATTGTAAGAACTAAAGATACAGTTCTCTATAACACTGCATTAAGGGCACTTCGGTTTTTGCCGGGTGATGCAGTTGATTCTTTGCTTTCTTCTGAATTGCATGTTGTTGAAGGGGAGGGGTTTTCTGTATTGATCAGTGTTCTTAAACTGCGGTATCCCTCAGCTTTAATCCGGCAAGCTATTTATAAACGAATTTCAGATACCGGGCAGGAAAAAGAATGGATAAAGGATATTCTTGACTATCTCGCAACCTGGGCTGATGATGAAAAGGAAATTATTATCGAAGTCGACAAATATGCTAAAGAGAATCAAAGTTTCAGAAAGTATTGGGAAAAATATGTTTCATCCATTAAATAAATTATAGAAACGAAATTTTATGACTTTTTCATTATTCTGCTATTTTATGTTGGATGGTCCTGCAAATCCTTTTCACCACCCCCGGTCCTTCATAAATAAAACCGGTCCACACCTGTACTAATGATGCACCGGCATCCAGCTTTTCTTTGGCATCAGCACCTGTAAAAATTCCACCCGATGCAATGACAGGGAGGCTGCCGCCAGTTTTTTGAGAGATATAGCTTACGATTG
>CAYPOD010000062.1:0-9702 GCA_964412375.1 uncultured Chitinophaga sp. | reverse complement strand
TCAGGCACAAATCTTGGCTATACTGATTTCCCGTTATATATTTATTTTTCCACCCGTCCCGGCACAACCGGGATGACATAATGTCTAATAGAAGCCCGGATATGAGTTTTGAGAAATTAATAATGCGCAGCGAGGATGACATGGATTTTTTGCCTATCATTCCTCTCAACGAAAACGAACAGGATGATGGCAGCGTCATTGAAGTGCCTTCGGAAATTGCTTTATTACCTCTTCGTAACACCGTATTGTTTCCCGGTGTGGTGCTCCCGATCACGGTTGGCCGTGACAAGAGCATCAAAGCGGTGAATGATGCGTATAAGGGGGACAAACTGATTGGAGTGATTGCTCAAAAGGACAGCCAGGTTGAAGATCCTATGGTCAAAGACCTCGAACAGATCGGTACAATAGCGAAAATTGTGAAGTTGATAAAAATGCCCGACGGTGGCACAACTGTAATCATCCAGGGGAAAAGCCGTTTTGCTATTGAATCAGTTTTTACAGACGATCCTTATTTCAAAGCAAAAATCAAAAAGCTGGAGGAAGAAGAAGCCCCGAAAGATGCAGATTTTGCAGCTTATGTTTCCAATATCAAGGACCTGGCTACTGAGATCATCCAGCTTTCACCCAATATACCTACAGAAGCGTCGATCATTCTCCGCAATATTGAAAACCCATCTTTCCTGATTCATTTTGTATCGAGCAATCTCAATACAGATATTAAAGAGAAGCAAAGGCTGCTGGAACTGAACCATATTCGTGAAAGGGCCGATGTGCTGATGCAATTGCTGCAAAAAGAATTACAGTTTGCCGAACTGAAGAACAAAGTGACCACAAAAACACGAACGGAGATAGACAAACAACAGCGGGAATATTTCCTGCAGCAACAATTGAAGAGCATCAAAGAAGAACTGGGCGGCGATTCAAATGTGCAGGAAGTGAAGGAGATGCAGAAAAAGGCGGAAGCGAAAAAATGGCCAGATGCTGCCAAAGAATTATTTAAGAAAGGTATTGAGAAACTGGAAAGAATGCATCCCACCACACCTGATTATTCAGTGGTGTATAATCATCTTGACCTGATGCTCGAATTGCCCTGGCTGGAATATACCGAGGATCACTATGACCTGAAAAAAGCAAAGAAAACGCTGGATAATGATCATTACGGGATGCAAAAGATCAAAGAGAGAATTTTGGAATACCTGGCTGTATTGAAGCTGAAGGGAGATATGAAAAGCCCCATCCTGTGTTTTGTCGGTCCTCCGGGCATTGGTAAAACTTCGCTGGGAAGAAGCATCGCTTCTGCTATCGGGAGAAAATATGTACGGCTGAGTTTGGGAGGATTGCATGATGAAAGCGAGATCAGGGGTCACCGTAAAACGTATATCGGCGCCATGCCGGGCAGGATATTGCAATCTATCCGCAAAATAAAATCATCCAACCCGGTAATGATATTGGACGAGATAGACAAAGTGGGCAATGATTTCCGCGGCGATCCTTCTTCTGCTTTGCTGGAAGTGCTGGACCCGGAACAAAACCACAGTTTTTATGATAATTATCTCGAACTGGAATATGACCTGAGCAAAGTGTTGTTCATCGCCACGGCCAATAACATCCAGAATATACAGCCGGCCCTGCGTGACAGGCTGGAGATCATTGACCTCAGCGGCTATGCTGTGGAGGAAAAAATTGAGATCGCAAAGCGACACTTGCTGCCACGACAAAAAGAAATGCATGGGTTAAAAAGCAGCAACTTTAAAATTGCCGATAAAGTGCTGGAGAAGATCATCCAGGACTACACAAGAGAAAGCGGGGTGAGGGAACTGGACAGGCAACTGGCCTCCGTGATGCGTTACCAGGCCAAGGAACTGGCGATGAAAGGAAAACTGAAAGCATTGCTGAATGGCAATGACATTGAAAAGATACTAGGCAAGCCCCGCTACAGTAATGAAATTTATAAAACGGCCAATATGCCCGGTGTGGCCGTAGGGCTGGCATGGACCTATGTGGGGGGGGATATTCTTTTTATTGAAACATCGCTGAGCGATGGCAAAGGCGAATTGAAACTGACGGGCAATTTGGGCAATGTTATGAAGGAAAGTGCCAGCACCGCATTGACCTACCTGCACGCCAATGCAAAGAAATATGATATTGACCAGAAAGTTTTTGAAAAGAAAAATATCCATATTCATGTGCCTGAGGGTGCAGTGCCAAAAGATGGCCCCAGTGCCGGCATCACCATGATGACAGCTATCGCATCTGCTATCACCGGAAAAAAAGTAAAACCTTTTCTCGCCATGACGGGTGAGATCACCCTCCGCGGCCAGGTGCTGCCTGTAGGTGGCATAAAGGAAAAAGTGCTGGCAGCTAAAAGAGCCGGACTCAGGGAGATCATCCTTTGCTGGCAAAACGAAAAAGATGTTCAGGAGATAGAGTCAGAGTTTATTAAAGGCATTAAGTTTCATTATGTAAAAAACATGGGGCAGGTGCTGGAACTGGCGCTGACCTGAAAAAAGTTCCCGGATTTTTCAACCAATTTCTGTTTGATCTGTTTAAATGATATAGACAGTTCATGTTGGTTGTTTTAAAATTTGTTTTCGTAACTATACGGAAACAGTACAGCCTCCCGTTTCCCGGGAGGCTTTTTTTTCAATTGCTTATTTTCGTGGCTGTATTGAATTTTCGTTTGTTCATACTGCTTTTGTTGTTTTCAGCAAACCTTTCCGCCCAAACCTTGGGTGGCAATGCTGTTTTTAATTTCCTGAAACTTCCTAACAGCCCCCAACTGACCGCATTAGGAGGGGTGAATGTTTCACAAATTTCCAATGATGCAGGACTTTCGTTCAACAATCCGGCTTTGCTGAGGCCTTCGATGCATACACAGATGAATGCGGTCTTCAATGATATATATGCCGGCACCACTGCTTATCATTTATCACTGGCCTATCACAACCAACCGCTCAACACCAGTTTTCAGTGGGGGATACATTATTTTAATTATGGTAACATCCCGCAAACCGATGCAGCAGGGAATATCCTGGGTGAATTCCGGCCAAATGATTTTGTAATGCAGGTATCTGCTTCAAAAAGCTACCTGGAAAAATGGAACGGGGGACTGACCCTTAAATTCATCAGTTCCAATTACGGGCAATATCGTTCCAACGGAATAGCAGCTGATGCGGGGTTATTATATTATGATTCGGCCAAACTTTTTTCAGCATCGCTGCTGGCAAAAAATATGGGGTTCCAGTTGCGGCGATACCAGGGCACAGATGCAGCCGATCTGCCTTTTGACCTGCAACTGGGGCTTACCAAAAAGCTTGAGAATGCACCTTTCAGTTTTTCGCTGACAGCACACAGCCTTCATCGTTTTGATATTTTGTATAACGACACGAGTTTTAACAACGAGAACGGGTTTGAAAACAGCAGCACATCAAAATTCAGTTTTGACAAACTGTTCCGGCATTTTGTGCTGGCGACCACTGTTCACATTGGCGATAAAGTGGAAGTGCAGGCCGGTTATAATCATTTGCGGAGAAAGGAGCTGAATATCGGTAATCTTGGTAATGGCCTGAATGGTTTTTCAGTTGGGGTGGGAGTACTGCTCAATAAACTCAGCATCCGCTATGCCCGGTCACATTACCAGAATAATACGGGCTATAACCAAATTGGCTTGAACATGCAGTTGAACCAGTATTTCGGTTTGGGAAAATTTGGTGAAAAGATAGGCTGGTAGCTACACGATCCATTTATACACTTCAAAAGCCTCGGCATATTCGTGGTTACATTGCACTCCACGCACCACAGCCAGAGAACGGATAAAATCTTCCTGCATATAGTTCCGATGAGCTTGTGATACATATGCTTTTAAAGCTGCAGCTTTTTTTGCTATTTCCGTTTTGCCGAGTTTGATGAAAAACTGCGTTTGAAACTGTGCCTGGTTCCAGGGCTGTTCATAACCCAGTAAACTACTGTTCTTAAAAGCTCTTTTTGCTTCGTGATGTATCACCTGGTGATCCTGGTGTGTGTCTGTGGCGGCTGGAATAAATACCAGGTCAGGGCTGATCTGTTTGTTCAACCTCACTAGTTCTTCCAGGATTTCCTGTCTTTGCTGCTCAAATGTTCTTACTTCAAAGTCATACATCAGCAACCTGGCGGGCTCAATTCCTAAATGTGAAGTCGCTGCTTTACATTCTTTTTCTAATGTATCAGCTGCAAGACCTGCTGGCAGGGATTTTCTGCAAAGAGAAAAAGCTGCATAATACACTTCACGGTTTTCTGTGCAGAACTTTGCGATGCTTCCGCCACAGCCAAGTTCTCCGTCATCAGTATGCGGAGCAAGAACAAGTATTTTTTTTGGATCAAACATAGTGAGGGACTGATTCTTTTTCTTCTTTGAATGCCACCATTGGTTTCAATCCCAACAATTTGAACATGGCATTATCATCTTCAAAAGACGGGTTGGGAGTAGTTAATAATTTATCACCTGCAAAAATTGAATTGGCTCCCGCCATAAAACATAATGCCTGTTCGGCCACAGAAAGATCATTTCTTCCTGCACTTAGCCGCACCATCGCTTTTGGCATCAGTATCCTCGCCGTAGCGATCATCCGCACCATATCCCATACATCCACTTTTTGGTTATTTGCCAAAGGTGTGCCGGCCACAGGCACCAGTGCATTGATAGGAACACTTTCTGGATGTTCAGTCAATGTGGCTAATGTATGCAGCATATTGATCCTGTCTTCATGTGTCTCTCCCAAACCAATGATGCCGCCACAGCAAACCGTTACCCCGGCTTTTCTTACATTTTCCAATGTTTGCAGGCGGTCGTCATAGGTACGGGTATGGATGATCTCCCCATAATATTCCGACGAAGTATCAAGATTATGATTGTAAGCATGAAGACCGGCATCTGCCAACTTCCGGGCCTGTCCTTCGGTAAGCATACCCAATGTGCAGCAAACTTCCATGCCCATTTCATTCACACCTTTTACCATTTCGAGCACCCTTTCAAAATCCTTGTTGTCCCTGACCTCTCTCCAGGCTGCACCCATGCAGAATCTTGTACTCCCTGCTTCTTTTGCTTTTGCTGCATATTCCAGCACTTCTTCTTTTTTCATCAGTGCCTGCACACTCACACCGGTGTTATATCTCGCAGCCTGTGGACAATAGGCACAATCTTCAGGACAGCCACCTGTTTTCACTGAAAGTAATGTGCACACCTGCACTTCACCGGTATCATTATATTCCCTGTGCACAGTTGCAGCCTGGTATATCAGTTCGAGCAGCGGACTGTCATATATTTCTTTTACTTCTTCAATGGTCCAGTCGTTCCGGGTTTGCATGATCATTTTTTTTTAAAAGATGCCGTAAAAATAAGTGTTATAACTTCCGGGAAAAAATCAACTGTTTTTAAGTTCCAAAAGCTGACAACATATTCTAAAACTATCTTACTTCTTCCTGGAATTCTCATCCATGAATTTTCCTTCTTTCATGGCCTGTTGCCTAACCAGTTCAGTCAGCGTTTGTTCAAGCCGCCTGATCCTTGCAAATAATTTCAGGATGATGAACAGGAACAGCAGTATGCAGGTATAAAAAAGCAGATCGGCGCCGCGGCCTACGCCTAAATAATTGGCTAATGTGTTGGTGTATTCCGGGAAAAGAATGAAAAAGACAGCAAGGCCAGCAAAGATCACTAGCAAGATCATATCAAGTAAGGCATTGCGCAGCCTGAATACATAATAGAAAAACAAGCCTGCAACACCTGCGATCAGTAAAACCTGGATACCGCTCATTTGAAAATTTTATTTAAAAGTAGATCAAAAATTATTCGAAAGCCGCTTCGCATCGTTTGCCCCTTTTTTTTGGAGTATTCGGAGTAATAGATATTTACCGGGATCTCAACACAGCTTAGCTTTTTATTTTTGATCTGTGCCAGCAATTCTGTTGCATGTGCCATGCCATTTTCCCTTATCTTGATGGTAAGAGCTGCTTTTCTGGTCATAGCCCGGAGGCCATTATGGGCATCGGAAAGCAGCAAGCCTGTAAACAGGAAGTTGAATCTGCGTGCAATTTGCAAAAGCGTTTTTCTTTTCGCAGGTATGTTGTGAGCTGTATCTTTTAAGAACCGTGAACCCAGCGCTACATCTGCTTGATGTTGCATCAGTGGTTCTGTGAGCATAGCTATATCTTTTACATCATGCTGCCCATCTGCATCAAATGTAACAATGTATTCAGCGTCTTTTGACAGGGCAAACTCAATGCCTGTTTGCAAGGCTGCACCTTGTCCCAGGTTCACCCTGTGTCGAAGCAGGTAAACTGGGATCCCGGAAAGCAACTCTTCAAGTTCTTTTGTTGACCCATCATCAACTACTACCACGCTATAATTATATGAACGGAATTGTTCCAGTACATCACGAATTACTGCCTGTTCGTTATAGGCAGGTATGATGACGAAAACTGTTTGCCTGTTACTGAGGGTTAACATAGACGGTGTAAAAGTATAAACCGTTGAAATGTCCTGCAACTTCATTATTTGCAGCATTTATGTAAGTTGCCCATGAGGCCTTATCTTTTTCTTCGAGGATAAAGAGCATCAATGTTTTTTGAGAGGTCTTAAGCGATTGAAATTCCGGAATAGGGCTGCTTAATTGAAGAATCGGGGCATTACTATAAAGGCTTACCCGGTGATTGATATAATTCCTGGATCCGGCAACAACTACTTTTTCCGCATAAACCTTTTGTAAGGCTGTTTTGATAATGTCATCAGCATATTGCTGCAACCTGTACTCATAGTGCCAGCTATACTCTTCTTTAGCAAAATTAAGAGCACGGTTAAGAGTGAAAACGGCTCCTCTTGCAATCTCTATAATAAGGAAGAGAAGCAGCAACAGGTAAATCCTCTTTAGCCACTTTGAAAGAACTTGTTTGTACTCATGATAAAGGGTGAAAGCGGAAAGCTGGATCAGCACTATTGGCAGGCCATAATACCGATGTTCTTCTATATAGGTCCATAATTGTCCCGACTCCCAGGTCTCTTTTTCAACCTGCAGCGATAACAAAGCGAGTAGAAGGGTTGTTCCCCACGAAAAGAGAAGAGTAAGTGCAAAAAGATCGTGGTGCAACCCGATTCCTTTCATTTTTTTTGTGGTTAGGAAACGGATCATAATCCAGGTCAAAATAGCAAATACCGCTACATGAATGAATTGAAACAGGATCATAATAATGGAACCTGGCGATGAAGCAGTTTGAAAAGCAAGAGCTATTGTGTCGGGTTTTATAAAAGATCCTGGTACAAAAGGAAAGAATGCCAGCAGGTGATCAGGGAAAAAACCTCTTCCCGGCTCGCTGATATAGGCTGCTGATCCACTGATGGATTTTTGCCAGAGCAACATACCTCCAAGAATGATGACAAGACTTGCCATGCTGATGATGCCGGGACGAAGGAATTGTTTTTTTCTTTCTGCTATTCCTTTCAGCAGCAAGTAAGCGGGGATAATAAAAATAACCGGTGTAAATAAATATTTCATAGCTCCGCAGATCAGAAGCGGAATGAGGATACCAGTTGTTTTCAGAAAGATGCGATCAGTAGATTTTATCAGTGAGAGGCAATAATAAATGGCTATAAGTGCAAAGAAAATGGCAATAGCATCGGAGCAGGCAATAAAGTAGAAGAAGTATATAAAAAATCCGGCTATCAGCGTCCATAAGTTCAATAAATAAACCGGAACTGATAACAATTTCAGGATGCTCCTGGAAATAAATATCAGCCCTATTCCGGTTGTGATACTTAATGCCATCCCGGCAGCGAGGTAATTTCCAAAAACTGCATAAAAGGGTGCCAAAAGCAGTGAATAACCCGGCGGCCAGTTGATCAGCGGCTCATATACTGTAGATGCAAGGTCTTCAGCAAACACTTTATCCATGCTGATACCATTGCCATTCAGAAAATTTTTGGTAGCAATGACCTGGTGGGAAGCATCGAGGCGAAAGTTGAAGAAGAAAATGAGCTGGATGATACGAGAAATGATGGCCAGCAAAAGAATGATAACAGTGATCCTGCTATTGGAAAAATATTTTTTTATACGGTTGGTAAGTCTTGTCAAGCCATCTGTTTTATCAGGGTTCAATAAAAAAGCTACTGCTGTCTTTAAGCAGGGGCAAATTTTGTCCAAAGCGGTTATTTAAAAGTACCCTTAATTGATTTACCGTTGACATCCCTTCATAAAAACCGGAATAATTTTTATCAGGGAAATAAACTGCATTCAGTGTCATAAATTGATAATTGTTGAGTGCAGGGTCTGTTAGTCTCCGATAGCCATGATCACTCATGAGTATGAAAACAGGGGGATTTGCTGATGTGTTCAGAATATGATCAGTAAGGCTAAGCAGCTTCTTATTTGTATAAACCAGGTATTGGAGGAAATTTTGTTTCTCCTGTTGACTATCCTGGGACAAAGTATCGGGGTTTATCTTGTTGCCGAGACTGTCATAAAAATAGGGATGGTGAGGTATGATCAGTTGTGAGAATACAAACCTGGGCTGGCTACTCTTTTCCTGGCTGGTTTTCCTGAGTAAGCTATCCATCATGCTGTTATTGAAATCTGCATTTCGGATATCCCTGTAAAAGAATCTTGCCAAAAAGGGGATATTAAATCCTGCATTCCGGAAAAACCTGTTTACAAATGTTTGCGAGGTGAATAAAGCTCTTTTTGGTGGAAAATAGGCGAGCCTGATCTTATGATTATTTCCGCCAACATTCATAAAGGAGAAATTTTCGGTTCGATAGCCGTTCTTTTCAAGAAAATAAGAAAAATTACTTTCTTCGATCAGGTCCCTGCACAGGTAAATGTCTTGCTGGGTTACATTTCTTTCTTTATCCAGGTGGTGGATATAATCCATATTGAATAGAGAAGCAAGTGTGTAAACGGTGAAATTATAATTTGAAGTGGAATTAGGTAAAATATAAAAGCCTCTTTCTTCAAGAGCTGAGGTAAAAGCAGAATTGTCGTAATTAAAATGATTTTTCAGTACAGTGTCTCCGGGGTAGCCGTCAGTTATGATGAGATAAATATCTGGTTTGCTACAGGTGTCGCAACTACGCAGTTTATCCCGTAGATCCACGACATGGGGACCCCTGAATTGCATTGCAAATGAACCGAGTTTTACTATATCTGTCACAATGAATATAGCAAACAGAATATTCAGGAAAAGACAAGCTTGCCTGAAATTCTTTTTGGAACGTTTAAGAAAAATCAGCAAGACAATGAATGAAGCAACGAATAAGCAAAAGATCACAGAGTATTTTAAGAAGGGACTACCCGGGAAGAATTTTCTCAGCCAATCATGCAGGCTGCCAAAAAAGAGATTAAAGCCGAGTAAATAAAGCGAGGCAATGGAGGCCTTCTTTAGGTTTCGAAGCAGCCAAAAAGAAATCAGTGCGAATAGGCCTGCTATAACAGCAAATTCAAGAAAAATCAGCATCGCCAGTCTGAAAGGAACTAACCCGGCATTTTCTGCACAAACGTGAATGACAAAAAAAAGTGGAAATAAAAAAAGATGCCAGGGCTTAGTCAGTGATTGGTTCATTCAGATTTTTCCTTGAAAAGGTCAAAACTACGGAAGCATTGCAAAATATAGCGTATTTATTTGGTTTTGCTGTTAGTTCAAATGAAGTAATTTCGGCTCCAGTATGGATAAAATCGT
>CAYPOD010000061.1:0-10334 GCA_964412375.1 uncultured Chitinophaga sp. | reverse complement strand
AAGTGTCGTTACTTAAAGTTAATCCCAACTGTCAGATTAAGTCTTAACTAATACAATTGAGGCTTCAACATCCTTTATTTCAGTATCCCCAATTTTAAGGCTCCTTATAATAAAACGTTCGCTTTTAGCAATACTGCCATCGGCAAATCGATAGTATTTACCTTCAAGCCAATCTTTGTCATCAATCGATTTTGCTTTGAAAAGAGTTAATGCAACATCTGCTGAAATTGAGACTTCGGAAGCTCCTGTGTCAAGAATTAAAGGGATTTTTAAAACGCCATTTATTAATGAGGAAATTTCAAAAACTCCTGATGGCGATTCTATCATTTTTATTACCTTTCTTGTATTATATTTTTTAATTACAAATTCGCTTTCAACCAATTTTATTTTTTTGAAGCTATCGGGTTTGTCGTTTGGCCATAGGAGATTAAAGCCATTTGTTGTGACAACTAAGGATAGCTGGTATAATGGCAAGGCTCCAGGTTTTATTGAGCCATCCCATTTTACCTTGTACTGGTTATTCGCAAATTCTATATGACCTCTTAAGTCACCTTCCGACCAGCCTTCGGAAGTCCCAGCTATGTAAAAAATTTTGTATTCACTACCTGATTTTAGAATTCCAATTAAGTATTTTCTATCGTCATCAAGCTCAAAAAAGCCCTCAATTGATGTAAGCTTATTATTTGTAAAATATGTCTTTAGCCTTTCATACGTCCACTCTTGACTTATCGAAGATGAACTGAACAGAGTAAAGATTGTCCAAAAGAAGATTTTGTTATATGTCGTCATAGTAAATGATATTAAAAGGAATATATCTACTATTGAAATTACGTTTTTTCCCAGTTCTCCGTAGTCTTCAATATACAAAAAGAACTTCAAAGGTTGCCCTACTATCTGCGACTCAGGACAAGCTTTGCAAAAGCTGTTAAACCTGATAAAAGAATAATTTTTACGCCGTTGTTGGTGTTTCAATTGTCAGGCTTTGCTTCTATAAACGACCTTCACCAACAACCTGAGCACAGGTTGGCTCGGTTGGTGAAAATTTATCTGCCGGACTTATCTGCCGGAGGCAGAGGCAGACAGCAACCCGAATGCCCCGATGCGTGTCTCGACGCATCGGAAGTGAGTATTCATTGCGTCGCCGATTTATTGTAGTTTTATCCTGATGGATAATTCATTGTTGAAACCGGTACGAAAATCACATATTGACAAAGGAGAAATCTATTTTTGGACGGCCACTATTAACAAATGGCAACGTCTTTTGCAGCAAGATGAATACAAAGAGGTGATTATTGACTCGCTACAGTACCTTACAGACAATGGCAAAATAGATGTATTTGCCTTTGTTATTATGCCCAACCATCTTCATTTTATTTGGCGGGTGAATGAACCAAACGGGAAAGAATCGCCACAAGGTTCTTTTATGAAATATACAGCCCACACTTTTCAGAAAATGTTACGCCAAAAGGGGGTCGGTGAACTGAATAATTATAAAACGGATGCAGCAAATAAAAAATATGAATTTTGGCAACCTGATTCTTTGGCTATTCCATTATACACCAGAGGAGTAGCAGTTCAAAAACTGAAATATATACACATGAACCCTCTGGCCGAACATTGGCAACTGGTAAAAGACCCTTGTGATTATAAATACTCATCCGCTATTTATTATGAACAGGACGAAAAGAATTTCTCTTTTCTGAAAGATTTGTGGGAGGAATTTTAGCTGAATGATAAACAATGCCTTTGTGCTTGTTATTGTGCAGAAAGGTGTTTGGCAAATTATACCGATGCGTGGAGACACGCATCGGGGCGGGGTATTAAAAACTGAAGATTGTAATTCGCTATCAGTTTCCAGTAAGGGATTTCTTAACTTCAATATTACTTTTTACCACAACCTGGTTCCGTATGGCATCACACTCATCTTATTTTTTTAATGACCAGGATTCAGTTAGCCATTGTTTTCCCGGGTTTTGCTCCCAGCTTCTACCTGAAATTCATATCCTGCCGCCACAAAGAATTTCACAACAATGTCCTTCATATTACTGTTATGTACATACGTCTTTATTGGAGTAATTGTACTGGCACAGGTATTCCTGAATTAAAAAAAGTATTGTAGTTTGCTGCTGAAATGATTGTTCACATATTTCACATTCGTATTATATGAAATCCGTAATTATTACACTCCTTCTCTTCATTATTCCTTCTTTTCTTTTTTCCCAGGACCTTTATTCATTCAGTGCTAACGGAAAGTATGGGTTGAAGAATAGCGCCGGACAGGTGGTGGTACCGTCCCGCTATGATATGATCTTTCCGTTTTATGCAGGTCTTGCTGCTGTGAACAAAGGCGGTAAATGGGAATATGATTATTATTTTGAAGAAGAACTGTATCTCGGGGGAGGGAAATGGGGCTTTATTGACAAAAAAGGAAATGAAGTGATACCGTTGAAGTATGACTTTGCGGAAGACTTTAGTGAGACGTCTAAAAATGCCTACGTGGAACTGGGGGGTGAAGGCTTTCTCATTGATACAAAAGGTAACAAAATTACCGACGACTTCACTGGAACCGGCAAGTACAAGAAATATTATTTTTCCAATAATAAACTAAAGTCAGAAGGTGAAGAGGTAAATGGCAAAAAAAAGGGAGAATGGAAATTCTATTTTGAAAATGGCCGGTTATATTCAACTGCGAATTACAATGCAGAAGGAAAGCCAGATGGAGAGATGCGATTTTATCATCCCAATGGAATTTACCTCGGCAAAGAAATTCATAAGGACGGCAGGTATGTGAAGCCTGGTGATTTTTTTGACAATACCGGCAAACCCACACTGACAAATGGAAATGGTCACTTGGTAAGCTATCATACCAATGGAGCATTGAGTGTAAAATCATTCTACAAAAACTATAGTCGTGATGGAGAAACAATATGGTTCTACGATAACGGGCAGGTGGAACAGAAAGCTATTTATAAGTATACTTCTGCCAGCCCGCTGGGTCTGCGCTGGGAAATTGTTTCTTCGTTTGATAAATATGGGGTGACAAGAGAAAAGGGTACACTGAAAAACGGCAACGGTACCTGGATCAGCTATGATGCAAATGGTCAACGTACTGTCACCAGTTACCAGAATGGATTGAAGGTGGAACCCGGCCAGTTAACCAGCAATGCAAAGACGGGCGCCGGAAATAATTCTTCAGCTTTTTCAAAAGCGGTTGATCATTACATAAAAAAGGAATATAACCAGGCACATGACGGGTTTGTAAATGTGGTGGTTTCGGAGAATAATACTGAAGCCATGGCTGCACTGGGTGATATTTACTATTTGGGCCAGGGGAGGGCTGTGAATTATACAAAGGCGTTTGAGTGGTATCAAAAGGCAGCAAACCTGGGCAATACCTATGCCATACGGTTGACGGGTACCTGCTATTACCTGGGAAAAGGCGTGCCGGTTGATTACAAAAAGTCTATGGAATGGTATCAAAAAGCAGCAGATAAAGGCGATACAAGTTCAATGCTTTTCGTGGGTGAATTGTATTACCTGGGCCAGGGTGTCACGAAAAGTTTTTCAACAGCAATGAATTGGTTTAAAAAGGCGGCGGATAAAAACAATGCCACCGCTATGCGCTATATCGGCAGCATGTATTATCGTGGAGAAGGAGTGGCCGATGATTTTGTAAAGGCGATGGATTGGTACAGGAAAGCTGCTGCCAAAGGCGATGATGATGCTATGCGTTCTATTGGTGGAATGTATTACCGGGGTGAAGCGGTGACAAAAAATTTTAAGACAGCGCTGGACTGGTATTTAAAAGCGGCCGATGCAGGCAATGCCACGGCTATGCGCCTTGCAGGAACCATGTTTGCCAATGGCGAAGGTACCACTAAGGACCTGTATAAAGCATTGAACTGGTATCAGAAATCAGTTGACAAAGACCCTAAAAACCCGGACGCCTTCAATGCCCTTGGCTATGGTTATTTCTATTTGAAGAATTATGAAAAGGCGATCGAAACGCTGAACAATGCTATTAAGGTGGATCCCAAATATGCCAACGGGTATGACAGCCTCGGCGAGATATATGAAGCCAAAGGCGAAAAGACCAAAGCCATCGGGTATTACAAAAAAGCTGCTTCCATGGGACATGAGAACTCCATCAAATGGCTAAAGGAAAAAGGAATTGCTGTGCCGAAAAATTAAAAATACCGGCACCAGGAGGTCGCTGAATTAATCTCACCATCAAATTGTTGAGGGTTATTAATCTTACAAAAGGCTTGCACCCTTTCTGCCTTTGTTTGTATTCCAACTCGATTGCCGTTATTAGTGTTACGCCTTTGTTGCTGTTTCAACTCTCAGGCTCTTGCTCCCATAAGTAATCTTCAACATTAATCTCTCTTAAACTCATAGCGATAAAAGGTCTACCTGCTCTTTTAAACCCTTTGATGAGGATATGAAACAGTATTACCGTATCATCACTTCCTGCATGTGTTCAACCCTGCCTTCTAAAAGCACATTTATGTAATATAACCCTTTGGCTAGTCCGGGAATACTCATCGTATGTTGCCACTTGCCAGCAGAAGATGAAGCAAATTTATTTTGATCCACAATTTTACCAGATTCATCCGTCAGCAAAATATCTGTTACCCCATTTTGCTTTTGATTAATTTCAAAATGTATTGCATTATTTGCCGTTGAGTGAATATGGATCAGCGATCGGCTGCCATCCATAGGAGCAAGGAATTGCCGCGGTGATAATTGCGTGGAAGAATCAGTATTACTCAACCGGAATCCTGCTACACCACCGCTGCCGCAGGGACCGGTCAATGCCCTGAATTCTGTTGTTTCTCTGGCAGTAAAGCCATCCTGCAATACAACTTCATTACCACCCCGCATTTGCACTTTGGTGCCCGCCGAAGTCTTTAACAAGGCTGTAGAATTGATTGAATTGGAAGCTTCATAATATTCCTGGCCTTCTAAGATGCCGGTAACCGTCATATCAGCAGGACAGTTATTGTACAGGTCACTGCTCCAGATACCCCGGCCAAATGTGGCGGCCCGTATCCTGTTTCCCGCTTCCGAAATTACAAGTTCCGTTACAGGAACATAAGGAAGATTATTATAGAAAGGAACCCAGTCGTTCATGGATGCCCCCCGGTAATAAACTCCGTTGTCAGTACCTATATAGGCATTGTTATTATTGTCAAGCGCAATACAATTAACAGGCAGGTTGGGCAGACTGCCGCTGCGATTTACCCAATTTAAACCAGCATCGTTTGAATAAGCAACCTTGACACCATCCTCAAAACCGCCAAACGTAACCCATACCCTGTTAGAGTTTGTCGGGTCAACATTGATGCTGGTGATCTTTGGAAAATTATTGGGAAAGCCAGGAGAGGCGCTTAACAAATTGCCTACCCATGTTACCCCGCCATCATCACTTCTCCGCAAGGACCCAACAGTGGAGTTATATGCATTACCACCAGCAGCATAAATTCTGTTCCCATTACTTGGACAGGTGCGTAAAAACCAACCCCCGGAATTGCTGCTACTAAAGAGCCAGTTGGTCCCTGCATTAATTGAACGCCATATTGTATCAGAACCGATAAACAATCCACCCGGTAAAGATGTATGCACGGCCATGCTCATTGCAAATGGGTTCGCTGTATTTTGGGGGGTGATATTTGTAAAATTGGTTCCGCCATCAGAAGACCTGTTTATTGTCCTGTTCATAACAGCATAAATGGTATCCTCACTCGAAAGTCCATACGCTACCGTAAAGCCGTCACAACATCCGATCTGGTCAAAAGTGGAAGTTCCATTGTTTCGTTTTTTCACAGCATTGTCCTGTGAACCTCCGATCATATCCAGGTAGTCGATGGGACTAACCGCCATGCGATAGAACTGGGTAATATTCATCCCTTCAAAATGAGATGTCCAGTTGGCGCCATTATCCACACTGCTGTAAACACCACCATCAGTAGCGGCCCATAATTTATTATTTACCGGGTGAAAACCGAGATCATGAATATCGCCATGGATACCGGGTCTGTTAGTCCATGAATTTCCCGAGTTAGGAGTGTGCCATACAAAAACTGCTCCTGCAATGATTTGAGTGCTATTGATATTACTCACCGCAAGGGACAGGTCATAATCTGATTGTTCATTGTTATCAGCACCGGTGGTGCTTCTGCCCAGGATGTTTGGTGTGTTGGACAACATAGTAAAAGATTGTCCCTCATCAGTGCTGCGTAGCAACCCCTTAAATCGAAAAGGGCCGGTTGGTGCCACTCCGCCGGCCAGCAAATACACATTAGCAGGTGCATCAGGTGTCACAGCCAGCTCAACCCTTGCAGTGGGGTTATTGATCTGGCTAAATACACTGCTTACAGTATCCCATGTGATACCACCCGTGGTGCTTCTCCAGAAATGTACTTGAGAAAAATTGGCGTTGGAGCTTGTTGCATAACAAATATTTCCGCTACCGGGCCTGAACTTCATATTAAAGAACCTTTCTCCGCTTCCGCTAAGCCCTCCATTGACAAGTCCCCAGGTATCACCACCGTTTATGGTCATATAGATTCCCTGGTTGGTGCAGGCATAGATTATGTTATTGTTCAGCGGGTTCATGATAAGCCTGTAACCCACCAGGCTTGAATAATCAGCGCCGGGAAACTCTCCCGTTATGCTCCAGTTGCTTCCGCCATCTGTTGATTTTAACACGCCGATTGATAATCTCATGTATCCAAAATCTGAAACCAGTCCCCCGAAATCACTGTCACCATCTCCGGTAAGAATATAAATCGTGTTGGGATTTACCGGGTCTATCACAATTCCGCTAATGCCTCCTGAAGGAATGTCTGCTGTCAGGTTTGTCCAGCTTGTTCCTGCATCCATTGTTCTCCATAATCCCCCTGCGGTGGAACCGGCATACACAATGTTTGCATTGGAAGGATGAAATGCCAGCCGGTCAACCCTGCCGATACCATTGGTAGTGTTGTTGGGACCAACAGGAGCCCAGGCGCCGGCAACACTTTCCATTCTGCTCAATTGGTTTCCCCGGCTACCGGTTGCTTCAAATATTTTTCTGTTGATGTTTACAAATTCACCGTTCGACCCCAGCCTGCTGCTCATATACCATTCATACCGTGCCCATTTTTTTAATTTTCTTTCAACATTGCCAGCTCCCAGCCGGTTGATTGTTGCGGGGTCTTTGTAATAGGCTTTCACCGTATTCATTATCTCGTTCAAATGCTGTTTTCCCTGCAACTGGCGTTTTAAAGCCGTATCTGCTTGTGCATTGACCACCACCGGAAACATCAAAACAAGAACCCGGAAAAGAAAAATAATGTGTTTCATACAGATTGTATTTGGTTCAATAAATGAGCCCGGTTATTTACGCTTCTTCAGATTATCAATTTCTTTTTTCAACTCAATAATATATAAGGTGAGCTCTTCAATTTTTTCCATTTGCAGTCTTTGCATTTCCCCGACACTGAGTCCGCTTGCTTCAATGGTTTTGGCAGAAGGGATACCTGGCAAATGATTGTTGCTTTTGATATAGCTCTCTACTTCGTTAATGCTACGTAGTTTATAGTTTTTCCCAAAGACATAATCCGGCCAGTTGTTTACCAGGCGAACCATCACTTCGCTGCAGATGATCTTTCCTTCAACCGCCAGCCTGTACCCCGAAGGATTGGGGACGCTTCCTACTCTCAGGTTGCCTGTAATCACTGTATGGCCATCTACGCCAAGGCGGTGTGCACTATTAAAGTTGGTAGCATCGCCGATAAAAACATTACCACCATTATTTTGCAGTAATAAATTTGAAGCATTGCCATTGGTGCGGGCCTGAATTTCATTATTATCAAGAACGAGGTTGGCGCTGCCCACCGTTCCCAGCATCATAAATCCATGAGTATTGAGCGATGCATTTACCCCGCCAGTGATCTGAAATTTTCCAACCGGGTTTAGAATGCCAACTCCGAAATTGCCCTCAGCTGTGATAGCCATCCTGTCAATTCCCATCGTATTCAGGTACAGGTTACCGTTGGCATTAGAATTATAGGTTCCCAGCCGCAGATGATCTCCTGTTGATTGCAGAAACCCTTTTGCAGTCCCGGCATTTAATAAACTTATAGCAGGGTTTGTCGCATTGATCGTAAGTTTTTCTGTTGGGCTGCTGGTGCCAATGCCGATATTGCCGGGGTTGGTATTAAATACGGTGATGCCGCTCCGGTCCCAGTGCTTATCCAGGTGATGGAGAAATTCTACCCAACCGCCATTTACATCACCACGATATATCCAGAAGCTGTAAGTATCGGTATCAAAGACCATCAAGCCAACAGCGGGCCCTGCAATACTTGTACGCTGCAAAGTGGTAAGCCTTGGGATCAGCACACCTTTAGATGCTGACTTCACATCAAGAATAGCGGTATTGTGTGGTTGTGAACCATCTGTATTCACAGCAACACTTTGCCCAAATACTCCGATCGGCAATAGGGCAATTAACAAGACAACTACTGATTTCATGTTTGTATAATTTATGAGCCGAAAATAAAATTGGCTCCCCGGCCGTTTAGCATACGGGTTAGTTTGCGGTCAGATCAATTGATTTTAAGGTTTCCCGCCGTTGTTGGTGTTTGTCTGCCTTTGTTTGATTTCCTGGTCGTTAAGCGACCCTTGTTGAATGCCTGCCTGTCCGGCAGGCAGGTTGCATGTAGGCCCTGTTGCCTGGTAAAAACAACAATAAGTGAATTGGGGAATATTTCTTCGCAGACAAGATTTTTGCAGGAGACTCTTCGTAATTATTGAATGTATTTTGTACCGTTGCTGGTGTTACGGCTTTCTTGCAATTGCTACTATAAGTGAACTTCGCCAACCAAGTTATAATGAAGAATTATTTGATTAGCCATCTACCTTCCATAAGCCGCCTTCAGCCATTTTTCCGCAGGCAAATATTTACTGGCACTTGCCCACCGGATTCCCCGTTTCAGTAATTCAATTGCATCAGGCACGTTGATGATATGGTCAAGATTATGCCCGAGTGAAGTATAGAATATTCTTCCTTTCCCATACATTTTTTTCCATGCCACCGGCATCACTGCTCCGTCAATCCACGGATCAAACTTTCCGCTGAACGCTGTTGTCGCAAGCACTTTTACATTCGGGTCCACATGCATGTAATACTGCTCACTGTGCATGGCAAATCCTTTTAGGCCTCTGGTCACTCCATCTTTGCGGTCAACGATGTTGACTGTATAATCAATGACTCCGCCCGGGTGAGACACCCATTGCCCCCCGGTCATATACTGGTACTCTGTATTGTTGCGGAAAGCATCACACATGCCGCCATGCCAGCCAGCCATGGCTGTGCCATTATTTTTGATAGCATCCAGCAATCCTTTTTCCTGCTCCTTGCTTATTTGCGACATGGTCATGATCTGGACAACAAGGTCAATGGTATCCATTAAGGCTTTATCGGTATAAGGATCAAGTTTGTTATATACCAATACTTCTGCTCCTTCTTCTTTCATCCAGGGAACCATATAGTCTTTGAATTTTTCCGGCTCATGGCCATTCCATCCGCCATAAATAAAGAGCACTTTTCTGCCTTTCAAAGAAGGGAGCTCTTTGGTTTCTTCATCATCCTGCCCGGTTTCTTTTTTAAAAGTAAAAGGTAAAATTGCTGCCGAGCTGATAGCAAGGGCCTTTGACAAAAAAGATCTGCGATTGTGTTGATACATACCTGTGAGTGTTTATAAGCTAAAATTACAGGATCTTTTACCAATAACCGTTTCCAGGTTGATCCGCCAGGTGAAAATTTATCTGCCGAAAGCTGGTACCAATTCCGGCATATCTGCCCAAATAACTTTCTGAAATTTGCTGGTAAATGCAGTATTCAAAGTAATTTGATAATATCAGCGATATGCGTTTATCTGGGGACAGCAGACATGATCTGTATTAGATTTTCATCGGAGACGGATCTGCCGTAGGATACTCCTTGTTTTTAAGCGACCATATTTGCGCTATGAGCTCAATGAATGGGATATAGCCTCCCGATACCCGCTTAATAGCGTTCATCCTTCATTGCGAAGGCATAGATAGTGTATGGCTGAAGTATGGATAATATATCATGAGAGTATGAACCAGGTATTACGCAGTTGTTGCTTTTTCAAAGCAAAAGGGCTCTCTGCAATAAGCAGCTTTTACCAGCAAATGGATTTGTTTCTTCCTTCAAGACCGGTTGAAATTGCACAAGATCTCCCAGCGTGGCACGGCGTCGCTGATTGCCTTACATGCTATTTTCTTTTCCTTGCCATAATATATGCGGTTACAATAGCAGT
>CAYPOD010000060.1:0-11097 GCA_964412375.1 uncultured Chitinophaga sp. | reverse complement strand
TGATTTCTTCCCTGCTACCTAAATCTATTGAATTGTAAACATAGGAAGGGGTTTGCTGCAATTTGGGCTTGACGTTGTAAACCTCAACTTTTTTCAGGACGGGTCATCATATCACTATCAGCCCATATCCAGCCGACGGAATTCTATCAGCTTTTGTTGTTATCTTCATCATCAGACCTAAAAAAAACAAATTCAGCAAGATGGTAAAAAACCAATCGTTCAACATGATGTTCCGTTTCCGTTTTTTCAAACAACCCATACTTTTTGTTTTCATTTTCCTGTTTGCATCAGCAGGTGCAAAAGCTCAAAACAGTTTGCCTGCAAAAAAGAATGCAAACAAGTTTATTCATAAAGGGGCGGGTAACCCTTACCTCCCGTTGTGGGAGCATTTGCCGGATGGTGAGCCCCGTGTGTTTGAAGATCCTGACAAGCCGGGAAAATTCCGGGCCTATATCATCGGTTCGCATGACCTGCGGGTGAACAGCTATTGTGGCCCCGACATCCGCATCTGGTCGGCTCCTGCAGAAGACTTATCGAGCTGGCGGGATGAAGGCCCGGTGTTTACCTATCCCATCGACAACCAGTGGGATGTAATGTATGCCCCCGACCTGGTGGAAGTGAAAAGAAAGAACGGTAAAAAAGAATATTACCTGTATCCCCACAGCCGCGGCCGCAACCGGGAAGCGATGGTCGCCAAAGGTGATCGTCCCGACGGACCTTTTACCCCCATCAATTTAACAGCAGATGGAAAGGCTGCTGTGCCGGGAAGTATTTTGGGATTCGATCCCGCTGTCTATATTGAATATGTTACCGACCCCAAAGACCCGGATTACGAAATTGGTTTCCGTGCCTATGGCTACTGGGGTTTCCAGGGATCGTCTGCCGCACAGCTGGATCAAAACACCATGTACACCCTGCGTCCCGGCACCAGCATTCTCAAACCATTTCTACCGGCAAGTGCCCGATATGGCGGCCCGCTTCGTGAACCGGCCGGCACTACTTATCCCAGCATTTTTCCTAATGAAGACCTGGGAACCTTCAACTTTTTTGAAGCCTCTTCGATCCGCAAAGTGGGGAACAAATTTGTTACTGTGTACAGCGGCTACTCCGGGCCCGACTATGGACTGAGCAGTTCGAACTCAACATTGCGTTATGCCTATGCCGACTCTCCGTTAGGTCCCTGGAAAAGTGGTGGTGTATTGGTGGATTCCCGTGCACCGGTGCTCAACCAGGACGGAACCGCTTTGCAAACTAGCTACTCCGGGCATAATACGCATGGAAGTATCCAGGATATCAACGGTCAATGGTATGCGTTTTACCACCGGCCACCCCGTGGTTTTGGTTTTGCACGGCAGCCTATGGTGGCGCCGGTTACTATACTGGCCGATGAAAAACCTGTAGCGGATGGCGGAACCGTTTCTATCCGGGCATACGATCCCTTTGCAACAGATAAATTGTGGACAGCAAAAGACAGCCAGGGAAAAGAATATAAAGGCGCCGAAGTTACTTCGGAAGGTTTTCATTTCTATGGCCTCGACCCCTATCAATATTATTCTGCCGGGTATGCCTGCTACCTGTCAACGCCATCCATCCAGCAGGATTCGTGGGATATATGGGATAACCACATGCCGATTGAAAAAGTAAAAAACGGCCACATCATCGGTTACAAATATTTCGGGTTTGGCGGTCTGGCACAACATAAAAACGGGCTGAAAGCTTTTGAAGGAACGAAGCCGGGCAACCAAACGAAGTTTCATCTTTTCCTTACACCCACTACAACAAAATCGTTCAAAGTGAATGTTTGGCTGGACGGCCCCTGGGATAATGCCACCTGGATGGGCAAAAAAATTGCTGAGATCATTGTGCCTGCTGATTCCAAACAGGAAGTGACTCAATTCAGCGCTGACGTAGCAAAATATGTTGACAACCTGGATAAAAAACATGCGATCTTTTTAGTAGCAGAAGGAGATAGCACGGATGTGTTGTTCAATCTAAGCGGTCTGGGATTCAGTTCAGCAAAAAAGAAACTTGTGCGGCCTGTGGTTCCTGTTGTCAGCATCATGGTGAATGGAAAAGCAATTGACTTACCGGCTACGCCTGTGAGGTCCACCAATGCCAATGGTATTACGGGGTATGATCTTTACCAGGCAACAGTGAAAGTGCCTGCCAGTGAAACCGCCATACCGAAAGTGACGGCATCTGCCAACAACCGTTCTGTAAAAGTGAGTATTACACCAGCTGCGGCAAAAGACGGAAAAGCGGTTGTAAAATTTAATTACAAAGGCGTTGTGAAAACATACCATGTTATGTTTGTACCGGAATAAAACACTCTGCATATTTTTTTGAAAAATCCCGTGCTACTGAGTTGTACGGGATTTTTTATTTATGGGTATGATTAACGGAGTGGCGTATATTTATATATTAGCATTCGACATGAAAAAAATCAAACCCAACATCAATGACCACTAATACAAGAATCTTCCTGCTGGTCTTCGCCCTGGCAGGTTTGGTAAGTTGCAAAACCAGTCAGCTGAAAAACTCTTTCCCGGCAACACCCGGGATGTTCAAGGTGACCATACTCTACCCGGATGGAGAAGGCAAAACCTTTGACATGGACTACTATGAAAAAAAACATATGCCGATGATGGCCGGGTTCCTGGGCAATAATTTAAAGTTCTATGAAATTGACAAAGGAATAGCCGGCAGGGCAGCCAATGATAAAGCTCCTTATGTAGCAGTTGGCTATTTCTTCATTGCAGATGTTGCTGAATACAATAAAGCGATTGCGCAAAACAGGGATGTCATTGTCGGCGACATTCAACACTACACCAATATTCAGCCTGTAATACAGATAAGTGAGATCAGGCAGTTGATAAAACAAACTGCCCGGTGAGGTAAAGGGCAAGGTTTTGTTTCATCTATCATTAAAAAACAAATCCAGTAAAAAAACCGGCATGAGATCATTGATACTATTATCCTGGGTGCTGGTGGCCATCAGTTGCACATCTCCTTCTGCAAAAAATGCTGCCCCGGCTGCCAATGACTGGACCCTGGAAGGATTTATCAAAGCGGACAGTATCAACCCGATCCTCTCACCTTCTGCTGCACAAATATTTGATTGCCCTGTTGCCGGTAAACGGGTGAACTGGGAAGAAAGAAATGTGCTGAATCCCTCGGCGCTGGTGAAAGACGGTAAAGTGTATTTGCTGTACCGGGCACAGGATGAAGCCATGACCTCAAGACTGGGGCTGGCCATCAGCGAAGACGGGCTGCATTTTACCAAACAACCAACTCCTGTTTTTTATCCTGCCAACGACAGCCTGAAAAAATATGAATGGACCGGCGGTGTGGAAGATCCCCGGATAGTAGAAAATGAAGACGGCACCTATATCCTTACCTATACTGCTTATGATGGAAAAACTGCCCGGCTTTGTCTCGCCACATCCAAAGACCTGCAGCAATGGACCAAACACGGACCTGTGCTGAAGAATGAAAAATATATCAACTACTGGTCCAAATCGGGAGCCATTGTTTCGAAATTATCCGGCGATAAGATTGTGGCCGTAAAGATCAATGGTAAATACCGGATGTATTTTGGTGATACAAACCTTTTCATGGCCAGTTCGGATGACCTGGTACACTGGACTGCAGATGAAAATGAAGAAACCGGGAAACTGATTGAAGTAATGCATCCCCGGATGGGATATTTTGACAGCCGCCTGGTGGAGCCCGGCCCTTATGCCTTGCTGCAGGACAAAGGAATATTGCTTATCTATAACGGCAGCAATGCCGCCAACTTTAATGATCCCCGCTTGCCCCGGTTTGCATACAGCGCCGGTCAAGCCCTGTTTGATAAACAGCAACCGCATAAATTAATTGCCCGAACAGATTCCTTTTTTATTCATCCCGACAAACCCTATGAGAAAACAGGTGAAGTGAATGAAGTTTGCTTTGTAGAGGGACTGGTGTTTTTCAAAGGCAAATGGTTTTTGTATTATGGGACTGCTGATTCGAGGATCGCTGTGGCGGTGAGGGATTGAGGAATTCAGATGATTCATTCCATCGCCGGGAAAATCATAGCCATAAAAAAAAGTGACCCGTTGCCGGGTCACTTTATATAGTGTTTCATAAGATTAATCAGGCCAGGTCAAACCTGTCGAGGTTCATCACTTTATTCCACGCCGCTACAAAATCTTTTACAAATTTTTCTTTGCTGTCTTCACAGGCATACACTTCGGCAATGGCCCGCAGTTCAGAGTTGGAACCAAAGATGAGATCGGCACGGGTGGCTGTCCATTTGGTTTCACCGGTTTTGCGATCAGTGCCCACAAAACCCTGCTGCACGGGATCGGCTGCTTTCCAGGTGGTGCCAAAATCGAGCAGGTTCACAAAGAAATCATTGCTGAGTGTGCCCGGTGTTTGGGTGAACACACCATGTTTTGAATTATCATAATTGGCACCCAGCACCCGCAGTCCTCCTACCAGCACCGTCATTTCCGGTGCAGTAAGGGTAAGCAGTTGCGCTTTATCCACCAGCAATTCTTCTGAGGTTACAGCCAGTCCTCTTTTCAGGTAATTACGGAAACCATCTGCCAAAGGTTCCAGCACGGCAAAGGATTCCACATCGGTTTGCTCCTGCGATGCATCAGTACGGCCGGGAGTAAACGGCACTTTCACATTCACACCTGCTTCTTTCGCTGCTTTTTCAACAGCGGCACAACCTGCCAAAACAACCAGGTCGGCCAATGAAACCTGTTTGCCTTTCGATGCATTGCTGTTGAATTCTTGTTGAATTTTTTCCAATGTCTGCAGCACTTTGCCCAGTTGTGCGGGGTTGTTCACTTCCCAGTCTTTTTGTGGAGCCAGCCGGATGCGGGCACCATTGGCGCCGCCTCTTTTATCCGAACCGCGGAACGTGGAAGCCGAAGCCCATGCAGTGGAAACGAGTTGAGCAACCGTCAATCCCGAAGCAAGAATGGTTTTCTTTAATGCTGCAATATCATCTTCATCAACCAGTGTGTGTGTAACAGGGGGAACGGGATCCTGCCAGATGAGTTCTTCTGCCGGCACTTCTTTGCCGAGATAACGGGCACGGGGGCCCATGTCACGGTGCGTCAGTTTATACCAGGCACGGGCAAACGCATCGGCAAACTGATCCGGGTTTTCATAAAACCTTCTTGATATTTTTTCATATTCCGGGTCAAACCGCAGCGACAGGTCTGTTGTCAGCATAAACGGTGCATGACGTTTTGATGCATCATGTGCATCGGGCACCAGGCCTTCACCGGCATTTCCTTTGGGTTTCCATTGATGGGCGCCGGCCGGGCTTTTGGTAAGCTCCCACTCGTATTCAAAAAGGTGTTTGAAAAAATCATGACTCCATTTGGCCGGTGTGGTTGTCCAGGCACCTTCCAGACCGCTGGTGATGGTGTATTGCGCATTGCCGCTGCCCAATGAATTTTTCCAGCCGAGGCCTTGTTCTTCAATACCGGCTGCAGCAGGTTCTTTACTTACATATTTTCCCGGGTCACCGGCGCCATGTGTTTTACCAAATGTGTGTCCGCCGGCAATGAGTGCAACCGTTTCTTCATCATTCATCGCCATGCGGCGGAATGTTTCCCGTATGTCGCGGGCCGCAGCAATGGGGTCAGGGTTGCCATCAGGTCCTTCGGGGTTCACATAGATCAAACCCATCTGCACAGCAGCCAGCGGATTTTCAAGGTCACGGTCGCCGGAGTAACGGCTGTTCGGATTTTTGCTCAATGCCAGCCATTCTTTCTCACTGCCCCAATAAACATCTTCTTCCGGCTCCCATATATCTTCACGGCCACCGGCAAAACCAAAGGTTTTAAAACCCATGGATTCCAGCGCCACGTTGCCGGCCAGTATCATCAGGTCGGCCCAGGAAATATTTCTTCCATATTTCTTTTTTACGGGCCACAACAAAAGACGGGCTTTATCAAGGTTCACATTATCGGGCCAGCTATTCAGCGGTGCAAATCGCTGGCTGCCTGAACCACCACCGCCCCTGCCATCATGGATGCGGTAAGTGCCGGCACTGTGCCAGGCCATGCGTATCATCAGCGGACCATAGTGACCATAGTCAGCAGGCCACCAGTCCTGCGAATTGGTCATCAGCTCAGCGAGGTCTTTCTTCACCGCATCGAGGTCAAGGCTTTTAAATGCTTCGGCATAATTGAAATTTTCTCCCATAGGGTTTGAGAGGGAAGAATGCTGCCGGAGAATATTCAGCTTAAGCTGGTTGGGCCACCAGTCGCGGTTGCGGGTGCCACCACCGGCCACTTGTTTCATAGCGCCTTCGCTAAAAGGGCATTTACCGGCTCCGTTGCCATTGACAGATGCTTTGTTTGCGGTTGTGTTCTGTTCCATGATAAAAAATTGAATAGGTTAAGAATGTCCAGCTATTTTTTCAAGGGGCTCCAAAACTACGTCAGGGCTGCTAATAAATCTAATTGATTATATTTATAATAATATAGTTATTGTCTATGACCCTGGTTCAACTGGAATATATTGTTGCCCTCGATACCTGGCGCCATTTTGCGCTGGCATCTGAAAAATGTTTTGTCACCCAGCCCACCCTCAGTATGCAAATCCAGAAACTGGAAGATGAACTGGGTGTGAAGTTATTTGACCGGGCCCGGCAGCCGGTGATCCCCACCGAGATCGGCGCCGCCATTATTGCACAGGCCCGTATTGTGTTGCATGAAGCAGGCATGATCCATGAAATGATCACAGAGCAGAAAGATACTATGACCGGCGAAATAAGGATCGGCATCATCCCTACCCTGGCTCCTTACCTGCTGCCTCCGTTGTTTAAGAACATCCGTGAAAAATACCCGCAGGTGCACCTGCAGGTAAGGGAGATCATCACCGAAGAAGTGATTGCGGAACTAAAGAAAAACCGGCTCGACTGTGGCATTGTGGTCACTCCCCTGAAAGATGCTTCCATCAAAGAAGACCCGTTGTTTTATGAAGAGCTGTTTGTTTATGTCTCGAAAAACAATGCACTGCATAATAAAAAATATGTATTGCCTACGGATATTGACCCTGACCAGCTCTGGTTGCTGGAAGAGGGGCATTGCTTCCGGTCGCAGATACTGAACCTTTGTGAGCTGCAGAAACATTCGGGTTTGCATTTTAAATATGAAACGGGGAATATTGAAACTTTAAAAAGAATGGTGGATAAAAGTGATGGCATTACCATTTTGCCCGAACTGGCAGTGATGGAATTCAGCAAACCACAAATGAACCAGGTGAAGCGGTTGAAAGAGCCCAGCCCGGCCAGGGAAGTGAGCCTGGTGACACACCGGGATCACCTGAAAACAAAACTGATCAAATCGCTGAAAGAAGAGATCCTGCACATTGTGCCCAAAACCATGCAAAAGCTGAACAGGAAAAAAGTGGTGGAGATTAATTATTGAAGCAGTTAGAAAAAGAGAAGTTACTACGCAATTATAATTTACATCTTAAAGATTACAGTTAATCCGGCAGCAGCTTTACCATGATATTCTTATACATCACTTTGCTTTTCGGGTCATGTGCCTGCAGGGCAAAAGTGCCGGAGGTCAGCAGGCGGTCTTTCATACCCTCTTCTCTTTTTACTCCAACCGGCTCGGTGTAATCGGTGATCAACATTTCATTCACTTTCACCATGACCCGTTTACCTTTAACGATAATGTGCATCGTAAACCATTCTTCATCTTTTGCCGGCGCTTCCCGCACATCCTGCACGGCATACAGTCCCGCTGTGCGACGCCAGTCGGTATGTGAATTGTTCACCTGCACTTCATAGCCTTTTTGCGGCCAGCCGCTTTCCTGGTATTTTGTATGGAAATAAATACCAGAGTTAGATCCGGGCATGGTCATCACATCGGTTTTGAATTCAAAATTTTTAAAATCATGCTGCGCCAAAGGACCATCATAAAACAAATGCGACACTTTTCCATTTACTACAATCATCCCGTTCTCCACCCGGAAGCTTTCTGCATTGGCGCCGGCTTTCCAGCCGTCAAGTGATTTACCGTCAAACAAGGATACCCATTCATTGCTGGTTGCTTTATCCCTGCCGGTGAAAGAAAAGAAGATGGCGGCTATGAAGAAAAGGGAGGCAGCTTTTTTCATACTGTATTTTTAATGTTGCGCAGCATTGAAATTAGCACATTACGGGTGTACGTAAAAAATAAACCGGGAGCTGATACTCCCGGTGTTGCTGAATTCTCATGTGCATGTAAATCAAGAAATATTTTCAATGATGCCGGCAATGCCCTGTCCGCCGCCCACACAAGCAGTGACCATGCCATATTTTTTATTCAGCCGTTTCATGTCGTTCAGGTTTTGTATCGTGAGTTTGCAGCCTGTGCAGCCCAGCGGGTGACCGAGTGCAATAGCGCCGCCGTTGATATTTACTTTGGCTGGATCCAATCCGGCTTCACGGATCACGGCCAGTGCCTGTGAGGCAAAAGCTTCATTGAGTTCGATCAGATCTACCTGTGATAAATTCATACCTGTTTGCTGCAACACTTTGGGAATGGCCGCCACCGGGCCAATGCCCATGATGCGGGGATGCACACCGGCCACTGCGGAACCTACCAATCTTCCGATAGGTTTTAAGCCCAGTTCATTGACCATTTTTTCACTCATCACAATCACAAATGCAGCGCCATCGCTGGTTTGTGAGGAGTTGCCCGCTGTGACCACGCCGCCTGCTGCAAAAGCCGGTTTCAGTTTGGCCAGCGCTTCCAATGATGTATCAGCCCTCGGACCTTCATCGGTATCTACGGTATAATTTCTTTTTTGTTTTTTGCCTTTGGCATCCAGGTAAACTTCTTCCACATTGATAGGAAGAATGCCGGGTTTGAAATAACCGTTTTGAATAGCAGCGATCGCTTTCTGGTGGGAATGATAAGAAAATTCATCCTGTGCTTCGCGGCTGATATTAAATTCTTTCGCCACTGCTTCCGCCGTCAGCCCCATGCTTAAATAATAATCCGGTTCATCTTTGGCAATACTGTAGGAAGGAACTGTTTTCCATCCGGCAGTTGGCACCAGGCTCATGCTCTCCGTGCCGCCGGCCACAATACAATCGGCCATGCCCATTCTAATTTTGGCTGTGGCGATAGCTATGGTTTCTAAACCAGATGCGCAATAACGGTTCACCGTCATGCCCGGCACATCAAAACCCAATGCCCTGGCTGCAATGATGCGACCCACCTGCAAACCTTGTTCGGCTTCGGGTACTGCGTTCCCTACGATCACATCATCAACCCGTTTGGGTTCCAGTTGCGGCACTGAGGCCAGCAAAGCTTTGATGACATCAACGGCAAGGTCATCGGGACGATAGAAACGAAACCCGCCCCGTTTGGCTTTTGCGACTGCGGTTCTGTATCCTGCTACGATATAGGCTTCCTGCATAGTGAAAAATTATTGTTGATGGTTTAAAGTGCCTAGCTGACAACAAGATCATATCGCAATGAACTATGAACCATTTGCCATGCACCCAACAAGTTGTTTATGCAACTTTTCATATCAAAATTACTGATTCAAACCATTCGTTGTTCATTAATTGTATTTTTGTGAAAAGAGCAATTATGGCAAACACCCTGACCATTGAGTTAAAGGATAAAAAGGCCAGGCGGGTACTGAAAAGCCTTGAAGATATAAAGCTGATCAGCGTTATTCATGAAAGCCGCATCAACTGGACCCCCAAAAAAAAGAAACAGGCCAAAGACCTGCTTAATGCCATGCAGTCAGCAAAACTGCAGGAGGCCGGCAAGCTGAAGTTAAAAACAGCTCAAAGTCTGCTGAATGAGCTTTGAGATTCTACGGACCGAAGAGTTTTCCCGCCACCTGAAACAACTGGCCAGGAAATATCCCTCTGTAAAAAATGATTTTGCTGTTCTTCTTGACTCGCTGCTTATAAACCCCGAACAGGGAACAGCTTTAGGTAAACATTGCTATAAGATCAGGATGAAGATAACCTCAAAACGAACCGGTAAAAGCGGTGGGGCAAGAGTCATCACTTATGTTAGGATCATACATCACAGAATAGTTTTACTTGACATTTACGATAAATCAGATAAAGATTCACTTACCGACCAGGAGTTGGCAGCCCTTATCAAAAAAGCAGAATAATAAAAACATGTATCAGCTACTCCGACGTTTTCTCTTTTTATTCTCTCCCGAATGGGTGCATTACTTTTCCATGAACTGCCTGAAGTTGTTGTGCAGTATAGGGTTAAGACCGGTCATCACAGCCATTTTCAGACCGAAGGGCAATCTGAAATGTTCAATGCTGAATATAGAATTTCCAAATCCGGTAGGCCTGGGCGCCGGTTTTGACAAGAATGCAAAATATTTAAGGGAACTCGAAGCATTAGGGTTTGGTTTTGTGGAAATTGGCACCGTGACGCCTTTGCCGCAGAAAGGAAATGACAAACCAAGGTTGTTCCGCCTGCCAAAAGATAAGGCTCTTATCAACCGGATGGGGTTTAATAATGATGGGGTGAAAGTGATAGCAGAAAGACTGCGTCAATGGTCAATGGTGAATGGTCAATCCAAAACACCCCATTCACCGCACAGCATTCACCATTCACGAATGATCATCGGTGGCAATATCGGCAAGAACAAGATAACACACAATGAAGAAGCCTGGAAAGATTATGAGATCTGTTTTAAAGAACTGCATCCCTATGTTGATTATTTTGTGGTGAATGTAAGCTCACCGAATACACCCGGGCTTCGTGAATTGCAGGAAAAAGGATCGTTGCGGAAGATATTGATGCACCTGCAGATGATCAATAATGCCAAAGCTGTTGCCAAACCTATTTTATTAAAAATTGCACCGGATCTCACACAAGAACAGATTGATGATGTGATTGATCTGGCGATGGAAATAAAGTTAGATGGCCTGGTAGCAACAAATACAACGATCAGCCGTGAAGGACTCCAGACTCCAGACTCCAGACTCACGACTATCGGAGCCGGAGGACTGAGCGGATTACCACTGAAACAAAGAAGCACAGCAATCGTAAGCTATATCTCTCAAAAAACTGGCGGCAGCCTCCCTGTCATTGCATC
>CAYPOD010000059.1:0-12609 GCA_964412375.1 uncultured Chitinophaga sp. | reverse complement strand
CGGTGTGCATGAGTTGCCAGTTGTGATCATTCTGATCAGCGGCATGTTTGCGGGCAGCTGCATAAATACCACTGTCGGGCTGCAGGATGGATAAACTCTTTTGCTTTTTCAGGTCACTTACCAGTGTAGTGAGAGCTTTTACTTCTTCCTGGTTTCGGTAATGCCAGTTGGTGTCCACTCTTTTACTTTCTTTGCCGTTTATTGTTTCGGTGATATAGGTCAGGCTGAAATGCCGGGAGCCTTTCCCGTATTTTTTCAGATTTTGTTTTGCCTCCGCCAGCATGGGTTCAATATACTGCAGGTAGGAAAGCGGATTGCTGCGCACCCGGTTGATCTCGTAGATCATTTCTCTTTCTTCCGGTTTCATATAGAGGCAGTTCTTTGCTGTATTGAAAGAGTCTATGAGTTGTGCATAACCTGAAGTGGAAAACAGGAAAAACAGTACGGTCAGTATTTTGTTCATGTGTGGCGGCTAAGAGCTCTAAACTACAAAGCGAAGTCTTAATAAAAAGTTAGATAGTGTTATTGACAAACATACCCGCCATCAGCGCTGACCAGGCTCCCGGTCATGAAAGAGCTTTCATCAGAAAGAAGAAAAGCAACTGCCGATGCAATTTCTTCCGGGCGGGCAATGCGGCCAAGTGGTTGCACGGTATTTAGCCCGGCATACACTTCTTCTTCTTTTACCTTACTGATTTTTGCATAATGAGAAACGGCCTTGTGCAAAAGTGGTGTATCCACCGTGCCGGGACAGATGCAGTTGACACGGATATTATAGCTGGCATAATCTATGGCTGTACTTTTTGTCAGTTGACCAATTGCGCCTTTTGTCATTCCATAAGCTGAACTGCTGGCTTTGCCCACAAGAGCCTGGTCGGAACCCATCAACACAATGCTTCCTTTTTGCTGTCGTTTCATAACAGGCAATACCGCCTGGACTATGCTGTAAACACCAAGAATGTTTATGGCCATGATATTATCTAATTGTTCATCACTGGTTTCTTCTATTGTGGCAAAAAGATGGATACCGGCGTTGGCAAACAGCATATCTATCCTGTTTTCTTTGGCTGCCACCTGTTGAACCGCATCACGGATGGCTTTGCGATCCCGCATGTCACATTGAATGAAATGGCCGGTTGATCTTTCTGAAGGAGCCGTAATATCAAAATTGTAAACAACAGCTCCTTTGCTGCAAAGCAGTTCACAGGTGGCAGCGCCGATACCCGTGCTGGCGCCGGTGATGATGACTATTTTATTGTTCCATTCCAATGGATAATGATTTTGTTGAAAGATATTTCATTCAAATCAATAATTAGCGGTTGTAAAAAAATTACCTATTACCAGATATTGAATTTCCTCTTCTCAGGTGTTTAAAAACTTTATTTGTGCTTTTCAAAAAGCGGGGTCAACAATCCCTCCAAAACCGCCTAAAAGCCGTACCTTCGCCCCCTCGAAAAATTGAGGTACCAGTTAATGAAGAACATCCGCAATTTCTGCATCATTGCACATATTGACCACGGCAAATCTACCCTGGCTGACAGGCTGTTGCAAAGCACCGGCACCATCAGCGACCGTGACATGATGGACCAGGTGCTGGATGATATGGACCTGGAAAGGGAAAAAGGCATCACCATCAAGAGCCATGCTATCCAGATCAATTACAAACACCGACCCTCCTCCGCTGAAGCTTCGGCAGGCACAGCGGAGCAGGAGTATATCCTGAACCTGATTGACACTCCCGGCCACGTTGACTTCAGCTATGAAGTGAGCAGGGCTCTTGCTGCCTGCGAAGGGGCATTGCTGCTGGTGGATGCTACACAGGGTATCCAGGCGCAAACTATCTCCAATCTTTACCTTGCCATTGATAACGACCTTGAGATCATCCCGGTCATCAACAAGATTGATATGGATGGCGCCATGATCGAGGAAGTGGAAGACCAGATCGTTGACCTGATCGGCTGCAAAAGGGAAGATATTCTTCATGCCAGCGGACGCACCGGCCTGGGAGTGGATAAAATACTGGATGCAATTGTTAATCGTATACCGCCTCCTGAAGGAATGCCTGAAGCTCCTTTGCAGGCACTGATCTTTGATTCCGTCTTCAATTCCTTCCGCGGCATC
This sequence comes from uncultured Chitinophaga sp., assembly GCA_964412375.1. Lineage (GTDB taxonomy): Bacteria > Bacteroidota > Bacteroidia > Chitinophagales > Chitinophagaceae > CADEDV01. Next base: position 10,488 of record CAYPOD010000059.1, on the reverse strand, counting down.
ATTGTTTATTATCGCATTCTCAACGGTTCGATAAAAAAGGGAGATAAGGTAAAATTTGTTTCCACAGGACAGGAGTATGAGGCGGATGAAGTAGGTATCCTGAAACTGAAGATGACTGAGAAGAAAGAAGTGACCTGCGGCGACGTGGGTTATATCATCACCGGTATCAAAAATGCTAAGGAAGTGAAAGTGGGGGATACCATTACAGTAGCTTCTAATCCCAATCCACAGATGATACAGGGTTTTGAAGAAGTGAAGCCGATGGTTTTTGCCGGTATTTTTCCGGTAAATACAGATGATTTCGAAGAGTTGCGGGATTGCATGGATAAACTGCAACTGAATGATGCATCACTTACGTATGAGTTAGAAACATCGCAGGCCCTGGGTTTTGGTTTCCGTTGCGGTTTTTTGGGAATGCTGCACATGGAGATCATCCAGGAGCGTTTGGAGAGAGAATTCAACCAAACGGTGATCACCACCGTGCCCAACGTGAGTTTTATTGCCTATACGACAAAAGGTGAGAAGGTTACTGTAAATAATCCCACTGAGTTTCCCGACCCTGTGAAAACAGACAGGATTGAAGAGCCCTTTATCAAAGCGCAGATCATCACCAAGCCGGAATATATTGGTAACATCATGACCCTTTGTTTGGGAAAACGGGGCATACTTGTCAACCAAAGCTATCTCACACAAACCAGGGTGGAACTGATTTTTGAAATGCCGCTGACCGAGATCGTTTTTGATTTTTATGATAAGCTGAAATCGCAAACAAGAGGCTATGCTTCGTTCGACTATCACCCGATCGGCTACCGGGACAGTGATATTGTGAAAATGGATATTCTGCTAAATGGTGATAAAGTGGATGCTTTGTCTGCATTGATACATCGTGGCCGGGCTCAGGATTTTGGCAGAAAGCTTTGTGAAAAACTGAAAGAGTTGTTGCCCCGCCAGCAATTCCAGATTGCCATTCAGGCTGCTATCGGCGCCAAAGTGGTGGCAAGAGAAAATATTTCTGCTATGCGGAAAGATGTGACCGCAAAATGTTATGGTGGTGATATCAGCCGTAAACGTAAATTGTTAGAAAAACAAAAAGAAGGAAAGAAGCGGATGCGCCAGATTGGTAATGTAGAAGTGCCGCAGGAAGCTTTTCTTGCCGTGTTGAAACTGGATGACTAAAAGCGGCAGTCAGTTCATTTCTAAACATACTATTTAGGTCGTTTATTCGTTTTTTGCAGACCGGAACTGTGAAAAAGAAACTAACCATACGGGTTTTTATTGCCAGGTGTTTTCACTGGATACTCTTTATTGCCTTTCTCAATACGGTGATTGATGCACCCAATAACCCCTCAGATGTCAGCTTTAACGAAATGGAAAGCATCTATGAGTGGGTGGCAGAAGACCTGATGGATATTGAAAATGCTGTGCCGGAACAGGAAGATGATGACCAGGACCAGCGGGTTCAGAAAAAATCAGTTGACTGGATTGTTGTTTTTTCTCCGTTCTTTCTGCATGCTCAATTTATCAATGACGCTACTATTTTTTCCTTTGCCAATAGTTTTTATTACAATCCTGTCTTCGACATTCATACTCCTCCTCCCGAATTCATAGCCTGATCTTAATCCTCTTCATTTGTAATCCTGTTCATAATTGTCCAGGCATTTTTTCATTTCATGCATAAACATTTTATGAAAAGTATTTTATTTACTATTCAATGTATTCTTTTCCTGCAAACTATTGCTGAAGCACAGGTCAGTGACAGCACCAGGATGATCAATAAAGCAAAAGACAGTATCACCATTGCGCAAACCGAAGAAAAAAAGGGTCGTCCCAAAGTGCTTCATGCCGAACCGCTTTATATTGACCTGATCCGTGACCTTGGCGCCAGGAAAGGCGAACGGGAGTGGAACCTTGGGATGGGCATGACAGATAACCTGAAATTTGACGAGATAGGTATGCTGGTGGAATATGAATTCGCACCCATTGACCGTCTCGGGCTGGAAGTGGAACTGCCGTTTACTTTTTATAACCCGCAAAACGGTACTCATCCTGATAGCACTCCTTCTTCACGGCTTGAAAGCCTGAAACTGGCCGGTCAATGGTCGTTTCTGGTTTCAGAAAAACTTAAAACTACCCTGGCATTGGGCTATATCCATGAGTTTACTATCTCATCTTTCAGGGATTTTGGAAAACCACTTTTTAATGGCAATATTTTCAATCCCTTTTTTATTGCAGCGAAACGATGGGGGCAAAATTTTCATACATTAATCTATACCGGTCCAAGGATAGAAACCATCCGGGGGTATAAAACGGAATTTATATATGACATCAATACCAACTTTCATTATATGATACCAGGTACCCGGAATTTTATAGGAGTGGAACTGAACAAGAATATATTGCACAATGACTTTGATATGGTGATCAGGCCGCAAATGCGGTTAGGTATTGCTGAAAACCTGCTGATTGGAATTGTCGGTGGCATCCCGGTAAAAAGAGAGAACCAGCGGTTCAGTGTGTTTTCAAGACTAATATGGGAGCCGTGGGGAAAAAAGATAAAGCATTGATCAAAATAGCTGGCCACTAACCGGCCAGCTATTAATTATCATAATTCAGGGGTATACGCTGGTTATTCCGCTGTTTGTTTTTATCTGACTGATCCTGTAGCTTCTTTTCATCTTTTTTACCCTTGTTGTCAAGGATCGGGTTGTCAACAGGAGCTTCTCCATCTTTGAGTTTAAAGGTGAAAACCTTGTCAATATGCACCCATTTGCCGTTTTCCCATTTATAACCTTCGTTATCGCCATCCGGCACAAAGGTCCAGGGCAGTTCGGGTTGGTTGGTTTCAGAGATAAGGTGATCCACCAATATCATTTCAAGATCCTCAATATAATTGGCCAGCACCCTTGCATCTTTCTTAAATTCCATGCTTAGCCGGTATTTGGGAGGTTTTGGCACACTGTCAAGCTGGTAAGTGAAGAAAGGCCCACCAAACAGGGGTTCATTTTTTTCATTGAAATGCAGCACTTCCACCCATTTCTTATTGCTCATGACACCGTAGTGATCTATCCCGAACAAGGTGTAATAGTTCTTTCCCCGGTTTTGGGTTTTGTAAATATTATAATAAACAGCGCCGATCCAGTTCATGTGTGTCCGCACAGAATCCAGCGGGTTCTCTGTAAATTCAGATACATCCCGCAACGGAAATAGTTTTAAAGAGCCGTCTCTTGTCCGCATCTGTATTGCACCTTTCTGCCTTGACCAGTAATCATCAAACTGCAGGTTCCAGGTGAAAATGCGGAAACTTGTATCAGGGGCATAGATTTTTGAAATACCAAAGACGGAATCGAAAGGATAATAGAATGAGTTTTTCACCTGTAAAGCTCTTACCAGCACTCTTGTGAATATACTGTCGGAATACATGCGGTCTTCGGGCAGGCTGTCGGTGATCATGTATTGGGCCCATTCCCGCAGCGAGTCTTCTTTTTCTCTTAATTTTTTTCTGTCTGCAGGACCAATCGTTTGCGCTGCCAGAGAGAATGAGAGTATAAGCAAACTGCTGATGAGAAAAAATGTTTTGACCGTTGTTGTCTTCACAGAAATTGCGATTTAGTTGAATGTCCAAAATTACGGCTTATTCCAGATGCTGCCTTGCTTATCCGGGTTGCATCAAAAATGTGTAACAGGCAACCGACAAGCCCAAAACGGCAAAACGAGATTAAAATTTTATAGCAGCTTATAAAGCTTTTGCAAAATCGGCCAGCGAATCAAAAGCAAGGTCAATATCAGGGTGGGGAAGGACCTGACCGGGATTGGTTGTTTTTACAAAAACCGTATAAATGCCGGCGTTGCGGCCAAAAAGCATATCACTGGGTTTGTTACCGACGACAATGCTTTTGTGCATATCAATTTCCGGGAAAAAACGTTTGGCATGAAAGGCCATGCCGGGGTTAGGCTTGCGGTCGGGATGTTTGTTGTCCGTGCTGCTGCAGTAATATATCTTATCAATACGGCCACCGCTTTTCTCAATTTCTTCCTGCATGAAACGATGAATATCCAACAGGTCTTTTTCCGTCATTAATCCCCTCCCCACACCACGTTGGTTGCTGACGATTACGATACGGCCGAATTTTTTATTAAAAATTTTAAATGATTCTTTTACCCCGTTGTAAAAAATGAATTCACCAGGGTTCAGGATATAATCATCTTTTTTCTCATGATTAATGACGCCGTCCCTGTCCAGGAAAAGCGTCCATGTTGTATCAATTTCTCCCAAATGAAGTGGCTGCTGCTGCAATGCTGATTGTGCCCGGTTAAAATCTTCGGGTATACCTATGTCAATAAAATATTCATCCTGCACCTGCCCATAGATTCGTTGCTGCAGGAAAAATTTTTCCAGGTAATCCTTTTCAAAGGAAAACCTGCCGGGAAGTTCGTTGTCCAGGAATTTGGGAATATTTAATATATAAAGACCGCCATTGATATTTCCCTTTTCATAAAATGCTTTTTCTTTAAAGCTGCTGACTAATTGTTCTTCATTCAACTCCACCACACCATAACGGTCAAAATTTTTCATGGGCTTCAGCAGCAGGCTACATGCTGCATTATTATGCAGATGGAAAGTAGATGCTTTTAAAAGGTCAACTTTAAATAATGTATCACCATTCGCAACCACAACTTCTTTTTCAGTGGCTTTGCTGCAGGCCAGTTGAATGGCGCCGCCGGTGCCCAGCGGTTCTTTTTCAACCACACATTCATAACACAGCGTCTTAAACTGATCGCTGAGATAAGCTTCTATGATTTCATGCTTATAACCGAGGGAAAAAATAAATCGTTCAATGCCCTGGCTGCGCAGATAGTTGATAACATGAAACAAAAAAGGTCTGCCGGCAACAGGAGCCATGCACTTGGGAAGATCAGGAACGGCATCCCGGAGTCTTGTGCCCAATCCCCCTGCGAGAATGATAGCTTCCTTTATCATCAGGAGTTGAAAATTTTTTCTTCCACCAACTGGCAAATGATATGCCCCGTCATGATATGGCTTTCTTGTATCCGGGGTGTGTCGGTAGAGGGGATATTAATGAGCAGGTCGCTGCAGTCTTTCATTTTGCCACCGCTTTTTCCAGTAAACCCGATGGTGATCATCTTCTTCTCTTTTGCCTTTTCAAATGCTTTGATGATATTGGCTGAATTGCCCGAAGTAGAGAGGCCAATCAATATATCTCCTACTTTCCCGATACCATCAATCATCCTGGAATAAATAACATCAAAACTATAGTCGTTGGCAACGGCGGTTAAATAAGAAGTGTTGCAGTGCAGCGCTTCAGCAGGCAATGCTTTCCGGTCTGTATAGAAACGTCCGGAAAATTCTGCAGCCAGGTGTTGCGCATCGGCAGCGCTGCCACCATTGCCGCAGAAATAAACACTGTTACCTTTTTTAAATGCTTCTGTAATGGTGCTAGCTGCTTTGTCAATAACGGCAATCAGTTCCTCACTTTGCAACACCTGTTGTTTTGTTTCAACTGATGCCCGGATAATGCTTTTGATTTTATCACTCATAATGCACAAAGATCATTTTAATCCTGCAAACAAGGGTTTAAATTGTCCATGTTTTCAGTCCATGCTCAGTGAACTGGTAGCTTCGGCTGCGGCCGCCAAATTTCTCCAGGTGCTGCATCACCCTGTATTTTGTATTCACAGGACAATAAAAGATCATAAAACCACCGCCGCCGGCGCCTGAAATTTTGCCACCCGTTGCCCCGGCTTTTTTGGCTGTGTCGTAAATTTCTTCCATCAAAGGATTGCTGATGCCTTCGGCCATTTGCTTTTTTTGCCGGTAACCAAAATCAAGTATCTCGCCGATCTCATTTAGTTTTCCTTTTAACAACGCTTCTTTCATTTGCTTTGCCTGCTCTTTGAGCTGGTGCATAGCTTCGATGGAAGTTTCTTTTTTCTCCGTCACGTTCCGGCTTTGCTTTTTGATGATCTCGGCCGATTCACGGCTGGTGGAAGTGTAGTAAAGCAGGAGATTATTTTCCAGTTCAAACAGGTGTTGCTGTTTTACCCGCAGCGGGTTAACGATCACTTTGTCTTCATCATAAAACTCCATGAAGTTGACGCCACCGAATGTTGCCGCATACTGATCCTGTTTTCCCCCGGCCAGTCCCAGGTCTTTGCGTTCTATATCATAGGCATAATGCGCCATATCATATTCACCCAGCGGCAGGCGCAGCATTTCAGTGAAGGCACCGATGATTGCTACGACCAAAGTTGAAGAAGTGCCCAGACCTGAACCAGCCGGTGCATCTACAAAGGTGGACAAACGAAAGCCCTGTTCTTTGATGCCGTAATCTTGCTGAATGCGGTTATAAACTCCTTTTAACAGATCCAGTTTGCCATCAACAGGTAACGAAGCAGAAAGACCGAACTGCTGTTCTTCGTTACGGTCAATTGCTTCAAGTATGATCTTGTTTTCAATAAGGGGCTCAATGGTGGCATTGGCATATAAAGAAATTGTGGCATTCAGGATGGCTCCGCCATACATATCACTGTAAGGGCTGACATCAGTGCCGCCACCGGCCAATCCTATACGCAGGGGAGCTTTACTTCGGTATATCATTCGCTGTCTGAAAAATGGCGCCGGTCATTTTTGACCAGCTATATTTTTGTTTCTCATTGCGAAGATGAGGAATAAAATAATCTTCTCCTAATTGGTAGAAACGGAGAATGGCTGTGGCTATTGCTGTTGGTTGCGGCTCAGTAACGAGGCCAACTTTTTCATCTGGCACCAACACAGGCAATCCGCCGACATTGGTAACGACCATTGGTTTTTCAAAATGATAAGCAAGAGGGGTGACGCCGCTTTGTGTGGCATTCCGGTATGGTTGAATCACGGCATCGGCAGCACAGAGATAATATTTCACTTCACTGTCGGGTATAAAATCTGTTTTCAATACCAGTTGATCCCGTATGCCTGATTTGTCAATCAGTTCTTCATAGGGTTTGGCGTCTTCATAAAACTCACCCGCCACCAGCAGTTTGATGCCTGATTGTTTGATTTGTTCATCCGCCATTGCTTCGAGCAACAGATCAAGTCCTTTGTATTTGCGTATAAAACCAAAGAACAAAACGATTTTTTCGTTGTCTGGCAAACCAAGATGTTTTCTGGCTTCTGTTTTGGAAAGTATGGCGCCGAAATTATCATACAAGGGATGCGATACCAACTGAGCCTGTTTCTTAGGTTGAAATTTCCGCAGGTCGTCCATCACTTTTTCACTCATGGTGATAAATGCATCACAGCTTTTCAAAAAGTATTTGGTAAATATTTTATCGCCGGGTCTTTTTTCATGTGGAATTACGTTGTCAGCAATACAAATGATCTTAGTATGCTTGTTTTTTCTCACTCTCCGGAGAATTGTTCCCAATGCAGGTCCCATAAATGGCAGCCAATAGCGTACAACAATTACATCGGGTCTTTCTTTTCTTAGCCGGTTACCCGTTTTGATCCAGTTAAATGGATTTATTGAATTGATGACAGCATGAATAGTTATATTTTCCGGCGCCGGTTCATCACTGTATTGTGTTTTACCGGGAAAAAGAAAGAAAGGGTATTGAAGTGAGAAAGAATAAATGGAGCAGGTGTGTCCCTGGTCAATGAACTCTTTGGCAAGCCGCTGGTTGAAAGTTGCCAAACCGCCACGCAGCGGATGGCCGGGCCCTATGATCACCACTTTTGCCATTACAATCCTGCTTTTTCTTCAACCAGATAGGAGTTTCGTCCGGGTGCATTGCGGGAAATGAGTTCGCCGATGAATCCGGCAAGAAATAACTGCATCCCGAGTATCAGCGCTGTCAATGCAAGGTAGAACCCGGGCCGGTTGGTCAGTGAAAAACCCGAAGGGTCAACTATCTTTGAAATGATGAGGTAAACAGAAATACCAAGTCCGGCAATGAAGAACAAAGTGCCCCATAAACCAAAAAAGTGCATGGGTCTTTTTGAAAATTTGCCGACAAAGGTGATCGAAAGCAAATCGAGAAAGCCGTTTACAAAGCGGCGCATTCCGAATTTTGATTTACCAAATTTGCGTTTGCGGTGTTCCACCACTTTTTCGCCAATTTTTCTGAATCCCGCCCATTTGGCCAGCACAGGAATGTAGCGATGCATTTCGCCATATACTTCAATACTCTTTACTACTTTATTGCGATAGGCTTTCAGGCCACAGTTGAAGTCGTGCAGTTTGATCTTTGTTACACGTCTTGTAACAGCATTAAAGAATTTGGAAGGAATATTTTTAGCCAATGTGCTGTCATAGCGTTTCTTTTTCCAGCCGCTGACCAGGTCAAACCTGTCTTCAATGATCATTTTGCGTAATGCAGGAATTTCATCGGGGCTATCCTGCATATCAGCATCCATTGTGATCACCACGTCTCCCTGTGCTGCACGGAAACCTTCATTCAGCGCAGCGGACTTACCATAATTCCGCTGAAACTTTATCCCTTTCACTGATGCGTTTTTAGCCCTGAGTTCACAGATCACTTCCCAGGAATTGTCAGTGCTGCCATCATCCACAAATATGATCTCGTAGGAATAATTGTTTTCTTTCATTACCCGTTCTATCCATGCGGTCAGGTCGGGCAATGATTCAGCTTCATCCAGCAATGGTATGACAAGGGATATATCCATTTATGTTCTTCTGCCGGTTAAAAGAATGGCGGCTGCAACTGCAGCAGTGATGATAACGCCAATCACCAAATATCCGAAAATTGCAAAGGATACCAACTGTACGGTATATGATTTTTTAAAAGAGGCAACTTGTTCTTCTATCTGGTCAGGTGTCAGGTCGGATTTGTTTTTTTGTTCCAGCAATTCTGTTTTATAGGCTGCTGCAGCTTCTTCTGCAAATTCAGGGTGCATTTTGCTGAATATACCTGTAAAAGACACCATGATCAGTGTAACCACTATAAAGCAACGAAATCCCTGGCTGAAAAGGCTGCCAAACTTTGCCGTATAAGCAGGAGACCTTCGGTAACTCATCAAAGTCCAGGCGATACCGGCTCCGTAAACAAGGTAAGCAATGTATTGCAGCGATGAATCAGCAGGTTGTTTGGTGTAATACAGGCCAAGAGCAACAGCAAGCATCAGTGTGCCGGTGATCAGTCCTTTTATAGGCGGAGAAAAATTCATACTGTAATTTATAATATCAGGAAATAACAAGTTTATTGTTATTAATAATACCGTACACTTTACCGGTCAGCTCTTTGCCGGCAAAAGCTGTATTCTTTGATTTGGAACGGATATCCTTTTCTGTTACGGTCCATTTTTGGGAGGGGACAAACAATGTAAGTGATGCAGCATTTTTTTCTGCTATGGAAACTGCCGGCAGTCCGAACAATTGCCTGGGTGTTTGCGAAAGTAAACTCACCCATTTCTCCTGTTGCAGTCCGGGCATGGCTGTATTGAGAACAGCATAGGTTGTTTCCAGTCCCGTCATACCATTTTTTGCGTATTCAAATTCCAGCACCTTGCTGTCATATTCATGCGGCAGGTGGTGCGAGGCAATGCAGTCAATGGTTCCTTCCTCCACTGCTTTCCGCAGGGCGGCCCTGTCTGCACTGGTGCGCAGGGGCGGATTCACTTTCAGGTTCGTATCGTATCCCTTCAGATCTTCATCACAGAAAAAAAGATGATAAGGTGTAACAGAGCAACTGATGGAGGCGCCGCTCTCTTTTTCCTGGCGGATATATTCCACTGATTTGCCGGTGCTGATGCCGGTGAAGTGCAATTTTGATTCAGCATAACGGGCCAACTTGATATCCCTTGCCACGAACAGTTCTTCCGCCATTGCTGGCTTACCGGGTAAACCTAATTGTGTTGAAACTATTCCTTCATTCATCAGCCCATGCGGATTGATGCTTTTGTCATCCGGAACCTGTATTAAAACACCTCCGAAGGCCTTAACATATTGCAGCGCTTTTACCAGCAGGCCTGCTGACTGTACGCTGTTGATGCCATCACTGAAGGCAATAGCACCACTGGCTTTCATATCATACATTTCCGCCAGTTCTTTTCCTTCTGTATTTTTTGAGATGGCACCAATAGGATGAATATTGACAGGAAGCGAACGGGCTTTTTGCACAATGTATTCTACGGCTGATTTATTATGGATGACGGGGTTGGTATTGGGAATTACCATCACATCGGTGTAACCACCGGCTGCTGCTGCTGCTGCGCCGGTTTCTATTGTTTCCTTGAATTCAAAACCGGGGTCGGCAAAGTTGGCAAACACATCTACCCAACCCGGGGAAACATGAAGATCCCCGATGTTTATTTCCTCATCTGCTTTAATGTTTATTTCTTTTGCGATTGCAGCAATGATTCCGTTCTCAATTAAAATATCAGTGATCTGGCCGTTAAAAGAAGAAGTGGAGTCAACTATCCTGGCTTGCTTAATGAGGATTTTCATTAAGGGGCGAAGATAAAGTTTGTTTTCG
>CAYPOD010000058.1:0-13738 GCA_964412375.1 uncultured Chitinophaga sp. | reverse complement strand
AAGAGCATTTCATCATGCGCCGGCAGGTTTTGTTTATCGCTTTCGGGAAACTGTGCGTTAAGAATTTTATCTAATTGCAAATAGTCGTGGTAATGTACTTCGGCAGGCATCGGGATTGTTTGTGCAAATGTAGTAACGTATGCCATACCTCTGAGGTATGGCGTACGTATTATCTGAATTCATATCCTATATCCGTCCGGTAATAAATACCATCATAACTGATATGATCGAGCACATCCAGCGAAGTATTCACGGCTTCGGTAATATCTTTTCCATAAGAGGTGACACAAAGCACCCGACCGCCATTGGTTACTATTCTGCCATCTTCTTCCTGTTTGGTGCCGGCATGAAAGATGAGAGATTGTTTACCGTATTTGCCATCCAGCCCGGTGATCTCGTAACCTTTTTCATAGCCGGTGGGATATCCGCGACTCACAGCCATCACGGTAGCGGCAGCTCTTTCATCCACCCGTAACACCACCTGGTCCAGTTCTTTTTGAGTGGCAGCTACACAAAGACCCACCAGGTCGGTTTCGATCCTCGCCATCACCACCTCGGTTTCGGGATCGCCCATGCGGCAATTGTACTCGATGACATACGGATCACCGTTCACATTGATGAGACCAAAGAAAACAAAGCCGGTATATTCAATTCCTTCTTTATATAAGCCGTTTATAGTGGGTTTGATGATCCGTTCTTCCACTTTATACATAAAACCAGGCGTTGCAAAGGGTAATGGACTGACTGCCCCCATACCGCCTGTGTTCAACCCTTTGTCACCTTCTTTTATTCTTTTATAGTCCTTTGCCTCAGGCAGCAGCAGATAATTTTTGCCATCGGTGATTACAAAGACACTTAATTCAATGCCATCCAGGAACTCTTCCACCACCACTTTTTTGCTGGCTTCGCCAAACTTTGCTTCCTGTATCATCAGTTCAAATTCTGCAATGGCTTCCACATGACTATTGCAGATGGCCACTCCTTTTCCAGCAGCAAGTCCATCCGCTTTCACCACAATGGGCAGCGTATGCTGTTGCAGGTATTTGACCCCGTCTGCATAATTCTCCATTGTAAATTCCCGGTAGGCAGCTGTAGGGATATTATGCCGCATCATGAACTGTTTGGCAAAAGCTTTACTACCTTCCAGCTGGGCTCCTTGTTGGGAGGGTCCGATAAAGAAAATATCTTTTAATTTCTCATCGGCTTTAAAATGATCGTAAATCCCATTCACCAGGGGTTCTTCAGGTCCCACTACCACCATTTCAATATTTTCCCGGATGCAAAAGTTGCCTACTGCTGTAAAATCATTGATATCGAGATCCACGTTGTTGCCGCATTGGGCAGTGCCGGGATTGCCCGGGGCAATGTAGAGGGGATTGGCCCACACACTTTGGTTGAGTTTCCAGGCAAGGGCATGTTCCCTGCCGCCAGAGCCTAATAAAAGAATTCGCATGGGTTGCTACAGTTGGATACTAAGAATTGCGAATATCGGTACGATTCATAAAGATAGTTTGAAAAATTTGGGAGTGGTCAATTTTCTGTATTTTGGTTGCTTACTAACGGTTAATAGCTTTGATTGTAAACTAAAATAATTTTTATGAATGATGCTGCAAAAACAGGTCGCCATCCTAAAGCACTTTATGTTCTCTTCTTTACAGAAATGTGGGAGAGGTTTGCTTATTACCTGATGGTCGGCATTCTTTTCCTCTATATGACAGACACTACAACCGGCGGCAAAGGATTTTCCGGGAAAATCGGTGCTGATATAGTTGGAAGTTTTATAGCATTGGTCTATTTGACACCATTTATCGGCGGATTAATTGCCGACAGGTATCTTGGGTATGTCAAATCTATCTTTATCGGTGGATCTTTAATGGCCGCAGGCTATTTGGGTCTAGCATTACCCGGTGATACGGCTATGTTTGTCTCGCTTGCACTTATTATTGTGGGTAACGGTTTTTTCAAACCAAACATATCCACACTGTTGGGTAATATCTACAACCGGGAGGATTTAAAGCCGTTAAAAGATAATGCCTATAATATCTTTTACATGGGTATTAATATCGGTGCTTTTGTGTGCAATTTTGTTGCAGCTTTTCTTCGTAATAAATATGGCTGGGGATGGGCTTTTGCAGCAGCAGGGATAGGGCTTATTATTGGAATGATCATTCTGGCTGCTGCCATGAAGGATAAAGATATTAAGTCGGCCGATGTTAAAAAACCGGTGCAGGCCGAGGATATGACGTTAACCCAGATTTTCGGAACAGTGTTTCTGCCTGCAATAATTGCAGCCGTGATCGGATGGTTTGTACCGACACAATTTTTTGGAACTCCAATTATGGGCACACAGGCAAATGACGCATTCATATTTGCCTGCTTACCGATTATTGCTTTTTATATTTCGCTGTGGGTTAGAGCAAAGGGCCAGGATAAGAAAGGCATCGGTGCTTTGCTATTCATTTTTGCCATTGCCATAGCTTTCTGGACTATTTATAATCAAAACTCAACGGGGCTTACACTATGGGCGGAAAAACATACCGACAGGCAGGCTTCAGAGACAACGGCTAAAATAACAGGGGCTATTTTCCCTATGCAAAAAGTCACTGACACACCACGATTGGTCAATAAACTGGACGCATATATGCGGGTGGTTAAAGACGACAGTGGTAATGTGATACAAGAAATGGGACCAGACCCCTACTTTGTGAATGTGCCCAAAGACCAATGGCCGCAGGGTAAAGAGGTGAAGCTAACCAATACAGAATTGTTCCAGTCCATCAATCCATTGTTTATCGTTCTGCTGACATTGTTCTTTGTGCCGTTCTTTAGCTGGTTGCGGAAACGAAATAAAGAGCCAACGACCATGTCGAAATTCGGAATGGCTTTGTTTATATCCGGTTTGTCCGCACTGGTCATGGTCTTTGCGATCATGTCTGTTCCGTCCATTTACACACACAAGGCATCAGCTATCTGGCTTTGGCTTACATATTTCATTTTTACGATCAGTGAAATTTTCCTGAGCCCGATGGGTCTTTCATTGGTATCAAAACTATCACCGGCCAGGCTGACCTCGTTGTTAATGGGAGGATGGTTTCTTTCCACCTCGATCGGAGGAAAAGTGGCGGGTGTTATGACCAGTTTCTGGGATGATTTTACAGATAAAAAAATGTTCTTCCTGATATTGGTGGTTGCCGCATTCATCGGGGGAATTCTTATTTATTCGAGAATTAAATCACTCAACCAGATCGTTAAAGACAAAACAGGTTCTGCTTAAATATTTTAATCATTCATAAAAAGGCGTTCACCACCCGGCGAACGCCTTTTGTTTTCCCTAACGACAGTTTTCCTATCTTTCCCTATTAAATTAATACTGCATGTGGAAGAAACATCCTAAAGCCCTGCCTTTTCTATTCTTTTCTGAAATGTGGGAGCGATTTGGCTACTACCTGATGATCGGAATATTTACCTTGTACCTCAAGGATGTGAAAACAGGTTATGCCATGACAGAAGCAGAATCTGCAGATCTGTATGGAACATTTATAGCTCTCGTATTTCTTACCCCTTTTATAGGCGGATTACTGGCCGATCGTTATCTCGGGTATCGTAAATCCATTATCATGGGCGGACTGATGATGGGTGCAGGTTACTGCCTGATGTCGGTGCATAGTCTTCCTATGCTATACCTTTCCATGACACTAGTGATTTTTGGGAATGGATTCTTTAAACCTAATATCTCTACCCTGTTAGGCAATGTTTATACAACACCCCAGTATGTGAAACAAAAAGATGATGGTTACAACATCTTTTATATGGGCATCAACATCGGCGCCTTTATCTGCAATTTTTTTGGCGCTGCTTTATACATCGCTTATGGCTGGGGTGCTGCTTTTATTGCTGCCGGTGTGGGCATGTTTTTGGGAGTGATCATTTTCCTGGTTGGTACAAAGCATTATAAGGAGTTCGATATTAAGAAAGGTGTCACGGAAAAAGATATGTCCATGACACGAATCGTTCTGACCATTTTTGTACCTTCTATAGTAGCCGGTATTCTTGGCTGGCTGATACCCGGTAACCTAGTAGGCTCTGATTCTACGGATGCATTTCTCTTTGCCTGTTTGCCGGTAATATATTTCTATACTTCTCTTTATTTCCGGGCAAACAAAGATGAGAAAAGACCAATCGCCGCACTGCTTGCCATTTTTGCAGTAGTAGTGATGTTCTGGGCGGTATTCAAGCAAAATGGTTCTGCATTGAATACCTGGGCAGACCGTTATACCAACCGTGAAGTGACCGGGGCAGCTCAAACCGTTTTTGAAAAACTCAACTTTTCACAAAAAGTTTCCTATACGCAGGATTCTGTGGCAAAGTATGATGATCAGTTCAGGTTGCAGAAGGACAACGGACAAGTGATCAGGGAAATTAATTACCCGGTCTATTTCAAAAATATTCCAGAAGATAAAAAGCCTGCTGATGGTGATACAGTAAGCTTGTGGGCAACTAATCTCAGCCAGTCTATTAACCCGGGCTGGGTTATTCTTTTAACACCATTGGTTGTGGCATTCTTTACCTGGATGCGCAGAAGAAACAAAGAGCCCTCTACTGCTACAAAAATTGCATTTGGACTTTTTGTTTCAGGTTTGTCGGCGCTGGTAATGGTAGGAGCCGTTTATGCATGTAATAACGGAACAGAAAAGGCAAGTGTGTTGTGGCTTATATCCAGTTACGGAGTAATTACAATAGGCGAACTGTTGCTAAGCCCTATGGGTCTGTCTTTAGTTTCAAAATTGAGCCCGGTCAGGATCACTTCCTTAATGATGGGAGGCTGGTTCTTGGCAACGTCCATTGGTAATAAGTTATCCGGCGTATTGTCATCCATGTGGGACCAGTATAATCATAAAGCAAATTTCTTCTGGTTAAACTTCGGATTACTGATGGTGGCGGCACTGATGTGTTTTGCTATGCTGAAATGGCTGAATAAGATCATGAAAGAAAAAGGAGTGAGTTAGACAAGGAAATAACTTCATATCAAAGCCATGAATTAACTCTCATGGCTTTTTTCTTATCTTCCCTTTCATAAAACCAACTGCTATGTCAGACAAGCAAACCACATTCAAACCCTTTGTTGCGCCGGATGATAAGATGGCAGAATTTACCATCAAATCAGTTCTGACTGGCGCTGCATTTGGTATTATCTTCGGCGCAGCTACAGTGTATCTTGCATTGAAAGCAGGACTAACTGTTTCTGCATCCATTCCCATTGCCGTCATCGCTATCACCCTGGGCAGAAAATTTCTTCGTACCACCATCCTTGAAAACAATATCATTCAGACAACAGGCAGCGCCGGTGAAAGTGTAGCAGCCGGTGTTGTGTTTACTTTGCCAGGTTTTATCTTTCTGAGTGACGCAGGTAGCGCCGACTTTTTTAATTATTTCACTATCCTGATACTCGCCATTTTCGGTGGCATACTGGGAACATTGATGATGATACCGCTTCGCCGTTCCCTGATTGTAAAAGAACATGGCACCCTGCCTTATCCCGAAGGAACAGCCTGTGCTTCTGTATTGAAAGCAGGTGAAAGAGGGGGTGATTTTGCAAAGACAGCTTTTATGGGACTGGGGTTTGCGTTTGGCTATGCCATCCTGCAAAAAATATTTCATGTGATTGCAGAAACACCGGCCTTCATGACCAAACAGGCCGAACGTTTTTTCCCTTCAGCAAAAGTGAGCGGCGAGATCACACCGGAGTATATGGGAGTAGGTTATATCATTGGACCAAAGATCGCCGGTGTGCTGGTTGCCGGTGGTGTGCTGAGCTGGTTTGTATTCACTCCGTTGCTCGCCAGTTTACTGAACGACAACGGTGATATAATTGCAGCACAGTTGGTAAAACTTGGTTACTTAAATGATGTCAATACTGCAGGAGGACCGGGAGGCTGGAATCCTGCTACACAGGGGTTTGATGACTGGTCGGCTGCTATATACCGGGCTTATATCCGCCAAATTGGGGCCGGTGCAGTGGCTGCAGGCGGTTTTATCACATTGATAAAAACAATTCCAACAATCATTTCTTCTTTTAAGGGAAGTCTTGGTTCATTAAAGAAAGATGGTGTTGCCGCCGCTTCAGGAAATGTTCCCCGGACTGAAAGAGATCTTTCCATGAAAGTGGTAGGTATTGGTAGTTTGGTTTTAATACTGGTAATCGCATTAATGCCGGGAACACTGATACCCGGAGGTAATATCGGCAGCAAATTATTGCTGGGTGTTCTCGTAATTATATTCGGCGCTTTTTTCGTAACGGTATCTTCCCGTATTGTTGGTTTGATCGGTTCTTCCAATAACCCCATTTCAGGAATGACCATCGCAACACTGATGGGCACCTGCCTCATCTTTATTGCTGTGAAATGGACAGGGCATGTCTATGAGCCGATGGCCCTGGTGGTGGGTGGCATGATCTGTATTGCGGCTGCCAATGCCGGCGCCACATCACAGGATTTGAAGACCGGGTATATTGTCGGCGCTACACCAAAATACCAGCAACTGGCTTTATTTGTAGGAGTGATTGTTTCTTCACTTGCTATCGGTGCTACCATACAAATATTAGATGCACCAACTGAAGCCATGAAACTGCAAGGCATCCAGCATGCCATAGGTACAGATACCTACCCCGCACCACAGGGAACATTGATGGCAACACTGATCAAAGGAATTTTATCGTTTAATCTCGACTGGCAGTTTGTGCTGGTGGGAGTATTCATCGCTATTGTTATTGAGTTGTGCGGCATAAAGGCATTGAGTTTTGCCATTGGTATTTACCTGCCGCTGTCAACCACGCTGCCCATCTTCATCGGTGGCGCCATCCGTGGCTTGGTGGAGTGGAGGCAAAAAAGGAAAAAGATTGAAATAGCACCGGAAGAAGAAGACCTTGGCAAGGGCAATCTTTTTGCAACAGGGCTTGTGGCCGGCGGTGCATTAGCCGGGGTACTGGTTGCCTTCCTTTCTGCAAATGATAAAGTGAGTGCTAAGCTGGCTAATGTAAATGCAGAACACGGATTGACCAATATGCTGGGAGGGGGAGAAGGTTACAAGTGGTTAGGTGTTGCCTTCTTTGCCCTGATGGGATTTGTTTTATATCGTATAGCTACCAGTAAGAGGAAAGGTTGATAAACCGGATTTTTGCAAAACAAAATCCCGTGTCGTTTCAAACGAGACGGGATTTTAATTTCCGGGTACAGATCCGTGTATCTTACAGAAAATTCAGATAATCATATTGCGTAGTCAATATCGTTTTGTCGTCTGTCTTTAGCCATTTGTTCAATACGGTAGCATACACATTTTTAAAATCTACTTTATACTTCAGATCACCATCATCGAGGTCTGAGAGATCAGGCAGCGGATTGATAACTCCTGTTTGTTTTAGTCCTCCGCCTATAAAAAACATATTGTTCGCCGTGCCATGATCGGTGCCATTGCTGGCATTTTGCTTCACCCTGCGACCAAACTCAGAGAAAGTGAAAAGCAGCACATCGTCAAAACGGTTATTGGTTTTCAGGTCCTTTACAAATGCTTTTACCGCATTATTCATTTCTGTAAACAAACGCTGCTGCTGAAACTCCTGGTTGATATGCGTATCAAAACTTCCGAGTGACACATAATACACTTTGGTGTTGATCTCAGAGTAGATCAGTGAAGCAATGGTCTTTAAGCTGTTGCCCAGCTCCGTTTTCGGGTAATCGGCATTGGTGGGATGTGTTTTGCTGTGCTTGAAAATATAATCAGCGGAGGAAAGTGTTTCGGCCATTGTTTTATACAGGTAATCAGCAGGCTGTTCACCTGGTTCGTCCTGGTGATGTTTCATCACATCCCTGAAAAATTTTTCATTGGCCGTACCAAAAAGACGACGGGGATCTTTCATGGCAATACCTTTCATTTCATCCCCTTTCAGCGCCAGGCTTAATACATCATCAATTTCAATAGCATGGGTCGGTTTATCACAACCCTTGCATTGTGCATCCAGGTAGCGGCCTACCCAGCCAGTAGACCAGTATTCATTGCTCTGGCTGGCGGTATGCCAGATGTCCATGCTGCGGAAATGCGAACGATCTGGATTGGGATAACCCACACTGTTTAAGATGGCGAGACTGCCGTCATCATATAATTCTTTGAATGCTGTTAAGGATGGATGCAGACCGGCTTCATCTGACAGCGATAATGCTTTTGTGCGGGCAACACCCAGTCGTGGCCTTTCCTTATAATAAATATCATTGCGGACAGGAATGACCGTATTTAAGCCGTCGTTGCCACCACTAAGTTGCAGGATCACTACCACTTTATTTCCCGGCAGCACCATGGATCTTTCTTCAAATGCCTTCAGGAATTTGGGAACCATCATAGAAGCAGTGGCCAGGGACCCGATCTGAATGAATTCTTTGCGTTTGATAAGCGGCCCCCTCCAAATTCCTCCGCCAATTGGCGAAGAGGCTTTCGAAGCGTCTGCTGATTTTTTATTTTTCATTTTATTTCGAGTTCGTTTAGCAATATTCAGATGCTTGATTCTTATTCCCCTTTAGGGGATAGGGGTTTAACACAACTGGTACTCCGGTGTACACATGATTTGTAATGTTGCTGTTTTAATAAAGTTCTCTCTGCCGCTTTCGTCTGCATATTTTTTTATAAGTTCTGCA
This sequence comes from uncultured Chitinophaga sp., assembly GCA_964412375.1. Taxonomy (GTDB): domain Bacteria; phylum Bacteroidota; class Bacteroidia; order Chitinophagales; family Chitinophagaceae; genus CADEDV01. The sequence continues at coordinate 5,057 of CAYPOD010000058.1, read as the reverse complement.
TCCACACCAGTTTTTGTTTGCAACAGAATACCCGCAATGGCATTCACTAATTTTTCTCTTTCTGTTGACTCAAAATGCTTTACATAATTTTTCCAGTCAATGGAGGCATTGATCACCTGGCGGCGAAGCGCTGTATTTGGTTGTGGCTTCGGATTTTCATCATCCATGCGGCCCATCATGGTATCATCATCAGCTTTTGGTTTCATATTTATTTCATCCATATCATTGATCAGTTTGGGAATCCGCATCCGCATCATCAGGCTGCTGCTGTCAATCCAGGATTTGCCACCCGGCCATCCCGCCACATTGGGCGGAAAGAACAAAATCTGTCCCAGTATTCTTTGTAATACCAGCAATGTTTCTTCTTTCTCAATTTCCATAGGCAGCATCCTTTGTATGCCAATCAGTAATTCAACCGGAGATTTGATCCGGGAGCCGGTATTTTTTTCTTCGTAAAACCAATCGCTGGTGAATATGTCTTCCAGCAAGCCGGATATTTCATAGTTGTTCTTATAAAATCTATCAGCCAGCCAGCTGATCTTTTCCAAGTCGGGCTTTTCATGTACAAAAAACTTATATATTTTTTGGGTGATATAGTGTGCTGTTTGTTTTTCTTCCAGTAAAATGTCCAGTACTTCATCACCATCAAAATTTCCAGATCTGCCCAACACTGTTTTTTTACCATAATCATGTTGCCCTCTCCTGAAAACAAATTCACCTCTCAGGTTGGCACCCCAACCGGTAAAAGCTCTTGCCGCTTCTTTAATATCTTTTTCTGTATAATTACCCCTGCCCATGGTAAAAAGCTCCATTACTTCCCTTGCAAAGTTTTCATTGGGACTGTCCTTTCGGTTTTGCTGGTTGTTGAGAAAAAACAACATAGCTGCTGACCTGGACACTTCTTTCAGCATTACACCAAAATTGCCCAGGGCATTTCTTCTTAAAATATCCAGCAGGCCCTGCTGGTAAAAAACATTCAGGTTGCGGCAGGCAAAATGTCCATGCCAGAAAAAAGCCATCTTTTCCCGGAGTTGCGCAGCGCTGTTCACCATTTCATGCATCCAGTAAATATTGAGGCTGCGGATGCTCTCCTTGTTCTTTTGTTGCCGCTTTTTTCTTTCCTCAGCAGAAATTTCTCCCTGTTGGCGGCCGATTTCCTGCACACCCATCACCAGCCCCTTCAGGTAATCATCTGCCACATCAATAAATCCGGGTTTTTTGGAAGATGCTTTTACCAGTGCTTTATAAAATTGTTGTGGGCTATACCGGGACATGTCGTCCAGTTGCTCAACAGCAGGTCCAAAACCGGCCCGCCAAAGCAGATGCTGGTTTTTGAGCTGATTGGTCAGGGGCATGTAGTTAAAAATTTTGTTTTCAGACTGTAAAGAAGCAGCGTGGTTTAAGTTGGCTGCATGACTGCGCACAGCATAACGATAAAAAAATCGGGTTATTTTTGAGAAATTCTTAAAATAAAGATGAATTTTCGGGCATTCAAGTATGCTTCTCCTTTTATTATCTATTTCGGCTCATTCCGGGCCTTTATGGTGACAGGATGGGAGATATGGCTGCCCTTGTTGTGGGCCTGGGTGATTATCCCTCTTGCCGAATTGTTTATTAAACCCAGCCCGGCTAATATGAACGCCGCCGAAGAGGAACTGGCCAAAAAAGACAAGACCTATGATATATTGCTGTACCTGGTGGTACCTCTGCAATATGCGGCCCTCTGGTTCTTTCTTCAGTCCATGTTGCAGGAAATGACGTTGGTGGATACCATTGGCCGCATCTGGGTAATGGGAATGTTATGCGGTGTGTTTGGTATCAACGTAGGGCATGAACTGGGCCACCGCAGTACGGTTTTTGAACAAACACTGGCAAAAATGCTGTTGCTGACATCGCAATACATGCACTTTTTCATCGAACACAATAAAGGCCATCACAAACGGGTGGCCACACCGGATGATCCCAGCAGTGCCCGTTATGGCGAATCGGTCTATGGTTTTTATTTCCGCAGCATTGTGTTTAGTTATTTCAGTGCCTGGAAAATTGCCGGCAAGGATGTGCAGAAAAAAGGGAAGCCCTTTTTTTCATGGCACAATGAAATGATACAATTTACATTCATTCAGTTTTTTTTCATCGGCATCATATTTTATTTTTTTGGCTGGCTGATCACTTTGTATTACCTGGTTGCAGCAGGAATCGGCATCCTGTTGCTGGAAACTGTTAACTATATTGAACATTATGGCCTGCAGCGCAAAACCATCGGTGATGGCAAATACGAAAGGGCTATGCCGGCGCATAGCTGGAACAGCGATCATGTGATAGGAAGAATTATGTTGTTCGAGCTGAGCCGTCACTCCGATCATCACTATCTCGCCAGCCGCAAATACCAGGTGCTGCGCCATCATGAAGATTCTCCGCAAATGCCAACCGGGTATCCGGGAATGATGTTATTGTCTTTGATACCACCTGCCTGGTTTCATGTAATGAACAGGAGAGTGAAAATCACGCAGGCTGGTTAATATTTTTTTCAAAATAAACCCCAGACGAAATTATTTTCTGTGCCGCATTCCAGGCTCCGCAGTTTGACAGCAGTAAAGTATCATGAAATTGTAAAAGAGATTCTGAAAACAACCCGTTTGCTACCCCGTTGCAAAAAAACGAATACTAACAAGTGTTAATGTAAAAATTATTATCATATATTCAGACATCGTTTTTACCTTTTTACCACACAAAAAAATTAATCTGTATGAGAAAATGTCTTTTATTTTTTGCCGGACTGCTTTTATTGGTTGCGGGTTGTAATAAAAATACCGGTCCTGGTGAAGAAAAAATTATGGAAGAAGAAATTTCTCTTGATGGAACAGCAAGAGAATGTTATTCTCATGAAATGCTGGAGCAACAACTGGCTGCCGATCCATCGCTGCGCCAGCGGATGAATGAAATCGAAGCATTCACCCGGGACTATATTCAAAAAAGAGAATCTTTGCGACTAACGGCAGATGGAGTGCTGGAGCTGCCCGTTCATGTGAATGTTTTATACAAAACTTCTGCTGAGAATGTATCCAATGCACAAATTCAGTCGCAGATTGATGTATTAAATGAAGACTTCGGAGCTTATAATGCTGATTATGGTCTTACTCCGTCCATTTTCCAGGGAGTTCGTTCAGGTGATATCAGGATTAAATTTATCTGGACTACGGCTAATGTTACCAGAAAGCAAACCAACAAGCAAAGCTGGCGGACCAATGATGATATGAAGAAAAGTACAAAAGGAGGAATAAATCCCACTTCACCCTCTACTACGTTAAATATCTGGGTGTGCAACCTGGCTAATAATATTCTTGGTTATGCACAGTTTCCTGGTGGTAGTTTGTCAACAGATGGTGTGGTAGTAGATAACAATGCTTTTGGTCGTGGCAACTATAGCCTGTTTACAAACTTTAATAAAGGCAGAACTGCAACTCATGAAGTGGGACATTATTTCAATCTGCGTCATATCTGGGGTGATGCCACTTGCGGTAATGATTTTGTTAGCGATACACCGGTGCACAATACTTCCAACGGCGGGTGTCCTGCCTACCCACATTACAGCACTTGTTCCGGCAATCCTGTAGAGATGACCATGAACTATATGGATTATACCTATGATGCCTGCATGTATATGTTCTCTGCCGGGCAGGCGGCACGTATGCAAGCCACTTATGCAGTGGGAGGCCCGAGGGCTAGTTTGCGATAAGAAAAAATTCTTTCAGGAAAATTCCGTCTTATTCAGGACGGAATTTTCTTTTTCTGCCATGTAATTGTTTAAATGGAGTTTGCTCCAAAGTAAGAATGCAGCACTGCCGGCAAACCTATCTCACCATTTCCCTGTTTGTTTTCCAGCAGGCAGGCCATGATCCTTGGCAAAGCAAGAGAGCTGCCATTCAAAGAATGTAACAACTGTGTTTTGCCTTTTTCGTCTTTAAAACGAATCTTCATCCGGTTGGTTTGATAGGCTTCAAAATTGGAAACGGAACTCACTTCCAGCCAGCGCTCCTGGGCTGCGCTGTACACTTCAAAGTCATATGTAAGCGCAGCGGTGAAACTCATATCGCCAGCACACAAAGCCAGGATGCGATAAGGCAGCTCTAGCGTTTGCAGCAGTTTTTCTACATGCAATACCATTTCTTCATGTGCCGTATAGCTTGTTTCAGGATGAGTAAGCTGAACGATCTCGACCTTATCAAACTGGTGGACACGGTTCAAACCACGAACATCTTTACCAAAACTGCCGGCCTCTCTTCTGAAACACGGAGAATAAGCTGTCATCCTTAAAGGGAGATCCGTCTCTTTCACTATTTCATCACGGTAGATATTGGTAATGGGCACTTCTGAAGTAGGAATAAGATAAAAATTATCCTCCTGCATGTGATACATCTGCCCTTCTTTATCCGGCAGTTGCCCGGTGCCGTAAGCTGATGTTTCATTCACCATAAAAGGCGGGAGGTATTCCGTGTAACCTGCTGCAGTATTAAAATCAAGAAAATATTGTATCAATGCCCGCTGCAGTTTGGCGCCTTTGCCTTTGTAAATGGGAAACCCGCTGCCGGTGATCTTTGCCCCGGTTTCAAAATCAACAATGTCATATTTTTTGATCAGGTCCCAATGAGGAAGTGCACCATCCGGTAGTTTGGGTTTAACACCGCCTTCTCTTATCACAACATTATCTTCCGGAGTTTTGCCTTCCGGAACTTTTTCAGAAGGGAGGTTGGGTAATTTCAGTTGCTCATTCAGCAATTGCTTTTCAACATTGCTTAATTGTTCAGTAATAGGTTGCTGGGATAATTTCAATGCAGCCACTTCCTTTTTTTTGGCTTCTGCTTCTTCCTTCTGTCCTTTCGCCATCAGTTGGCCAATCTCTTTGGATGTGCTGTTAATCTTTGACTGGATATTATCAAATTCAAGCTGTAGCTTTTTCCGCTGGTCATCGAATGAAAGAACGGTATCCACCAGCCCGGTTTCGGCAAAATGTTTTACCGCCAGTCTTTCTTTCACCCATTCCGGGTTTTGTCGTAGCA
>CAYPOD010000057.1:0-13770 GCA_964412375.1 uncultured Chitinophaga sp. | reverse complement strand
TCATGTTATGAGAAATATTTTTCCCGGTCTTGCCGGAATAGGGTTGCTGTTGTCTGCCAGTTTGTTTGCACAACCGGATTCGCTGCCGCAGCAACAGGAAAAAACAACACTCAGGATGAGCCTTTGGTATAATTCAAACCTTAATTACCTGGGCCGTACAGACAGTTTGCGAAGCAGTGGCATTTTTCCCATGGCTGAGTTGTCTTTTGCAAATGGCCTCTACCTGCATGCAGCGCCGGTATTCATCAACAATGCTATTCGTTCCTTTGAATATGCCGGAACGGTGGCCACAGCGGGTTATCGTTTCATAAATAAAAAGAATTCATTCGGGGGGAATTTCTTTTTCACCAAGCCCATCTATAAAGAACAATCAGAGCTGGTACAATCCGCACTGGACGGACAATTTACCTCTCTGTTTACCTGGAATAGTTCTGTCATCAACTTAAACGCAGGCGGGGATATTCGTTTCAGCGAAAATATTGACTATGGCCTCACTGCAGGTGTTGACCACTTATTGCGCATTGAACCCGGAAATAACCTGTTGCTGGTGATCAACCCGTCTGCGTATGTATATGCGGGCACACAACAGTTCACCCGGACCTATTATAAACAAAGCAGTTTTCTTTTGTTCCCGGGTGCAGAACAGCAGGTGACAGAGAGTATGAAAGGGTTTAATATCCTGTCCTGTGAACTTTCTGTTCCTGTTTTTCTTGCAAAAGGAAAATTTCAATTCGTTGCCAATCCCGCCTATGTGATACCGAAAAACTTAATCCAGGTAGAAGGGCGACCGGACCTTTCAGAGAGAGGCAAAGAAATGTTTTATGTTACGCTGGGAGCTAGGGTCCGTTTATAATCTATAAACTGTAAACAGTTGATTAAACCACAACATAATTCTATGAAGTCTGAAACTTTGCCTACCTTTTATGAAAATACAAGATGCCACCGGCTCTTCATCTGCAGGACTGCAACCGGCGCCACCACATTAGCCTGTTGCTGCGATCAGTAGTAACCTTATTGCTCCTGATGAATTTTTTATCTGGCAACAGCCAGGCCGACATTGAAAACAAACTTATCCTCCATTCCCGGCAAGCTTCATCTGATTCGGAAAGGATCGTCAGCATGGGCATATTAGCAGACTACTATTATGCCAATAAGAATTTCGAAAGAGGTGACAGCCTTATTGAAAAGCAGATCATGCTGGCTGAAGCATCGTTAAATCAGCGTCTTGTACTGCTGGCTTATTTTGGCAATGCGGCTAACCGGTATACCGGAGCTACCACAAAAGACCATTTTCAAAACACTCTCGAATATATCAACAGGGCATTAGCATATGCAAAGGCCAACGAACTTACAGACTATGTAGCCATTGCATATTCCAATCTCGCTGGTTTGTATGTTTCCGACGGCAAGCATGAAGAAGCCTATAAAAACGCAAGCCTTGGTTTCACTACCGCCTTAAATACAGCCAATGATTCGGCCAAGATCATCTGTGCTGTGCAATTGGGAAATACCTATTTCTCCCGTTCAGACCTGCTGACAGCCTTTAAAACTTACAGCAATGCCTATAACATTGCTGTTGTGAACAGCAACGAACTGCTGATGCCACCGGTCCTCCATGCCATGGCCAATCTCTATAAAAAGCTCGGTAAAACAGAGATATGTAAAAACTATCTTTTCCGGAGTCTTGCCATTAATAAAAGAAACAGCAATATCCCGGGGCAAATAGAGGACAATATTTTCCTGGCCAAGGTCTCGAACTATGTGGCTGCAAAAGAATACCTGCAACAGGCTATAGATCTTGCCGGATCGGGGCAACATGTGCATGAAAAAATTGAAGCGGAGAAAATACTTTTTTCCTATATGTTGCTGAAGGAGTCTCCCTCTCACATGCTTGCCTGGCTTGAGGAACAAGCTGAACTCAAGAATGTGTTTTTAAACACCGGTCCGGATTATATGAACTGGATGTTGGCTGAGATTTATCTGTATGCCGGTAAATACGACAGTGCATATCATTATTTTAAAAAAGCAGAAAATGCCTTTAACACGGGTTATGATCTTATTTCAAAAAAGAATTTCTTCAGTGAGTATGCCTGGTGTCTGCAACAACTGAACAAGCTACCGGAAGCTATCACATATTATAAGACTACTGTTCAACTGGCAAGAGAAGCATCCGATCTGCCGGGATTAAAAAGCCACACAGCTGCACTAAAAGAATTATATAACAGGCAGGGCGATTACAAGCAAGCCTTTTATTACAGCACCCTTTATGACAATTATAAGGACAGCGTTGACCTGCTTAGCCGGGAAAAGGATATTGCCCTGCTTGAAATAGAAAACGAAACCAAACAGCAAGAACGGGAAACCGAAGCAGCAAAAGAAAAATTGCGGCGGAAATACAACCTGCAATACATGCTTATCACTATCATCGTTGCCACCGCATTCGTCCTGCTGATCATGATAGGGATGTTCAAGGTTTCCACTTTCACCATCCGGCTGATGGGATTTCTGTCACTGATCTTTTTGTTTGAGTTTATCATCCTGGTACTGGATAAATGGATCCATGACCTAACCCACGGAGAGCCGTGGAAAAGCTGGCTGATCAAGATAGGGATCATCTCGGTCCTGTTGCCCGTTCACCATTTCCTGGAGCATAAACTTATTCGCTATCTCTTATCAAGGCATCTTATTTATGTAAGAAGCCGTATCTCACAAAACAAACTGTTTTTACGGAAAAAGAAAAAAGCTGACAGCGACCCCCTTCCGGAAGATCCTGCTGTCAGCAAAAAAGATAACGAAACGGATTAGTTATCACAGGAGGTAGGCGGCGGACAAATATTTCCAATACTGAAGTAAATATCATCTCCCCGCTGGGGCAATTCAGCGAAAGGCTTATCCAGCATTACCAGGCCGGCTGTTAGCAAGCTTACCATCAGCTTATTATTTAACGGGGTTATTTTTCCTGAGCCGGAAGCTTCTGCAAATGCTGCACGGGGCACCCTTATAATCACTGTTTGACGACCAATGATATCCTTTTTGTCCGCTGCCGAGAATTCCGGGTTGCGTTTACCGTAATGTTCGGCGTCTTCTGCACCGATCGAAACGATCAGGACTTTTACATCTGCTACGCCGTTTGCAGCGCAGGCATCCATGATCTCTTTTAGCTTATCAACAGGCAGGCTTATTATTTTGGTGGCTTTTTTGCCAGCGTTGTTCAATTCGTTACGAAGTTTGGTGCTGGCAGATGTGGCTGCATTGGCAGAAATAGTGTCCTTGCTCCAGTCAATCCGGTTGGTGGCTTTTAGACCTGGCTGCGAATAGCTATTGGAGAAAAACAAAAGTGCAGGAAGTAATAATACAGGTAGTCTTAGCCCTGGTAGTGATGGCTGTTTCATGTGAATAGTTTTGGTTAAAAGAAATGGTGGACGAACAATATAACACTTATTTGATCTTTTTGCAAGAAAAACCTGTCGGAAGAACAGTCATGACAATAGATATCAACGAATAAATGACACTGTCCTTATATTTTGCTAAATCTATCCTGTCTTTGGATCGTTGCTGTTTTTTCTGCTATTATTGTTCTGTATTTACCGCCATGCCCCGCCGCAATAAAAAGAAATTAAGAAAGCTCATTTTTGCCGTTATTCTTTTCGCTATGCTTGCCACCAGCGCATGGATGATCTGGCAGCGGCTGGCCATTCGAAAAGCAAGATTCACCCGCTATCCTGAATTTGGTATTGCTATTCCCGCCGGTTATTCAATTCATGGCATTGATGTGTCCCGCTACCAGCACACTATTGCTTGGGAAGAAGTAAAGGCGATGAGTGTAAAGGATATCCGTATGGGTTTTGCTTTCATCAAAGCCACAGAGGGAATCGGCAATACGGATCCGCAGTTCCGGCGCAACTGGAAAAGAACAAAAGATAATGGCATTGTAAGAGGTGCTTATCATTTCTTTATTGCTTCGAAAGACGGCAGGATGCAGGCAGAAAATTTTATCCGACATGTTGATCTGAAGCCCGGTGACCTTCCCCCGGTGCTGGATATTGAACAACTGAACAGCACCAGCTCAGCACAATTGAGAAAAGAAGCCAAAAAATGGCTGGATATTGCAGAGAATCATTACAACGTGAAACCGATCATCTACACCAATATTGATTTTTACAAACGTCACCTCGGCAGCGAATTTGACAAGTATCCTTTATGGGTGGCTCATTATTACCAGCCACAACAACCCCGTATTGACCGTGGCTGGGTTTTCTGGCAACATAATGATGCAGGGAATGTTAATGGTATTGTATCCAAAGTGGATTTTAATGTTTTTAACGGAGATTCGCTGGAATTCAGAAACCTGCTGCTCAAATAAATTTGAGCCCACAGCAGGTAAAAATTAACTTGTATTCCAGAAATACGTTTTTATGGAAAGTGGCTGGGACCCGGAAGTGAAAAAATATTTCCGTAAAGTGCTGTTCACCGTGTCTTTTGGTCTTTTATGGCTCATGACCATGGTGGCACTTGGAATTTATTTGGGTTTTGCCTATCGAAACGATAAACCCCTTCTGCATACTATTCTTTTTTATACTTTTTCTGTTATCTCATTCGTTTTACTGCTGCGTTACTTTTATAAAACATGGAAAAAGTAACTAATCATTTGGCTGTTCGTTTTAAAAATACCCTTCAACTGGTATAACTATGCTGGTAAAAAGAAGTATTTTGAAGCCATCAAAGAATTTTCATGGAACTTAAGCAATTATGTAAATGGGTAGTTATATGCGGCGCCCTGCTGATCTGGACCATCAAACTCATTATTCGCCCCCTGGAAATTTGGCATGATGCCAATTTCTTCTGGGGTATCGCCCCAAATCTTATCGGGTCTTTTTTACTGCCCTTCGGTGCTTACTGGTTATTCAGCGGTAAAGATTTTTTGCTGGCCCGGCTGTTCCGCATCCGTTCGGTATATGATCTGCGTATCTTTTGTCTTGTAGGCCTGGGTATGCTTATTATTAACGAATATCTTCAATTGCTGCCGGTGTTTGGCCGCACTTTCGACATATTTGATATGGTTTTTTCATTTGCCGGGCTGATGGTTGCTTATTTCACTTTTGGCCGGCTACAGCTTAAATATGAGACCCAGGCATCTTAGCTGCTGTGATCGGCAATGATCACCCATTCACCTTTTATCTTTTTAAAAACTAATGTATAGTGACCTTCCAGGTTGCCAATGGTTCTTTCGAGGTGCCATTTCCCGGTGACATAATAGTAACGGGAAGAAAATTTTTTCACCTGCAACACATTGAATGAAAGCCGCCCCATTGCTGTAGCATCAGGATAACCTTTTTTATAATTCTGCAGTGTGTTTTCCCATCCATAGGTTACACCGCTTTTACCAATAAACATCAGCGAGTCATCTCTCCAGTATCCCTTCATAAAATTTTCCAGGTCCCCGATGTTCCATGCAGCAGTTTGTTCATCCAGGATGCGGCGGATGTGCTTTTCGTTCTTTGACTGGGCGTTGGATAAACAAACCATACATATTGAAAGCAGCAGCAATGACAACTTCATAAAAATCGAATTGAGGAAGTTAAGATAAGTAAAACTTACACTTTGGTAAGCAGCTTAGTGATTGCAATCGTCTGTGTGGGCATGATTATGCACCCGGCAAAAGCGGTAATTCAGCAGGTGGGCTGCTACAATAAACAATAGGGCCGGTATCAGCAGCCATGTGGCATAATGAATGAAAAACTGTTTTAACACCAGGCAGGCAAAACCGGTGATAAAAAGAAAAAAAGGCAATATACTGTGATGGTGCCTGCGGTAGCCATGATAAAGCGAATAAGCCCCGATGCAGAAAGCAAGAACAATCATCCCTGCTTCAAACCCCTCATTGTTGATGATGTTAATACCAAACAGCGGCAGGCTGCTGATAAACAGCGGCAGCAGAGCACAGTGTATGGCACAAGCCAGTGAAGCGCCGATTCCGAGGGCATCCCAATTTATCCTGATTCGCATGAGCAGGCAAAACTAACAAAAAGGCAACAATGTTGCAAAATCATTATTGAAAAATAATCGTTTGCCCTGAAATCCTCCCCGGGTTGCTAACTTTGCATTTCATTTTTAGTTATGTCAAAGAAAGGATTATTCTATACCCTGTTTTTTGTGGTGCTGGTGGGAGTTTTTTATGTGATCGTAAGAAAATGGATCACCCGCAACGACACCATTTCAGAAGTGCAACCATTTGCCTTCATCAACCAGGATGGCAATACGGTAACCGATAAGGATATGGCGGGTAAAGTGTATGTGGCGGAATACTTTTTTACCACCTGCACGGGTATTTGCCCCAAACTGAACAGTAATATGCGCCTGGTGTACGAAGAATTTAAAGAAAGAGATGATTTCCGCATTCTTTCACACACCTGTCAACCTGAAGTGGATTCTGTGGCTTTGTTGAAAAAATACGCAGACTCCCTGGGGGTAAACACTTCCAAATGGATCTTTCTTACCGGCAGAAAGGACAGCCTTTACAAAATGGCCAGGGTAAGCTATACCATTGATGACCCCGTGAATAACCTGAAAAATATTGATGATGATTTTCTGCACACCCAGTTCTGGGCATTGGTAAACAGGGAAGGCAAAGTGAAAAAAGTGTATGACGGTTTAAAGGAAAGTGAAGTGAATGCGCTGATCAAAGAAATCAAACGAATGTTAAAATAAGCGGGAATATGCAGGATAAGGTAAAAGAAATATTGCGCAATAATAACCTGAGTATTACAGCCAGCCGTGAAAAGATACTCCATCTTTTTTTAGATCATGCCGGTGCGCTGGCTCATGGTGATATTGAAAAGAAAGCGGGTGAAAAATTTGACCGGGTGACGGTGTACAGAACACTTCAGACCTTTGTTGACAAAGGCATCATTCATACCATACCCACAGCTGACAATTCCATCCGCTATGCCCTTTGCAAAGACGATTGTAAAGAAGGACACCATCATGATCATCATATTCATTTTGTCTGCACAAAATGTAATACAACCTATTGCCTGGACGATGTGGTTACCCCGGAACTAAAGCTACCAAAGGGATATACTTACACCCATATTGAAGTGGTGGCAGAAGGAACTTGCAGGAACTGCAAGTAATCAATTTCTTTGGACAATGCTGGAAAAAGTAAGCCCCGGTGTGGAAACAACGGGACTAAGGTTAAGGCTCTGATTAGTAGCTATTTTATATCGTGTGATAATTTGATGCTTCAAAAATAATAGCTGCACTTCATTCCCGGAAATATATGGCATACCACTTTCCGGGTATTTTTTTAAGATTTTGCTAAAAGGGCGGCCTCTTGCTGAACAAATTCCATCAGTTTACAGATATACGACGGCGAAAGGTCGAATGTCAGTCCTGCTGCCCTGAACAAATCAGGCAAAGTACGGGTGCCTCCGAGATCCAGCGCTGTTATATAATTATTAATAGCCGCTTCACGATCTCTCTTGAATTGCTTCCATAATCCGATTGCGCCTAACTGTGCTATGCCATATTCGATGTAATAAAACGGGACTTCAAATAAATGCAATTGTCTTTGCCAGGCGTATAACCTAAATTCTTCAAGACCTGTATGATCAATAACAGGCGATGAGAACTCATCCAGTATTTGCAGCCAGCGCTTCATTCTTTCTTCATCCGTATGTTCCGGATTTTCGAAAGCCCAATGTTGAAATTTGTCAACCGTTGCTATCCATGGAAAAATGGTGATCACCCTTTCTAGCTGTTGCTCTTTGGCCCTTTTCAGTTCTTCTTTGTCATGAAAGAAAACATCCCAATGGTCCATGCTGAACAACTCCATGGACATACTGGCCACTTCGGCTATCTCTGTCGGGTATTCTTTGAAACCAGTCAGTTCAAGATCATGCGATAAAAAAGAATGAATGGCATGGCCGCCTTCATGCACCATGGTGGTCACATCATCCAGTTGTCCCGCTGCATTCATGAAAATGAACGGCGCCCCGGTTTCAGCCAGCGGGCAATTATAACCTCCCGGCGCTTTTCCTTTCCGGCTTTCCAGGTCAAGCCGGCCCAGGTCCTGCATTTTACGCAGGCAATCGCCGAAGAAAGGACGCAGTTTATCAAAACAGGCAATGGTTTTCTCTGTTAGCTCCCGGCCTGTTTGAAAAGGACGCAATGGTTGTATGCCTGCTGGTTCCGCATCCACATCCCAGGGGCGAAGCTGATCCAGTCCTAATTTTTTTCTTTTGGCTTCATACAACTCATTCACCAAAGGCATCACATGCAGTTTTACCGCTTCGTGAAATCGAAAACAATCGTCTTTGGTATAATCAAAGCGGCCAAGTTCGTTAAAACGATAGTCACGGTAATTCTCAAACCCTGCATTCAACGCCACCTGGTGACGTTTTTTCAGCAACACCGAGTATAAATCATTCAATTCTTTTTTATCCTGCAGTCTTCGTTCGTTGATCTTGCGATACACTTCTTCTCTCAACTCCCTGTTGGGATCTTCCAGGAATTTGGCTGCCTGTTGCAGTGTATATTCCTGCCCGTTTACCTGCACAGTCATTTTGCCGGCGATTACACCATATTGCTGTTGCATCACATTCAGTTCTGCCTGTATAGGTATATTGGCTTCCCTGAACAGTTCAATATTCTTTTTCACATTGCGCAGGTATGTGAAATATTTTGATTGATCAAGCTGTGAGAGAAAAGGGGAGTCCATCAATTTGCGGTTGAGCCGGTCGGCAATGGGCTGAATCTTTGGCTGAATCTCCATCATGAAGAAATTAAAGGCTTCTTCCAGCGATTTGTTTTCTGTGTCGCAGGTCATTTTTATCTGCCGCCAGCAGGCATCTTCACTGATCACCGCCTCCAGTTCGCTGGCATCTTTCAGCCATTGCTCAAGGTCTGATGCCGAACTGATGACCCTTGTTTCCAAAGCCTGGAAATAAGGTTTAAGCGTATTCCAGTCTGTCACCACAAAATCTTCGGGTAAAAAATGACGGGGTAGTTTCTGAATATCTGCCGAGTAGTTCATAGCTCTTCTATAAAAATAAATAGCCGCAAACCACAGCCTGGTTGCTTGCAGCTATTGGTAAAACATGCAAGGGATTATTTCTTTTTAGCAGCCGGTTTCCCGCCTTCGGAACGTGCAGGCTTTTTGGGCTCTTCTTCTTTTGCTTTTGAAGCAGTTGGTTTTTTAGCCGGTTTTTCTTCTTTAGCTTCCGGTTCTGCTTTTTTCGCAGTTGCTTTTTTTGCTGGTTTCTTTTCCTCTTTTGCTGCTTTTTCAGGAGCAGGTACTGGTTGCACTTCTTCCACCGGTTCCTCTTCCGGGATTTCGGATAGTTTGATCTCTATATTATTCTTCTTAAGAATTGAAAACCATTTCACCATTTTCTTCATGTCGCTGTTATAGACTTTTTCAAAATCCATTGCAGGAAAAGTTTTTTCAAAATAGCTTTTCACTGCAGCAGCGTCTTTTTCATCGGGCAGGGAACTGATGGCTTTGTCCATGGCATTAAATACATCCACCAGGTTTACATTTTCTCCTGTGGTATAAATCTCAATGCTCTCCAGGTGAGATAGCTGGTGAATGCGGCCCGATACAAACCGGGTGGTTTTATCCTCCAGTGAGCGGACAATGGCCCCGTCTGTTTTGCTATTGATCAGCTCAAATAATCCTGGCAGGCCGGTCACGGCCACTAATTTACTGTACTCCATATAGGTTAGAATAATGATTTGGAGCTGCAAGATACTTGAGTTCAGGCAAACGGGGGGAATTAGATGCCTGTTATGAAGGAGCTAAAAAGGCCCCCTTATGTTTTTTGGGGCTCGAAGGTTTGCCCTCTTTTCATCGTCCAATGGCTGTAATTATCTATTTATGAGGTATTTTTTTATTCTTGCAATTACAATTTTTATTTCGGGATCAGCTCAGGCTCAAAGTGTTAAAGGAAAACTGGTGGATGGTACCGATGCTAACCCGCTGGCAGGGGCAACCGTTGAACTTAAACTGGTGAAGGATTCTACAAAGAAGTTTAGCACTATTACTGATAATAAAGGCGATTTCCAGTTCCGTAACCTGTCTGTTGATTCTTTTTCTTTACATGTAAGTTTTATTGGATATGAAAATTTTAAGCAATTTGTAGTATTGACGGATTCATTGGCTGACCTGGACCTTAATTTTCTTTTTATTCCAAAAGCCAGCAAAGAGTTGCAGGGTGTCACCGTGAAAGCAACTCCTGCTCCTGCCCAACAAAAGGGTGATACAACCCAATATAGTGCAAGCCAGTTTAAAACAAACCCGGATGCTACTGTTGAGGACCTGGTTAAGAAAATGCCGGGTATTACTGTTGACCGGGACGGAACGGTTACAGCACAGGGCGAACAGGTTAGAAAAGTGACCATTGACGGCCGTGATTTTTTTGGCGATGACGCTTCTGCCGCCCTCCGAAATCTCCCGGCTGATGTGGTGGATAAGATACAGGTGTTTGACCGGCTGAGCGACCAGGCACAGTTTACCGGCGTTGATGATGGCAATTCGCAGCGTTCAATAAATGTGGTGACAAAATCAGGCATGCGCAACGGGCAGTTTGGCCGTATCTATGCCGGTGCAGGTACCGACAGCCGGTATGCTGCAGGCGGTAATGTTAGCTTCTTCAAGGAAAACCAGCGCATATCATTAGTAGGATTAACCAATAATATCAACCAGCAAAATTTTGCTTCTCAGGACCTGCTCGGTCTTACCAGCAGCGGTGGTGGTGGTGGTTTCCGGGGTGGTGGCGGAGGCGGACCCCGTGGCGGTGGTGGTGGTATGATGGGTGGCTGGGGCGGTGGCCAGGGGAACTTCATGGTAGGCCAGCAGGCGGGTATCAGCCGCACCAATGCGTTTGGCATAAACTTCTCTGACAAATGGGGTCAGAAAGTAGATGTATCTGCAAGCTATTTTTTTAATAACAGTAACAACGTAAATGACAGGGCCTCACAAAGCCAAACAGCATTGTTCGGAAAAACACAATTTACCGACCAGCAAAGTTTTGGCGAGATCAACAACTATAATCACCGCTTCAATATGCGGTTGGAATATAAAATAGACTCCAGCAACACGATCATCATTAGCCCAAGTATAAACTTTCAAAAAAACAAATCGATCTCCGAAGCAATGAGCCGTACGCTTTCCAACACCGACACGGCCAACACATCGGATAATATTTCTGAAGCGATTCGTAACGGGTATAATATCCGTAACAATATTCTTTATCGTAAGGCTTTTGCCAAAAGAGGCAGAACGTTTTCGGTAAACTTCAACACCAGCTTTAATAAAAATGATGCGGAAAGTTTCACCACTTCTAATTTCCGTTTCTTTGACCAGTTCGGCAATGCAACAGATTCGCTGCAGGATCAGTTTACGATCAATCCCACAAACGGTTATTCCATATCAACCAATTTTACGTATACTGAGCCGTTGAGTGAAAAGAGCCAGTTGCAATTCAGTTATTCTCCATCATATGCTAACAATAAAGCCAACCAGCAGACTTTTATGTATGATGTTGTTGGCGGAAAATATACCCGGTTTGACACCACGTTGTCGAACAAATTTGACAATGTGACTACGACCCATAACGGCGGTATCACATACCGGTTCACTCCCAACAGGGATGACCAGTTATCTTTCGGTGTAAACATTCAGCATTCAAAACTGGAAAGTGAAAGAGTATTTCCGACCATCACACAGGTAAACCAGACATTCACAAACCTGTTACCCAATTTACAGTACAGGAAAAAAATATCGCAGCGCAGTAATATCCGTTTCTTTTACAGGGCCAACACAAATTTTCCGAGTGTGAACCAGCTGCAGGATGTAGTTAACCAAAGTAACCCGTTGCGGGTGAGTAGCGGAAATCCTGAATTAAAGCAGTCATTCACCCATTTCCTTTCGGGCCGCTATGTGTTTACAAATACCCAGAAAGGTCAGAGCTTTTTTGCCAACATATTTGTGCAAACCGCACAAGACTATATTGCCAATGCAACATTTGTTCCTTCGGCTGATTCAACCATTCAGCAGGGTATTGTATTAAAAGCAAACACACAGTTTACCAAGCCTGTCAATCTTGACGGGTATAAAAGCTTCCGGTCGTTTGTGACCTATGGAATGCCGGTGAAATTTATTAAATCAAGTATTAACGTGAATGCCGGGTTCACTTATTCCCGTTTACCCGGACTGGCCAACAATGTCAGCACCCTCACGAATAATTATGTTTACAGTACGGGCCTGGTAATTGCCAGTAATATTAATGAGTATGTGGACTTTAATATCTCTTACAACGCCAGCTTTAATAACACAAAAGGAACGGTGCAAACGCAGACCAACAAATTTATCAACCAGGCAACCGGTGCACAGGTAAACCTCCTGTCAAAGAGTGGCTGGTTTTTGCAAAACGATGTATCGCATCAGCGCTACACCGGTGACGGGATCAACCAAACCTTTACTTTGTGGAATGCCGGCATTGGCAAGAAATTCCTGAAGAACAGTGCAGGGGAGCTGAAGCTTACGGTCTTTGACCTGCTGAAACAAAATCAAAGTATTTCAAGGGTGGTGCAGGAAAACTATATTGAGGATTCTCAGAGTATAGTGTTGCAGCAATATTTCATGATGACATTCACTTATAACCTGAAAAATTTTGGCAAACCCGCCACCAATAACAGGAACAATCAGGAAAGAAGATGGGATGGTGGCAATGTGCCGAGATTTTAAAAGTTCTTAGACAAAACGATTGCTGGCCGGGGTAAAAATGCGTAATATCGCTTTTACGAAAAACTTCGGTATTGGACGAGAGATTATTGGTAGAGCAACTTAAGAAAGGCGACGAGATTGCTTTCAAAACTATTGTAGATACATGGCAAAACATGGTTTACAATACGGCACTGGGCATTGTGCAGAATGCGGAAGATGCGGAAGATATTGCACAGGAGACTTTTTTGCAGGTGTACCAGTCCGTTGGCTCTTTTAAAGGCGAATCAAAATTCTCTACCTGGCTTTACCGCATCACTGTGGCTAAGGCGCTGGATCATGAACGCAGGAAAAAAAGAAAAAAGCGGTTTGCATTTGTAAAGAGTATTTTCGGACAGGACAGCGAAGTGGTGGTAAACCCGCCGGATTTTCATCACCCCGGTGTGACATTGGACAAAAAGGAAGATGCGGCTGTGTTGTTCAAAGCTATCGGTAGCCTGCCCGAAAATCAAAAAGTAGCATTTACGCTGCACAAAGTGGACGGGTTGAGCTACCAGGAAGTGAGTGAAGTGATGAATACCAGTGTTTCAGCTGTTGAATCGCTGATGCACCGGGCTAAAACCAACCTGCGGAAAAAACTGGAAGAGTATTATATAAATAAATAACCGGCGAAAGTTTCAAGACCGGTAATGCGTCAAATTAAAGCACATGCGTATGAAACCTGACATAGAAAAGAAAATAGAAGAAACGCTGAATAGCCTGGATGGTATTCAGCGGGCAGAAGTGCAACCTTTCTTCTATACCCGCCTGACAGGCCGCCTGCAGCAGCAGGAGGGTACCTGGGAAAGAGTGGGTGCAGTTTTGTCACGGCCCATGGTGATTGTGTCAGCACTGATGATTGTGTTCGTGATGAACATATTCCTGGTGCTTAACCGGGAAGAA
The DNA here is from genome assembly GCA_964412375.1 of uncultured Chitinophaga sp. GTDB lineage: Bacteria > Bacteroidota > Bacteroidia > Chitinophagales > Chitinophagaceae > CADEDV01. Next base: position 104 of record CAYPOD010000057.1, on the reverse strand, counting down.
GGTGGTGCTGCCCCGGCCTCCGTTGCCAGTGAGACCTTCACGGACAATGAATACCTGATAGCAAGCAGCAGCAGTTTTGAATATGAAAACATCGATAATCAATG
>CAYPOD010000056.1:0-15246 GCA_964412375.1 uncultured Chitinophaga sp. | reverse complement strand
CAGGTATTCTAGGCGGCTTATACTACCTAACTTTTGAAAACAAGCCAGAAGGAATTGGAATACTAGCAATTCTAATTTTTGCTTTCTTTGGAGGATTAATGTTAATCGGATCAGGTCAACTAATATATCTATTGATAGATATTGAAGAAAACACGAGGAGAAATAGACAATTAACCGAACCCGAGATTGCTGATAGTATCAAAGATGAAAGTATAGAAAGTGTCATCCCTCAGTCTTACTCAAAAGATAAACTTGCAAGCCTTTGCGAACTTATAAATAAAGAGAAAAAGAAGTTAGTATCTGGAGAAAACGAAAGAATCTTAGCCTATATAAATGAATTATCAGCGGACAAAAATTTACTTATTTGGGCAAACTCAGAATACAAGAAACTATTTGGGAAAGAACTAATTGAACATTTAATTTCAATTAGTAGCAATTATAGCACAACCTACTATTATGTATCTCCTTTGGTTGAAAATGGAATTTGTGAAGAAAAATTTCCGCATAATATCATAAAATAAAGGGCTATCTAAGCCATTGTTGATGTTCAAATAAGTTCATTTGCTGGTTTAGTACTCTCATCATTAACAAGACAAAAAAACGCCAGTCAACAGTATATAGATTGTGCTTTTGTATCTTTAGATAGCAGCGGTATCGGGCGGAAGGAACACAGAATACCGCCACATCCCAATTCTTTAACGTTAGCTGCAAGTTTGCGTACTCAGTTCAATGACGTATAACTTAAAGGACATAAAATTATAGCTATATGAATAAATTCATGAAAATTGCGTTAGGATTTGTACTTAGAAGAATGTAATTCTGACGAATTATATAAAATTATCGAAGCTATTAATCCAGAAGTGTTTTTTGAGGAACTTGTCAGACCACAAAAATCCTACAGGATAAAGATTTTTTCTTCGCTGAATCCGTCTAAGGTCCCGGCCCTTACTCACACCCTCTTCACCATATCAATCCACAATCTTGTCCTGGTACGAAAGCCAATGGATTCATACAACTGTATGGCACCGGTGTTGCTAGTCAGCACATGCAGAAAAGGAATAAAAGAATTGGCTATGATCAGCTTCATCACATGCAGCATCAGCGTTCTTGCATAACCATGGCCACGATGACCCGGATGTGTGCACACAGCGCTTAGTTCCATATACGGCACCGGGTGCATCCGTTGCCCTGTCATAGCGACCAACCTGTCTTCTTTAAAAATGCCAAAGTAATTGCCAAACTCGATGGTTCGTTCAAAAAAAGGTCCGGGTTTGGTCAGCGCCGTCAGTTCCAGCATCTGCGGGATATGTTCATCCGTCAGCGGTTTTATAAATGCGGTCTGTGCCGTCTCGAAAGAATCAACCGGGTATTCATACAGCATCTGGCAGCAGTCAAAGTGATGTAATTGCTGCCACTTATTTTCATCAAGCGGAATGCTGTCAAAATAAGAGATGGCAATTTTTCTCCCGGCAGGTAAGAAAGCATGGAGTTTGTCCAGGCCGGCTGCATTCATTTCTTTCACAGCGGCAAAAGGGGCAATCTCAGGCCGGTAGCAGCCCACTTCTCCATTCAGCAGGGCCAGGTCCCTGTTGCCGGTGCTGATGGCCTGCCAGATCATGTTGTCGAGAAGATGGGGCATAGTTGTTCATTTCAGGCTGCAACATAAAGATAAATGCTGCATGCTTTATAGTGCAGTTGAGTGAAATGGCACTATATCAGATCAGAAACAGCTTTTTGCTGATCCCGGTAAAGGAAGAAAAAAATGAACGGGATCTTCTAATTCGCCGACGGCAATGTAAAAGAGAATACTGTTCCCCTGCCCACTTCACTTTCGACAAACATCCTTCCGCCATTTTTTGCTAAAAATTCTTTGCAAAGCATCAGCCCCAGCCCGGTGCCGGCTTCATTGGCAGTTCCTTTGGTGCTAAAATAATTACTGGCATTGATCTGTTTCATGGTGTCCTCGTTCATGCCGGTGCCGGTGTCTTGTACAAAAACTTCCACAAATGAATCGGCAGCATTGGCGCCAAGTACCACTTTCCCTTCTTCGGGGGTGAACTTGATGGCATTGCTGAGCAGGTTGCGCAACACCAGGTTCACCATATCTTTATCGGCATATATATAGACCGGCGCATCGGCTTTGTTTTCAAGATACACCCTCTTCGATTCGGCCTGCAGCCTTAGCAACTGCATCACTTCATTGATTAGTTCCGACACATTCAGCATCTGCGGCCTCACGGCATTGGCCTGCATCTGGCTCTTGGCCCATTGCAATAGATTTTCCATAAGACCAGTAGTATAATTGAGGTCGGTGACCACATCGGGGATCATCAGTTTCAGTTCATCTCCGGGAATATCAAACTGCTGAACATTGCGAAACATATTCCGCAAGGCATACATCGGTGTTTTGAGATCATGCGCAATAACTGAAAAAAGTTTGTTCTTCAGCCCGTCCAGTTCTTTTAGTTCAGATGTTTGCTTTTCCAACTGCACCGCCTTTTGCTCAATATCCTGTTTTTGTCTTTCTATTTCTTCATTCTTAGTTTCCAGTTCTGCATTTTTGCCCAGCAGGCGCAACTGGTAGCCGGTGTTTTCTCTTTTGAACATATACAGGCAGCAAAAAATAAATACTATTGCCAGTGCCTGGTTAAAAATGTAAAACCCGTAGTTGGCTGAGACCAGGCGATAACTATAATCCTGCCATAGCACAAATACTAAAAAATACAACATCATAGATAGTGATACAGCCATGATCACATGGGCAGTCTTCTTCAACAGGAAAAAAGCCAGCACCGCATAAAAAACAAAAAATAACTCGATGCCAAGATCAAGACTGGCGGCATACACAAGGCTGGTGAGACTGGGATAAAAAATAAAGTATATCAGGCCGGCCTGTTCATAGCGATGAAAGTAATTGCTGATCAATACCAAAAAGCTGATAATGGCCGGTGAGCAGGCAACTACCCATGCAAGAGGCGGCAGTTGATCATTGTTGAACAGGCCAGCAACAGGAATGATGAAGCCATTCATCATTCCCATCGCATTCAGGATATTGAACACGGAAAGCTTCCGCTTTTCGTATTCATCCATGCCGGGTGTGATACCGGCAGTTCTGACAATATAAAATAACCTGCTGAAGAAACGGAGTACTGTTTCCATGGTACGAAATCGTTGGTTCGGAATAAGTTTTCAGCAGAATACGGATTTACGACCTGTGAATTTTCAAGGGAGGTTTGAGATATGATTAATTTACGAAGCATGAACCAATATAGATTTCTTTTCGGTATAAATTTTACCAATTCTCCCTAAACAATTTAATATCAGCAACTAATAAGCAAATTTTTATTTGCTGTTTTATTCTTTTAAACGGGGTCTGAGCCTTGCCCTCGATTTATTAAAGATATTCCGGCCTTTATCAACACCGACCCTCTTCTTTTTTTGTTCATCAGCAGGCAGGTGAATAAACTTAAGGCAATCTTCACTGCAACAGCCTTCATATTTCTTTTTACATTCCTCACACTGAATGAACAACAGGTGGCAGGCATCGTTCACACAGTTCACATGCGAGTCGGCCGGCTTGCCGCACTGGTGGCATTTGGCAATGATCTCATCCGTGATCCGTTCGCCGAGCCGCTGGTCAAACACAAAATTTTTTCCGTGAAATTTATTGACCAACCCCTTTTCTTTCACCTGGTTGGCATAATGAATGATGCCTCCTTCGAGATGAAATACATTTTTAAATCCTTTATGCAGCATATAGGCTGATGCTTTTTCGCAACGGATGCCGCCAGTGCAATACATGATGATGTTCTTATCCTTTTTATCCTGCATCATTTCCACGGCCATTGGTAACTGCTCCCGGAAAGTGTCGGATGGCACTTCAATGGCATTTTCAAAATGACCCACTTCGTATTCATAATGATTGCGCATATCTATCACAATCGTACCGGGATCGCTGGTCAGTTGGTTAAACTGCTCAGCATTGACATATTTTCCCCGGTTGGCCATGTCAAAAGCCGGATCGGTGATACCATCAGCCACGATATGTTTTCTCACTTTTATGTCGAGCACATAAAAGCTTTTACCATCATCATCCACCGCTACATTCAGGCGGAGACCTTTGAGCGGCTCAATTGCATACAGGTAATCTCTAAATTTTTCAAAATTGGCCGAAGGTACACTCACCTGTGCATTGATGCCCTCGTGGGCAAGATAAATGCGGCCCAGCACAGCTAATGCGGAAAGATCTTTATACAACATATTTCGGAAGACCGGAGGCTCTTCAATTTTGAAATAGCAATAAAAAGAAATGGTAGTCCTTGGCGTCGGATCGTTTTGTATACGTTCTTTCAGTTCCCTGCGGGAAATGCGGTTGTGCAATGCGGCCATTGTTTGAATTTTAATTCCGTAATTCGCTTAGAACCCCAATTGCAGGTTGGGCAAAATTCATAAAGCAATGCAAAGATAAGCCGTCAACAGTTATGGCCAGTCATCGCCACGGGGACGAAATGTGCGGCGGAAGCCGATGCGAAAATCAAACATCCAGCGTTTGCCATTCTGATAGGACTGTACAAAATCTACCCTGAATTGTTTGAGGATATTATCAAAGCCAAAGAAATATTCAAAGTAATTCGTGTTCCTGTCAATATAGAAGGCATTGGCACCCAGCACCAGGTAAAGGTTCAGTTTTTTGATGCCGGGAATTTTATTGGTGAGCAACCCGTTGAAGTTATGCTCTACGTGAGCCAGTGAATAAAAGTTAGCCTTGTTACTGAACTGGTACAATGGCAGCAATTGAAAGCTATTGAGCCGTTCCGTAGCAAAAGAAGAAATATTACCATTGAAATGCTGGTAGTCCGGCAACTGAACGTGACGGTTGTTGAAGAAACCACCCAAACCCAGCCGGTAGCTGAATTGTCCTTTCAACCGAAGGTTGATATCGTCTTTGATAGAAAATTTCCATTTGCTGAAATCAGCATCGCTTCCCAGGAACCCGTTATGGCCCTGCACAAATTCAAGTGAAAACACCGGGTACTTGGACCCCATGTTGATCCGCTGTTCGGGTAATTCTACATAGCGGATGCCTGGTTGCCAGTTGAGCCGTAAAAGTGTTACAAACACTTTGTGGCGGGTGATATTATCGTTAACGATCTCATTGGGATAATTAGGTGTGTACTCCAGGTCACGTTTAAACCAGGAATAGTTGGTCACATTATCAATCGGCAGCCTGTCCTGGTATTGAAAAGCGGCTGTCCAGGTAAATCCTCCGCCAATACTTTGCACAAAACTGCCCCTGAAATAATAGGCTTCATAGGTTTTCATCCGGTTCTCTTTGCCCAGCAAGCAGGATAAAGTATTACCTCTCGGCCCGATGGGGCTGTAATTATTAAACTGGAAAACACGTTTACCACCGGATATTGCAATGGACTGGGCATTCCTTTTCCCAAACTCGTAGCGAACAGTGAGGTGCGGGTTAAGGTGTTTGTTGGCAAACCCATAGCGAACGACAGGTGCAAAAGATATGCTGCGACGGCTATAGATACTTTTGTCTAATCTTTTTGTCCATACAATACCTGTGTTGACCACTAATCCTTCGGCCGGCGTAAACCCGATCTGTTCGGTGATGGGCCGGAAGCTGAGCGACGTCCTTTTTCTTGTCGTGATAAAATTTTGCTCAAACATCATAGCGCCGAAAAGATTTACCTTGTTCCTGATCTTTTCCAGCGAATCAAGATAGCGGGGATCTCCCCGCTTTTGTTCCAGGCTGTCTTTTACCTGGTAATCCAGTTTTTCATCTTCCTGCAAAGGAATGGGACGGGCTGTTTCCCAGTAATCTGTTGATTTTTGGTTGGAACCCTTGAAATATTTAAGCAGGGTCTGGTCAAAATGCTTTTTGGAGAAATAAACATCTGTTTCAAAATTGGTATAAATGTTCACAAAACTTCCATGTGCATCAATACCGAGAATTTTCACTTCGGGATATAAGACCTGGCTGCTGATCACCCATATATCGTCTTTATACGGACGATACAACTGTTCCACCAGTAAAGAATCAATGAACTGCATCTGCGATTCTTTGGTAAGGTTCAGCTGCACGGAATGAATGCGCCACTCATCTTCCACAATATTGATATATCCTTTGAACAAAGGTTCATACCGTCTTCTCGGGATCACCTGGATGCGGTTAACTGTTCTGCCATCTTCTGTAAATTCTCCTTCATACTTATACCGGTAATAGTACAGTGCATTGTCAGCAATGGGAGAAATAAACCCTCTTGGGTTCAGGTTATTCACCGGGTTTGCATCATTGCCGATAAAGATGTTATTGTCATAAAAGGAAAAAAAACGCGGGGCGCTGAGTCCATAAGCATCCCTGTCGCCACTCACTTTGGAAGAGATCACTTCAATACGTTCCTTTTCAGGTTTGTCCACTGAATACAGTGAAATAGTTTCAGAGAGGTAAATGATTTTCTGTTTGCTGCTATCGCCATCCAGGAAATCTATCTTTCTTCCGAGAATGCGGTCAGGGTAATCCCTTACCCGTAACTGTCCCTTGGTATATACTTCACATTGAAATTTGTTTAATTGTTCCTGGTGATATTTTCTTTTTTCAATCGTTTTGCGGATGATATCGTAAGCCGGGTCTTCTCCGGCCTTGATGATCACTTCGGTGAGCACCACCTCCTGCGGACTTAAAACAAAATTCAGCGTAACACTATCGCTATCGCACACCACTTCTTTTTCTACCATTTTATAATTGATATGCTGGCAGACAAGAGTGTACCGGCCCGGGTTCAGGTCTAAGAAATATTTTCCTTCGACATTCGCATTGGTGCCCTTGTTGGTTCCTTTTACAAAAACAGAAGCGTAGGAAACCGGTCTCCCTTCTTTATCCGTCACAATGCCGGATACCCGTTGGGCAGATGATAGTAAAACACAGTGAATGAATAGGAAAAAACAAAAGATTCGCCGCATAGTTTCCGGTGACTTCAGGTAAATAATTGAATAAGATAAGCAAGTTTCGCTTTATGCCAAAACAGTACAGGTTATTTACCAGAAGAACGTAAAAAACTTCCTGTCATTGCCCCAAAGCCGCCTGTAAGCCCGCCAATGAAAGCGGTAACAAGGACCAGGAGCAGCGAATTTCCACCCAGTTTTAACAGGGTCGCAACTTTCTCTGATAGCAGGCTGTTATTGCTGTTATCTATAATAAAGGCCAGTAAACCCCAAAACAGGAATATGCCCAGGAATCCACTGAGAAAAGCTTTGCCGGCAGTTTGATGTACCAGCGCAGCTACAATAAAAGCCACGATGGCTACCGACCACCAGGGCAGGTATAACCCCGCTACAAATGCCAATAAACCTGTAAGCATAACCGCTGTGAAAAATTTCATACTCCTTTTTTACTGATTAAAATCGTTAACTGTTATTCTTTTTCAAACTTCATCACCCATTTCACTTTTTTGTCCAGTTTGTCTCCTTCCCGCATATACCAAAGCGGGAAGTATTTCCCTTCCACCCAGGTATCAACAAAATTGTCATAATACTTGCTGCCCGGATTACCGCTTTGCCCGGCGGGGTATACACCATATGCCTCTGTGGGAGTGGATAAGTGAACGATCATCCGCCAGCTTGGGCCATGACTGTGTGTAATGGCATTCACAATGTTTCCGTTGCCTCCAACAGGTAGGCCACGACGGGCAAATGGAAGTAATGATTGTTTCAACAAGTGATAAATAGTGGGATTCTTAAACTTGCTCCATTCCAGTTTGCCCGCTGCTTCATTTTCTTTCAGGCTAACCGATGCTTTGTTCAGTGCATCCGTTACTACATCGTACAATGTTTCCACCTGCGGAGTATTAATATTATCAATAAACTTCAAGGCCGAATCTCTTTTCAGCATTTCGAGTGTGCTTTGCTCTTCCGGCCAGGGTGCATTAGGTGTCACCTGTTCCAGGTCATCTTTCCAGATACCGACCTCAGTGCTATCCCACCAGCATTGATAAATGGTTTGTCCTTTTGATTCCGGTGAGGCATGAAGGTCCCATTGCCTGATAACAGACAAGTAATTTTTAGCTTCAGCTGATAGTTTTTCTTCCTGCACATATTTCAATAATAACGGTACGGCATCTTCAGCCAGGGAATTGAAGTAATCATAATGCAGTTTCATCATATCCTGCACGGTTATGCCATTCAAAACTGCCAGCTTATTTTCAATAGTGACACCCCTGGGTGTAATATAACTTCCGGGAATAAAATAAGGATAAGTGGAATCAACCGGTCGTTGATTGGCGCTTTGAAGGAAACCTCTCTCTGGATTCTTGCTATGCGGATTTTCATTTTGCGGAATGAACCCCTGCCACATAAAACTGCTGTCCTGGCCCGGCATCACATACAATCCCTGCCTGTTCCACCGGGCAGGAAATTTTCCCTGTTGCCAGATTGCAATATCACCCGAACGGGACGCAAACACAAAGTTTTGCCCGGGGCAATCAAATGATTTTATAGCTTCAGTATAGTCATCATAATTTTTTGCACGGTTCAGTTTAAAGAAAGTCATTCCTTCATTGCTGGGATCATGCGCCACCCAGCGCACAGCCAGGTTACGGTTTTTGGAAAGATCATTACTGAAACTCTCATCATACATGACCGGTCCAAAGACGGTGTAGGCCACTGTGTCAAAAACAGTTTTTGCCCCTCTTACTTTGATCTCTTCAATACGAAGAGTGGTGGGCTGCCAGGCACCGTTGAACCAATATTCTTTCTTAGAGTTATCCTTAAATTTTATTTCAAAATAGTCCTTCACATCCCGTTGAGCATTGGTCACACCCCATGCGATGCTGTCATTAAATCCAATGATCACAAAGGGGCTTCCCGGCAGGGAAACACCATACACATTACTGTTAGGTGTCACTAATTGTATTTCGTACCAGATAGAAGGTAAAGAAAGCTCGAGATGGGGGTCATTACTTAGAATAGGTGAGCCGCTTTGTGTTTTGCTGCCGGCCACCACCCAGTTATTACTTCCATTGCCGGGATCGGGTAATGGCACCGGTTTTGTTACAGCCACTTCTTTATTCTTAAAATACAAAGAATCTGCTGTGGCCGGTGGTACCGGAACAATGCCAGGGGATGGAAACAGGGTGCCCTTAGGAATGATCGGTACTAGTGAATCATGCACCTGCGGGTACAGCATTTTCAGCTGCTCTTCGTTAAAAATGGCTTTGGCATTGGTGTATGCCAGATCGCTTTCTGTACCGGAAGATAACATTTCGGCCATCATCTTTAACAATAATGCAGTGCGGAGATTGGTCCATTTTTCCGGTTCGATATCAAGGAGTTTGTATTCAATGGGCAGTTTGCTTTCTGTGAGTGTTGCAATAAAAGCATTCACTCCATCAGTGTACGCATCAAAGATGGTTTTGCCTGCCGGGTCTTTTTCAATTTCCCGCAACGCATTTTCCGCTGCAAATTTCATCCCCAGCCTTCTTTTTGATTTATCAAAATCAACGGCAACCGGGCCGGCAATTTCGCTGGCCCTTCCTTCTGCTGCTTTTGTCTGCAGGTCCATCTGGAACAACCGGAATTTTGCATGCAGGTAGCCCTGGATGAAATACAGGTCTTCATCATTTTCTGCAAAAACATGCGGAACAAGGCGTTCATCCAAAAAAACCTCGGCTTTTCCTTTCAGCCGGGAGAACTCAAGTTTTTCATCAAATCCCTGGCTGGCCGGTTCTGCATTCTGCCAAAAGCCATGCTGGGGACTGAGAAATTTTCCGGCAGGCGGAATATCACCCCATTTTTTATTTAATGCATAGACAAGTCCTGTAGTGATGACGGCTGAAACAAGAAAAGGTACAATACGCATAAGCGGAAAATAATGGTGAAAGATAAAAAAAGAAATACAACCACTGACATGAAATTAACCCTGATTTAAAGCCGGTGTGCTATTTTTCGTTAATTTCATCGCCAACTTAAAACAACCAGTTATGAATACGACGGTATTAATTATCATTGGCGTTGTCGTTTTACTTGTTATCTGGCTTATCAGCCTTTACAACCGCCTGGTTCGCCTGCGCAACCGCCGGGAAAATGCATTTGCCGATATTGATGTGCAGCTTCGGCAGCGGCATGACCTCATTCCCCAGTTGGTGGAAACCGTGAAAGGCTATGCAGCGCATGAGAGAGACCTGCTGCTGAAAGTGACCGAGGCCCGTACGGCTGCCATGTCGGCTACTTCCATTGACGATAAGATCAGGGCTGAACAGCAACTCAGCGGCGCTTTGGCCGGGTTGAAAGTGCAGGTGGAAGCCTACCCCGACCTGAAAGCAAATCAAAACTTCCTTCAGTTGCAGGAAGAACTCAGCGATATTGAAAACAAACTGGCTGCTGTGCGTCGTTTCTTCAATGCTGCCACCACAGAATACAACAATGCCGTGGAATCATTCCCCAGCAATATTGTGGCCGGTAGTTTTGGTTTCAAACGTGAGATCATGTTTGACCTTGGTGAAGAAAGAAGAAAACAAATGGATGAACCCCCGCAGATCAAGTTTTAAACCTGCCAGTGAAGGCGAGTGAAGAAACCAGCCATGTACATTGGAATAGACAGTCAAATACGAAAGAACAATTTCAATTCATTCCTACTGCTCATAGCATTCCCGGCCCTGCTGCTGGGAATGTTTTATGTTTTTTTCTTTTTTGTGAATGAAAAGGACATGTATGCTGCCAATATGCAGTTCATCCAGGTGATGCCATTGATACTGGTGGGAGTGGTTGTATGGTTCCTGATCGCTTGGTTTGGACATAGTGCCATGATCAGGCTTGCCACTGGCTCAAAACCACTGGAACGAAAAGAAAACAAAAGAGTATATAACCTGGTGGAAAATCTCTGCATGCAGGAAGGTGTGCAACCGCCAAAAGTGTTTATCATTGAAGATGATTCACTCAATGCTTTTGCCAGCGGCATCAACCAGAAAACATATGCGATTTCATTGTCAAGAGGCATCATCAACAAATTGGATGATGATGAACTGGAAGGGGTGATAGCCCATGAACTGGCGCATATAAAGAACCGTGATGTGCGGCTGCTCATCATCTCCATCATTTTCGTTGGCATATTTGCATTTCTTGCCGAGATGGCTTTCCGTAGCGTTTTTCACAGCCGGGTGGGCCGCAGAAGGGATGAAAAAGGAACGGGCGGAGTCATCCTGATTGCTATTGCGGTAACCGCAGTGGCTTATTTAATTTCGATATTGCTGCGCTTTGGCATCAGCCGCAAAAGAGAATACATGGCGGACGCAGGTGCAGCCGAGATGACAAAAAAACCAATGGCCCTTGCCAATGCGTTGCGCAAAGTTTCCGGGGACCCGCAAATTGAAGCTGTAAAAAACCGGGAAGTAGCCCAATTATTCATTCACAATCCCAAATTGAATAATAAGAACGGAATGGCGCTGACCAATCTTTTTGCCACCCACCCTCCTATTGAAAAGAGAATCCAGTTACTGGAACAGTTTGTGTGAGAGTTGCCCACTTAAATGTTGAAAGGTTGAAATCAACCATTAAGCACTTAAACCTATAAATCCTTCAACCTTTTTTCCCTTCAATCATCGGTACAAAAGAAAAATGATCAAAAACCTCTTCTTTAATTGCACCGCTTTCTAATTTAGTGATCCGCATCATGCGTTGCAGGTCACCTGCGCCAACGGGAATAACCATCATGCCGCCCGGTTTTAATTGCTGAATTAGTTTAGGAGGAATTTCAGGAGCAGCGGCAGTGATAATGATTTTATCAAAAGGAGCAAATGTGGGCAAGCCCTCATAACCATCACCGTAAAAGAATTTTATCGAAGGATATTTTTTGAGGTACTGAAAATTTTTGTTTGCATCATACAGCTTTTTCTGCCGCTCAATGGTATAGACCATTGCTCCCATTTCCGCCAGCACACAAGCCTGGTAGGCGCTACCGGTTCCTATCTCAAGTACTTTCTCAAACTTTTTTATTTCCAGCAATTGGGTTTGATAGGCAACGGTATAAGGCTGGGAAATGGTTTGTCCCTCGCCTATGGGAAAGGCCCTGTCCTCATAGGCCTTTTCATCAAAGGCAGAATCCAGGAAGAAATGACGGGGAATGCTATGGATGGCATCAAGTACCGCTTCATCTGTGATGCCTTTGCCGCGGACAGTGTCAGTTAATTTTTTACGCAAACCTTTATGCCTGTAAGTATCTTCGGTTGGTCTCATATGCTGGGCAGCAAGATAGAAAACAATACGCTTCCTGAAATTGATTTTTAAGCCCGTAATAAAATATATTCTTCTATTTATTGTTGCAGTAATAAAACTACAATACAGCAATGCAGCACTCCTGCATGTAATATTATTCGCTTAAAAAAACAAATCATCCCAGGCTCCATCCCTGACGGTATTCTCTTTTCACAAACTGGTTGGCTTCGTCAAAGTTGGTGATCTTCATGTTTTTTGCATCCCACAACAATTTCTTGCGGCCCAGGTATTTATCATCCCATCCCTTCAGTTTGGGATTTTTCATCATCCAGCTCCGTATAGCCAGGTTGCCCATAAGAATACTTTCGGTGAAAGGTCCGGCATATTCAAACGGTGAACTAGTTTGTGCGTTCCCATAGCCGGCGATGCATGCATTCACCCATTGCAGGTAGTGCCCTTCCGGAACTCTTTTGATAGTTTCTTTCGGCATCGTCTTTTCCTTCATCAGTTTTGTCGGCAGCAATCTTGGATTTTCGCCATAGCAATCCAGCAATAGTTTTCCTTTTGTTCCAATGAACAATACACCGCCATCCCAATTGCCAAATGGCTCTTCCGGCAATAATTCATCGGGACGGTTGGGCAGCAGGCCGCCATCATACCATGACACTTTAATATTCCCTTTGCCATCATTTCGGGGAAAATTGAGGTGAATAATTGAGGCAGGCGGGCAAGCATCTATATTTTGTGTGTCATTCCACATTTCCTTCCAAATGGTGGCCACACTGCACTCAGCTGAATTGGGATAATCTATCGGCAGGATGCGAAAAACAGGATCCATGATGTGACAGGCCATATCTCCCAAAGCACCGGTGCCAAAAGCCCACCAACCTCTCCAGTTAAAAGGAAGATAGGCCGGGTTGAAATCAATTGGCTGCGCAGGTCCGAGCCAAAGATCCCAATCCAACTCTGCAGGAATTTCATGTTTCCCGGAGGGTGTTGGAATGCCCTGTGGCCAAACAGGCCGGTTGGTCCAGGCATGAGTTTCGGTCACTGTACCGATCATACCTGCATCATATATCTCTTTTGCTTTTCTTACACCATCACCGGAACCGCCCTGGTTGCCCATTTGCGTCACCACTTTATATTTTTTTGCTGCCTCAGCCAGCATCCTTGCTTCATAAATATTATGCGTCAGTGGTTTTTGTGTATAAACATGTTTTCCGAGTTGCATGGCAGCCATCGTGGCCACAGCATGGGTGTGGTCGGGTGTAGAAATGCTGCAGGCCTCAATATTATTTTTTTCTTTTTCCAGCATTTCCCTGAAATCACGGTAATAGGTTGCTTTCGGAAAATTCTCTCTTGATTTTTTTGCCTGGCGATCATCCACATCGCACAATGCCACAATATTCACTTTCGGGCTCTTGGCAAATTCAGAAAGATCACTAGTTCCTTTACCGCCGGCCCCGATGCCTGCAATATTCAGCTTATCACTTGGCGCAATAAAACCACGTCCGAGCACATGACGGGGTATGATAAAAAAACCAGCCCCGGCCAGGGAAGTGTTACGGATAAACCGGCGGCGAGAAAGACTGCTATTTTTCTTTACAGGTGTCATGAGAAGAAATTTGTGGTAAGTTAAAAGTATCAGCAATACCGTCAAAAAAATATAGGCAACCGGTAAGGCAGAAATCTTTAGTTTACAGAAAAATCAGGTTATGCCCATTAGCTGGAGCGATTTTGAAAAGGTTGATATGCGGGTGGGAACGATTGTGGAAATAAACGATTTTCCCAAAGCCAGGAAACCTGCATATAAACTGAAAGTGGATTTCGGCGCTGAACTTGGCGTTAAACAATCCTCAGCACAGATTACCGTGCATTATCGTAAAGAAGATTTGCTGAACAGGCAGGTGATTGCCGTGGTGAATTTTCCGCCTAAGCAAATCGCAGATTTCATCAGTGAATGCCTGGTGCTGGGTGTTTATGATGCGAACAACGATGTAATTTTATTACAACCGGAACGACAGGTGGTCAACGGAAACAAGATCGGGTAAAATGCCGGAGCATTATGCTACATATTACCATTCTCCTCTCGGTCTGCTGAAAGTGAGCGGAACCGAAGATTATATTACTGAAGTGAGTTTTCATGACACTACACAAAAAAATGCTCCAAAGAAAAAGCATATTCCTCCCCTTCTCATCAATTGCGTGGAGCAACTGATACAATACTTCAATGGTCAGCGAAGGCAGTTTGAACTACCACTTCATCAGCCGGGCACTCCTTTTCAGCAGGAAGTGTGGAATGAACTGGTGATAATCCCGTTTGGCAAAACTATCAGCTACCTGGAATTGGCCAGGCGCATCGGCGATACCAAAGCAACAAGGGCAGTGGCCAACGCTAATGGCAAAAACAATATTGCCATCATCGTTCCTTGTCACCGGGTCATTGGTTCCAATAAAGAACTGGTAGGATATGCCGGGGGCTTATGGCGAAAGAAATGGCTGCTTGAGCATGAAATGAAAGTAGCGTATGGAGTGCAGACGCTTTTTTAGATTAAAAGATAAAAGGTATAGCTCTTATATCAAATAAGTTCATCGCTGGTGAAGGCAAAAGGCAACAAATGGCTGGCGGTATTAATGATATAAACCTTTCCTTCCTGCCCGCTTAATATGAGTCGAATCGGCTTTTTTGATCTGGATTCATATTCCAGCAATGCCTGGCGGCACATCCCGCAGGGAGAGATGGGATGATCACTTTCGTTTTCTTTGCTTTTGTAACTCACGGCCATGCTGACAATAGCAACCCCCGGGTGTATAGTGGCTGCAGAACCCAGCAACACTCTTTCTGCGCAAATACCTACGGGATAAGATGCGTTTTCCTGGTTGGTGCCGGATACAATCTCATCGTTTGCAAGAATAGCCACAGTACCCACATGAAAATTGGAATATGGAGCATATGCCAGTTCGGTTATCTTCCGTGCTTTGTTGAGCAGCCAGGCATCTTTTTCCTGCAACTCACTGATGTCAGTG
>CAYPOD010000055.1:0-15996 GCA_964412375.1 uncultured Chitinophaga sp. | reverse complement strand
CTACAGGACAATGTTCTGAACCAACGGACTCTTATGCGGGTAATCTGTATTAAAATGCAGCCCGCGGCTCTCTTTCCGGAAGCTGGCGCACTTCACAATGAGATAACCTACTGTGATCATGTTTCGGAGTTCAAGCAACTGTGGTGAAAGGACAGTGGTTTGATACAGCTGTTCCGTTTCTTCCCAGAGAAGGTCGAGCCGCTTCATGGCTCTTTGCAGACGTATGTCATTCCTGACAATGCCCACATAGTCGCTCATCACCTGTTGCAGTTCTTTCAGGCTTTGGGTGATAAGAATCATCTCTTTGGGTGCAGTTGTTCCTTCTGCCTTCCAGTCCGGAATCATTGCCGGATCCCTGATCACAACCGTTTCGGAATTTCCGGCCTCGGAGCGATTCAGCGTAACCACACTATCCATATAACAACGATGAGCAAAAACCATTGCTTCCAGCAGTGAGTTGCTGGCCAGCCGGTTGGCGCCATGCAACCCGGTGCTGGCACATTCACCGCATACATACAAATTGCGAATACTGCTTCTGCCCCATTCGTCTGTTTTTATCCCTCCGCAACTATAATGGGCTGCAGGAGCAACGGGAATCATATTTTTTGTTATGTCAATGCCGACGGATAAACACTTTTCATAAATATTGGGAAAGTGATCCACAAATTTTTCCTTACCAAAATGACGGCAATCAAGCCATACATGCTCAGTACCGGTTCTTTTCATTTCACTGTCAATGGCTCTTGCCACAATATCGCGGGGCGCCAGGTCTTTCCGGGCATCGTAGTGTTCCATAAAAGCTTCGCCATCTTTATTTCGCAATATGCCGCCATCGCCGCGAACAGCTTCTGTGATCAGGAAAGCCTGCCCCTTCATGCCTGGCTCATACAATGCAGTGGGATGAAACTGTATGAACTCCATATTTTCAATCCTTCCTTTTGCACGATAAAACATAGCCACCCCATCACCCGTAGCGATAGATGGATTAGTGGTGGTTCTGTATACCTGGCCATTGCCACCGCTGGCTAATAATGTGATCCGGGAAAGTATCCTTTCTACCTGCTGGGTGTGCAGGTTCAGCACATACACACCGTAACATTCAATGTCCGGAGTTGATTTAGTGACAATATAGCCAAGATGGTGCTGCGTTATGATATCAATGACAAAGCAATGTTTGATAAATTCGATGTTCTTTTGTTTTGAAACAGCATCAATCAGTGCTCTTTCCATTTCTTTTCCCGTAACATCCTTGTGATGCAGAATACGGTACTCAGAATGACCTCCTTCTTTTCCTAATTTATAATCACCGTCTTTTTCTTTATCAAACCTGGCGCCCCATTCTATGATCTCCCTCACCCTTTCCGGGCCTTCCTTCACCACGATATCCACCACTTTTTCGTTGCAAAGGCCATCTCCGGCTATCAGGGTGTCTTCTATATGTTTTTCAAAGCTGTCATTTTCCAGGTCATTCACCACGGCTATGCCACCCTGTGCATACTTGGTGTTGGTTTCATCTGCCGCTGCCTTGGTAAGAATCATCACTTTTTTCTCAGGGAATTGCTGTGCCACTTTCAATGCATAGGTCAACCCTGCAATGCCTGAACCAATCACTAAAAAATCTGTTTGTTGCATGCTATGCTATTGTGTTGAACACCTTTCGGGGTTCGTTGATAATCAAAATTTTTCCTACTACAGATATTTGACTCCTACGGAGCCGTACCGAAAAAATATTTCGTTGATGCAAAAATCATTTCTTGCCTTGCAAAGAAAAGTAATCTATAGCACCTTTCACAATAAACAACTGTGCCAGTCCATAGGTCAGCATGATAATGAGACCGGCTGACTCAAAAGGCTGGTAAAATTTATTGACCGCAAGAACAGAATCTGATATAATGAACAGAACGGCACCAGATGCCATCCATTTTCCAGTTGCTTTGCTTTTTATAAATAATGTATGTAGTGCCAGCAACAGCATAAAACTGATGACCAACCCATAAACCGATACCGGCACTTTCATATCTGCCAGGTGCGGGTAAAGCAATCCGATCAATGCAGCATAATAAAGAACGACCGGCAACAACAACCACCAGCGGCTGCCGATCTTTTCATTTTGCTTTATACCATAAAAGAACAGGATATAAAAAATATGGGCTAGCAGAAAGGCCGATAATCCCAGCAAAAAGTAAAGCGCATCTTTCAACTGGAACATCAGTAACACATCACCCAGCCAGGAAAAACAAAGCGCCAATGTGACCCACTTCTTAATTGGCGATGTTATTTCCTGTGTTGCTGAAATAAAACCATTAACGAGAATTATCATCAGCAACGGTTTGCTTATATATGAAACATAAGAAAAAGGCAGGTAATCACCTGCAATATGAACAGCAAGGGCAAAAAGGAAAAGAAGGACCCAGGTTCTATTATTCATCTCAATTGTTTATGGTTCAATCCAGGCTTCATTTTCCTTTAGCAAGTTGATCAGTTCGTCCACTGCCACTTCGCTGTTTACATTCCGCTTTACCACTTCCTTTCCTTTGTATAAAGTGATCTTGCCGGGTCCACTACCCACATAACCAAAATCTGCATCGGCCATTTCACCGGGGCCGTTCACAATGCAACCCATGATAGCGATTTTCACACCTTTCAAATGATTTGTCCTTGACCTGATCTTTGCTGTAGTTTCCTGCAGGTCAAACAAAGTCCGGCCACAACTCGGGCAACTGATATATTCTGTTTTAGAGATCCTTGTTCTTGTTGCCTGCAAAATGGAAAAAGCGGTGTTATTGGTGAACTGGTAAATATCTTTTACTTCAAGATAGGTTCTGCCTTTCACCTTTACGTTTTCCATCTGTGCCTTACTGTTATAACCCAGGCATATTCCGTCTCCAAATCCATCTAACAATAATGCCCCGGTTTCTGTGGCAAAATGGATCAAATGTTCATCCGGTGTTTGCCAGCCGCTGTCGGTAATTAAAATGACGGGATTCCTGATTTGACGGTTTTGCAGCTCAATAAACATGCGGCGAACCGACTGCATTGCATGTTGATTCGTACTGCTCAGGCAAAGCACCACGGAAGGGTCATTGGCCAGTTGATCCAGGTAACTGAAGTCATTGATCGTTGTTTCATCACTAAAACAATCCACCATCACAAAATTCAGCTTCTCACTTTTTTGTTTTGCGGTTACAAAAACACTGTTCTGGAAAATAGGAAAATACTTTTCTTTATCATCTGCAGTTTCCCAGGCAGCCGGGTAAACAATAACCTTTAATGTGCCCGGCAGGTGAAAACCGAGCAATTGGTGACCGGTAAAAATATAATCAGCCGCAGCATCACTGATATTCCATTTGTCGGTTACCTCATCATACGTGTAGCCAACACTTTGTAAATGCCTGGCTGATATTTTTTCTATCTTACTGAGATCAGCAATTACAACCGGAACAGATTTGCCGCCGATATTGTCAACTGCAAAAGTCTCTCTTCGCTGATAACTGAAAGGATCATAAGGAAGTTTCAAAATTGAAGAGTCCAACTCCTGACTCCTGACTCCCGACTCCTGACTTGCATATCGCTTCACCAAATCTCTGCAAACGGGAATCTCCAGTTCCGGATCCTCTGTCAGTGACACACGGATCGTATCACCGATACCATCCTCTAATAAAGAGCCGATTCCGACAGCAGATTTGATTCTGCCATCTTCTCCATCACCTGCCTCCGTTACCCCGAGATGTAAAGGATAACATTCCCCAAATTCATCAAACATGGTTTTGATCAGTAAACGGTAGGCCTGCACCATCACCTGCGGGTTGCTGCTCTTCATACTCAGTACAATATTGTGATAGCTTTCAGCCCTGGCAATCCGCAAAAATTCCATGGCACTTTCCACCATACCTACCGGTGTATCACCATAGCGACTCATAATGCGGTCACTCAATGAGCCGTGGTTGGTGCCGATGCGCATCGCTGTGCCATATTCTTTGCAAATTTTTACTAACGGGGTAAACCTTTCCCGGATACGTTCTATTTCTTCAGCATAGTCGGCATCGCTGTATTCAATCAGTTCAAATTTCTTTTTGTCAACATAGTTGCCGGGGTTTACCCTCACTTTCTCAACTATCCTTGCTGCTATCTCTGCCGCATTGGGTGTGAAATGAATATCGGCCACCAGCGGTGTGCTGTAGCCTCTTTTTTTTAATTCATTTTTTATGTTCAGCAAATTCTCTGCTTCCTTTTTGGATGGGGCCGTGATGCGGACCAGTTCGGCACCGGCAATAATGCAGCGGATACTTTGATCCACGGTAGCCATAGTGTCCATTGTATCAGTGGTCGTCATTGTCTGCACACGGATAGGATGATTATTGCCTAACAGCAGGTCGCCGATCTTCACCTCCCGGGTGGCAAGACGCTTATATTGAGAGAGTGATTCGCAGTAAAATTGCATGCTGCAAAACTAACAAAGAACAGGCTCTAAAGTTTACCAATCTTTGGTTTGTGAGCCGCCGGATTTTGATTTTTCTTTTTGCAAACGCTGCTGCACTTCCTTTTCTTTTTGTTCCAGCAGTTTGAGCCGCTGTTCCGCTTCCCGTTGATTCAGTTTGGGCTTTTTTTGTTTTTGCTCCTGCTGTTTCTTTTTATTGTTTTCTTCCTTTTTCTTAGGTGGTTGTTTCTTCTTCAGTTCCAGCAGTGCTTTTTGAAGATTTTCCCTGGCCTGTTTGTCATCAGGGTCAAGACGAAGAGCTTGTTTGTAAGCTTCTATGCTTTCTTCCAGCCGCTTTTGTTTGCTGAGCAATGCGCCTTTGTTATAATAAGATTTTGCTTTTAATGCTGCTTCTGTTGCAGAACCGGTCAGTTCATCATAATTCTTCATGGCTTCCGTCTCTTTTCCCATCTTTGCTGCAGCCGCAGCAAGATTGAACCTGGCAACGGCATTGGCGGGTTCTCTTTTCAGCGCTTCCTTATATTCCTTTTCAGCTTGTTCATACTGTCCCTGCCTGTAATGATCGTTTCCCTTGCGGATGGTTTCATTTACAGATTGTGCCGCCAGGTGGCCGGTTAAAAACAAAAATGATATAAATAATAAATATCTCAAGCTGCTGTTTTCTTTCTTTCAGGAATGAATAATTCTGCAAGCAACAGGATCAGCATGCCGCCTGCCAGCCACATATAAAATGTTTTATAGTTGACCAGCGATACGTCAGTAAATACTTTGCTTTCTATTTGTGACAACTGATTTTTCAGTTCTTTCACTGCAAAATCAGTTTCCTGCAAACGAACATAAATACCATTTGTTTTTTCCGCCACCTGTTTCAGTGTGGTTTCACTGAGTCTTGACAATACTACATTGCCTGCTTCATCGGTTTTGTTTTGTCCTGTCGCCGGATCAATGATGTTTGCGCCTTCCGGCGAACCCACACCAATGGTATTGATCATCACACCCTGTTGTGCAAGTTCTTCTGCCGTTTCCACCGCAGTCATATCATGTTCTTCGCCGTCAGAGATGAGCACAATGGCTTTATATCTTTTTTCCCTGGGGTCAAATGCATTCAGGCTCATCGTCAACGCTTCGCTGATGACGGTTCCCTGTTGCGGCACCGCATCCGGACTTGCCGAAGAAACAAATAATCGGGAAGCCCCGTGATCATTTGTCAATGGCATTTGCAGGTAGGCTTTTCCGGCAAACAACACCAGGCCGATACGGTCGTCTGGCATGGCGGTCATCAATTTAATGATAAATTGCCTGGCTCTTTCAAGACGGCTGGGTGCTATATCTGTCGCCAGCATGCTTTTACTTACATCCAAAGCGATCACCACATCTATGCCCTTGCGTGTGATATTGTCTGCAGCGCCTGGTTTACGGGGGTTCATGGCTGCAACCACTCCTAATGCAAAACCTGCAGACAGCATAACAAATTTGAGAGTAACCCTGGCTTCGGAAAAACCCGTTGTAAGTAAATTGATTAACCTGCTGTCACCCATTCTCCTTCTCACTTTCTTTTTCCATTGCTGCAAGGCGAAGAAAAGCAGGATAAATAACAGGATTACCCCGAACAGCGGCAAGAATTCTTTGTATTGAAACTGGAAAGACAAACCGTACAATTGATAAAGTAAACTACCCTGGTTAAACAAGAATTAAGCCATACTAAGAATTCACTGAACCCGGTTTATCATCACATTTTCCCTTCGAAAAAACCGAGTTGCTTCAAAATATCCTGCAACATCTTCTTCCGCACATTCCACATATCAAAATCCCTTTCCGGCGATTCAATATTCAGCACAAAAAAATAGGGGTGGTTATTCTCCTCAATCCATCCCAGCACCCAGCCCAGGGAATGACCTTTTTCAGTAAAGCCCCACCCGGTTTTATAGCCCAGTCGGTAGTTGGTATTATCCTCTTGCAACATCGCATTTTTTACCCGCTCATGATTGATCTTAAAAATACCGGGCAATTGGTTAAAGTATAATTGCTTGACAAGACCTAACTGCTGGTCGGGAGTTATCTTCAATGAATTATCAAGCCAGAAAGAATCCACGGTGGTGCTGATGCGTACAGTATCCTTATCTGTCTTTGCTCCGTAGCCGAATGTGTTTAACCAATACTCCATGGTGTCTTTGCCAATCCTACGGGCCACTTCCTGGTAATAATTAACAGCTGACACCCTGAACGCCTCGTACATGGTGAGGTCTTTGTTCCAGTCATCAGAAAAACGTTTGATACCGTCCCATTTGATCACCATACTGTCGCTGCTGATCTTACCTGTTTGCAAACCGATCAGTGAATTCACAATTTTGAAAGTGGAAGCTGGCAGGTAGGAGCTGTCTCGATAACGTGCCAGGTTGTAAACGGTAAATCGTCCTGTGCCATTATCCATAAGAGCAAAGCAACCTTCAACATTGTTTTCATCAAAATATTTCTTCAGGCTGTTGTCCACCTTCACATTATTGGGAGTGCAGGCATGGAACAACACGGCAAACAGCAGGCAATAAGCAAAAACTTTCATTCCGGGTTTTGAATTTCGGGCAAAGGTAACCATCATTCACTTCGCAGTAATACCGCTTTTTGATAACTTTTTACCTGGAAGCTGCTCACCGACGGACTATCTTCTGTTCCCTTGCCCGTCACCGCAACAGGTTTGGCTGAAATACTGTAAAACTCCACATGCAGTTCATCGCCTTCTAACCAATAACTGTTTACGATGGTGGAATTTTGAACGGTGAAGGCGCCGGAAAATTTGTTGGCTACCCAATATTGATCCAGCACAATACCGTTATTTTCATCAATCACCCAATGCCCTTTGGCTGCATCTTTTGCAATTAGCAAATAAGGCCTGTTGTCTTCAGCAGCAGACCCATACATGATCTGCCAGCTATACCGGTGGGTGCTGTCGGTTGGCCTGATATGTAATTCCATATTTACCTTCCGGGCTTCGGAGGAGTTGCCGGCAAACCAGGAGAGTTCACCTTTCCAGCGGCCTAACCATTTCCCCGGAAAATCTTGTTGCTGTGAAAATGCGAATAAGGGGCAAAAAAGTAACATCAGTGCCAGGTTCTTCATATTCCTGATTTATGTGAAAATAAAAAATCCCGCCTCGTTTTGAGACAGGATCAGATAAATCCTCATGGCCGGACTAAAAAATTACATATAAAATCCGCCCGGCTGCTTGTATTTCTTATTTCCCTGGCAATCTCTTTTAACGCTAGCGCAGGAAGACATCATGGCGACCAATAAAGCTACTACAGATAAGCAAAGCAAAAACTTTTTCATACAGATCTACTGTTTGATAGGGTAAACAAAAAAAGTTAAGGAAATTCAAAGGGATTCGGATCTGTAGAGTTGGTTCATCAGAGGAGAAAACGAAAATACAATCTCTTTATTGCTTTTCATAAGGTTTGCGCTGATTTTTCACAACAATTAATAAAAAAGCTACCCCTTGATCCAGATTCGTAAAACTACTACCTGTATTAGCTGTTGAAAATCATTTCAACACCCCAATTCCTTACCCACTTTGGTAAACCCGGCAATGGCTTTATCCAAATGATGCTGCTCATGTGCCGCACTCAACTGCACCCTTATCCTTGCCTGTCCCTTTGGCACCACCGGGAAGAAGAAACCGATCACATAAATGCCTTCATCCAGCAGTTTGGCTGCAAAGTTCTGCGCCAGCACTGCATCGTAAAGCATAATAGGAACAATCGGGTGATCACCGGGCCTGATGTCGAAGCCGGCTTCGGTCATTTTGCTGCGGAAATATTTTGTATTGTATTCGAGCTTATCTCTCAGTTCCGTTGTTTCGGTCAGCATATCCAGCACAGCAATGGAAGCACCAACAATAGACGGCGCCAGTGTGTTGCTGAACAGGTAAGGTCTTGACCGCTGGCGCAGTATGTCAATAATTTCCTTCCGCCCGGATGTGAAACCACCGGATGCTCCACCCAAGGCCTTGCCCAGTGTGCCGGTGATGATATCAATTTTGCCCATCACACCGCGGTATTCATGAGTGCCCCGACCCGTCTTTCCCAAAAAACCGGAAGAATGGCATTCATCAATCATGATGATGGCATCATAATTTTCTGCCAGTTCCACGATCTTGTCCAGTTGTGCAATGGTACCGTCCATACTGAATGAACCGTCAGTGACGATGATACGGCTACGGCATCCTGCAGCTTCCTTCAGCTTCGTTTCGAGGTCTGCCATATTATTATGTTCATAACGGAAACGCTGCGCTTTGCACAACCTTACCCCGTCAATGATCGAAGCATGATTCAGCGCATCAGAAATAATCGCATCCTGCTCATTAAATAATGGTTCAAACACCCCGCCGTTGGCATCAAAAGCGGCGGCATATAAAATTGTATCTTCTGTGCCCAGAAATTCTGACAGCTTTCTTTCTAGTTCTTTATGAATATCCTGGGTGCCACAAATGAACCGGACACTGCTCATGCCATAGCCATGTGTATCAATGGCCTTATGCGCTGCGGCGATCACTTTGGGGTGGCTTGAAAGACCGAGGTAATTATTTGCGCAAAAGTTCAGTACTGTTTTACCACCTGCTTGTCCGGCAGGCAGGTTGACAACTATTTCTGCACCTTGCGGGCTGCTGATCACCCTTTCTGTTTTGTAAAGTCCTGAATTCTTAATTTCTTCTATTTCAGCAGCAATGCGCTGAACAAATTGCTCATTCATATAAGTGTATTGGAGGACAAATATAGAACTTGGCCATTTCTGCCGGCCGGCGGTGGTTACAATTCGCAGGCTATTTTCTGCATTCTATCGGCAAAAAGATACTTCTCGTCAACTTGAGCTTGCCAGGCTTAATAATCAGGTTTATGTTTGCTGTAACATTCTGGTTTTTACATTCGTCAAAGATGTCACCCGCCAAAAACCAGTTGAAACATGAGAAAGAAAATAGTACATATCACTTTAATACTGGCAGCCGCCGCTATCACAATTATAGCATTTGGCGCATGGAAATCAGCATCTTATGATTCATCTTGTGAAGAATCAATGGAGGAATGCTGCCAGAAAAAGAAGAAGACAGGTCCTGATGCCATGATTTGGGAAGCACTACCCGGCCAGTTTTTCTCTTCCGCCGGATTCTGAATCAATCTGAAATTTTTTCTATAATCCTGTAACATTATTGGTTCCCAAGCGTAAAACCTGAGACCCCGGGATAATGAATTATTTTTACAGGGGTTACCGGCTGTATTATGACTGAAAAAGAGTACAATGAATGTGTCAGCACTTATGCTGATAATGTGTACCGCTTCATCCTGAAAAATCTCCGCCATGAGGAAGATGCCAGGGATGTGGTGCAAACAGCATTTGAGAAAATGTGGCGCAACCGGGAAGAGGTAGATGCCGCCAAAAGCAAATCTTACCTGTTCACCGTAGCTTATCACCAGATGATAGACCACATAAGAAAAGTGAAACGGATTCAATTGAAGGAAGAATTTGACGAAACAACAAGAGTGCAGGGCAGGCCGGTCAATAACTTAAAGAAAGTGCTGGAAGAGGCATTAGCCAGGTTAAGCGAAACACAACGTTCACTGGTGCTGCTGAAAGATTACGAAGGTTATAGTTATGATGAAATTGGAAAAATTACCGGTTTGAACGAAAGCCAGGTGAAAGTGTACCTGCACCGGGCAAGAGTGCAACTGAAAGAATACCTGGTGAAATTGGAAAATGTAATATAACATGATCGTTGGTGGGTGGCCTTGTCCGGTTAACTACCATCAACTGACAACAAACAACGAATGAACATCAACCGTCATAATTACGAAGAGTACTTTATCCTTTACATGGATAATGAACTGGGTGCTGAAGAACGCCGCCGGGTGGAAGAGTTCGTTGCCCTTCATCCTGACCTGAGGGAAGAACTGGAATTGCTGTTGCAATCCAAACTGGAGCCGGAGCAGCATGTGGTTTTTGAGAACAAGGGAGAATTAATGCGTTTCAACGAACCGATCAATGCCATCAACATGGCCAATTATGAAGAATGGCTGTTGCTGTATATAGATAACGAACTAAACGAAACCGAAAGAAAAGCAGTAGAACAATTTGCCTCAGCCAACCCTACTGTTCAGCAGGAATTAAACTTGTTGCTTAAAACAACATTGCAAGCTGAAACAATTGTCTTTCCCGGTAAAGAATCTTTATACCGCAAAGAAGAAAAGGTGCGGCGTATCCCTGCCTGGTGGAGATTTGCTGCCGCTGCCGCCATTGTAATTGCCGTGGGAACAACGGGGCTTCTTATATTAAATACTGATAAAACTACTTCTGCCGAAGGACCAACTGCCGGAACCGATCCTGTCAAGTCAGAATTGGTAAACGAATCCCCTGAACTGACTGGCAAAAATTCCAGCCAAACAAATGAAGAACCCAAAAACAATGCGGTGCTTCCAACAGAAAAGATCAGCAATACAGTTACACTTGCTTTGAAAGAAAATAAAACAGACCTGAAAAAAACAAAAGATCCGGTTGTGCTTCCTGAAAGCAACAGGGAAGATAAACCTGTTCTGGCTGTAAACAACAACAGGCCATCCAACAACCTGCCTTTACCCGATCAGAATCCGAATGTGCTTCCGCTGAAAATAAATGATGCCATTGCAAAAGCTGATGCGTTTACTAAAAAAGAATTAACAGCTTCACCTGAAACTATATTTGAAACTCCTGTAACAAAAGAAATTGCCAAACCGTCTTTTGTAAGTACATCAACACCAGCAAATGGTTTTGATGAAGAGCAGCCCGATGGCAAGAAAAACAAACTCCGTGGTTTCCTGAGAAAAATAACCCGGACCTTTGAAAAAAACACCAATATTGAGGCCACTGATGAAGATGACCGACTGTTGGTTGCCGGGCTGGCTATTAAACTTTAATAAATTAAATATCAGAACAAGATGAAAAGGATTTTTACCCTGTGCATGATCCTGTGCACATCGATGAGCGGCTTTGCCCAGACAGACACTACGGCTAAGCAGGAAAACAAAGCAGACACCATCCGTATCGGCGGCATGATCATCATCCGCGACAGGGACGGCAAGAACAGGCGGATTGAAAAAGACAATGAAGTGAGAATGCGAGACCGCAGAAGAGTGAAACCCTCCAACATCAGCACCAACTGGTGGATTGTTGATCTCGGTTTTTCCAACTACACCGACAATTCCAATTATGCCACCGCTTTTGCTGATGGTTTCACCGCTGCCGGTATCGGTAAAGATGAACTGCGGTTGAAAGCAGGCAAATCAAGAAATGTGAACATCTGGTTTTTTATGCAGCGTCTGAATATGATTAAACATGTGGTGAACCTGAAATACGGTATTGGCCTGGAACTGAATAATTATCATTTTGAAACAGATAATATCGTTTTCAGCAAGAATCCCACTTTTATCTCACAAGGCAGTGAAGAGTTCAAAAAGGTGAAACTGGCCGCAGACTATCTCACAGTGCCCATGATGCTGAATATCAACTTCACCCCCAAAAGGAAAAACGGGTTTGGCCTGAGTGGTGGTGTGAGTGCAGGTTATCTTTATTCTGCCCGCTACAAAACAAAGCTGAAAGGAGATGTGGACAAGCTGAAAAGTGATTTTAATCTCGAACGTTTCAAACTTTCCTATATCGGTGAACTATCATTGGGTCCGGTAAGACTTTATGGAAGTTTGGCCATGAAAAATATGTGGGACAAGAGTCTTGACATGACACCATATACACTTGGGTTCAGGCTGAGTAACTGGTAAAAAAATTTGCAGACCAGCAAATAAAAATGCCCGGTAATAATACCGGGCATTTTTATTTGCTGTAATTACCACTTCTCATGTAAACCTTCACAGCAATATTGCGCCGGAAATTTTCTAAACAACCCGTTAAAAGATATGCACAGATAAAAATAAATCTTCGTGGCATTGCGTTTGAAGCATTGGACGGTCACCTTTTAATTTTGCCACGAAACAATTCCGGGAATAAAACACCACCAGCCGGGTTGGCTCTGGCCTTACTGAAAACTTTGTAGCAAATGAAAAGCCTTTTCGTACTCACTTCCGTTGTGCTGGGCAGCGGTCTGCTGGTGGGGATCTCCGACAATAACACTTCAACAGTTAAAGAAAAAAATATTTCATATAAGCGATTCAATGCCGGCAACGGGCCGGTTGGCGCCATTTCCATCATTATTGATAAATCGGATTATGAGCTAAGCGTATATGACGATAAAGGCTGGTATGCCACCTATCCTGTTGTGTTTGGCAATAATTCGCTGGCCGATAAAAAAATGGAAGGAGATAAAAATACTCCTGAAGGCACTTTTAGAATTATCAGCAAGCGGGTGCATGAAAAATGGTGTCGTTTCCTGGCTATTGATTACCCCAATGCGGAAAGCCGGGAAAAATTCAAGCAACGAAAAGAAAGAGGTGAAATACCGGCCAGTGCCAGGATAGGTGGCAGCATCGGCATACATGGCACCTGGCCCCATGAAGATTTTGTAATTGACAAATACAAGAACTGGACCCTTGGCTGCATATCTATGAAAAATGAAGATGTAAAAGAAATATACGGGTTCACCAGCCCCGGCACCAAAGTAACTATCCGGAAATGATCAGCGGTTAGCTTCCAGGAATTCATTCACTTCTGACCGCCAGCGTTCGGTATCATGCCGCAAAAATGATTCATGCCGGCCGTTTTCATACATTACCAGTTTTTTGTTGATTGATGTAATGGCTTTGAAAATCCTTTCACTCTCAGATTGCAGTACAAATTCATCCCTGGCCCCGGCCTGCATCAGTACAGGGCAGGTAATTTTTTTGGCATAACGGGTGGTCTTGTGGCCAAAACCGTTAAACCCTCTTTCAACCCCGATCCAGAACGTGGTGAGAAAAGCAAAAGGTTGTTGCGGGAAACCCAATGTCCTGGCTTTTCCTTTCAGGTAGCTTTGCATGGAAAGAAAGGGCATCTCCAATATTATACCTGAAGGGGACAGTTCATATTCTGCCACGGCACGGCTGATGATGACGGCGCCCAATGAAATACCAAAAAGAAACAGTTTGTCTTCTCCTTTCTGCCTGATAAAATCGTAGGCCAGCTTCACCTCTTCAGCTTCCCTGTAACCAATAGTGGTGGTGCTGCCATCGCTGTTGCCATGTGCCCTCAACTCCACCAGCATCACATTGTATCCCCAATAGCGGAACTCGTAGGCTTCATCCAGTACCTGCGACATGGTGCCGGAGATGCCATGAAACAACACAACAGTTCCCTTGGCATTGGAATCTGCAGCGCTGTACCAGGCTCCTATCCGCAATCCTTTTTCTGTAGACAACTGAACTGCATCAAAAGGAAACACAGGTTGTTGCGATGAAAATGATTTTGCCTGTTTCGGGCCGGTAAACAAGCGCCATGTTTTAGAAAAAATATTTGCCGAAGACCACTGCTGCCGCAGCGACGACCCCTGGTAAAAATGAGTGAGTTTATAGGCGTATAGTGCAGCGCTGATATTGATCAGCAACAACTGGAGCAACAATGCCCACCCTATCCAGCGCAACCAGGCAGGTATTTTTCTTTTGGTATTGGGATTTTTTTTCATGCAGTTGTTGCTGCTATTTAAACTAAAATATCATCAAATGTAGTTTTTGAACTACATAGAATGCAGCCTGTTGCCAAAAATTTTTTAGAATTTCTTCACATTCTGTGACAAACTGTTGACAGGAGGTATAATTTTTGTTCTGAATTTTGTGCCCTGTTTCAATTAAGACATTTGGAAAAACCTATTAAAGCAGTTCATCCGGCTGCTTTTTTATTTACAACCTGCCGTTCATGATTTCTTCCACCACTCCCGGATCAAGCAATGTAGTAGTATCACCCAGATTGGATGTTTCTCCTTCGGCAATTTTTCTCAATATCCGCCGCATGATCTTACCGCTCCTTGTTTTGGGGAGGCCGGCTACAAACTGGATCTTATCCGGTTTGGCAATAGGGCCAATTATCCTTGCCACTGTTTGCAGAATATCTGCCCTGCGCATGGCATCATCACCATGATGACCATTATAAATCACAAAAGCATAAATGCCCTGTCCTTTCACATCATGCGGGTAACCTACTACGGCGCTTTCCACCACACCGGCGTGCATGTTGATCGCATTCTCCACTTCAGCAGTACCAATACGATGACCGCTTACATTCAATACATCATCCACCCTGCCGGTAATGCGATAATTTCCATGTTCATCTTTCAAAGCACCATCACCTGTGAAATATAAATTCTCATAGGTGGCAAAATAATTGGTGCGGCAGCGTTCATGATCGCCCCATGTTGTTCGGAGAATTCCCGGCCACGGCGCCTTAATACATAAATTACCTTTTAGATGGCCATGCTCGTCTTTCTCTGTCACTTCTTTTCCATTCTCATCCACCAGCAATGGCTGCACGCCGGGTAATGGTAAAGTAGCCCATGATGGTTTGGCAGGAGTGACCCCTGCAAGATTAGAAATCAGGCAAGCCCCGGTTTCCGTTTGCCACCAGGTGTCAACAATGGGACATTTTTTCTTGCCGATATTCTCATCATACCAATGCCAGGCTTCTTCATTGATGGGCTCACCCACTGTTCCTAATATTTTTAAAGAAGAAAGATCTTTTCCTTTTAATGGTTCCAGACCAAAACCCATTAAACTGCGTATAGCGGTTGGCGCTGTATAAATAATATTCACTTTGTATTTGTCAACAATATCCCAGAAACGGCCCGCATCAGGCCAGGTGGGAATTCCTTCAAACATCACAGAAGTGGCGCCGGCACTCAGCGGTCCATACAATATATAACTGTGCCCTGTGATCCAGCCTATATCGGCCGTGCAAAAATGAATATCGCCGGGTTTATACTGAAACACATTGACAAAAGTGTAATTCGTCCACAGCATATAACCGGCGCAGGTATGCACTACGCCTTTAGGCTTGCCCGTGCTGCCGGATGTATATAAAATGAATAGTGGGTCTTCGGCATCCATTTCTTCTGCCGGGAATGAAACTTTGCCATCCTGTTCCACTTGTGATTCGGCAAATTCCATCTCATCCTCCCACCACACATCTCTTCCTTTGATCATACTCACCGGTGTTCTTGTTCTTGTATAAACAATCACTCTTTTCACTGTTTTATTACCGATCAGTGCATCATCAATTACTGATTTCAGCGGAATATCTTTTCCACCACGGTAAGCCCCGTCACAGGTAATGATATATTCCGCCTGGGCATCTTCCAGCCTGTCGGCAATGCTTTGTGCTGAAAAACCACCAAAGATGACACTGTGAATAGCACCTATTCTTGCACAACCCAACACTGCATAAGCCAGTTCGGGCACCATGCCCATGTAAATGCAGACACGGTCTCCTTTTTTCACTCCATTATTCTTTAACACCTGTGCAAACTGGCAAACCCGTTTGTGCAAACGGTTGTAGGTAACAATTCTTGTTCTTTCCTCCGGGTTGTTCGGCTCCCAAATGATCGCCGGTTGTTCGCCCATCGTTTC
>CAYPOD010000054.1:0-16074 GCA_964412375.1 uncultured Chitinophaga sp. | reverse complement strand
CTGGCAAAACTTTTTTGTCCCTGGAAACCCGACACAGCTCTTTGTGCCCAACCCAGCGCTTCTTCCAGGTTGATATTCTTATTGAAACACCATTGGGATGCCTGCATCATATTAGTGCTGTTGAACCCTTTCTGGCTGGTCACCTGTTCTCTCAGTCTTGCCAACACGATATTGTCCACGTCCACTTCCACTTTGAAAGGCACAGACAATTTTTCCCATTGCAGGGCAATCACACAATGCTTTTCTCCATGCTCAATAAATTCATATTTCAGCCATTCCACACTTTTGTCCAGCGCAACAGGTTTTACATTCACCCGCAGGGCATCATATTTCTCTTCATAATAAAAACTTCCCCATGCATCTTTTTGGGTGGAGAAAATGACGGTGACATTATCGGCTCCCATGGCCATGTGTATGCCATAGGTGCCGGCCTTTAGTGGTTTGCCTTCCAGCATTACGTCGTGTTCAAAACTGATGGTAGTGTTTTCATTGGCGCCGGCCCGCCAGGGTGCTGTGTTTTGATTGGTAATAAAACTGAATGTGCTGAAACCATAGGTAACAAGATTGCCCGGGCCCCAGACCTTTCCTTCCCGTTTATTCACATCGGGTCTTGAATATTTGATGGTGATTTCCGTGATACCCACTTCCTCAGTTATCGTTGCACGGGGATTGCCGCCTACTGGCGGAATGTCCATTTGGGCTTTCATTGTCTGCAACAACAATAGAAATATAGCGGCGAATAATATCTTTTTCATAAACAGTTTGGTTTTGTTTGAAGTTCGGATAATAATCTGCTGTTTCCAACACTTTATCCTTTCTTTCGACGGTATTCAAGATCATATTCCGTTAACCATGTTTTTTCACGGTCTTTACTTATTTCACCATGCTGTCTTACCTTATCATTGCCCAGGTCATAAAAACTAAGCCGGCGAACAGCAATAGTATCTTTTGAATAAGGGAATGGATTAGTCTGAAAGATCATCTTCTTGTCCTCGTATTTTCCTTTTAAATACTCTGTTGAACCTCCGGTATTATCCACCCATGTTTGCTGCCATTGCCGGCTGGCTTTGTTCCAGGTGTTGAAACTCTTGCCGGCATATCTTAATCCCTGTGTCATGCCGGCACTGGTCCATTCTTCCAGGATAATGCAACTATCCAGTATCAGGCTGATCTTGCTGTCGCCGGCTTTATTACCGTTCTTACCAAAAACCTCCCACTCTCCGATCCAGAAATCAAACTGGCGATAAGGCGGTGCATTACAGGGCTTCTGTCCAAAAACGGCCGCATTAACAATGCAAAGCAGTGAAAGAAGCATATTTTTTTTCATAGCAGTTTGTTTGCTGCAAGACAATGAAGTGGTAAGTTTTGCTGTTAGCTTTATCCCTGATTATCGCCACACACCAATGATTGCTCCCATCAGTGTAAGACCAACGATGCTATAGAACCCGTTGATGAGAATTAGCCGCCAGGGCTTTTGTTCGAATAAACTATGGATGGCAATGGCACAAAAGGTCCAGATGCCTGCGAGAAAACCAGCCATAGCTCCCCATTGCAGATCGGTTTTGATGCCGCAACCGCCATCAAGGCAATTAGCCGGCGGGTCGGTAAGAAACATACCAAGATTAGCAGCCATCAGCAGGGAAAAAATAAATGTCCAGCCAAAAATCTTTCCGCTGTTTCCCTTTTTTACATCTTCTTCTGTAAAATTATTATCCTTCATCCACGCCTTGCCAAACAGGCCCGGTGAATACCAGATGCCGCCAACAACAAAGGAGGAAATACCGGCTACCAGCACGGCCAGCCAGTTGATTGAACTCATATCCATACTGAAAAGTTTTGTGGTGAATGAAAACGTTGTTGTATATCTAAACTATTGTCTAATTTTTACCCGGCAATTGCATTGCGAATAAAGATGGAAAAAGAGCAGACGAACATAGCAAAACCAGCGACCGGTGGGAAAAGCGGCCTGCAGGTAAATGATATTGGCTTCCGGTTGGTGCTCATCCCCTTCTTTGGCATTGCCGTTCCGCTGATCACAGGCATGGTGAATGGTAGAAATTTTTCCAACTGGGAAATCAAACTGAGTTTTCTCTATACCATTTTTATTGCATTTATCGTCTGGCAGGGCAACCGCTACCTTTTCTTTTCCCTTCGCAGCTATTTTGACTGGATCAACAAACCGGTTCAGAAAATCGCTGTTCTTATTCTCAGCATCATTTTTTATACTGTACCTATCAGTGTGCTGCTGTTGGTGGGCTGGTATAATATTTTTGCCGATGGCACTGTTGACTGGAACATTGTGACACAATCAACACTGATTATCCTGGTAGCTGTCATTTTTATTACCCATGTATACGAAACGGTTTTTTTGGTGAAGGAAACAGAAACCGAAATGATCCGCAATGAACAACTGGAAAGAGCCAAAGCCGAGGCAGAACTGGAAGCCCTGAAAAATCAGATTGACCCGCATTTTATTTTTAATTCGCTCAATACACTCAGCCACCTGATCGAGGACAGGCCCGCTAAAGCCAAACAGTTCAATGACAACCTGGCGGATGTGTATCGCTATATATTGCAGAACAAAGCAAGAAGCCTGGTGCTGCTGCAGGAGGAAATGGAATTTCTGAAAAGCTATTTTTCATTGCTGCAGATACGTTTTGACAAAGCGGTAGAATTAAAAATTGATGTGGATGAGAATATGCTTGAACAATACCTGCTGCCACCCATTTCCTTGCAGATACTGGCTGAGAATGCTATCAAGCACAATGAGTTTTCAGAATCAGCCCCGCTGTTGTTGCTGGTTGAAATGAAAAAGGATGAATTATTGGTGTATAATAATGTGAAAAAAAAGAATTTGAGAAAAACATCTTCTAAGATAGGGTTGCAGAATTTAAAAGAACGCTATAAACTGACAACAAATAAGGAAATTGTGATTGAGGAAACAGGCAATGATTTCCTGGTTAGATTACCCGTGTTGAAAATTTATTGACATGAAAGTGATCATCATTGAAGACGAAAAGCCGGCAGCGGAAAAATTACGTAGAGCTATTCAGCATGCAGACCCTTCCATTGAAGTGCAGGCAGCGCTTAACAGCATCAAAAGTTCACTGGAGTGGTTGCAGCAAAACCCTATGCCCGATCTCTTGTTCATGGATATTGAGCTGGCTGACGGACTTTCATTTAAAATATTTGAAAAGATCAATATCAGCAGCCCGGTTATTTTTTGTACGGCCTTTGACGAATATTGGCAGGAAGGGTTTGAGCACAACTCCATTGATTATTTATTAAAACCGGTGAAACAGGAAAAGCTGGAAGCAGCGCTGGGCAAGTATGAAAAGCTGAAGCAATACTTTGCCAGTAGTTTTCAGCAATTGCAGCAATGGCAACAACAACCGGCGGGTGCATATAAGAAAAGGTTCCTGGTGAAAAGAGGAACAGATTATATCAGCATTAAATCAGATGATATTGCTTATTTCTATGCTACCCACAAATTGGTATGCATGGTGGACAATAAAGCGCAGAAATTCATTTTGGATCAGTCGCTGGCGGAAATAGAAAAACAACTCGACCCGTCACAATTCTATCGTGTCAACCGGAAATACCTGGTGAATCTCACCGCTATTAAAAAGATTAAAACCTATCCCAAAAGCAAACTGCAACTGGAAGTGGAACCGGCCGTTGCAGAAGACATCATCATCAGCCAGGAAAATGTTTCGGCCTTTAAAGAATGGATGGGGCAGTGATGCTCAGATATATTTTTCCCGCAATGCTTCAACAAAAGAAGCATAGTAGTCAACAGCCTCTTGCTTTTTATCTTCCCTGATTAATTTTACTGATGGAATCACCAGGTGCTGATAGAGATATTCATATATTGCTGACCTGTTTTCAAAATCCCGGATTGCACTGACTACTGCAGGGCCTGTTACTGCATAATCTTTTATCAGAATCCTCCCCTCTTCATTTTTTAGCATATAATCATCACGCAGGGAGCGGAGGGTCTGCAACTCGTAGCAATCGTCCGGAAGTTGTTTGTGATGCACACAGGCAGTAGTGAGAAAACAATCCTCATCATCATCCCATGAAGCATCATAATAGTTCATGGTGATCATTGCCGAGTTTTTGGTTGATAATATCTCGGCATAATAAGTTGGTTTTACATTCAGCTTTAATTCTTTTGCAAAATCGGCTGGCAATTCTAGTTCACCGGAGGTTTTGCGGTCAAGTTGTGCAAACACCCGCCAGATATTATTAGCCTGGTCAATTTTTTCTGTTTTTTTAATAATGAATCTGAAAACACCACTTTTTGATGGGCTTATCATACCGGGTAGTTCATAATAATTCATTTTCAGGGTAACGGCCCTCTCTGCTTCTTTAGCGGTATTAAAATTTTGTACTCCAATATGATCAATTGACAAAATGTATTGCGTTTCTTTTGCCTTGCTATTGATTTTAGATCTGTATTCACTTAGTGTTGCCACTCTTTTTTTCCGGATGGCAAGCGGTAAGCCTGCTATGGCAGCAGCAGCTGCGCTGCTCTTTGCAAAAAAACTTCTTCTGTTCATGGTACTATTGATTGTTTTATGTCATAAAGCTATAGAAACCACTGGCTGCAAATAATACCCCCGTGATGGTATTTTATTGTAAAAAAAGACACAATCCCTGTTTTTCTCCAACCGGCTTTGCAAGGGGAATGCTTACCTTTGTGCCCCTTTAGATTTCAACCCATGTCCGCATTGCTCGAACAAATAGATAAAGATCGTTTACCCCGCCATATTGCTATCATAATGGATGGCAATGGCCGCTGGGCCAAAGAACAAGGACAGGACAGGCTCTTTGGGCATTTTCATGGGGTGGAAAGTGTTCGGAACATTGTGGAAGGTTGTGCTGAACTGGGAGTGGAATACCTGACGCTTTATGCTTTTTCAACAGAAAACTGGGACAGGCCGGAATATGAAGTGGTGGGGCTGATGGAGTTGCTGGTAACTACTATCCGCAAAGAGGTGGAAAGCCTGCACAAAAACAACATCCGCCTGCATGTGATCGGCGACATGAACATGTTGCCTGATTATGCCCGGAAAGAACTAAACGAGGCACTCGAGATCACCAGCAACAATACAGGCCTGAACCTGATCATGGCACTGAGTTATAGCGGCAGGTGGGAATTATTGAATGCCGTGAAAAACATAGCCTATGAAGTGAAACAGGGCAGGCTGAACCTGGAGGAAATTAACCAGGATACGTTGCAGCGTTTCCTGGTAACCAGTGGTTTTCCTGATCCGGAACTGATGATCAGAACCAGCGGTGAATTCCGTATCAGTAATTTCCTGCTTTACCAGTTAGCCTATGCTGAACTATATTTTACCCAGGTGCGGTGGCCCGACTTCAGGAAAGAAAACCTGTATGAGGCAATTCTTGATTTTCAAAACAGGGAAAGAAGATTTGGCAAAACCAGCGACCAGGTTACAGAAAATGCTCCGGGTCAATGACCGCCGGGAAAAGCTGTAATTCGCTGAAATGCGGCCCCCTTTTGATTTTCGGCCGCCCATCGCAATTTCTTTAACAAAGATTTTCGGGATTTACCGTTAATTTGCCGCCCGGACCAATGTTCCGGTAATTTATAAATCACACAAAACAAGCTGTTTGCGCCAAAACAGTGTCGTTGACACTTACTTTAGACTGACTTGAAAAAACAACCATGCAACGATTTTTATCCCGGATCATTGTTTTCATCATAGCGGCTTTTGTTTCCGTATTCACTGCACAAGCCCAGGATCCCGATACTACAAAACCAGTTTCTGTTGACCCAAAACTTTTGGAGTTTGAAAGATCCCGCATCCCCCGTGAATATGTAATTGCTGATGTGAAAGTAACCGGTGTCGTTCATCTTGATACAGCCATTGTATTGTCTATTTCGGGTTTGCTGCCGGGAGATAAATTCATGCATCCCGGCAATGATGTTTTTGCTAAAGCTATTAATGCCCTGTGGCGGCAAAAGCTGTTTTCCAATGCACAGGTATTTGTTACCAGGATTGAAAACGAAAAAGTTTATATCGAGATCAATGTGCAGGAAAGACCCCGTCTCGGAAACTTCAAATTTGTAGGAGTAAAAAAAGCCGACCAGGAAGAGTTGCAGGGTAAGATGGGGCTTACCAAGCAAACAATTATTACCGAAAACATGCGGCGCAATATTGTGGAGGTCGGTTCAAAATTCTACAAGGACAAAGGCTATCAGAATGTGACTGTTCGCATAGAAGAGAAGCCGGATTCTTCATTTATCAATTCAAATGCACTTACTATCATTATTGACCGGGGTGATAAAGTACGTATCAATGACATTAACTTTTATGGCAACGAAGAAATTGACGGCATCCGGCTCAAAAAAAGATTAAAGGGCACCAAGGAAATGAGCCGCTTAACATTGAAGCCGGTATCAGACACCAGTCGTTTTGGCGCAAGAGAAAACTATTCATTTGGGGAGTATGCCAGGGACTGGGGCTTTCTTTCCTTGAGCAAAACAAAAAGATTTTTAGATCCCTGGTTCCGTTTTAAACTGCTCAGCTCTGCAAAATTTGATCCCAAAAAATTTGAAGAGGATAAGGAAAAAGTGCTGGAGTATTATAACTCGCAGGGCTTTCGTGATGCCCAGATTGTTGACACAGCTTTTTCCAGGAGTAAGAACGGCAACATGAATATTGACCTGAAGGTAGAAGAAGGCCGCCGCTATTATTTTGGCAACATTGTCTGGAAAGGAAACGCCAAGTACTCTGACTCCATTTTGAATAATATCCTTGGAATTGAAAAGGGAGATATTTATAATATTGAGATATTGAATAGAAGGCTGGGCAAGCAATTGTCTCAGGAGGGTGGTGATATCAGCGGGTATTATATGGATGACGGTTATCTATTCTTTCAGATTGAAGCCGTAGAAACAGCGGTTTATAACGATACGATTGACCATGAGATCCGGGTTAAAGAAGGCCCGCAGGCCAGGATAGAGAATGTGACTATTGCCGGGAATGAGAAAACAAAAGATCATGTGGTGCGGCGTGAATTGCGAACGATTCCCGGTGAACTTTTTAGCCGTTCAGACCTGATCCGTTCTCAAAGAGAGCTGGCCAACCTGAATTACTTCAACCAGGAAACCATCAATCCCGGCGTAGTGCCAAATCCTGATAACGGAACCGTTGACATCAACTGGAAGCTGGAAGAGAAGTCTTCTGATCAGTTAGAACTTTCCGCAGGTTGGGGTGGTGGAATAGGGCTGACCGGAACATTAGGTGTGACCTTCAATAATTTTTCAATAAAGAATATCTGGAAAAAATCTGCCTGGGATCCGCTACCAACCGGTGATGGACAAAAGCTAAGCCTCCGGATGCAGTCTAATGGCCGTGCCTTCCGTTCGTATAGTTTTTCATTTACAGAACCCTGGCTTGGCGGTAAAAAAAGAAATTCTCTGACCATTGGTATTAACAGCAGTAAATTTTCCAATGCATTTGATCCATTTACAGGCCGGATAGACAGGGCAAGGTCGGATTCCAACTTCCTGAAAACAACAGGTTTTTCTATCGGTTTAGGTAAGCAATTAAAATGGCCGGATGATTATTTCAGCTTTTTGGTTACGCTTAACTACACCCGTTATAACCTGAGCAATTACCCCATTTTCCAGGGATTGAGTACAGGTTTGTCGGATAATATCAGTTTGAAACTGACGCTTCAGCGTTCCTCAGTTTTTGACCCCATATTCCCAAGGAGCGGTTCCAATTTCCTGGCCAGTGTCCAGTTGACGCCACCTTATTCGCTTTTCAATAAAAATATTGCCACCTCAAGCAACCCATACCGTACTCCTGAATATCATAAATGGCGGTTCAATGCCGAATGGTATGTGCCGATCGGTCGTCCGTTGGGTGCAGAAAAAAATCGCCAGTTT
The DNA here is from genome assembly GCA_964412375.1 of uncultured Chitinophaga sp. Lineage (GTDB taxonomy): Bacteria > Bacteroidota > Bacteroidia > Chitinophagales > Chitinophagaceae > CADEDV01. Next base: position 8,147 of record CAYPOD010000054.1, on the reverse strand, counting down.
GTATTGAAAATGGCTGCCAAATATGGATTCATGGGCCGCTACAACCGCAAACTGGATTACTCACCGTTTGAACGCTTCCAGGTGGGTGATGCCGGATTGACCAATAACTTTGGCTTGCTGGGCTATGATATCATTGCCCATCGTGGTTACCCGGTTTACCAGTCATCGGATCCTACAGTGAACCCTGACCAGCAAAATGCCACCCAGTTCTTTACCATATTCAATAAGTACCAATTGGAGATGCGTTTCCCGCTGGTGACCAATCCTAGCAGCACCATCTATGGTCTTGCTTTTTTTGAAGCGGCTAATGGCTGGTATAATTTCAAAGATTATAACCCCTTCCGCCTTCGCCGCAGTGCCGGGGTAGGTATGCGCTTCTTCCTGCCGATGTTTGGATTACTGGGCTTTGATTACGGCATCGGGTTTGACCGCATGCAACCGGGTCAGAGTGGATTTAAAGGAGCATCTAGATTTACATTTATGCTGGGCTTTGAACCGGAATAATCACTAATAATGTCACTTAATTCATAAACTCAAATTCCATTATATGAAAAAGATTTTTTTGCTGGCTTGCTTACTGGGATTTGGCCTGCTGGGGTTTTCCCAGAAATATGCCATTATTGACACCAGGTATATCCTTGACAGGATGCCTGAATATAAACAGGCACAAACACAGCTCGATAATATTGCTGCCGACTGGCAAAAAGATATTGATGACAGGCAGGCCGAACTGGATCGTATGTATAAACAGTTTGAAGCAGAGGAAGTGATGCTGACTGAAGATCTGCGCAAAAAAAGAGAGGATCAGCTGTTTGTGAAGGAAAAGGAATTGCGGGACCTTCAGCGTAAACGCTTTGGTTTTGAGGGTGATCTGTTCAAAAAAAGACAGGAACTGATAAAGCCAATCCAGGATAAGGTGTACAATGCGGTACAGCGGATGTCGGTGCAACGGGGTTATGATTTTGTGCTGGATAAAAGTGAAGGAATTACTATTATCTTTGCCGACCCCAAACTGGACAAAAGCGAGGATATTTTGAAAGACCTGGGAGTAAAGAATTGATTTACCGGGTTCTGTAGTAAAAAAGGGGCTGTTAAAAAAAACAAACAAGCAACTATTCGTTCCGGGAACGAATCATACATAGCAACAACAAAACAACAACAATGAAAAAATTGAAAGTACTTATTGTGGCGGCGGTTTTGATGACAGCAGGCAGTGCATCAGCTCAAATGAAGATCGGTTACATCAATATGGATAACATGGTGGTCCTGATGCCGGAAACCAAGAAGATCATTGATACCCTGCTTCCCAAATTTCAGGCAGACTCTCTTAACCCGCAGTTGAATTATTATATCTCGGAATATACCCGGAAAGACAGCCTCTTGAAAGCTGATTCCGGCATTAATAAATTGCCAAAACAGGTAAAAGACCAGATGGCCAACGAAATGCAGGAATACCTGAATGTTGTGCAAAACTGGCAGGCATATGTAGAACAGGTGCTCGAGGCAAAAAGAGACCAACTGCTCGGACCCGTTTATACCAAAGTGTATGATGCAGTGAAAGCTGTGGCAAAGGAAAAAGGATATACACATGTACTGTCAAAAGAATCTTTGCTGATAGCACCTGATGCGGATGATCTGATTACACCCGTCGCTGCAAAACTAAAAGTCACTTTACCAAAGCCGCAGACAGGAGGAGCCAGTCCCCCGGCAGGAGGTAATTAAATAATTGACATTTTTCTTTCATTACAATCAGCTCCAAACCGGAGCTGATTTTTTTTACCCTGACCAGGGTATGGCATTGGCAACTGAGCTGTCGTAACTTTCCCCAAAATTGTTTGCAATGAAATATCCGTTTCTTGCTGTATTGCTGTGTTCCTGCTTTTTTTCCCGTGGTCAGAACCTGATAGAAACAGCTAATAAATGCTATGAGGATAAAAACTATCAATGTGCAGCCGATAATTATAAAAAGGCGCTGGAGGAGAAAAAATACCAGCAAAAGGACCATGCACTGGTGCTGTACAGGATCGGCTACTGCCAGTATAAGCTGAAGAAGCATGATGAGGCGGAAAAAATGTTTAAAGAGGCTATTGCTGCTAAGGCAGATTTAAAAGAGGCTTATTGGGATATCTCTGCTCTTTACTATGACAAAAGTGAATTTGAGAATGCGGCAGAATATTATGGCAAAGCAATTGAGCAATATAAAAACGAACCATCCAGCCTCAAAACACTTTATTTCTGGCGGGGGAGGAGTTACAATGCTTTAAAGAAATATGCCGATGCGCTGACCTATTTTAAGCTGGCTATTAGCGCAGACAGCACAAATGGGAATTATTATGTAAGCGCTGCTGATGCATCCTATAATATCAGCGAATTCAGTAATGCTGCCGGCTATTACCAGCAATCTATCCGGTATGGTTCAGATGATAAAAAGATAATGGCATATCGCTATTATTGGATGGGTCAGTCACTATACAAGTTAGGAAAATATGATGAGGCACTTACGGCTTATAAAGGAGCGATGGAATATAATCCCGAAAGCGGCGATGCCTGCTGGGGTATTGCTTCAGTTTATTATAACCAGCAAAAATGGGCTGAAGCGGTTGCCCAATACACTAAAACGATGAAATTTTACAGCAAGGATACCATTTCAATGGTTGACCTGTATTATATCCGCGGCCGTTGTTATGATGGCATCAAGGACTATGTAAAGGCCATTGCTGATTTTGATGCCGCCCTGAAACTAGACCCCGATGACCGGCAGTCGGTTTGGCAAAAAGCAAGTGTATTGCGGAAACAAAAGAAATTCAAAGAAGCTATTGTCTTATATGATAAAGCAATTAAGATGTATGAAGGCACTACAGGCAGTCTTGATGATCTTTATTTTTTCAGGGGTGATTGTCACCTGTTGTTGAAGGATACAACCAAAGCAGAGGCGGATTTCAGGGAATCGCTTAAGCACAACAGCAACCTTCGGGAGCCTAATATTGCAATGGGAGATATCAGCTTTACCCGCAAAAAATATTATGAAGCCAAAGATTATTATGCCAAGGCCGCCGATGGTTATAAAGCGGATTCTGCTGTGTTGTCAACGATATTTTACCGGAAAGGGTATTCCAATTTCATTCTGGGCAACACCTATTTTTATACGGCAAGAACTGATTTTGAAAGAAGCATCCGGTATGACAGCAATAACAGGGAAGCCCGTCGCTGGTTAGCTGATATTTATTATTCGCAAAGTCTTTTTTCGCAAACGGAGAAAGAAATGGATAAATGTATTGTGTTATATAAAAACGTAAAGGACAGTTTACCGAAAATGTATCTCTACAGGGCCATGGCAAGGGGGCAACAGAAAAAATACAAAGAATCGCTGGAAGATTACGAGCGGTCTGACAAGCTAAAAAAGATCACCGATGCAGGTCATTTGCGCAACATGGGACAGTTTGCATTTGAAATAAAAGACTACCCCAAAACCGCAACCCTGTTTACCCGGCTGATTCCCTTATACAAACCGGAAGAAAAAAACGAACTGGCTTTTGCCTATTATGCAAGAGGACGGGCCTGGCATGAACAAAAGAACAAGATAAAGGCAAAAGCTGATTTGGAAAAAGCTGTAGAGATTTTACCTACCTATGCCGAAGCCAAAAAGTGGCTGGATACAGTGAATAAAAGCGAATAGCCATTTCTCCTTTGTATTTTTGTTTATGCACAACAAAGGCCCAATTGGCGTTTTCGATTCCGGGTACGGTGGATTGACAGTATTAAAAGAAATCATTCGGCAATTGCCGCAATATGACTACCTCTACCTTGGGGACAATGCCCGGGCACCTTATGGCAACCGCTCTTTTGAAACGGTTTACCAATACACCCTGCAATGTGTGAAGTGGTTTTTTGAACAAGGTTGCCCGCTGGTTATCCTTGCCTGTAATACAGCTTCTGCTAAAGCACTGCGAACCATTCAGCAAAATGATTTGCCATTGCTTGCCCCGGGAAAAAGAGTGCTGGGGGTGATAAGACCAACCACGGAATCCATCGGCCATTATTCTGAGACCAGGCAGGTGGGAATATTGGCGACCAACGGAACCGTGACTTCCGGTTCCTACCCCATTGAAATTGCAAAGTTTTTTCCGGATATCCAGGTGTACCAGGAGGCTTGCCCGATGTGGGTGCCGTTGATAGAGAACAATGAGCATCTTGATGAAGGAGCTGACTATTTTGTAAAAAAACACCTCAAGAATATTTTTGAAAAGGGAGAAACAATTGATGTTTTGTTGCTGGCCTGTACTCATTATCCCTTGCTCAGGGAAAAAATTGAGGAATACTTACCCGTTGGCGTAAAACTTCTCTCCCAGGGAGAAATTGTGGCAACCAGCCTGGCTGATTACCTGGAACGGCACCCTGAAATAGAAAACCTTTGCAGCAAAACGGGCAGCCAGGTTTTTTATACCACCGATTCAACAGCTGATTTCGATGCTCATGCAAGTACATTTTTTGGAGAAACCGTACAGTCAAAGCATGCTGCAATTTCTTCTGAATAGACTGATATTCAATATGTTTTTTTAATATCGTGCCAGGACAAACCGAAAAACAGGCAATATTTATTCGTTATAACACCTTAGTTCTGACCTCCAACCCTTACCTTTGCCGTCCTTTCACAAAACAGCCGATGTGGTGATTGGCTGAAACTGAAACCTGGACCGTTCTCCCGGTCCGCATTTCATAAAAGTGAAAAAGAGAAATTAATATGAAACGTACATTCCAACCTCATCGCAAACGCCGCAAAACCGTTCATGGTTTTCGTAAAAGAATGGCTACTGCCAATGGTCGCAAAGTGCTGGCCAGCCGCCGTGCCAAGGGCCGCAAGAAACTTACCGTTTCAGATGAAAGAAAACTGAAGTAAAAAGTAAGAGCACAGCTAGTCGCTGGTTTTAATAATTTTATAGCTCTGGCAACTGTCAGAGCTTTTTTATTCAATGCATTTTGAGCAGGCAGTTTACATATGGAAAAAATGAAAAGCTCAAAAGTCGCAAAGCTATTGAGCAATTGTTCAGCAACGGGCAACAGTTCAGCATAGCGCCGTTTCGTGTTTGCTATAAAATGATCAATGTTCCGGGTTTGCAGGCTGCAGCAGGTGTTTCTTCCAGGCAGTTTAAAAAAGCAGTAGATCGAAACAGGATCAAACGTCTTACCAGGGAAGCCTGGCGACTACAAAAAAACGATTTGGCAGCCCTGCTGGTTGAGAAAGGGATGGGTATGCATGCTTTTTTGATGTATACCGGTAAAGAATTGCCTGATTATTCTTTGATTTCAGCAAAGATGCAGGCGATAGTGAAAAAGCTGTTCAAGATTGTACATGAAACAAATCCTTCAAATCCTTAGTCTTCCATTCATCGGGCTGATAAAGCTTTACCAATGGATCATTTCTCCCTGGCTGGGGCCAAGCTGCCGGTTCACCCCCACCTGTTCTCACTATGCTGCAGAAGCCCTGAAAAAATATGGTCTTTTCAAAGGTATGTGGCTCGCTATCAGGAGAATTTCACGCTGCCATCCATGGGGCGGAAGCGGGCACGACCCGGTACCCTGATCTGCTTCAATAGTAACAACCGGTTCTTATAGTAGCTTGAAAGATATTATGTATATTCAGATTCAAACTAACGGCTTTGGTCAAGGTATCGCTGATAGAAGATGATAAGGCATATCGCCAGGGGCTGGAATCCCTCATTAACGATTCCGGTTATTTCACTGTGCATCATAGCTATTCTTCAGCCGAAGCCGCAATACCCCACTTGCTTCATCATCCTCCCGATATCGCAATCGTTGACATCAAGCTTCCCGGTGGCAAAAGTGGTGTTGATGTAATTGAAGTGATTCACCGGCAGGTTCCTTCTGTGTTGTGTATGGTTTGTTCGTTTTATGACGACAATGAATTTATTTTTAATGCCCTGAAAAACGGGGCCAGTGGTTATGTCCTGAAAGATTCTTTGCCGGAAGATATTATTGAATCACTCAAAGAGCTTCACAAGGGTGGTGCACCAATGAGCCGGTATATTGCAAAAAAAGTGATCTCAGCCTTTCAGCCACAATTGTCAGAAAAACTTTCAGAACTTACAGAAAGAGAAAACGAAGTGCTGCAGATGCTGGCAAAAGGACTTTCTGTAAAAGAAGTGGCTGCTAATCTTTCGCTGAGCAGGCACACAGTAACAAAGCATGTAAAAAACATATATGGCAAACTTCATGTCAATAACAGGGTGGAGGCGGTCAATAAATTGAATAATAAATAAATGGCTGCATCGTATTGAGTGCAGCCATTCAGAAAACAAGGTTCTTAAAACTTCTTACGAGCCAAAACGTTCAGCCACTTTATCCCAGTTCACCACGTTCCAGAAAGCGGCCAGATAATCTGCACGACGGTTTTGGTATTTCAGGTAATAGGCATGTTCCCAAACATCAACTCCGAGAATAGGTGTGCCTTTTACTTCGGCCACATCCATTAAGGGATTATCCTGGTTAGGGGTTGAAGTAATTTCCAGCTTTCCGTCTTTTACTATCAACCAGGCCCAACCGCTGCCAAATCTTGTCATGCCCGCAGCAGCGAATTTTTCCTTGAATGCATCAAAAGATCCAAATGCAGCATGGATAGCATCGGCCAGTTTACCCGTGGGGGCGCCGCTGCCACCGGCAGTGAGACTTTCCCAGAAAAAGGTATGATTCCAGTGTCCGCCACCGTTATTACGCACAGCAGGTGAAATGGACCCGGCAGATACCACTAATTCTTCAAGCGATTTATTTTCATGTGCTGTGCCGGCAATGGCCTTATTGAGGTTGTCAACATAAGCCTGGTGGTGTTTACCATGGTGTATCTGCATGGTTTGGGTGTCAATATGCGGCTCCAGTGCATCATGAGCGTAGGGAAGTGAAGCTAATGTAAATGCCATAATAATATGTTTTAGATAAAAAATGCTGTAGTAAATCACCAAAAATAAACCAAATCTACGGTTGAAAATCTGATTGCTGATAGAAGCAATGCTAAAAGAAAGGATAACAGGCAAAATTTCCGCTTACCGAAAACAGCAGGAGCAAAAAAAACCCCGCTGCAAAAGCAGGCGGGGTGTGCATTAACTACCATTAACCCTAAAACTAGTTTTGCCGGTTACCTCCGGGCCCGCCTCCCCTGCGGGGCATCAACATGGGCTCAATCTTTTCTTTATAAATTTTAAAATTATCTTCTCCAAGGTATTTTTTCAGTTCACTGTCTTTTGCATCATTAAGCGGTTTCATTTTTTCCTGCATGGCCTGGAAATCCGGTCTTTCACCGCCGCTGTTATTCATCATTTCCTGGCGAATGGCATCCTGCCCTTTATAGTAGTAAGTGAAAAGGGTGTCTATTTTAGCCATGGCCGCCGCTTCGGGTTTGAAGGCGCTGTCAATTTTTTCATGGGCCGATTTCACCCTTTCTTCCACAGTTCTTTGCTGAAATCCTCCCCTGCCGCCGCCCTGTGCCTGCAAGCCGCTTAAGCTCACAAAAAGGGCAAGTAGAAATATGAATTGCTTTTTCATTGATGATAATTTTGTAGTTATGTTGTTATTTTTTTTCTGTTTTCTCTTTATCTCCATCACCGTTTTTGTTTGGTGGTTTTCCCATATTCCTGAACATTTTCACAATGGCTGAGTCATATTTTGGCTGCTGTTCTGCTGTGCATAGAGCCCTTACCCGTTTAAAATGATTCAATGCTTCCAGGTCAATCATTTTTTGTTGCTGTGCGATGAAGTTGGCAGCGGCCTGCAAAGTGGAATCAGCAACTGCAGTATCGGCCATTAAAAGGAAAAACTTTTCTTTGGCTTTCCTCATTTCTTCAAACAGGGGCCGGACAGTTTCTTTTTGCAATTCTTTCAGCTCTTTATACTTTGCCATTTGCGTTTCATCAAAACCCACTTTCTTTTGCAAGGTCTCAATCATAATGCCCATTCTTTTTTCGGAAGGGCCTTTTTTATGCCCGGGTTTTTTGAACCAGACAAAATAGAGCAATACGGCAATATTGGTGAGCAATAAAATTGCAACCAGGAAAATCAGGTTTTTATTACTGGATCGTGTACTCATTGATTATCGATGTTTTCATATTCAAAACTGCTGCTGCTTGCTATCAGGTATT
>CAYPOD010000053.1:0-18238 GCA_964412375.1 uncultured Chitinophaga sp. | reverse complement strand
GCTTTCCACCTGAAGCTTTTTATTTTTGCCCGAACCAACCACTGGCAGATGAAAGCTACCAAACTGTTCAAAGAATTTTTTACCAGTGAAAAAAGTGCGGGGATCGTTCTTGTTTTTTGTGCTGCGATCAGTCTTTGTCTTGCCAATTTTTTTATCGGCCAGGGCTATTCCGATTTCTGGCATCAAAAGGCTGGTTTTAGTATCGGCAGCCTGGAATTGAAACTGAGTCTTGAGCACTGGATCAATGATGGCCTGATGGCGATATTCTTTTTACTGGTGGGTCTGGAAATAGAACGGGAGATCTATGCCGGTGAATTATCCAGTATCCGCAATGCCGGGTTGCCCGTTGCGGCTGCGGTGGGGGGCATGCTGGTGCCGGCTCTTGTGCATTTTTCTTTCAATGCCGGCACAGCCACACAGAATGGTTTTGGCATTCCCATGGCCACCGATATTGCTTTTGCCCTCGGCATTCTTTCGCTGGTGGGAAAAAAAGTGCCCTTATCATTAAAAGTTTTTCTCACTGCTCTTGCCATCATTGATGACCTGGGCGCCATTATGGTGATCGCCATCTTCTATACCAGCGATCTGCAAAGTGTTTACCTGTTTGCAGCTCTTGGCATATTTGCTGTGTTGCTTGTGCTGAACCGGCTTCGGGTGCACAGCCTGATTTGGTATATCATTGGCGGTGTTGTGATGTGGTATTGTATGCTGCAGTCGGGTGTGCATGCCACCATCACAGGAGTGTTGCTGGCCTTTGCCATTCCTTTTGGCAATGGTGATGAAAAGACCGCTTCCTACAAACTGCAGCATTTCCTGCATATCCCTGTTGCCTTTATCATTGTTCCGCTTTTTGCCTTTGCCAACACCGGCATCATCTTCAGCGTGGGGCTTGACGATGTTTTGTTCAACAATAACAGCCTCGGCATTATGGCAGGTTTGCTGCTTGGGAAACCGCTGGGCATTTTGCTGCTTTGTTATATAGCAGTAAAACTCCGCCTGGCCAGTCTGCCCGAAGGGGTGAACTGGTTGCAACTGGCAGGCGCCGGTATGCTGGCAGGCATCGGGTTCACTATGTCCATCTTCATCACCCTGCTGGCATTTGACAAAGCCGACATCATTCAATATTCCAAGATTGCCATTTTGCTTTCATCGCTATTGGCAGGAGCCATAGGATTTTTCTTTATCAAACGGGCAACGGCCAAACTCGAAGATTCACATGAAATGGATGATGATGAATAAAGGCAGTGGTTATTGCGGCCGGATGGCGTTAGGCTTTTGTTCCAGCCAGTTCACATAATCAAGTGAGCCCAACCGGAAACGAAGTGGAACAGAAGTGAGTTTTTCCAGTTGCAGTTCCTGTTTACAAAAGAAGGAAAGCTGCATACTGTAAAAATCCGGGGAGACCGGGTTAAGTATTGAAAACCTTGTCTTCAGCCGGAAACTATTGGAGTTATTTCTAATTTTATCTGCACTTCTGTAAAGCGGAAAATCTATTATTAAATGTTCCTTCGCATAAAATTTTTTACCCCACTGGTAGTCCCCGGGAAGCCTGGTATACAAGGAGTCCTGTTGCGAAAAAATATTTCCGCAAAACCCAAGGACAAACACAACAAGAAAATAACAAATCCGTTGCCGCATGCTTCGGTCATTGTTCTGTAAATTTACGGCCTGATTTTTGATAAATGGCCGGATTTTTGAAAAAATGAGTCTGCCACTTAAAAACAACAGGACGAACCATGGCCCTCAGCCAGAGCTTACAACAGAAGTTATTACAAAAATTGTCGCCCCAGCAGATTCAACTGATGAAACTGCTGCAGGTGCCTACGGCCAATCTTGAAGAACGAATTAAAGAAGAGCTGGAAGAAAATCCCGCCCTGGAACTGGATGATGAAAAACACGATGAAAATGCCGATGAGCTGAAAGATGAATTCAGCGAGAATGGGGAAGAAGAATATGATGAGCCTGATGGCAGTGAAGATGAATATGACAGTATTGATGTCAGTGAATATGTATCGGAAGGTGATGATGATGTGGCCGACTACAAATTGCGGGATGATAGTTACCCGGATGATGACGACAGGAAAACAATCCCTCATAAAACAGAGACCAGTTTTTTTGACCTGCTGCTCGACCAGCTGGGACTTTTGAAACTGGATGAGAAAGAACAGCGCATAGCCGAACAAATTGTGGGCAGCATAGACGAAGACGGCTACCTGCGCAGAGAAACTGCTGCCATTGTGGATGACCTGGCGTTCCGGCAAAACATCATGGCCACGGAAGAAGAAGTGGAAGCCATCATTAAACAGATACAGCAATTCGATCCGCCGGGAGTGGCGGCCCGCGACCTGCAGGAATGTTTACTGCTCCAGTTGCAGCGGCAGAAAAACGAAGGCAAGAAAGTGGACACGGCCATACTGGCCATCAAAAAATATTTCGACGAGTTTACCAAGAAGCATTACGAAAAAATTCAACGGGGGCTGAACCTCGATGAAGACCAGTTGAAGGACGTGATGCAGCAGATCATCCGGCTAAGTCCCAAACCCGGCGGCAATGTGGGAGAGATCAACAAAGCTGAAAGCTATGTGGTGCCCGATTTTTTCATCTTTAACAACGGCGGCAAATTAGAACTGACCCTTAACAGCCGCAATGCCCCGGAACTTCGTATCAGCGAAGGCTACCGCGATATGCTGAAAGAATATGACCGCGGCGCCAAGAAAGATAAACGACAAAAAGAAGCCGTACTTTTTATCAAGCAAAAGATTGATGCTGCCAAATGGTTCATTGATGCCATCAAACAGCGGCAGCATACGTTACTCAGCACCATGAATGCCATCATGGAGCACCAGCATGATTTTTTCATTACCGGCGATGAGACCAACCTGAAGCCGATGATCCTGAAAGACATTGCTGAAAAAACAGGATTAGATATTTCCACGGTGAGCCGGGTGGCCAACAGCAAATTTGTGCAAACAGAATTCGGCACTTACCGGCTGAAGTTCTTTTTCAGCGAATCACTGAGCACCGACAGCGGAGAAGAAGTATCAACAAGAGAAGTGAAAAAAATTCTCAGCGACCTGATAGAAGCAGAAAATAAAAAACGACCACTGAGCGATGAACGGCTGACAGAACTGCTGCAGGAAAAAGGTTACAATATTGCCCGCCGCACGGTGGCCAAATACCGGGAACAGCTCAATATTCCCGTTGCGAGATTGAGGAAAGAGCTATAAACGCTATACAGTCATCTTTACTTTTATTAACTTACAGTATGCAACAGCCTTACCGTTTAGACAGGACGAAGTTTTCAATTTTATCTTATAAAGAAGCGGATAAAGAATTCAATAATCATTGGGATATGAGCTGGCAGGAACGTTTCCGGCTGCACCAGCATCTCAATGCGGCCGCTTATGGTTATGCAGGCAGTGAGCCGCCCCGGATGGATAAAACAGTATTCAGTTACGGAAAAACAGGTGATGTCCAATATTTTTCATCCTGATTTCAGAGATTTTATCCAGGCTTTAAACAATAATAAAGTCAGATACCTGCTTGTCGGCGGATATGCAGTCATTTTTCATGGACATGCAAGAACCACCGGCGATATGGACATCTGGGTTGATTGCACAAAAGAGAATTACCAGCTTTTGGTAAAAGCTTTTCAGGAATTCAGGATGCCTTTGTTTGATATGAGCGAAGAAAAGTTTCTGCAAAAAGACAAGTTCGATGTTTTTCGCTTTGGACGAAAACCAGTGGCTATAGATATAATGACCCGGATGGCTAATCTGGAATTCGACACTTGCTACAAGCAAATGCAAACATTCATAGATGACGGTCTTCAGCTTCCTGTTGTTCACTTAAACAATCTTATCACAGCCAAAAAAGCAGCGGGACGAAGCAAAGACATTAACGACCTTGAACATCTGCCTCCCGGCAATTTTTAGCCCGCCGCACGGTGGCGAGGTTGAGGAAAGAACTTTGATCATTTCCCAACTACAAACTCATCTTTTTCCTAAAACAGGAAGCTTGTTATTTTTTATTTACTACTCTTGTGTTTCCCCACACATCTCCAGGCCTTTTATTGTGGGTATTACTTAATGCCCTAACATATGCAACCAATCCAAAACACCATATAATTTCAATAAAATCAGCCAATCTTCTCTTTATCACTTGTGAATATGTTACACTCCCTCCATTTGAACTTTCAACCCTAATACCTAATAAATTTTTACCAAGAGTACCGAAGAAAATCTTCTCTGCGACTATAAAGTATGCTATCCAATATAGTATTGGCAGGAGTGCCAGTATACCTTCAACCTTATACCCCGTACTTGTTTTTTCACCAATAATAAGTGGAAGAAAAAATGTAAATAAAAGAAGGGTTAAATAGTCTATCATCGAAGCAAATGCTCTTTTTCTCAAAACCTCTTTTGACCGTGGCGTCTCATCTTCTGAAAATAAATCTTCTCCCATTAAAAATATTTGATAAAGATTCATCCCAATTTATGCAACTTTTTGTCATCCTGACCAGCCTCTAAACAACATATGTCTACCCAATATCAATACCACTGAGTGGGTATTGATATTATTCCAAATTTTTTGTTCCATTGTACTTTAAAAGATTAAAGCAAAGCTGTATTTTACACAGCTAAACATTCGATAACCTGCCCGTATGGTATTTGCCAGCCTGTTATTTCTTTTTCTGTTTTTGCCGCTGAACCTGGGCCTTTACTACAGCACCAAAAACCCCACCTGGCGCAATATCATCCTCATTGCTTTTTCCCTGATCTTTTACGGCTGGGGCGAACCGATCTGGATCACCCTGATGGTCTTTTCGGCCTTTGTAGATTTTTTTAATGCAAAGATCATTGAGCGATACCGGGGAAAGCCAGGCGCCAAAATAGGTTTGCTTTCTTCACTTATTATCAATCTCGGGCTGCTGGCCACATTCAAATACAGCAGCTTTATCGTTGAAAATGTGAACACTCTTTTCGACACCTCCTTTGGCCTGCCGCATTTTGCATTGCCCATCGGTATTTCTTTCTATACATTCCAGACGATCTCCTACACGGTTGATGTCTATCGCAACGAAGTGAAAGTGCAGCAGTCATTCACCAAATTCCTGATGTATGTATCGCTGTATTCGCAACTGGTAGCCGGACCCATCGTCCGCTATGCTCATATCGCCCATGAAATTGACAACCGCAAAGAAAAACTTTCCGATATCAGCGCCGGCATCACCCGGTTTTGCATAGGACTTTTTAAGAAAGTTATTATTGCCAATATCGCTGCCGAACTGGTGAAAAAATACATGGGTGATAACAGCGATCCGCTGACGATGACCGAACTCTCTTCACTAAGCACAAGCGGTGCCTGGCTGGGGCTGATCATGTTTGCTATCCAGATCTATTTTGATTTTTCGGGCTATTCAGATATGGCCATTGGTATCGGCCGCATGTTTGGTTTTCACTTTCATGAGAATTTCAATTATCCCTACACCGCCACTTCCATCACCGATTTCTGGCGGCGATGGCATATTTCACTGGGCTCCTTTTTCCGCGACTATGTGTATATACCGCTTGGCGGCAATAAAAAACATATTTATCTCAATCTTTTCATTGTATGGTTTCTTACGGGGCTATGGCATGGCGCCAGCTGGAACTTTATTTTCTGGGGTTTGTACTTCTTTGTTTTCATTTCGATAGAAAAAGCATTCCTGCTGAAATTTCTGCAAAGGATTCCCCGGCTCTTTTCGCATGTATATGCATTACTCATCATCATTCCAGGCTGGGTGATCTTTTATTTTACTGATACAAAAATATTGATGGGTTATCTGGGCAAGTTGTTTTCGTTTAGCGCCGGAGATGGGCGGAGTTCGGAAGTGGCCGTTGACCTGACTGCCCATCTGTTCTGGCTGCTTGCCGTTATCGTTCTTTGCATGCCTGTTTATCACCGGGTGAAAAAATGGGCAGAGGAGAACATGCAAAGAACAGCCTGGTTTGAAATGACAAGTATGGCAGCTAATGCATTATTCATTTTTCTATGCGTGGCGCAATTGGTAGGCAAAAGTTATAACCCGTTTATTTATTTTCGTTTTTAACCGGCAAATTGTATAGTGACGATGATCAACCCTGAAAAATATAGCCTGCAACGGATCCAGTACATAAATGTATTTGTATTTGGCCTGTTACTGCTCACCGGTGGTATTGCCTCGCTGCTGATGAAAAAGCAGTCGGTATCAGAAATGGAGAACCGCAAGCTGGCTTCGTTCCCCGGCTATTCAGACAGTGCCTTATTCAGCGGCGATTATTTCCGGGGTATTGAACAATACTATGCTGATAATTTTCCCTGGCGGGACCAATGGATCGGTTTATCTCAATCTTTCCGCAACAGTTTGGGGTTTGAGTCCGGCGATATAAAGATGTATGATGCCGTAAACAATGCAGAAGCCAATGAGCCTGCCGCAGATACCAGTGTGGAAACAACTATTCCTTCCATTCTGCCGGATATGGGGGAAAAAGGCGAAGTGAAAAAGCAATTATTTGTTTTCAAGAACCGCGGTTTTGAAATGTTTGGCGGTGGTCCGCAAATGGGAAAGTCTTATGCCAATGTGATCAATGAGTACAACAGGCTGCGCATTCCCGGTCTTCAGGTTTATAACCTGGTGATACCGGTGGCGCTGGAGTTTGAGATCACGGAAAAGTATAAAAACATGCAAAAGCCAAACCGGCCTGCTATTGAAAATATTTATAAGAATCTTGATTCGAATATCAAAAAAGTGTGGGCTATTGATGAACTGCGCAAACACCGGGAAGAATATATTTATTTCAACACCGATCACCACTGGACAAGCCTCGGCGCTTACTATGCCTATGTGGCTTTTTGTAAAGAAGCGGGGCTGACGCCTGTCGCATTAGACACAATTCCCTATAAAGTGAAGCCTGCATTCCTGGGTTCTTTGTACAGGCTGACCCGTGATCCCAAATTGCAAAAGAATCCCGATTCGGTCCGTTACTATCTTTTCAGGGATTCCATGAATTTTTATATCGGCGACAAGAAAGCGCCGGGCGCCTGGTTCAAATCAAAAATGTATGCAGAGTCGGTAAAGGGGGCTTTTAGTTACTCTGTATTTCTGCAGGGAGATCTGCCCGTGGTAAAAATGGAAACACAGAAAAAGAATGGCCGCCGCATATTGCTGGTAAAGGAATCATACGGCAATGCTTTTGCGCCTTACCTCATCAACAATTATGAAAAAGTGATCGTGGTGGACCAGCGGTATTTTGAAGGGAACATCATTGCACTGATGAAAAAAGAAAAGATCAATGAGCTGCTTTTCATCAACAATATTTTTGCGGCTCACACACCTTTTCATATAAACAAGATCAGGGGGCTGAAGAAATAAGCTGACTTCTTGCTGAATTAATTAGGCTTAAATAAAACCTATCAACTAAGGTTCTTTCTCACCCAAGCCACTTTGGGTCTTATTTCGTTGTTGTATTTATCACCGGTAGCATATTTCACCGCCTTGAGGAAATCATAATAAGTGCCCTTAGGATTTTTAACTCTCCATCTGGGATATCGCTTGTCCTGCCATTTTTTGTAATAGTTAATACAGGCTTCTTCTGAATCAAATTTCATACACCTGTTGCGCAGGTAAAAACCAAATAGATTGTGATTGCGGAGGCAGCAGTTCTTACATCCCAGCCAGCCGGTTTCCTGGATGCATTGGGCCATTACAAAATCAGGTTCGGCAATGCCGGCTTCTTTAATCGCATCATACACTTCCTGCAAACGGGTTTTGTTCGATTTTTGGGCAAACCCCTGTTGAAAGAACAGCATAAGGCCAAGAGCAAGCAATATTTTCTTCATGAATGGCGGTTTGGTGATTTTTTCCGAAAGGAAATAAATATACAAAAACCACACCCTTTTTGCGGATTCCTTTACTTTGCGGAGATCAATTTCCTTTTCATGAGCACAAGACTGGTAGTAGATGAAAGAAACGGGTTAAAAGAAATTAATATGGATGAAAAAGACCGGCAACATCCCGCTATAAAAACAGCTGCCAATATTATTTCTTATGTTTTTCATCCTGTGTTTGTCCCGGTATATGTGATGCTTTTCCTGCTTTATGTGCATCCGTATATTTTCGCCGGTATTTCAGCCAGGGATAAAATGCTCACGCTGCTGCAATCCATTTTGATGTACACCTTTTTTCCGTTGGTCACTGTGTTATTGCTGAAAGGGCTGGGGTTTATTCCTTCATTATTGCTGCGAACACAGAGGGAACGGATCATTCCCTTGCTGGCAACAATGACCTGGTCGTTCTGGATATGGAATGTGTGGCGCAACCTGCATGGTTCTCCCAGGGAGATCGTGTTATTTTCATTAGCAGCATTCATAGCCAGCATCCTTGCGTGGCTGATGAATATCTATATGAAGGTGAGTCTTCATGCCATTGCCATGGGAGTGCTGTCGGCATTTTTCCTGAATCTTGCTTTTTCCAGCAGCATTAGTTTTGGCTTCTATGTTTCTGTTGCATTGTTAGTCACCGGGCTGGTATGCACCGCAAGGTTGCTGGTGTCTGATCACAGCCAGGCGGAAGTGTACAGCGGACTGGCAGGCGGGGTGCTGGCTTTGCTGGTAGCGCAGTTTTTTGCATAAAAAAATTTTTTACCCAAAATGTTAGTTTTTTAATGCTAAATCATTTAGCTTCGCTATCCTGTCAGAATTTTCTGCGGAAAAACAGAACCCCCTAACTTTACCCTGATTATGGCAAAAACTGAAAAAACTACCGATATGTCTACCAACAACGAAAAGCTGAAAGCGCTGAAGCTGACCATGGACAAAATAGATAAAGATTTTGGCAAAGGCAGTGTGATGATGATGAATGAAAGAGGTGTACGGGAAATAGAAGTGGTATCCACCGGCTCGTTGGGGCTGGATGTAGCTTTGGGTATTGGTGGCTTGCCCCGGGGCCGCGTTGTTGAGATATACGGACCCGAGTCGTCCGGTAAAACCACCATTGCGACCCACGTTATTGCAGAAGCGCAGAAAAAAGGCGGCATGTGTGCCATTATAGATGCTGAGCATGCTTTTGATAGTGTATATGCCCAAAAGCTGGGGGTTGATGTTGACAATCTCCTGATCTCTCAACCTGATTATGGAGAGCAGGCGCTGGAAATCGCCGACAGGCTGATTCTCTCCGGCGCATTGGATGTGGTGGTGATTGACTCCGTTGCAGCCCTGGTTCCTAAAGGAGAGTTGGAAGGAGAAATGGGTGACAGCAAAATGGGTTTGCAGGCAAGGTTGATGAGCCAGGCATTGAGAAAACTCACCGCCACGATTTCCAAGACCAATACGATTTGCATTTTCATCAACCAGTTGCGGGAAAAGATCGGTGTGATGTTTGGTAATCCCGAAACCACAACTGGTGGTAATGCATTAAAATTCTATGCATCTGTACGTTTGGATATCCGCCGGATGACACAAATCAAAGATGGCGATGAGGCAATCGGCAACAGGGTGAAAGTGAAAGTGGTTAAAAACAAAGTGGCGCCTCCATTCAGGGCGGCTGAATTTGATATCATTTTTGGTGAAGGTGTTTCCAAGACAGGGGAGATCATTGACATGGGAACTGAACTGGGCATTGTGCAAAAAAGCGGTAGCTGGTACAGTTATAACAATGACAAACTCGGCCAGGGCCGTGACGCTGTCAAGCAATTGCTGCTCGATAACCCAGAACTGGCCAAAGAAATTGAGGGTAAGATCAGGGAAAAAATAAAAGAAATGCAGGCGGCATAACGGCTTTATTATTGTTTTACAATGGGTTAATTAGTATGAACGGTCAGCCAAAAGCTGGCCGTTTTTTTATTTTCACAAAATATTTATCCTGAAAACTTGCATATCAATGTTTAAACATTGTATATTTGTCTTCTATTTTTGAACTACCAGGCACAATACCTGTTTTAAACAACCATATGGCAGATACCCAACAAAAAAAGAAGCGATGGATAAAGCCGGCTATCATTGGCGGGCTGGTGCTGGTGGCCGGTTTGGCCGTTACGTACTGGATAGTTGCCACAGAAAAGTTTGCTGATACCAGCAACCGCAAAGCGGCTTATACCGTCAATGCGATTGACCTGATCAAAGAGTTCCTTGACAACGACAGCGCTGCCAATGCTAAATATGCTGACAAAATAATTACAGTAAACGGCACGGTTTCTGAACTGGAGTCGCCGGATTCTACAACAGTCAATGTAAAATTTGTTGACAGCACTTCGGGCAGCTATATCATTTTTGCTTTCCAGGAACAACACCTGGAAGAAGGAAAAAACCTAAAAACCGGAGACATGGTTTCTATAAAAGGCTCCTGCAGCGGGAGTATTTATAGCGACATCCTGGAATCCACATCCATTACTTTCAAAAGAGCAGCATTAAACAAATAATCAAATACAAAACCAGAAAAAATAACCAAATGAAAAAAACAATTCTATTCCTTTCCCTTGTAGCCTTAAGTGGCAGTTTACTGGCCCAAAAGAAGACTACGACCTCAGCCACTGTAGCTTTCGATGCAAGCACAGCTATTGATGCCCTGCCAAAAGCAGAAAACAAAACGGTGATCGCCTCCCTGGATACAAAGACGGGATCTGTGCAGTTTGAAGCAACCGTAAAAAACTTTGCCTTTTCCAATCCTACCATACAGCAACATTTCAACGAGAAAAAATGGCTGAACTCCGATGAGTTTCCCAAATTCACGTTTAAAGGCACAATTACCAGCCCGTCTGCCGTCAACTTTGACAATAACGGAAGCTACACCGTATCTGTAACGGGTGATCTGACCGTAAGAGGTGTTTCAAAACCTGTTACCGCTCCCGGAACAGTGGTGGTCAACAATGGTACGATCAGCGCCACTTCTGAGTTTTCAATCAAACTGGCCGATTTTGGAATTACCGGTGTTCCTATTGATGCCGGCAAAGTGGCCAAAGAACCAAAGATCACTGTATCAGTTGAATTCAAATAAACACACTTGTAGAAATAAAAAAGCCCCGGAGTAATTTCCGGGGTTTTTTTATTATTCTTTAATTGTCTTCCTCTTTTAATCCTTTGATCACAATATTGCCGGTGCCATTCTTATCACAGGGATAGCCAAAATCTTTTTGCACGGCTTTGGGATTATCCAGCGTGGCATAAAATTCATCAAGAAACTTTGTAGCGGATTTGATGGCTTTTGCATCCAGTTGTGTGCAGGAGTTATATACTTTATAAAATTCGTCTTTCAGGCTTTTGAATTTTGCAAAAACAGGGTCAAATACACTCATGTCGGTTACGCAGTAGCCCCTGTATCGTCTTTCCGTCACAGACCGCATTTGCAATTCTTCTGCAGGTTGTGCATAGGGTGCACTCACCAATCCGGCATGGTCAAAATCATAAGGAACCGGGATGGGAAGATCATTATCATTTTTTACAAGGAACTTCAGGTTTTGCCGGTATTGTGTTGACCAGTCGGTATTTCCAATCATATACTGAAAAACGGCCATAACGAGGAATGATTCGCTTTCCGCCTGGTGAGGTTTCAGCATTTTAGGCTCTACCGGTTTCATTTCATTGCGTTTTGCCACACTTTCCTCTTCTTCGAGCAGAATTCCATAAAAGGGCCCGGTGTTTTTTTTCCGAATAGAATCCTCCAATGTCACTTTCACTAATCTTGCCCGGAAACTTCGGGGGGTGATGAGATTATAGAGTTTATAAATGAGATACTCTCTCACCACATACTCATCTCCTTTGCAGGGCATTACCAGTTTCACTTTATCCCGGTTATAAAAAAGGGAAGATTCCGGCTGATCTTTTTTGGCAAAGTTCAGCATGAGCGGCGGGTAGCCGCAATTCGATTTGTCCTTACGGAAATTGCCCCTTGTTTTGACCCGGACCGGCGCCGATGCCTCCGTTCCATTCTCCTGCTGGTACACGATGGA
This sequence comes from uncultured Chitinophaga sp., assembly GCA_964412375.1. GTDB lineage: Bacteria > Bacteroidota > Bacteroidia > Chitinophagales > Chitinophagaceae > CADEDV01. The sequence continues at coordinate 6,275 of CAYPOD010000053.1, read as the reverse complement.
GAAGTTGTAATATGCCGGATTCTTGCTCCGGTCTCCCAGTGCATCCCTGACGTTGCCGGTCAGTTTGATCTGCAACACATCTTCGCTGGCAAAAAGGTCTTTTTCAGGGTTTATCATGCTGGTTTCCTGCGATTTCCCATGAACGGAAACATCGATGGATTTCTTTCTGTGAGCCGGTAAAAGAATCCATAGCGGCAGTGTGATAAAAAGCAATGATTTCATTGACATTAATTTTGTCTGGTTAAGGTACAAAATGATGCCGCCACATCATCATTTTTTTTTGTGCTGATCTGTAATGTTTATTTAATTCTCTATCAAATCATTTCGGGATGCAAGCCGTAAATTCGCTCCATGATTGATTACCTGCAAGGGCTGAATGAGAGGCAAAAAGAAGCTGTGTTGCACACCGAAGGACCGCTGATGATCGTGGCCGGCGCCGGCAGCGGCAAAACCAAAGTTCTGACCACCCGGGTTGCCCACCTGATGGCAAAAGGGGTGGATTCATTCCAGATCCTGGCGCTGACCTTTACGAACAAGGCTGCCCGGGAAATGAAAGAACGGATCGGGCACATCCTTGGCAACCAGGAAGCAAGAAATTTATACATCGGCACTTTTCACAGTGTGTTTGCAAGAATACTCCGCAAGGAAGCACACCGGCTTGGTTATCCCAACAGTTTTACCATTTATGATACTGATGATGCAAAGAGTGTGGTGAAAACGGTCATCAATGAATTGCACCTTGAAGACAAGCATTATAAACCAAACATCGTTTACAACCGGATATCAGCTGCAAAAAATGCTTTGGTTGGTCCGGCAGAATATATCAACGACTATCATATTCAGCAGGAAGATATGCGGGCTAACCGGCCAGCCATCGGGCAGATCTATGATGCGTATTACAAACGTTGCTTCAAAAACGGGGCGATGGATTTTGATGATCTGCTTTACCAGATGTATCGTCTGCTCAAAGAGCATCCGGAGGCATTGGCAAGATACCAGACCAAGTTTCGTTATATCCTTATTGACGAATACCAGGATACCAATCCTGCCCAATACGAGATCATGAAACTGCTGGCAGCACAGCATGAAAATATCTGTGTGGTGGGGGATGATGCGCAAAGTATTTATAGTTTTCGGGGCGCCACCATTCAAAACATCCTGCAGTTTCAAAAAGATTATGATGACGTAGCCGTCATCAAACTCGAACAAAACTACCGCAGCACACAAAGCATATTGAACAGCGCCAACGATATCATTAAGAACAACAAGGGGCAAATACCCAAAGTGCTGTGGACGGAAAACAGCGCCGGTGAAAAAATCAGGCTGGTGCGGACGATGACCGACAATGAGGAGGGAAAGTTTGTCGCTGATTCCATCCAGGAGCAAAAATTACGTAATCATTATTCCAATAAAGACTTTGCTATTCTCTACCGCACCAATGCCCAGAGCCGTGCTTTTGAAGAAAGCCTGCGAAGAATGGGAATTGCTTATGTCATTTATGGCGGTATCAGTTTTTACCAGCGCAAGGAGATCAAAGATTTCATTGCTTACCTGCGAGTCATCGTCAACCCGGATGATGAAGAAGCGCTGAAACGTATTATCAACTTCCCGGCAAGAGGAATTGGCAAAACAACGGTGGATAAAACCATATTGTTTGCCAATGAAAACAATATCAGCATGTGGGAAGTGCTGCAGCGGGCCAAAGAGCTTGGTTTCAAAGCAGGAACATTAGAAAGCATCGAGAATTTTGTGCTGATGATCCGCAGTTTTCAGAGCATGTTGCAAAAAAGCAATGCTTATGAACTGGCATTTCATGCCGGCAAACAAACCAATATTGTAAAAGAACTCTTTAATGATAAAAGCGCCGAAGGTGTTTCCCGCTATGAAAACATACAGGAATTATTAAATTCCATCAAAGAATGGATTGAAACACCCATGAACGAAGAAGACGGAGAAGTGGGTGACAAAAGCCTTGCCGCTTATTTGCAACAGATCACATTACTCACAGATGCCGATGAAAAAGATCCGGATGCCGATGTAGTGAAATTAATGACAGTGCATGCCGCCAAAGGGCTGGAGTTTCAGTGTGTGTTTGTGGCCGGTATGGAAGAAATGCTTTTCCCCAGCGGCCTGAGTGTAAACACAAGGGAAGAGCTGGAAGAAGAAAGAAGATTGTTTTATGTAGCCATCACCCGTGCCAAAAACAGGTTATGGCTCACTTATGCCAATACCCGCTATCGTTTTGGATCACTGGTGCAAAACGAGCCCAGCCGCTTTTTGGAAGAATTGCCACAGGATTTATTAGATAGAAGTTTTGCCGGTGGCGGCACCAAAAACCAAAGCAGCAACTGGAGCCGTAGTTCGGCCTTTGACAGGCTGAGAGGAAATTCGTGGGGTGAAGAATCTGGCTCGGTCAATCAACAGGCCGGCACTTATTATACTGAAAAGCCGGCGGCAAAAAAGGAAACACCTGCTTACCTGCCCCCTAAATCCACTTATAACAAACCGGTGGAACACACCCCTTCAGTTGATTTTGTGCCCAGCGACACTACTAACCTGCGTGCCGGGCAAAAAGTGGAGCACCTGAAATTCGGATTTGGTGAAGTGCTGAAGATGGAAGGTGCGGCGCATAATCCTATTGCAACTGTAAAGTTTGAATTAAATGGAGAGAAAAAGATCATGCTGAACTATGCGAAGCTGCGTATCATTGAATAAGATCAGCCCAGTGCTTTCATCACACCATTGCGGTACAGCTTTCCGATGGGAATTTCCGTTTTGTCAATTTCTATCAGTTCATTCGTAAATGTTCTGATCTTGTTGAGGGAAACGATATAAGAACGATGCACCCGGATGAATTCTTTTTCCGGCAGCATCTCCTCCACAGAGCTTATAGATTGCTTCGTGATGATCATGCCGCCTGCAGTAAAAATTTTTATATAGTCTTTCATGCTTTCGATATACAGAATATCTTTCAGCATCACTTTTACCATTTTTCTGTCAGCCCGGAAATAAACAAACGAATCCGATTTGTTTTCTTCCATCACTGTTTCGGTCCTGGCAGTATTGAGCTGGTAGGCTTTATTGACAGCTTTCAGGAAACGGTCAAAGGGAATAGGTTTCATCAGGTAGTCCACCACATCCAGTTCATATCCTTCCAGTGCATATTCAGTATAAGCTGTTGTGAGAATTACCTTTGGTGGATTCTTCAGTGTTTTCAGAAAATCATTGCCGTTCAGCTGGGGCATCCGGATATCGAGAAACAGAAGATCAACCGGGTGTTGTTGCAAAAAGCCAAACGCTTCTATGGCATTGCCGCATTCGGCTGCCAGTTGCAGCAGTGGTACCGCCTCCACATAACGCCGGATGATCTCCCTGGCAGGAGGTTCATCATCCACCACCAGGCAACGTATGACTGTATTTTCCTGCATAACTTAATTCCTTTTCGCTATCGTTTCTGAAAACCGATTCTTTTTTGGTTTCCAGTTCAAGTTTTAGATTCACAATAAACACATCTTCCTCGTCTGAAATGTTAAGTTCATGTTTTCCGGGATATAACAACTCCAGTCTTTTCCGGACATTCTGAATGCCTATGCCGGATTTTCCTGGTTCCGGTTCTGGTTTGCCCGTCTTGCCATTCAGCAGTTTCATGTGCATTTGTTTTCCGCTAATGCTCACCTGCAGGTTAATCCACGGCTGTTCCAGTACATTGCTGGTGCCGTGTTTAAAGCAATTTTCCACCAGCGGCAGCAACAAAAGGGGAGCTATCTGCAGGTTATTGGTTTCAGATGGCAGGTCAAGGTGCAGTTCCAGTTTATTCCCGTAACGTATTTGCTCAAGATTGATATAATCCTGCAGCATTCTTAACTCTTTTGACAAAGGAACCAGCGGCTGGTTGCTTTCATATAACATGAACCGGAGCATATCCGAAAGACCAGATAAAAGTTTTGCAGCAACCGGGGAAGTGTTTTGTGTGTAAGAATAAATATTATTAAGGGTATTAAAAAGAAAATGAGGGTGCACCTGTGCTTTCAGCAATTGGAGTTGCGATTCCACATTCTCTTTTTGTAATTGCAGGTTGCGCTGTTCTTTCACATACCAGTGTTTCATCAGCTTGATGGCAGCAGCCAGCCCGCCGATGGTGATGCCACCACGAAGCCCGGCTAACAGACCCAGAAAAAAACTGGCTTCGGCAGGACGGAACTGAAGGAATGTTTCGCCAAAAAGAAATACCCGCAGTGGTGGTAAGACCATCATGCTGATTAGGGCAGAAATGGCACCTGTGATTAAGAAAAGGATCAGGGTCCAGCCGGCTGTAAGCCAGTACTTTTGTTTCAGCAGAAACTTAGGGATGACAAAATACATCAGTGTATAAGCGAGGAACATGTGATCAAGCAGGTAAACAAAAGATTCAGTCAGCGACACCACAATTTGTATATGAAACGGAGTGTTTCTTGCTATTGCTACAAAGGAATAGAGAAAGCCCTGGAACAACCACCAGAATACCCAAAAAGCGATATGCCGCCGGATGCGGTATTTTCTTTCGTCGGAGAATATGAAAGGCCATTGCTGCATGTGAACAGTAATAAAATTACGAACCGTGCCATGCAGTTGTCTTTCTATACTGTTATTTATCGTCATACGGTGATTTTTGGGCGACAAACGGTTTTAAGCGAAAGAATCCCGCAGCCGGAGACTGCAGGATCTTTCTGAAAACTAATCCTTATGCTTATTTCAGGATTGCCAGAACGTATTGCTTTTCTTCCTCTGTCATCTTTTTCTTTTCCCAGGCTATTACTGAAGATTCCAGCACTTTCTTCAGTTTCATCCGCACTTTTCTTTTTTCGGGATTGAGTCTTACCCCGGAAAGGGTTTCTTTATACATCAGTTCATCATCATTTGTATAGAACCGTATAATATGGTTAAGCGGATCGTGGACATTATTTTCAACCACCCAATATCCTTTTTCAGATACCCATTTGGGAACTCCGGGTTTAGTGTCCTGGGCAAAAGAAATGATCCCGGCTGTGGTAAACAGCATTACTGCGATCCAGTTTTTAATTTGTTGTTTCATAAAATAAGTTTTTGAGTTGTCAATTTTGTTTGCATAAAACTATACACGGCCTAAAGTGAAAATTTTGATTTTAGACAAACCGGGAGGAATTAAAAACAGGAAGCGATGCTGTGCTGTTAAAAACATCCTGTCGCCGGATCGGATTAGTTTGTCGCTTTGTCAGCTGATTTCCGCCATTCATACCGGCAATGTGATGAACGACACCGTTCTTAATGAAACTTAACAGCAATTATTTTGCGGCATCAACTTAGGGAAGCAGGTCTTCTTCAATAATAAAAGCAGGTACTTACGAAAATTTTCTATTCCCGGATCGTGAAGAAAAAAATACTTTTTTTCACAGTCTTTAAACCTCCGGCAACAGGCTTCGTCAGATAGCAACAAATCCCGGTAAACCACACAACGCAATGGTTCATAATTATTACCATCATAGATTAAGCCTTAGCGGCCGGTTTGGCATAAAATTTATTGATGGGATGCTGGGATAACCGCTATAGACCATTGAATGTTTATTTTTTAATCACCAAAAACAAAAAGCTATGAAGACGATCAAACAAACAATGGCCCTATTAATGGCCTCAACCCTTTCGCTAGTTGGATTTTCACAATTGAATCTAGGAGTGAGATCCACAACACAAGCGGCTGCTAATGCAACGTTGAACACAAGAGCAATATCACAGGTGAGTAGTTCTGCCAGCCAGGCCACTAAAAGTACCGTGCAGGCAAGCAGCAGCAAAGCTGCTGAAGTGAAAGACCGCACAGCATCTGCGGCAAAAAACACAAGTGAAAGAACAGCAAGGGCCGGCAAAAAGATCAATAAGGAACTCAGGAAAAATGCTGATATAAATGCTGGTGCTGGAACAACTATTAAAGCAGAAGGAAATAGCAACAGCATTGTTCAGACAGGAAATGGCTCATCTGTTCAAACCGGTTTGAATGCGGGTGTCAACGCCGAAGCAAACACCGGGGCGAGAATAAACGGCAGCCACGCTGTTGATCAAACAGAACAAGCTGCTGCTGAAACAACAGTGCTGGCAAAAAAACAAACCCGTGCAGCAATTAAAAAGGCCAATAGGGTTAAAGCCAAAGCACAGGCAGAGGGCAGGGCAGCAGCAGAAACAGCCACATCTGTGAAGCCGGAAGCAAAAGCTGAAGCAGCCGCAGAAGTGAAAAGCTCCGGCCGTGCAGCAGTGAATGGGCAGTAATG
>CAYPOD010000052.1:18247-19356 GCA_964412375.1 uncultured Chitinophaga sp. | reverse complement strand
GCAAAGTCATGTGCTGATGGTGACCAATCATGCTGATGATTATTACAAGCGGCAGTGCAGTGAGATAGGCGCTGACCATTTCCTGGACAAATCAAATGATTTTGGAAAAGTAGCAAGCATTATCCGGCAACTGGGATATAAAGCAGCAAATTGAGGCGATGCTATCTGGTAACATGAAAATCTTTTTAATCCCTGCCTCTTTAAAAGCAAAATGTGAATATGACTAAGCAGTGGTCCGTATTGAAAAATATTATTAGCAACAGTGAACTCAGAAAGGATTTGTTTCTGTCACTGATTGATGAGCATGGAAATATCGTTTCTGCCAATGCCAATATGCTGCGTTCGCTTCACCTGGGAAACCCCAGGACAGAATCCCGTAATTTTTTTGACCTGTTGCACCCGGATCACACCGATTTATTCCGGGAAACTATTCAAAATGCGAAACACAGCAGCCCTTTGTCCACTGAACTTTACCTGAAAAACGGGTATTATCACCCGATGAAATGGCAGGTAAACTACCTGGAAAAAAAAGAAGAAGAAGGTCCCGCAACATTTCTTTGTGTTGGGTATAAACTGGTGGAAGATGAAAGAGTTAAACAATTCAACCAGGCTGGAGAGAAGAACTACCAGTCGATTGTGGAGGGTTTGAATGCAGGAGTATTGTTCCAGGATAAGAAAGGAGAACTTATTGCTGCCAATAAGAAAGCGGCGGATATATTTTCTTCTACACTGGAAAGGCTTTACCAACTGAAAAATATTGAAAGTCTCTGGAATAACGCATGGACGGTTACCACAGAATATGGCGATCCTATGCTGTTTGAGAATACTCCTTTCATGAAGGCCCTCAAGACAGGAAGGATGCAGTCGGAAGTGCTGGTTGTTCGTTTACGGAATGGAGAAAACAGGTATGTGCTGTTCAATTCACAGCCATTGCTGGATACCGGCAAAGTAAGTCCATACTCTGTTGTCACAAGTATAGTTGATGTGACACAGGAAAGAAAGCTCAGTACCGAAGTGCAGGAAAGGGATACCTTATTCCGGGCTTTTTTGAGCCGGACACCCAACCTTGCCTGGGTGCTGGATGAAAATGCCACACTTTTATTTGCCAG
>CAYPOD010000052.1:0-18147 GCA_964412375.1 uncultured Chitinophaga sp. | reverse complement strand
CATGCAGTGAATTTATCAGACAAGAACGAGGTGGAAAAAAAGCTTAAAGAAGCAAATGAAAGATTATTGCTCCTGAGCCGGACTACCTCCGATGCAATATGGGAATGGGACATGCAAACCGGGCATATTTTCCGTAATGATGCCCTGATGGATATGATTGGTTACAATGCTGAAAGCTCAAAAGGTTTATCCTGGTGGTTGCGTCGCATCCATCCTGAAGACAGGGACCGGGTAACTGAAAAGATAAAAGAAGCGACGGATACAGGCAAGCATTCATGGGAGGACCGTTACAGGTTCAAATGTGAGGATGGCACATATAAGCACATACAGGACAGGGGCTATGTGGTATATGAGAACGGACTGCCGGTGAAAATGATCGGATCGTTGCAGGATATAACAGGGTTGAAACAACTCGAAGACCAGTTGACAGAGGAAAAACTGCAACGCCAGAAGGAGATTTCAGAAACTGTGATACGGGTGCAGGAAAAAGAGCGAACCCGGATAGGTCATGAACTGCATGATAACGTAAACCAGATATTATCTACGGTGAAGTTGTTTGTGGATATGCTGAAGCCCGCTGGCAATGAAGAACAACTGATCAAGCAAAAAAGTATTGAATACCTCATGAATGCCATTGAGGAGATCAGGAAACTGTCAAAGGAACTGGTGGTGCCTCAATTGAAGGAAAAGGGATTAGTGGATAGTATCAGGCAACTGATTGATGATATACATCTTGCCGGTACGGTCAGGATCAAGTTCACCTATGATCATGAGAATGACCTGATGAGTCCCGGGAAAAAAGTTACTATTTTCCGTATTGTGCAGGAACAGTTAAAGAACATTCTCAAATACAGCAAGGCCCGTGAAGTCGAAATCCTGCTGCATTGCAGGAACGATGTTGCCGAATTGGTTATAAAGGATGATGGGGTAGGTTTTGATCCCAGGCAAACCCGAAGCGGTATTGGCATTTCCAATATTCATGACCGTGTCAGGTTTTATGATGGTTCAGTTGACATTGAATCTGCTCCCGGCAAAGGTTGCAAGGTCACTGTTAAGATGTCTTGTCTTAATTAGCAGTGATCAGGCTTCTTCATCAAACTCAAAATCTTTTTCATTAAAGTTCATCATGCTGCCGACAAGGTCTTTGAACTCCACGTTGCTTTCAAATATTTTTTTGCTGATAAGCGAATAGGAAGCCAGCCCGTGCAAAACAAATTCCATCAGCAGTGCAGCCTGTTCTTCATTTGTCTTTGGAAAGAATTTTTTTATCACAGCATGAAGACCATCCACTTTGTATAAAAGCTGGTACTTGTCTTTGTCTTTTGTGTTGAAAGAAATATTCAGGGAATTGCCTTTGTCAAACCATTGAGTCACGGGACGATAAGGATTATCATCCTTGGATTCTTCCGTTGATGATTTGCCGGCATTTCTTCTTTTTTTCAGGGTGTCCGGGTTGGGAAAATAATGAATGAATTGTGACCGGATGGCTTTGTCCAGTAAATTCATCGCCACCTGGAAAGGCCCTTCCTGCTCGCCTTCATATACCAGTTCCACTTTGCCTGTTATGGAAGGAATGATACCTGCCAGATCGCTGATCCATACCTGTGTTTGTTTTTCGTTGTTGATGATAGCCCTTCGTTCAGCAGCACTGACAGCATTTTCAAAAGCAGAAATCGTCAGTCTTGCACTAACGCCGCTTTTTTTGTCCACCAGTTCGCTGGCTCTTGCTTCAAAGGCCACCTGCTCGATCAGCCGCTTTACCAGGTCACTCACTTTCACTTTTGTTTTTTGATCTTCGCTGATCGCCGCCTCCTGTTCGGTGATGGCCAGCGCATCTTCCAGCGATTTGGGGTAATGTGTCAGTATCTGGCTTTCGATGCGGTCTTTTAACGGAGTAACGATGGATCCCCGGTTGGTATAATCCTCGGGGTTGGCTGTGAACACAAACAATATATCCTGCGGCATTCGCAGTTTGAAACCTCTTATCTGCACATCACCTTCTTCGAGAATATTAAACAGCGCCACTTGTATCCGTGCCTGCAGATCAGGTAACTCGTTTATAACAAAAATGCCCCTGTTGCTTTTTGGTATAATGCCATAGTGTATTACTCTTTCGTCAGCAAAACTGAGTTTGAGGTTTGCAGCTTTGATGGGGTCAACATCACCAATCAGGTCGGCCACACTCACATCGGGTGTTGCCAGTTTTTCACCATATCGTTCGCTGCGGTGTATCCAGTGAATGGGAGTTTCATCACCATGTACGGCAATCTGATCTTTTGCAAATTTTGAAACAGGATGCAGCGGGTCATCATTAATGTCGCTGCCCGATATGGCAGGGATATATTCATCCAGCAGTTCCATCATTTGACGTGCCATTCGGGTTTTGGCTTGTCCCCTCAGCCCCAGGAACAGGATATTGTGTTTGCTGAGCAAAGCTCTTTCTACATCCGGAATCACCGTGTCTTCATAGCCCACTATGCCGGGAAAAGTGGTTTCTCCGGCTTTCAGCTTAGCTATCAGGTTTTGCCTTATCTCTTCTTTGATTCCTTTTGGTAAATAACCAGAAGATTTTAATTCACCTAAAGTCTGTATATTTTTGATGTCCATGTTTTTAATGATTGGGAACGCAGATGTTTATGGTGTTTATGATTTAATAAGATGTCCGGGTAGATATTATGGATCATATCAATCTGCATTCAACACTTAATAAACTGTTTTTCTTTTCCCGCTTTCAAAATCTTTGAAAATAAATGCGCCTAATTTATCTAACGAAGCAAAAAATGCTTTCCCGTTATTGGTTTCGGTAAACTCCTGCACAAACCGCTGCAGGTAAGGATCGGTAGCGATCATAAAAGTGGTGATGGGGATTTTCAATTTTTTACATTGTGCAGCAAGGTTCATACAACGGTTCACTACTTTTCGGTCGAGACCAAAACTGTTTTTGTAATATCTTTTCCCGATTTTCAAACATGTAGGTTTTCCATCCGTAATCATGAATATTTGTTTGTTCGGGTTTTTTCTTCTTCGCAAAATATCCATTGCCAACTCCAAACCGGCGACTGTATTGGTATGGTAGGGGCCTACCTGTAAATAGGGAAGGTCTTTCACTTCAATAGGCCAGGCGTCATTACCAAACACCACAATGTCCAGTGTGTCTTTCGGGTATTTGGTTTGAATGAGTTCGCTCAGCGCCATTGCCACTTTTTTCGCAGGGGTGATGCGGTCCTCACCATAGAGAATCATCGAGTGGGAAATATCAATCATCAGCACGGTGGAAGTTTGTGTCTTGAAGTCGGTTTCCCGGATGCTCAGGTCGTCTTCCTGCATGCTGAAACTGTCAATACCATGATTGATCTGCGCATTGCGTATGGATTCAGTGAAATCAATCTGCTCCAGCATATCCCCAAACCGGAACTGGCGGGTCTCAGGATTTATTTCATCACCCTGCCCGGGCTTAAAACTGTGATGATCGCCTTGCTTCGTTTTTTTAAGTTTGCCAAATATCTCTTCAAGGCTTCTTTTTCGTATGCCCTGTTCTGTTTTTGGGGTGATTTTTACCTGCCCTTTTTGATTGTCCTCTGTGATATATCCTTTTTCCCGGAGTTCATCTATGAAGTCTCCGATTCCGTATTCGTCATCGGTCAGTTCATATTTTTTATCTAATTCATTCATCCATTGCATGGCTTCGGCCACATCGCCGCTGGTGTAAGTGAGCAGTTGCATGAAAAGGTCAAGCAGCTGTTCAAAACGGCTTTTCCCGTTTTCATCGGGGTTGAATCCTGAAAAATGAAATCCACGCATAGCCGGAACAGGTTTGATGAACGGGTTGCACAGTGGAAAAGCGAATAAGCAATTTACGTTATTTCCCCCGCTTTCGTTTATTAACAAATAGCGGTCTGCAATGTTCAGCCATAAAAAACCCCGCCCGGGAAGGGGCGGGGTTAAAATTTATACTATGAAAATTATTGCGGTACACTATCCGATGCAGGTGGATTAGTGATGATCTTTTCACCTTCCTGTCCCTGTTGTTGTTGCACTTTTTGCGGAGCATACCGGGCTTCAATGGCATCCAGCACCCGCAACATCACTTCATTCAGCGGTGCCTCGGAACGTTCAAAGTGGCCAAAGAATTCCGTTTTCTCCGCTCTTATATAATCATAATACTTCTTCTGTTCTTCAAGGTCCTTCCTTAAAGCAGCCCTGATCGTTTCAGCCAATTCTGTTTTGCCGGCTTTATAGCAGGCTTCCAGGTAGATAAGCCCTGTTTGGTTGTGGCTGTTATAGCGGCTAACCAGCGCATAAGGGAAATTAGCCGGGTTCATTCCTTTTTCAGCTTTTTCAATCAGCTTTTGCGCTTCATCTTTCTTGCCTGCATCAGCAAGATTACCGGCCAGTTCGCCGATCACAGCCCTGATGTTAAGCAGGTGCCGGCGATTCTCTTCATCAAAATACACTCCTGTTTTGTCAGCGCCGCCAAATTCAAATTTGTTGATTACGTTGCTGTACATCGTATCCAGGTTATTATCCCTGATCTGTGTTCCGCTGCGGATCAGGGAGCGGAGGGTGCTGTCAGTTACCCAATTGGCCTGGGGATATTTGGCAACCACCGGCACCAGCCTGTGAGAAAGACCGTCTTTTCGGAGGAATTGGCTAAAGCCTAACTCCCCGATAGGCGAAGTGAAATAGATCGGCCGCTTCCATTGATTGGCAGCGATGATGTTTAAAATGATGAGTTCATTGCGGGCAAGACCTGCACTCAGTTTATTTTCCGGGATCTCAAACATCATTTCAGGTACAACGTTGTCATCGGGATTTACAGTTCCGTTGCTCCTGACCAGTGCAGTGTCCACCGGTACCCTGAAGCGGGATACTGGAAATGTATTTCCACCGACATCACGGCCTGTTTTGGCATCAATGACGGGTTTCCCCACAACATTTTTCATCACATCGTAAAGGTCATAATAGGTGCCGGCAGAACCCTGCTGGCGGTAACGCATAAATTCACGGTTATGACCTTCTATCTGCTCCGGTGTCCAGATGACATCCACTGCATCAGCTTCATTCACTTTGTAGCGAAGCTGGTTGATATACCAGTCAATGCCTAACAGGCTGTTGTTGATGATGCGGATATCAGGGCGGATGCCTTCCACCTCCTGTGCATACCACAAAGGATAAGTGTCATTATCGCCAAAAGTGAATATGATCGCATTAGGGGCACAACTTTCCAGGTAGTTTTTGGCAAGATCTGGGGCCAGTGTTTTTTGACTGCGGTCATGGTCGTCCCATTCCTGCTGCGCCATGATCAAAGGAGCGATGAGGCAAACTACAGCAGCAGAAATATTCAGCAGCCTTTCATTTTTCCCGGCTGAAGAAATAGCCCTGAGGATAAAAGTTACAACTGTCACCAATATTGCATACAAAGCAGTCACCACAAGGGCAGGTATGATAACGCTGGAGCCGGTGCCGGGTACTGAGCTCATCAGGGTGACCAGGAAAGTGAGAGCACTGCCATAAAGCAATGTGTTGGTAAATGTGAGTTGATCTGCTTTTTCCCGTGCCAGCCGCACAAAAGCTACAACTGCCATACCTATCCAGATCGCAAAAGCATAAAAGGAACCAACATAGGCATAATCCCGTTCACGAGGCTGGTTGCCGGGCTGATTCAGGTAAAGCACAATAGCAATGCCGGTGAAGAAAAACAATAGGAAACTCACTATCCAGTCTTTCCTGTTCTTGATGTATTGATAAATACATCCCAGCATCCCGAGCAGGAATGGCAGCATGAATAGCTTATTATTGGCTTTGTTTTGTTTAATGCTTTCAGGCATCAGGCTCTGATCACCCAACCGGCTGTTGTCAATAAATGAAATACCACTGATCCAGTTGCCGTCTCTTTTATTGCCCAGCCCTTGAATATCGTTTTGTTTGCCGGCGAAATTCCACATAAAATACCGCCAGTACATATGGCCCAACTGGTAAGTGAAAAACCAGGTAAAGTTATCGCCATAGGTGGGAGCAGTGTAGCGCATCTGGCCGGATGCGGTTTGTTCCTGTCCAAGATCCAGCCACTCTGCATAAAATTCGGGATGAAACTGATCATTGCTGGTGGACCAGATCCGTGGGAACAGTTGCATATCACTCTGTTCATACAGTGGCTTTCTCTCTACACCGATCTCGATATACTTATCTTTTCCTTTACTGTCTTTCCCTTTCACATATTTCATTTCGCCATCTTCAAAATCTATATAACCATCCCCGTTATCATCCCTGTATTCGGCTGAAAAATGGGGACCGTATAACAACGGCTGTTGTCCATACTGTTCGCGGCTCAGGTAATACACCAGGGTGATGGGGTTGTCAACATTGTTCATGTCAATCGAAGGATTGGCATTGGAGCGGATCATGGTGGTGAAATACATGAAATAGCCCAGCATCATAAAGGCATAGCACCAAAGAGATAGTTTCAGTATTCTTAATGCACCTGGTTTCAGGAAATATCCGGCTGCAACACCGGCACCTCCGATCAGCAGGAACTTGAGGAATTTAGCACCACCCGATCCTATCGAAACAATAAATGGCAGGAGCGACAAAGCCAGGAACAAGATGAACCATATGATAAGCCGGGTTTGAGAAATATTTTTCTCACTAAACCGCAATGCCCAGATGATAAGGGCTGCCAGCGCTGTAAAATACAGAGCAAACCCGGAAAAGAACGGAAGCCCGAAATTGTTCACCATGAATACATCTACCTGGCCGGCGGCTTTCATCGAGTACTGTATGACGCCCACCTGAACCAGCCCGGTGATAATACAACCAATGATAAAAGCAATGATGGCACCTTTGGTGCTGGTTTGATAGCGGCGATAATAGTAGATCATGACTACGGCCGGTATAGCAAGCAGGTTTAACAGGTGCACACCAATGGAAAGACCCATCATAAAAAAGAAAAAGACGATCCAGCGGTCACTGCGCAACCTCGCAGCGGCATCATTGCCGGCATGTTCATCAGCATGTTCCCATTTCAGCATGGCCCAGAAAACCAGTGCCGTGAAGAAAGATGAAAGCGCATACACCTCACCTTCCACGGCGCTGTACCAGAATGAATCGCTGAATGTATAAGCAAGGGCTCCCACAATACCAGCAGCCATCACAGTGAATCCCTGGTGGGAGGTGAGTTCTTCCCCAACTGTTACGAACATCTTACGGGCAAAATGCGTAATGGTCCAGAATAAAAACAGAATCGTGGCAGCGCTGGCCAATGCACTCATAAAGTTCACCGCATTGGCAGCCGTCATGGGGTTATCGCCGAAGAGTATAATAAAAAAACGACCAAGCAGCACAAACAAGGGTGCTCCGGGAGGGTGGGGCAACTGCAGCTTTTGAGCACTGGCGATAAACTCGCCGCAATCCCATAAGCTGGCTCTTGCTTCCCGGGTTAAGAAGTAAGTGGCAAAAGCAATGAAGAATACTGCCCAGCCGGTAATGTTATTGAGCTTCCTGAAATTCATAAAGGGTTGATTTTGAGAACAGGCAAAAATAGGGGTTTCGTTCGTAGAAAAAGGGCCGTTCAGACAGATTTAGAAATTTACCTATAAGAGCAGTTGTTCAATTTCCTTCCAGTTAAAAACCCGCCTGTGGCGGCCATTTTCCCTGTGCCGGTTATGGTGCTGGTCAAACAAGATGGTGAAGCCGGGAAACTGGTCAAGGTTCCTGTAATGATCATCAATCATGATGTCGGCATTGATGATGGATTTATTGCCGCAAAATACCATTTGCTTCCACCCGATAAAAGGAAAGAACTCTCCCAGCCATGCCTGCTTTTCGGCAAGACTTTGCGGGAACTCTGTTGCGGCTGTAACAATAAAAATTTCATACTCTTCGCTGAGTTTTTTTACCACTTCCCTGCTATGCGGTAAAAGCGGCGCTGTGCGAAAGAAGCCCGGGGCAAAAACATGTTTTCTTGCATACGGGAAAGCCTGTATTTCAGACAGACCAGCTATCTGGTCTGGCGTTTTGAGCTCGCCGGTTTCGTTTTCGTGAAAGCGGATGAATTGTGCAGCAACATCAGCCAGCACACCATCCATATCCAATGCAATTCGTTTCATATCATTTATTCAAAATAAACTCTCACAGTTTGATAAGTCAGCTGGCTTTGCATATTCTTTTCCGAATAACCTTTCAATCCGAAAAGACCGGCCGCATTTCCCTTGTTAATGGCAATTTCCAAATACCCGGCGCTGTTGAATAATGCTAATTTTTCACCCTGTGGCACATCAGCATAGGTTTCGCTGATACGTTCTATCACTTCATCCCGTTTGAAAACTATACGAAAGCTTCTACCTTTTCGCTGTTCTTCAAATTGTTCACGGGTAATATTTACAATTACATTTTCAAAATTATCTACAAAAATGATCTGTCCTTCTATCCAGTTGTTGTCGAGCAGGGGTCGCAGGTGATTTTTCTCGATAAATACCGGGTCAGGCATTCCAATGTTGCGAATGGATTCGCCCTGCATGATTTTGTCAACAGCACGGGCCATCACAGTGCTGCAATAGATCGTATTCTTGTTAGCCGTTTTTTCTAATGGCAGAGCGATCACCATTTCGGGTTTGTCTTCCAGTATCATGGTGAGCAATCCGTTGTCGGCACAAAGCAGGTAGTGGTTGTTGTGAAAAGCAAGTAACAATTGCTCTGGCTTTTTTTCAAAAAGATTGACGAGGATGAGGTGAAAGCTAAAGTCCGGAAAATTTTTAAAAGCACTGCGGCAAACATATGCGGCCTGCGGGTAATTGAATGGAGAAATATGGTGTGATACGTCTATAATGGTGAAAGCGGGATTTACGGCAAGCAACTGTGCCTTTACAGCGCTTACCAGGTAGTCCTGTTGGCCAATGTCGGAAGTAAGGGTTAGTATTGGCAAAATGCTCGTTGTGTTTTTGGAGATGCGGCTGCCGGGATCACTTTACCAGACTGCCATCTTTCATAAAAAATTTATGTACGAGTTTATCCGTCATTTTCGGAAAGAACTTATTCATGAAAACAGTTCTTTTGCCGGTAAATGTCATCACAATTGTTCTTTTCTTTTTGCGGATGGCCCGCAGGATATGTTCCGCACATTCTTCAGAACTCATCATTTTTTCTTCATCCATCGGTGTTTCACCATGCGACTGTGCATCTTTATTGAGGGCTGCATTGCGGATGTTGGAAGTGGTGAAACCGGGGCATACCCACATGACATGAACGCCGTCATGCATCAGTTCGGTGCGGATTGCCTCTAGCCATCCCTGGAGTGCAAACTTGCTGGCTGAGTATCCGCTGCGACCCGGCAAGCCCCGGTAGCCGGCAATGGAGGAAACCCCCACGATAGTTCCTTTCCGTTCTATAATAGAATCCAATGCATGCCGGGTGCAATACACTGATCCGAAAAAATTTATATCCATCACTTTGCGGATCGTTTCAAGTGAAGTTTCTTTTAGCAGGGCCCGCATTGATATACCTGCATTATTGATAAGAATATCAACACCCCCAAAAAATTTGATAGTTGTTTCTATGAAACGACGGCAATCATTTTCACTGCTCACGTCGGCGACCATCGTATGCAGGGGGGCTGAAGGGTGCTGGGATTGAAGCTGATACAGTTTATCATGGCTGCGGCCGCAGGTGGCCACTTTAGCACCGGCCTCCAGTAATTGATCAACAAGGGCCTTACCAATGCCATCCGTTCCCCCGGTGACCACAACCACCTTGTTTTTAAAATAGTTTGACATATGCGGTCGTTATGTTTACAAACCTACTTTAAAAATTCTCAAAAACTTTCGGCGAAAAAGTAGAAATAAAAATAGCCTCCGGTTTCGGAGGCTATTTGGTGATCCCGCTGGGACTCGAACCCAGGGCCCCAACATTAAAAGTGTTGTGCTCTACCAACTGAGCTACGAGATCAGCCGTGTTCCCATTTCCTTTCGGATTTGGGAGTGCAAAAATACAGGCTTGAGCCTATCACACCAAAAGTTTTTCGGGTAATTATCAACAAAAAATGACTGTAAATGAGGGGAATTACCGGACTATAATCCGGATCAGTTCTGATGAAGCGTTGAATGATTTTTTCTCCCTTGTCGGATCAATACGCATTTCAATTCGGGGCCTATCTGATGCTGAAAAGTAGAAGAAATCCATATTGGACCAAAGGCTGAATTTTTTATCAATTTCAACTATGCCCCTGATCTCATCAGACCCATCACTGGCTTCGGCTGTTTTGACGACGCCGATCAGGTTATCACCGAAATATATATTGATGCCGGAAGGGAACGAATAACCCTGCGGAAGGCTAATACTATAGTTATATACTATTGCATCCGGGTTGATGCTCTCAACATATTGGGTGAGTGCCATCAGCATGGTCAAATACTGGTCGGTTTTGCCATGTTCGGTTTCACAGTTAACATAGCGGATATTCCTTTCGCCGCAATACACACTCAGTGAGCCGTCACGACGCACCTTTTCATTATCCTGCCAGATGGTATTGAATTTTTCGGATGCAAGGTTGTGATAAAGAAGGCTGTCAGTAGTCAGGAATATATCATCAGGGCTATGATCGGGATTTTCATACACCAGCCTGGCATCTGTTTCTCTTTCTGCGCCCGGCAGGTAGGAGTTGATGCCAAATCTTCCTTTTGTATTATTGTGCAGCGCAATGATGCAGGATGGATTTTCGGGTATTAGCTGCAGAATCCGTTCTCCGAATTTTGTTACTTCGGCAATGGCTTCTTTACCGGTACTTCTGAATTGTGCCAGTGATTGCGATGCTCCTGTTGAGGAGAACATCCTGTTTGGGTCAAATGTATAGTAGCGGCCTTTGAGGCGGAACCGGATATTGCGTTTTTTGTTGTTTTCAATTTTAATCATCAGTCCGCCCTCTTGTTCTAGCAATACTTTAGCTGCATTCACAGATGTAAACTCATCATCATGCAGGTTGATATATACAATATCTTTTCGGTCGCCGTATTGAATCACTTTAACAGGTACCTGTGTTTCTCCCAGCCGGTAATGGATGGTGGTTGATTTTGCCGTATACCTTTTTGTATATGCAGGAGCTATCTTGTCCTGGCCGGCGGCTGTCAGCAGCAAATGACCACACAGCAGGTGTAATAGTATATTTTTTTTAGTTATCATGGTGGTTTAGGAGAGTAAAACTAATCTTTTTATTCAGCCTTTGCAATACGGGAAAGACGGTATTTGTCAAAATGAGGATGAATTGAAGAAAGGGCAGGCTGAATCGTAAATCAGTTTATTGTAACGCTTCTTTCATTTTGCCAAGCACATCTTTTTCCACCATTTTTTGTGCTACCCGGATCATGTTTTTAAATGCTTTTGCCTGCGAGATGCCGTGGCCGATTATTACAGGTTTGTTGACGCCCAGCACAGGTGTACCGCCATAATTTTCAAAATTGAACCGGTCGAAATATTCATGCTGTATTTTTTTTCGATGGGCAATTTCATAAAGAGACTCGGCCATTTTTAAGATCACATTGCCGGTAAAACCTTCGCAAACCATTACGTCAGCTTTGTCTACCAGTATATCACGGCCTTCGATGTTACCGATGAATTGGATATGATTATTTTCTTTTAGCAGGGGATAGGTGGCCTGTGCCAACAGGTTTCCCTTGCCTTCTTCTTCACCCACGTTGAGTAAACCAACTCGTGGATTCTCTATGCCAAGAATTGTTTGTGCAAATACGGAACCCATTACAGCAAACTGGTTTAGCTGTTCGGGTTTGCAATCAGCATTCAGACCTACATCGAGCAACAGGCCTGTGCTGCCATCTTCTTTGGGTATGATTGTGGAGATGGTGGGCCGCAGCACACCTTCCAGGGCTTTTATGCTAAACAAGGCGCCAACCAGCATGGCACCGGTGTTGCCGGCACTGATGAATGCATCTGTTTTCCCGGTGGCCAGCAAATGAAAACCAATGGCTATCGAAGATTGCTGTTTTTCTTTCAGGGCTTTGGTGGGATGTTCATGCATGTCAATTACCTGTTCTGCATGAATGACCCTTATTCTTTCTGCCGGCACTTTATATTCGTCCAGCAGGCGTTCCACTTTCTCTTTATCGCCGATAAGCCAGAGAATGGAGGAAGAATCTTCTTCGCTGAGGTATTGCAAAACGCCTTTCACTGCTTCCAGCGGCGCCAGGTCGCCTCCCATCATGTCAAGTCCGATATTCATTCGTATTGATCCAAAAATTAAAAATTCCAAATCCCATTACCAGGTGTAAACTTAGCAATGAATTTGGAATTGGCTATTGAATAACCAGGGGATTCCCTTGTTATTTTTTTACAGGCGACTTTTCAGCAACTACTTTTCCTTTGTAGTACAACTTGCCTTCACTCACATGGGCACGGTGACGAACATGTGTTTCACCGGTAGCGCTATCGGTGCTGATCGTGGCAGCCGTAGCTTTATAGTGTGTCCTGCGTTTTGCGCTTCTTTGCTGACTGTGTCTGCGTTTCGGATTTGGCATAACTCAACGATTAAAATTCAGTAATACTTTTTATTTTTTCCCGAGATCCTTGAACTTTTCAAGTCCTTTCCAGATCGGGTTTTCTTCATTTTTCTTTTTTTCCGGTTCCATTTTTTTCAGCACATCCATAGCTGATTTGTTGCAATAGGGGCCATCCATATTTTCATAGCTGCACACTTTTTGCATCGGGATACTGAGGTTGATGAACTCGTATATCCAGTCGGCCACATCAACATGGCTTTCACCACGACTAATGTAGTAAACATCGGGATCGTCCTCCTGGTCATTCATCAGTTCCGGCTCTTCCACCATTTTCACCGTGAGGCTGAATTCGTCCCACAGTTCAAAAGGGAGGTTGCTGTTGCAGCGGTCGCAGGTCACTTCAAGACTTCCGCCGATTTCAAACTTTAGGAGCATAAAACTGTTCTTTTTGTCAAGAGTCAGTTTGATGCTGGCTTTGCAATGCCTGAAATCCTGCTGCTGGAAACGTTCAAAGAACCTGTCCGTTATTTCGTATTGAAATTCGTGGATGCCCGGCTTAAGTCCAACAAATGCAATTTCAAAGTCGCGTCGGTGCCCCATGAATCAGCGGTTTAAAAAACTTACCTGCTTCCCAAAAAACGGGAGGCAAAGGTAAGGGAATAAGCTGAGAATTTATCAGACATTTTGGATTATTTTCGGGCGGTTGGCCTGTAACAAACCCTTGATTACGAACATGCTTAAACTAACGAGTTTACAAAAGTTCATTTCCCGGCTTTATGCACGGCTTATGAAAAGCTGGGGCTGGGCTTTATTGATTGTGCTGACGATAGCTGTCAAATGGGTTTCGCTTTATCCTGGTTGGGTGGAAAGGAACTATACATATGGGTTTTACCCGGTTATTTCAAAAGTGCAGCGGTTCTTGTTTGGCTGGATACCCTTTAGCATAGGGGATCTTTTTTATGCATGCCTGCTGCTGGGTATCTTTTACAAGACTTTCCAATTTTTCAGGGTGATTTTCAAAAAACAGTTCACCCGGAAGTATTTTATTGCCGGGTTGCAGCAGTTCATTTTCTTTTTCCTGCTTGTCTATGTTTCCTTCAATTTGCTGTGGGGACTAAATTATAACCGGATGGGAATTGCTCACCAGCTTAAATTAGAAGTGAAAGATTATTCTGTGAATGACCTGGACACCCTTTGCCGCACCCTGCAGGTGAAACTGAATGAGTATGCTGAACAAACCGACACGTTGAAGCGGGATGCGCATTTTGCAAAACCCCGGAACATTTTCAAAGAAGCAGCGAATACTTATGCCCTGGCAGACGAACGGTATACTTTCCTGGCTTATCATTCGAAGTCGCTTAAATCTTCGATGGTTGGTTTTTTGGGAAAGTATATTGGCTTCCTGGGTTATTATAATCCCTTTTCCGGTGAAGGGCAGGTGAAAACTTCTATTCCTGTTTTTATGCAGCCTTTTGTGGCCTGTCACGAAATTGCCCACCAGGTGGGTTATGCAAAGGAGAATGAAGCAAATTTTGCCGGATTTTTAGCAGCGAGGGAGTCTGCTTCTGTAGATTTTGTTTATTCAGGTTACTTTGATATGTACCAATATGCCATCCGGGAAATGTACCTGATGGATAGCAGCAAAGCAATGGTGCTGGACAGCTCTTTACATGCAGTGGCAAAAAGAGACAGGAGGGAATATGCCAGGTATCTTCTCAAAATGCGAAACCGGGTAGCTCCGTTTATGCTGAAAATGTATGATGGTTATTTGCGTATGAACAATCAGCCAAAGGGCTACCGTACCTACAATGAAGTGGTGACCTGGCTGGTGGCCTATTACAAAAAGTATGGCACGGCTGCTCTTTGAACAATTGAAACACTATGCTGTTACACCAGTATGAATAAATTTACCCGGTTAATCATTTCAATTGCGATACCTGTGGCGACGGGTAGCCTGAGTGGTTTTTTTACAGAGACCGGCGACAGCAGTTGGTACCAGGCTATTCAAAAACCATCCTGGAATCCTCCCGGCTGGGTTTTTGGGCCGGTTTGGACTGTATTATATGTAATGATGGGAGTGAGTCTATACCTTGTTTGGAAATCAAATGCTGCAAAAGGCCTGAAGAAAATGGCAATTATTCTTTTTGCCATACAGTTGGCGCTAAATTTTTCCTGGTCAATAATTTTTTTCACTTTGCAGAGTCCCGGTTGGGCACTGGTAGAGATCCTCGTTTTATGGCTCATTATCCTGTTGACGATTATTGCATTTGCAAGGATCAGTAAACCGGCTGCCTGGTTGTTGGTTCCTTATATCAGTTGGGTGAGCTTTGCCAGCATACTCACTTACACGATCTGGCAATTAAATTCCTGAAGAATATCAAAACTTATTCTTCCACATCATGCTCTCAATAGGTTTGTCGGGCTGGCCGCTGTACTTGGCGTTTTTCTTTTCATTGTATTTGATTTCTATGTCGCCATCAACGGGAAAATAAATAAGCTGGCCAACGGGCATGCCTTTATATACTTTCACGGGTTGTTTTACAGAGATTTCCAGGGTCCAGTGCCCGCAGAATCCCACATCACCTTTGCCGGCAGTAGCATGTATATCTATGCCTAAACGGCCGGTGGAGGATTTGCCTTCCAGGAATGGCACATGAGCATGGGTTTCGGTATATTCCAGTGTTACACCGAGATAGAAAATATGCGGGTATAGCACAAATCCATCTTCCGGGATCTCAAAATATTCTATCTCGTTATGCTTTTTAGCATCGAGGATATGTTCCCGGTAGGTGGCCAGCCATTTTCCCAGGTGCACATCATAGGAGTTGCTGCCAAGACATTCCCGGTCATAAGGCATAAGTTTGATTGTTCCTTTTTCTATTTCTTCTAAAATTCTCTTGTCTGATAAGATCATTTGCGCAACAAGTTTGAGTTATCGCTGATATTTGTGCAATTTTAAATCTAAAATTGGCAATCACCAATCTAAACAATCCGAAGTGCCTGTTTTTTTTCAACATCAAATCAACGAAAACACCCGGCTGGGAGTGTGGAAGATCGAAGAAAGCGAAGAGTTTTTTAAAGGCAATGTGCCGCTGCACCGGGATGTGACACATCCGCACAAGCGGTTGCAGCACCTGGTAGGCCGTTTTTTGCTGCAGTTTCTTTTTCCAGCTTTCCCCTATGAACTGATACAGATCGCCGATACCCGGAAACCGTTCCTGGCGAATGAACAATTTCATTTTTCCATTTCTCATTGTGGTGATTATGCTGCTGCCATTGTGAGCCGCAACAACCGGGTGGGTATAGATGTGGAGCTGGTGACCCCAAAAGTGATGAAGATATTGCCAAAATTCTTATCGCAGGAAGAGCAACAATTACTGCAAAACGACCAGACCAATGAACGGGCAACGCTTTGTTGGAGTGCCAAGGAAGCGGTGTTCAAGTGGCATGGCGATGGGGGAGTTGATTTCAGGAGGCATATTCAATTGCAGCAGATCAGTACTGCAGATGAAACGGTAAAAGGATTGTTTATAAAGACGAATCAACAGTTCAGTGTCCATTTCCGACAATTCGATTCACTTATTCTTTCATGGGTTTTTAACTAAACGTTATTTTGCAACATTATCAGAACCTTTTTTTTTGCAGAAAAATCTATTTTATGAAAGTTATTATTTCTCTTTTTACACTTGCAACATTTGCAATGCTATCATGTGGCCCCAGGATTTATAAGTCGGCCAGTTTTGATACAGCCTTGGCAAGACATAAAACGGTTGCTATTCTTCCTGCTGCTGTTTCCACCAAACTGCGGCCAAATGAAGCGAAACGAATTACACCAGAACAACTGGAACAAATGAATGAAACGACCGGTTTTGCTATCCAGGATAAAATGTATAGCTGGTTTCTTCGTCGTTCAGAAAAATTTCAATATACCGTAACATTCCAGGATGTGACAAGGACAAATGCACTACTTAAGCAGGCGAATATCACATACGATGAACTGGCAGCAAAAGACAGAACTGAACTGGCTCAGTTGCTGGGTGTGGATGCCGTTTTGCAAAACAGGTCGGATATGGACAAGCCCATGTCGGAAGGAGCGGCTGTTGCAGTAGGTGTTATTTTTGGTGTGTGGGGGAATACAAACAGTGTACAAACCACCATCAATATTCATGACGGTAAATCAGGCAACTTATTATGGAAGTACGATTTCCAGGCATCAGGTTCTGTCGGCACCTCGGCTGACAGATTGGTAAATGCTCTTATGCGAAATGCATCAAAGAAGTTTCCTTATAGTGTAAAATAAGATTTATAAGAAAGGCTGCTGAGAGGTGGCCTTTCTTACTCTTCCTCACTTCCGTTTTCCAGCAGATTCAGGTCTACAGATTCCATACCTGCAATACCTTCAATGGAGCCCCTGACATGGGCGGCATTCAGCAAGACCTTTTCCAACTGTTTCTCTCTTGCTTTCCATAGCTTCTCCATCGCATCCCTTTCTTTTTGTATCGAAAGCTTCATGCTCATGAAGCCTTCCCGGATCGCCTGCCATTGTTCGGCAAACTCACGGCTTGTTAGGTAATTATACAGAAGGGTCATCTTGTCGCCCTTGTTTTCCTGGCTCTTCAGAGCATTAGAAACTTTAATGATGCCTTCCCGCAGCATATGCACCACTGCTTTCACTTCATTAAAGGAGCAGATCCAAACACCTTCTTTTTCTCCAAACTGGCTCATGTCTTTGGGCATGGCCTGTGTGACAATAACAGCAACATCAGCGCCCTGGCTGCGCATATCGGCTTTCAGTTTTTCGATCCAGTCATTGGCAAAAGCATTGGTTCGTTTGCTTTCAAAAATGATCTTACCACATTCCTGGCCGAAACTGTTGCGAATGGTTTGAATGCAATCAGCTCCGCGGACACCTTTGCCCACCTCACCGACCAGGTCAAAAGGAAAAGCGGTGCGCAGCATTTCTTCCAGGGCCAGTTCCTGCACTTCGCCCTGCAATTGCATGGATCCCTGTTCGGCTTTGCGTTTCATTTCTTCAGCCAGTTTTTTTTGTGCCTCCAGTTTTTCTTCCATTTCTTTCAACCGCAACTGGAATTCCGTTTCTTTAGCGGCAATTCGCTGCTCCTCCAGTTTGCGGATGTCTTCAGCCAGTTTCACTCTTTCTTCCTGTAATTTTTTTTGAACAGAGAGCTCCAGTTCTGCTTCCTTGTTTTTCAATTCCTGTTCTTTCTTCAAAAATTCAAGTTGTTGCTGGCGGGCCTGTTTCAGTTTTTCTTCATTGTCTTTATTGTTCTGCTCCAGCAGGCGGAGTTTATTCTCAAAATCAGCGCTGATGTTTTTGCGCAGGCTCTCTTCGAGGGCTGTTTGCAGTCGTTTCTTTTCATCTTCCAGCCTGGCCTGGAATTCTTCATTCTTTTTTTTCTGCCAGTCTGCAGCCTTGCTTCTTAGTTCCTTTTCCACTTCTTCCCGTATGGCATCATTGGGCTCAAACTGGTGACCACATTCCGGGCATTTAATTTCAGTTGACATCTACCTATGAGTTTGATTCAAATCTAAAATAAAAAAGCAACCCACTTTGAATGAATCGCTTTTTGT
The DNA here is from genome assembly GCA_964412375.1 of uncultured Chitinophaga sp. Lineage (GTDB taxonomy): Bacteria > Bacteroidota > Bacteroidia > Chitinophagales > Chitinophagaceae > CADEDV01. The sequence goes on along the minus strand of CAYPOD010000052.1, from coordinate 55 downwards.
GTGCCCCGGATCGGAGTTGAACCGATACGGCCATTGCTGGCCACAGGATTTTAAG
>CAYPOD010000051.1:0-19430 GCA_964412375.1 uncultured Chitinophaga sp. | reverse complement strand
GAGAAAATTAACGTGTCAAATCTAAATTGTATTTAGCTTGACTTACCTATTGTTTTATCTCAATGGCTATTGAGATAAAGTGCTATTGTTTCCCAACTTTCAAAGATCTTTTGTCCCTCGCTTTGCCGGGATGACAACCGTTTTTACCCGGTTACCATTCCCCGTTTTTTTAACGGGAGTGCAAAGGTAAGGGCCTGTATATTTCTACCAAATATTTCTCCATTTTATTTAAAATAAATGTCGAAGTACCTGGTGTGAAAATCAATCTGTTTTGTGAAGAACTGACCTCGTTTTTTTGAGGCGGACGGCAAAGGTAGGGGTTTGCAAGTTACCAGCAAATTTTTACCTGTTGATTTGTTCACATTTGCCTCACAGTCTGTTCACAATACTCATAGAACTGCCGCTTTTTCCAAACGGGGTGCAAAGATAAGGATGTGCAGGTTATCTACCAACCTTTAAGACCAATAAAAATCATAAAATCAATGAAATAAGCCAGCAGTAAGGGTTCTGTAGCAGAAAAAATATTCCGATCATTCCGGAAACTCTACAGCCTGGAGAAAAAGACCGTGTGCCGGCACAGCAAAACTGGCTTTTGTGCAGTCCTTTGCTTCGATAATGCACCTGAAATCCTCAAGAGACATTTTTCCCCTGCCAATCTTAAGCATGGTGGCTGTAAGAGCCCGGACCATGCCCCTGAGAAAGCGATTGGCTTTTACATTATATATTATACAGCCATCCTCCTGCTCCCAGAAGCTATCTAAAATATTGCATTCAAATGTTTTAACCTGGGTATTCCGCTTTGAAAAAGAAGTAAAATCATTATATCTCCTGATCATTTCTGCCGCTTCCTGCATTTTCACCAAATCCAGCTTGTAAGGGAAATAAAATGCCCTGTCCTGCAGAAAGGGATCTTTGTGCCTGTATATATAATACCTGTATGACCTGCTAATTGCATCGAAACGGCAATGAGCATCATCCGTCACTTGCCTGATAGCCCTGACTACAATATCGGCGGGCAGTATAGCATTCAGTTTATAAACAAACTGCGGATGAATGGTGCCATCATAATCGAAATGAAAAAAATTTTGCAATGCATGCACCCCGGCATCTGTACGGGAGGAACCTGTCATAACAACCAAATGCCGCTGCAAAATGGCGAATCCTTTTTCAATTTCAGCCTGTACAGTATTCGCATTTTCCTGTGATTGAAAACCGCTGTACGCAGTACCCTTGTAAGATACTTCAAGAAAATAACGGGGCATATGATTTTAATTGCGAAGCATCGCCCTGAAGCGATTCTTATAATATTCTTCCTTCAGTTCGGATTCAAGGGCAGCAAAGTTTCCGATATCTGCTACATAGCGGTAAGAAATATCGAAGAAACGATATTTACCTTCATCTGTCAGAAACAGTACACTCAGGTTTTTTAGCTGCGCTGCCGAAAAACATTTTGTCTTAAATGTTTTCCTGGCTTCATCCAGCATATCATCTTCAGTGTCTCCTGCTGCCATAAGTTTGCGCAGGCTTAAGAAATCACTTTCACCTGCTACTGCGGTGCAGGTATTGCCTGAAACGGGTTTTTCCTGAACGGGTGGTATATCCTTGTTTCCTGCCGGCTTTTCCTCTATAACAGTTTTTGCCGGTTCAGGATTTGTACGAACCGTATCCGTTGTTATTTCCAGGAATTTTCGTTCTGGCTTTGGTTCTTCCTTCACTGCAGCAGCAACCGGTTTTGGATTTGGAATGATTATGCGAATTGTATCCATAGAACCATTGCTAAACTCATCAATAAATGTAAGCCCGAAACCTTCCGTTGTGGAGCTTTCAGATCTTCGGGTCACCACTGATCTTTTATATTCAGTTTCACCAGTTTTTTTCCCGTCCTCTTTTGCCAACGGCGGATCGGCTTCTGTAGTTTTTTTTATCCCTGTTTCAGGCAACATTTCTTTTTTTGTTTCTGTACCAGTAATAACCATTGTATCTTTTTCAACTTCCTGTGTAATGTTTTCTGCTTTTGTTTCCTGCTTACCCTGATCTATAAGCGCAACCGGAGGATCGCTTACTGTAGTTTTGCGCTCAACTTTTGCTGAATCAGTTTTTGTTACAACCTGTTTGTTCAGCAATGCAGGATTGTCAGCGGCTTTGGCCAAAACATCAGTGAAAGCAGAAACGTCTGCCTTTTCTGTTTTAACCGCCGGGGGTTTTGTATCAGCAGCCATTTGTATGGCCAGTGTGTGTAGATCGAAAAGTCCCCAACCTTTTTCCGGAAAATTTTTTAATAGAAACCCATGGTCCTTGCCGTTTACGGTTACCGTGAATTTTTGTTCAGGCCATTTGTTTTGCGGAAATCCAACTGAAAATTGATATGCACTGTCGCGAAGTTTAGAAAGAATCAAATAGCCGGAAGGAGATGAGCTAAGCAACTTGTCATTCATTTTCACAAAAAAGGGTTGTGCTGGTTCTGCCTGCAGGTAAACAAAATACAGCCTTTGTGAATTGCCGGCCATTGAGAAGGCGGCAAAGAAAAGGCACAGAAAGAGTTTTTTCATTTTCCCGGTATTGGTTGTTTCCCAAAAATATTGAAAATTAAGCTACAACAAGCTGTTAAATACCCACCATTCATCCCGATAACGTTGCCCGGCATACCGGGCTTTCCTAAATTTGCCGCATTCAAAAAAACCAGTATGAAAAAAATAGTATTACTTGTTGTTGCTGTATTCACTTTTGTTTACGGTTTTACTCAGCAACCATCTCCTGACACTTCCTGGAAAAGAGTTTACAGGGAAACACCTGCCCGCATCAACAACCTGGTGCATACCAAACTGGAAGTTAAGCCCGACTTCAGCAAGTCATGGCTGTATGGCAAAGCATGGATCACCCTGAAACCACATTTTTACCCTACTGATTCGCTGACCCTTGATGCAAAAGGCATGGAGCTGAAAAAAGTGGCCCTGGTGAAAGGAACACAGCAAATTCCGCTGAAATATAAATATGATGAACTGACGGTTCGCATCCAACTGGACAAAACCTATAAAGCCAACGAAAGCTTTACTGTATATATTGATTATATCGCCAAACCTGATGAATATGAAAAAAAGTTTGGCGGCGATGCTATGCTGGGTATAAAAGGAATGTATTTTATCAACCCGAAAGGTGAAGTGAAGAATAAACCCACACAGATCTGGACACAGGGAGAAACGGAATCCAGTTCGGCATGGTTTCCAACTATTGACAAAACCAATCAAAAGACCACACAGGAGTTGACAGTGACAGTTGAAAACAAGTATGTGACACTGAGCAATGGTAAACTGATGTCGCAAAAGAAAAACCCGGATGGCACAAGGTCTGATTACTGGAAGATGGACCTGCCCCATGCACCTTATTTATTTTTCCTTGGCGTGGGTGAATATGCGGTGGTGAAAGATACCTGGAAAGGAAAAGAAGTGAGCTATTATGTGGAGAAAGAATACGGACCAGTGGCAAGGAAGATATTTGGCAACACACCGGAGATGATGACTTTTTTCTCAAAAATAACCGGGGTGGAATATCCCTGGGTGAAATATGCGCAGATAACCGGTCGTGATTATGTAGCCGGGGCCATGGAAAACACAACGGCCACCCTGCACCAGGAAGGCGCCCAGCAGGATGCGAGGGAATTAGTGGATGGCAATCATTGGGAGGGCACAATTGCCCATGAACTTTTTCACCACTGGTTTGGTGATTATGTAACCACAGAAAGCTGGAGTAACCTGACGGTGAATGAATCTTTTGCCAATTACAGCGAAACCTTGTGGGCTGAATATAAATACGGTAAAGATGCCGGCGATTTTGCAAACTTCCAGGATATGCAAGCCTACCTGCAAAGCAGGAGTGATAAAAAGGACCTGGTTAGGTTTCACTACCACGATAAGGAAGATATGTTTGACGCTGTCAGTTACCAGAAAGGTGGCCGCATTCTGCATATGCTGCGGACGCATATAGGTGATGAAGCTTTTAACAAAGCCATGAATCTTTACCTGACCACTCATAAATTCAAATCGGCGGAAGCTCACCAATGGAGATTAGCTGTTGAAGAAGTGACGGGCAGGGATATGAACTGGTTCTTTAACCAGTGGTATTTTGGCAGCGGTCATCCCGATGCGGAAATCAGTTATGTATATGATGATGCTGCCGGGAATGTGAAAGTGATCATTAAACAAAAACAACCATCGGGGAAGCTGTTCAAACTGCCCGTTGCTATTGACATTTATCATGGCGCAGAGAAGGTGCGTCACCGTGTGTGGGCACAAAATGAAACTGATACTTTCAGCTTTTCTTACAGTAAAAGACCCGACCTGGTGAATGTGGATGCGGAAAAAGTGATGTTGTGGACAAAGAAAGATAACAAAACACTGGACAATTATATCCACCAGTATCATTATGCAGGCAATTATATTGACAGAAGAGAAGCACTTGCTTTTGCCGCCGAAAAACAAGATGACCCCAAGGCCCAACATTTATTACTCGCCGGACTGAATGACAAGTATCATGGCCTGAGAAATTATAGCATGAACCGGCTTAACCTGGAAATAGAAGCGGTGAAAAATGCAGCAGAACCACTATTGCTCAATATTGCCAAAACTGATAAACATGCGCCGGCCCGCGGCATGGCCATCCGCCTGCTGGGTGAATATGAAAACACAACCTACATGCCGTTGTTTAAGACAGCTGTAAAGGATTCATCTTATACGGTGGCCGGTTTTGCCCTGCATTCGTTGAGCATCCTTGACCAGGCAGCAGCCACAGCCCTGGCGAAAGAATTTTCGGCAAAACCTGCCAAAGGCGTGTTGCAAGAAGTTGTGATGGGAACACTAGCCAAAGCAGGTGATGAAAGCATGGCAGATAAAATCATTGGCGATTTCGCAGGCATGCCGTTGGGACAGTCAAAATTTGAAAGCCTGAATACGATGAGCACCTACCTGTCTGCTATTTCAAATGCAGAAAAGATAAAATGGGGTATTGATGAAATTGTAAAATTCAGGGATGCGGTGCCGGCTGCGTTCAAAGCACAAACTGATCCTTATATCAACGGGATGATCCTGAAAACAATCCTGATCAGCAAAACTGAGGCTTTGAAAAAAGATGAGAACAATAAAGACCTGCAGGATCTGGTGAATTATATCAAGAATATTTTGCCGGAAGAGGAAAAGAAAGGATTCTGATTTTTCTGCTAGTGTATAACCGCATAAAGCCGTTCCAAAAAAGAACGGCTTTATTGTTTTTATTTACCATTTACCACCGGCACCTCCGCCACCAAAACTGCCGCCGCCAAAACCACCAAAGCCTCCGCCTCCCGAAGAACGGCCCCCACCCGACCAGCCGCCACCACCTGTCCATCCGCCAAAGCCACCCCGGGAAACATAGGTGCCACCGTTGTTACGTATTGCTAACAATATAACCAATATGATAATGATGATGATAATCGTGCCGACACCGATTTTCTCTTTTATGTTCCGGCTGCCATAACTTACCTGAGCTTTGTATTCACCGGCTGCAGCTTTGATAATGGCATCGGTGGTTTCATCGAGGCCACGATAATAATTTCCGGCCTTTAAATGTGGAATCAGTTCATTTTCCACAATGGCTTTTGCGGTTACATCCGGTATAGCACCTTCCAGCCCATACCCGACTGCAATGTATGCATCCCGGTCACCATCTTTTCCACCTGTGGAAATAAGAATAACAATACCGTTATTAAAATCTTTATTGCCCACTCCCCATTTGCGACCCAGTGCTGTGGCGTATTCATTAGCATCGTAACCATCTAGGGTTTCGACCACTACAATCACCACCTGGTTGGAAGTGCTGTCATCGTAGGCAATCAGCTTTTTTTCCAGCGCCTCTTTCTGTGCCTTTATTAAAAACTTACCGGTAAAATCATTAACCAGTGCCGGGGGATCCGGCGGTGGTGGTATGTATTTTTCTACCTGGGCAAGCAATGCAGCCGGTAAAAAAAGTGCAATGAAAAGAAAAAATTTTTTCATGAAAATTAGTTGCCAAAAACAATGCTGTCGGGTAATTCGTTTTTATCCGTTTCCTTTTGCCATGGGAAATATTTTTGCAATGATTCGCCGATATGATCAATTGTCAGTATAATGCCTTCTGCCAGCTGATCTTTTGAAATACGGGCTGTCATTTCCCTCACAATATCTTCCCAATAAGCAGGACCAGCTTTCTGATGAATGCCTTCGTCCGCAAAAACTGCAAGCTGGTGATCTGCAATGGCCACGTAGAGTAAAACTGCATTCCTGTTCTTTGTTTTGTCCATTGCAAGACCGTAGAACAATTCAGCTGCCCTGTCGAGAGCATCCATATAGCGACAATGCTTTTCTACAAACACCCTTATCTCACCGCTGGTTTGCCGTTCGGCACGACGAATGGCCTCCACGATACGACCGGATGTTGTTTTATCCAGTAAAATCTTCCGACTGCGAAAACGGTTAAGCATAAAAGTGAGGCGTATTATTTGATGTCAAATTTTATATCCGGAACTTTTTCGGTTCCCCCGTCGCTTTCATAGAAAGCTTTCTCACTATGACCAAATTGTTTTGCCAGTATATTGCCTGGGAAACGTTTCACTTTCAGGTTGTAGGATTCTACTGCCTTATTATAATCCTGCCTGGCTACATTAATACGATTTTCCGTTCCCTCGATCTGGGTTTGAAAATCCTGGAAGGCTTTTGTGGTTTTGAGATCAGGATAGTTTTCAAATGTCGCAATGAGACGGCCAAAAGAAGACTGCAGGCCTGCCTGTGCCTCCCGGAATGCTTCGAGTGTTTTCGGATCATCAATATTAACTGTTATGGATGTGGCTTTTGCCCTGGCTTCCACCACATCTTTTAGCGTGGATCGTTCAAAGTTGGCTGAAGCTTCTACTGTTTTTATTACGCTGCTGTAAAGATCAGCCCGGCGCTGGTAATTGGTCTCGACATTTGACCAGGACTTCTTTACCGCCTGATCGCCGGAGATAAGACCATTGTAAACATTGCAGCCCCAGAAAAACAGAATAGCAATCAGCGCTGCTACACCGATCAAGATAATGTTGCGTGAATTTTTCATAACCTTTTGTATTTATACAGTTTTAAAATTAGGGTTTTTGATCATTCGATCCTGTGTTTTTACCCCGGACACCTTAACATCGTTCTACCCCGGAGATAAAACGCCGTTCACGGCATGATTTTCGCCATTTTCCGGCATAACTTAGTGCTATGCAATCCATGAAAATCATTGTTCTCTTCCTGTTACCGGCTGTCCTGCTTACGACATCCTGCAAGAAAAAGAATAACGGAGGTGATCCCCCTCCCCCGCCGGGCCCAGTAACGATAAAAGATTCGGTGATCGTGACAGGATTGCAATATCCCTGGGAAATTCTCTGGGGACCCGATAATCATATCTGGATGACAGAAAGAGGTGGCCGCATCAGCCGTGTGAACCCAGCCACGGGTGCCGTGATCCCATTGCTTACTATCGGAGACGTGGTTTCGAATGGTGAAGGCGGTTTGCTGGGAATGGTGCTTCATCCCAATTTCAGCAGCACCCCGCTTGTTTTTGTGGTTTATAATTATAACAGCAGCGGCTACAAGGAAAAGATCGTCCGGTACAGCTATACAGGCGGGGCTTTGGGCAGTCCGCAGACGATCTATGAAAATATTCCGGCAGCATCCATTCATAATGGCAGCCGGCTGGTGATTGTGAATGACAAGCTCTTTATCACTACCGGAGATGCCAACAACACCGCACTTTCCCAGAATAACAGTTCACCTGCCGGAAAAATTCTCAGGCTGAACCTTGACGGGAGCATTCCGGCAGATAACCCTATTCCCGGAAATCCTTTATGGACGAGTGGTCACCGTAATCCTCAAGGCTTAGTGTATGCGAATAATATCCTTTACAGCAGTGAACATGGAGCCAGCAGCAATGATGAGATCAATATCATTGAGAAAGGAAGAAATTATGGCTGGCCGAATGTGGAAGGTTTTTGCAACACGGCTGGTGAACAAAGTTTTTGCACTGCCAACAATGTGAAGGAACCCATCATGGCCTGGACGCCAACGATCGCTACCTGCGGCCTGGATTATTATAACAGCGACCTGATACCTCAATGGAAGAATTCACTGCTGCTGACCACACTGAAAAACTCCCGGCTGTATCAAATGAAACTGGATAATAGTTTTACGAACGTCGCTGAAACCTATGAATATTTCAATGCCAAGTATGGGCGGATGAGAGACCTGTGTATTTCCCCGGCAGGAAGAGTATATATCTGCACCAGCAACGGAGGAAACAATGACCGGATCATAGAAGTGAAAGGAGAATGAGAGGTTGTTGTATAGTATCCATTTTGGCCACTGAGAACCGCAAAGGAGGCGCTGAGGTACTCAGAGAACCAGAGAAAACCCGGTAAGTTTAGCTTCATTTTGTATCCGGCCTCACTCTCACCAGGCCCCTGTCGAACTACGTTCCTTCCCTTGAGGGAACCCGAAAGGGAAAAGGAAAGTGAGAAACGAGCAGTAATTATGCTTGTACAGCTGCAATGCCGGGTAATGTCTTGCCTTCGAAATATTCCAGCATGGCCCCGCCTCCTGTTGATACATAACTTACTTTATCAGCAAATCCAAACTGGTTGACAGCCGCAACAGAATCACCACCACCTACCAATGAAAAGGCTCCGTGCTGTGTGGCATCGGCTACAGCTATTGCAATGGTTTTGGTGCCGTGCTGAAATTTGGGCATTTCAAACACTCCCATTGGACCGTTCCATAAAATAGTGCGGGATTGTTTAATTACATTGGCAAACTGATCGCAGGCATTGGCACCGATATCGAGCCCCATCCAGCCATCGGGAATATGGTTGCTGGGAGCGACAGCGATTTGTGCATCGGCAGCGAATTTATCAGCAATCACCGAATCGGAAGGTAGGTGAATGCAAACATTTTTTTCTTCTGCTTTTTTCAGAATATCCAGCGCAGTCTGCAAACGGTCTTCTTCACAAAGTGAGTTACCGATCTTTCCTCCCTGCGCCTTCATAAACGTGTAGGCCATACCGCCGCCGATGATGATGTCGGTGGCCCGTTCGAGTAAATTTTCTATTATCAGGATCTTGTCAGAAACTTTTGCTCCTCCGATGATGGCCACAAAAGGTTTTTCGGCCTTGTGCAATACTTTTTCTGCACTGGCCACTTCGCCTTCCATGAGCAGGCCGAACAGTCTTTTTTCTTTGGGAAAAAACTGTGCAATCACAGCGGTGGAAGCATGTGCCCGGTGGGCAGTGCCAAAGGCATCGTTTACCCAAACATCCCCAAGCTTTGCGAGTTTTTCTGCAAACGTCTTGTCGCCTTTTTCTTCTTCTTTATAAAACCGCAGATTTTCCAGCAGCAATATTTCTCCGGGTTTTAAGGCTGCTGCTTTTTGCATTGCCTGCTCTCCTATGCAGTCATCAGCAAAATGTATGGTGACCGGTTGACCGGTTGATTCGCTGAGGAGTTTTGCCAGATGGTTTACGATGTGGCTAAGTGAATACTTATCCTCCGGTCCTTCTTTGGGGCGACCAAGGTGGCTCATGAGAATAACTGCACCGCCGTCTTTTATTATCTTTTGAATGGTGGGCAGGGCAGCTTTTATTCTTGTGTCGTCGGTGATGGCGAGTGTTTTCTTATCAAGGGGGACGTTGAAGTCTACCCGAATGAGGGCTTTTTGCCCGGTGAAACTGAATTGAGCGAACCGTGACATAATTGTTTGTTTTGGTTGATGAACTATTGCCGGATGGTCTTTCTTTTTTGCTCCGCTTCCCTGAACAACATAAAACCTGCTACGGTGGACATGACCTCATCGGTAACATCTTTTCCACCTGAAAAGTTGGACCGGATCGCTTCAAAAGTGTATTTCGGTCCATAGGGGATGGCCCACCAGCCAAATAACAGGGAAACAAGGGCAAATAAAGTTCTCCGGGAAACGGTATTCTCATTTTTCCGGACCAGGTAAACACCGGAAGTGCGGCGAAAGGTGGCAAAGATCAACGAAACCGTATACGGGTAATAAACAAATCGTCCTCCGTCAGCTGCTTCCTGCTGAAGGTCATAGGCGGAGAGTCCGGTAATATTTTTAATTTTCATAGACATGCGGGCTGACAAAATAGAAAAAGTGCCGCAAGGCGGAAAGCTTTGCGGTACTTTTTTGTTTAAAATATTATTTTGCGATGAGGCCTGCGAAATAGTGCACCGTGCGAACGAGCTGGCTTACATAGCTCATTTCGTTGTCGTACCAGCTTACGGTTCTTACCAATTGTGTGTCCCCCACGGTTTGCACCCTGGTTTGTGTTGCATCAAAGAGGGAACCGAATGTGATGCCGATGATGTCGCTGCTGACAATTTCATCTTCGGTGTAGCCAAAGCTTTCGTTGGCGGCGGCTTTCATGGCGGCGTTTACTTCTTCAACGGTTGTTTTCTTTGACAGGATGGCGGTTACTTCTGTGAGTGAACCGGTGAGGGTGGGCACCCGTTGAGCAGAGCCATCTAGTTTTCCTTTCAGGTTTGGTAATACCAGGCCGATTGCTTTTGCGGCGCCGGTGCTGTTGGGCACAATATTCTGTGCCGCTGCTCTTGCCCTGCGGAGATCACCCTTAGGATGGGGTGCATCCTGTGTGTTCTGGTCGTTGGTGTAGGCATGGATGGTGGTCATGAGACCGTTGACGATGCCGAATTTTTCATCGAGGACCTGTGCCATCGGTGCGAGGCAGTTGGTGGTGCAGGAGGCGCAACTGATGATGGTTTCACTGCCATCCAGTATGCTGTGGTTTACATTAAATACGATGGTTTTAAGATCACCTGTGGCGGGGGCAGAGATGACGACCCTTTTTGCTCCTGCGGTGAGGTGTGCAGCGGCTTTGTCTTTATCGGTGAAGAAGCCGGTGCATTCGAGCACTACATCCACATCATGTGATTTCCAGGGGATGTCGGCAGGATTTTTTTGTGCATATATTTTTACGGTATCCCCATTGACGACAATGGCATCTTCTGTTGCGGTAACGTCTGCATTGAAGCGGCCCTGTGCGGAGTCATATTTTAATAAATGGGCAAGGACTTTGGGACTGGTGAGATCGTTGATGGCGACGACATCAATACCTTTCATGTTATATATCTGGCGATAGACGAGGCGGCCGATGCGACCGAAACCATTGATGGCTACTTTTACTGTGCTCATGTTTTGAGGTTGAATAGTTTATTTGTTTGCTGGTTAATTGGTTTACTGGTTTGCTAGTTAAATGGTTAGTTAGTTAACTGATCTGGCAGGCATACATCGTTTTAAGGGCTGAAAGGATACAGGATCGTGAATTTGTGGGGGCGAAGTTACAGTTTTAGAGGGAAACGGGTGTTAGGGACAGGAAGCAGAAAGAAGAAAGGTGGCTCACGCAATGGCGCAAAGGAGTTGCCGCTGAGGCGGTGAAGCATGGAGGTGTTACATACTTTTACCAGGTTGAAAGTTTTAAGGGTTGGGCGTTGATAGTTGATCTGGTAATGAAGTGAAAAAGTTTTGGCTGAATAGAGGTGCGAACCTATCTTTGCCGTCCCAAAAACGGGGCTATTTTTGGCCCGTTCGTCTAAGGGCTAGGACACCACCCTTTCACGGTGGTGATACGGGTTCGAATCCCGTACGGGCTACGAAAAAGACTTTGATTCAATTCAAAGTCTTTTTTATTTTCAGTGCTGTATGATACATGATGTGCATTTTCCTCAAAAAGTGAGAGGCGGGCAGCTGGATGCTTACCTGGCAATGGGGTGGTACAGGATTGGCCAGGTGATCTTTACGACCCATCATATACCACATAGCAGTGGCTGGTACAGGGTGATGTGGCTTCGCTATATGCTGCAAAGGATACGTTTGGGAAAAAAACAACAACAGGTGCTGAGGATGAATGCCGGCTTTGACGTAGTCATCAATCCATTTTCGCTGAGCGAAGAACTCGAAGACCTTTACCTGTTATACCGTTCGCATATCAGCTTCCCGGCTTCTGAAACCCTGCATCAATCACTGTTTGATCATTCCGTGCACGGTGTTGAAAACGGGCCGGTGTTTGATTCTTTTGTAACAGAAGTAAGGGATAAGGGGAAACTTGTCGCCGCAGGGATTTTTGACTGCGGATTGAAAAGTATAGCCGGCATTCTTAATTTTTTTGACCCGGCATATAAAAAATTCAGCCCTGGTAAATTCCTGATGCTGCAAAAAATCCAATATGCCAGGCAGCAGGGAATGGATCATTATTATCCCGGGTATATCGCTGCAGATTACCCGAAATTTGATTATAAACTTTTTGCCGGCGCTGATGCGGCTGAGATATATGACCCAATCAGCAGAAAGTGGTTGCCCTACTCAACGAAACTAATCCATGATCTTAAAGATACTCTTGTTGAACCTCCCGCTGAACCTTTGTAATTAAAAAATACAGCGTCTCCTTTGCCGGAAACGCTGTATGCAAAACCGTCCTTCATAGATATTTTATACCGGAAGCAACCTTATCAAATCAATGTCCAAAAGGCATTAGTTTTTTGCAACATCGAATTTTCGGAAGATACTTCTTACCGCCTGCTGGATTTCCCTGCTGCTCAGGTTGCGGTTATTGACTTCATCGGTTGTCCAGCCCTGCCAAACGGTTTTATCGGACCTGGCATCAATCATTGTAATGGTTACCGTGCCTTCCCGAACAGGCCGCTGACCCCTGTCATAGCCGAGGAACTGTGACGGATAATACACATTAAAGAAACGACGGGTGGTGGGGTTGTAAAATGTTCTTACGAATGGTCTTGAATAAACAGGATCATGCTGCTCCCTCACTGATCTTTCCACCAGTACGTCATAACTGAGCAGCACATCCGGTTTATTTTTTACTTCCTTCCAACCGGCAGATTTTTGCAGTTCCCTGCTTACGGCCTCTTTAATTTTTAGCTCGGCCAAGTCATTGCTCCTGTTTCGGTCTTTTTTTCCTTCACCGTCTTTATCCAGCCATGCAAATGTTTTGTAGTGGTTAAAATCAACTGAATCGTCTTTTTCAATATGGGCTGTAGAAGCACAACTTGCCAGCAAGAAGACGAGACCTGTCATCAATGACCACAGCACATTCATTTTTTTCATAGAACCTCCTTTTGTTTAATGGCTAACATGTAAGATGCAAGCCTTATTTAAACGGTAAAAAACGAACCGGGTTTACTAAGGAGATGTGAAAAGAAAAATGCCTGGCTGTAGCAATAGTTAAAGAAATACTGCCTGCTTCCTGTAAAGTGGTAATTAAGTATTGATCAGCCCAGCCCAATTTCATAATGCTGTTCCGGTATTTCAACAGAAGCAAATCCTTTGCGGACAAGACGGTTGCGGAAATCCTGCTGCACACCATATTCACCATGGACCAAAAAAAGTGTTTTCACCTGCTGTTTATCCTGGCAAGCCAGCCACTGAGAAAGGTCTTCGTAATCACCGTGTGCACTCATGCTGCGAATGGCTCCTATTTCAGCATTTACCTGGTGCTCCAGTCCAAAGATGCCCACTTCTTTGGCACCGGCCATTAGTCTGCCACCCAATGAGCTGGGCTCACAATATCCCGTGAACAGAATTGTGTTCCGGCTGTTCTCAATATTGTTGCTGATGTGATGCTTGACCCGGCCTGCATCGGCCATGCCGCTTGCGGACAGAATGACGAAAGGCCCGTTTTGAAAATTGAGCATTTTGGATTGTTCTACCGACTTGATATACTTCAACCCTTTAAATGAAAACGGATCATTGTCTTCCTGCATGATCTTTTGAATACGTTTATTGAAATATTCCGAATGTCGCTTTACAATTTCAGTGGCCTCTACGCTCAGCGGACTATCTACATAATAGTTGAGATCGGGAAGCCTGTTCTCCAGTTCAAGCTGGTTGAGGGCAAAAAGCAGTTCCTGGGTGCGGCCCACGCTAAAAGCAGGTATGATCAGTTTTCCTTTTTTCTGTAAACAGGCTTTTTCAATCCAGCGCAGCAAAAGATCGGGAGTGGTGTGGTGTTCATCGTGCAGGCTGTTGCCATAGGTGGATTCAAGAATGATATAGTCAGCCTGCGGGAAATCTTCAGGTGATTTCAGGATCACATCCCTGTATCGTCCGACATCCCCGCTAAATGTGATCCGGGTCACTTTGCCGTTTTCTTTAATTTTCAAATGCACAGCAGCACTACCAATAATATGACCAACATCTGTGAACATGAACTCCACTCCATTCATCACCTCTGTCCATGTGCCATAGCCGGCTGTCCTGAAAAGATCGAGGCTGTTCTTTGCATCTTCCACCGAATACAATGGCCGGAGGTAGGGAAGTCCGCCGGCAGCACGGCGTTTGTTTATATAACGCACCTCATCTTCCTGTATCTCTGCAGAGTCTTCGAGCAAAACTGCTGCAAGGTCTTTGGTGGCAGGTGTGCAGTAAATTTTACCCCTGAAACCATCTTTTACCAATTTGGGAATAAGCCCGCTGTGGTCAATATGTGCATGGGAAAGAATGAGAACATCTATTTCAGCTGCTTCAAAACCCAGGTTACGGTTGAGCATATCTGCTTCTTTGCCGAGACCCTGGAACATGCCGCAATCAAGCAGGATCTTTTTGCCATTTTTTAAGGTGACCAGGTGCTTGGAACCAGTAACGGTACGGGCTGCGCCGTGAAATGCAATTCTCATGATAAATTTTTTGCTTTAAACGACCATGTGATAAAGAACTCTGCCACAATTTCTCCATCCTTGTTTCTCCCAACTGAATTTGCCCGCACCGATCTTGCTTCACCTGTGGCAACAGATTCCTCAATTGCTTTTTTTATCAACAAACCATCCTCGCATATAAATGTTGTTCTGCCTGTTGCTTTTTTAAAATATTCCGACTCCACTTTCACCACCAGCATTGACACTTGTGGCTGCCGTTTGTATATATGGGCCATTGCCAGTGCACCGGTGCTCATCTCAGCTGCCATACTGAGACAGGCAAAATAGGTGGACCGAAACGGGTTTTGTGAAAACCATTTGTAAGGTACTGTAACCGCACAACTGACTTCATTGACATCCCTGACCCTCACCCCGGCAAAAAAAGCACTGGGTAATTTTGAGAGCAGGAACATCCTGAATTTAAAAGGATGTTTGATGATCTTAAAAAAAATTTCTGCGTGCTGGCTCAAGCTTTACTGTTTGTCAAATGCCACTATGGTTGCAATTGCTTTATTATCGTTGGCATCCACTTTAAAATAAATCGTTCCGTCATAAGTATTCATAAACCGGGCAGACCGGATCAATATATCCTGCAAAGCTTCATTGACTTTGCCGGCATAGTTGGTTTGTGTGCTGCGGCTGATGGCCTGGTTGAGCTGGTTATAATCCAGTTCATCCTTGCTTACCACGATAGCAATATAATCCCGTTTACCCAGGGTATCGGCTTCCAGTGATTGTGATCGTGGAAATAGCCGGTAACCCGTGATGCCACAATACGGTGAATGTTTGGAGACCGTTTCACCCGGCTTCATATAAGGAAATAAAACAAAACTGCTGCCATCCACTTCTTGTCCAAAAATATAGATATAGCATTCCGTTTCATTTTTGATCTCCATCTTAAATCTTGTGCCGGCACGGATAGGTGTAACCGTTTCAAATGTGTTGGAGCCGGATGAACGAAGCTTTAAGTATTGTTTGTTCTCATTGTTGACCAAACCGATCGTACATTCAAGCGGCACATTGGCCACCTGGGTTCGTTTTGGCAATGGGTCAATGCCATAAGCTTCCTTTACATAATCCCGGAAATCGCCATAGCGAACCCAGGCTATTCCATCTTTCCCCCATTCCGGCCCCCAGCTATTCATGATCTCAAAGGCACCGCCGAATTTCCTGTCATCATACCCGATCACCGTCATGGCATGTCCTCCCATGCCCATCTGTGAGGCATCCATTCCCGAAGGCTGCCATAGTTCCTGCCCCCGCATATCGGTCATAAAACTCTGGCCCACCATCATACCAATTGCCACCGGTGCATCTTTTGAAAGATGTTCTTTGATAGCCCTGATACTGATCTTGTTTATATTATCTCCACTGGTGAGCCGGGTGAATCCATGAATAGTATTTTGGCGGCCCTGCTGAATATCTGAAGATGTAGGCATGGTTTCACAATCACGGTCGCTGTAAGGATATTGACGCAGCGGCACTCCACCATTTCTTTTCATGGCTTCCATGGCCCGCTGCAGGTATGACCCCTGGCAATTTTCGAGCCTGATCTGGTTGTAGAGATATGAAGGACTGAAAACAATCTGATCCGGGTTGGCCCCGGTGGCTGCGGCTGTCAAAATGGTTTGTGCAGAGTAAGCGCAACTCCAGGCCACACAACTGCCTTGCTGTCCCTGGTCACCCCGTTGAGGTGCAAATCTTCTCAGGGAAACAGCTTCGGGCAATGCGTTGGCGGGATTATTTTCATCCAGTTCTTCATATACTGATGCTTTGTTGAATTCATCGGGATTAAAACTATAACCGCTCTGAGAAAAAAGTTGCTGCAGTTGTTCAATATTGCAGCCCCCGCCTCCTTTGCCTAACAGGAAATAAGCCCCCGCGGCAAGTAATAACAAAACAATGATTCCTTTCCCTTTGAATAAGCCCATCAATAACGGCAACAGGGACATCAGCCCCCCGCCACCGCCACCACCTGGAAAGACTGGTCGTTTTCCCCCGCTGTCGTCATTATAATCCTTTTCATTTGGATCAACGGGGTCATCTGTCATGCGGATTGGCATAGAAATATGTTTTGGTTATAGCATTATTCTAAATGTAAGAAGTTTGGCTGATTCATTGGCCATATTAACTAACTGGTTTTAAAAGAAATTTTCAACACCCTGCTGCTTTTGCTCAAAAAGTTTCGTCACATTTGCCAGGGGAATAATTTCATGTATTAATTTGTTCTTACTATGAAAAAAATAGTTGCAGTTGCCGCCTCTTTTTTGACCTGTTATTCTGTATCCGGCCAGTTGAAGCCTGTCAGGTTGTCGTTTGAACAGGGACAAACCCTTGAAATAAACTTGCAAATCAAATCTTCCTTTTCGCAGCAGGCCATGGGCCAGGCTATTGATTTTCATGTGGACGGGAGTGCTATTCATTTATACAGAGTGACCAATGCTACAGATGATAACAGCACCCTGCGCCATGAAATGAAACGGATTTCATTTCAGTTTGAAGGCATGGGCCAGAAAACAAATTTTGATTCTGATAATAAAAAGGACCTGGACGGACGTTTCGGACAGCCAGTTAAAGATGTGCTGGACAAGACCTATGATATGATCATTGATCCCAATGGAAAAGTGCTGATGGTGCATCCCGAAAAAATTGAAAATAAACTAGCAGATGAAAGAATGCGCATCATCACGGATATGCTCCGGGAATTGCTGGGTGTTGTGCAGCCGCCAAAAAAAGGAGAAGGCAGTTTCTTTCGTGTGTTACCGGAAAATGAAGCAGCCATAGGTGAAAGCTGGTCAGAATCAGGGCAAACCGATAATGGTACATTCACCCATGTTTATACACTAGCCGAAGTGAATGACAGTACCATCCTTGTCAACCTGAATGGCACATCAACAGCAACCACTAAGGCCGATATGATGGGTATGGAAACCACCACTAACCTGAATAACAAGACCACCGGTGTGATAGTAGTGGATAAGGCAACGGGCATTGTACGCAGCAAAAAATTTGAGACTGAGTCAACCGGCAACACGCAGATCATGGGAAATGCGATACCTATCTCATCCAAGACTACCACAGACATCCAAGTGAACCCATTGAAGCAATAAGTAAATGAAACCAAACTTGCTGAATGCGGCCTGACTGAAAATTTCGTTTGATATTATAAATGAAAAAAGTATCTTTCACTGAAAATTAATCCCTTCCGTTTAATCCTGCTCATCTCCGTCTAATTATTACTCAACCGGGCTAATCAAAGCCATTAACGAAAAGCTATGCGAAAAATCAATCTGGCGTTGCCAGCTTTAGTATTCCTGTTTTTGTTCCAGGAGGTTTATGCACAAAGTACCCAGCCACAAAATATACTGTTCATCTTTGATGCTTCCGGCTCCATGTGGGGCAAGCTGGATAAGAGCACCAAAATACAGGTTGCCAAAGAAACGATGGGTAAATTAACAGAGAAAATCAAAGCAGAGGATAAGGTTGGTCTCATTGTATATGGGCACCGCAATGCATCGGATTGCAATGATATTGAAACGATGCTTCCCATCTCAAAAATGGATAAAGCCGGTTTTACAGCCAAAATCAATGCGCTGAATCCAAAAGGCAAAACCCCCATTGCCAAATCCATCAACCAGGCATTAGCTATTATGAGAGGCATTAACGACCCTGTTACGGTTATTCTCGTTACGGACGGACTCGAAACCTGCGAAGGTAATGCCTGTGAAATCGTCAAAAACGCAAAAACAGCCGGCGTAAAGATTACCATGCATGTGGTAGGCTTTGGTATTGCTGAAAAAGATCTTGCACCATTGGAGTGTATAGCACAGGCAGGCGGCGGGCAATATTTCCCGGCAAATAATGCAGAAGAATTAGCCAATGCGATGGAGCAAACTGTAAAAGAAGTTCCTGCAGGAGATGCATGGGTGTCTGTGCAAACAACCCTTGAAGGCAAGCTGGTTGATGCTATGGTTAAAGTGTATAAAAAAGATGATCCCAAAAATGAAATAGGAGGCAGAACATATGCTGCTAAGGAAACCAACCCAAGAGTGCTGCAGGTGCCTTCAGGAACCTACGAAATAGAAGTGATACCTGTAAGGATTGAGGGACATCCTGGTATGAAATTTTCAGATGTTGTGGTTGCAAAAGGTGATACAGTTCGTAAAGAAATTGAATTTGAACAGGGCATAGTAGAAATGCTGGTAACAAGGAATGGAGCTTTATCAGATGCAACAATACAGATCTTTCCAACCGGAACCAATAAAGCTATCGCCAGCACCCGTTCTTATACCCAAGCATCACATAACCCTGCCAAACTTAAAATTCCACCAGGTGTTTATGATATAGTTCTTAAATCTGTAGAAATCAGTGGAGGGCCGATAATAAAAATTGAAAAAAAGCAACTGGGTAGTGCAGGCAATCTGAACTTTTCTCATGATTTTAAATCAGGAGAACTAAGCGTCGGAGCCAAAAATGCACAGGGACTCGTTGATGCCACCGTAAATATTTTTAGTACCGAAACCAATAAAAATGTAGGCGCCGGAAGAACCTACCAAAGTACTTCCAGTAATCCCAGAAAATTTACTCTTGAACCTGGAACTTATCGTGTTGAAATTGTATCGGTAAAACCACCAGGTCTTGGCAAAAAAACTATTACGGTTGAGATAACTGCCAATGGAA
>CAYPOD010000050.1:0-20262 GCA_964412375.1 uncultured Chitinophaga sp. | reverse complement strand
AGGAAAATTTTCTGAAAGATCATGTCCTGCTTTATTTTGAACAGCATAATTTTTAATTCAGTCTATGAGAAAAGTATTGCTTGTGTTCACCCTCTTTTGTGTGACGATAACAGTGGCCGCACAAAAAGATTCCACCCTGAAAAAGAAAGACCGGAAGCGGGATGTGCTGCTGCAAACCAGCTTGGGTGATATGATCATCCGCCTGTCTGATTCGACACCACTGCATCGGGATAATTTTTTAAAGCTGGTGAAGGTTGGTTTTTATGACAGTATCCTTTTTCACAGGGTCATCAACCAGTTCATGGTGCAGGCGGGTGATCCGGGTAGCAAAAGAACAACAGGCGATGCACAGTTAGGAAATGGAGGAGTTGGATATACTATTCCTGCAGAATTCAGGCAAACATTATTTCATAGAAAAGGAGTGATCGCTGCGGCCAGGACAGGCGATAATGTGAACCCGCAAAAAGCCAGCAGCGGCAGCCAGTTTTACCTGGTGCAGGGAAGAGTTTTTACAGAAGCAGGTCTTGATTCCACCGAAACGTTTCGCTTAAAAAGGAAATTACCCGATGCTCACAGAGAAGTATATAAAACGCTTGGTGGGACTCCCCATCTCGATCAGAATTATACGGTGTTTGGCGAAGTGATGAAAGGACTGGAAGTGATTGATAAAATTGCCGCTGTTAAAACCAGTCGTGACCGCCCGGTAGAAGATGTAAGAATAATAAAAGCAAAACTGGTGAAGCGGAAAAAGAAATGACCAGTGCTCTTTGTATGGAAGTAAAAACGGCATCCGTGATTAGCAGATGCCGTTTTTAATTTGAAGTTCTTACTGTTTATTGACCGATTCCTCCCTGTGTGCCGGACTGGTTGGCTCTTTGGGTCTCATCGTCTATACCTGATTTCCGCTGGCGGGCCGCTTTCACCTGGTTGCTGCCAAATCTCCAGGTGAAATTTATTTTCACCTGCTGCATTTCGGCATTACCGCTGAAATTGGAATTAACACCGGAAAAATCCGCAGTGCCGCCCCATTTCATCGTTCTGAAAATATCTGTCCAGGAGAGTTTCAGGTTGGCCCTGTTTTCAAACAAAGTTTTTTGCAGGCCGATATCAATACTTCCCATGGTATTACTTCTTATCACTCCCTGCCATACAGAAGGAGAGATGTAGAGCCCTGTCAGTTCGCCTGTCCATCCTTTGCCCAGTTTGAAGCTGTTTTGCATAAAGTAAGTGACTGAGAATACTTTCAGGTTCACCTTCCTGTCGCCACCTCCAAAATCAGCTTTGTAGTGAGAATAATTTGAGTTCAATGAGGAGAAGAAACTATACCACTTATACTGGAACGGGTAGCTGATGCTGAGGGCAAACACATCCTGTGTAGCAAGATTTCTCTTAGTTAAAAACCCTTTTGTTTTCTCAATGGTGTCGGGTATCTGTGCAAAAATATCGTTCACCCGGCTATAGTTCAATGTTGTAGTGAGTCTGTACTTAAAGATATTCGTCACCCCAATGCTATTGGTGTATTGCGGCGTAAGCAGGGTGTTTCCTTTCATGTAGGTATATTCATTCAGTTTGAACTCAAAGGGGTTCAAATCCTGGTAAGCAGGCCGGTCAATACGACGGCTAAATGAAACGGTCCACTGGTTCATCGGGTTTTTGTTGAACGTAACCGATGCGCTGGGAAAGAAATCGGTGTAGTTTCTTTTAAAGGTAGAGTCATAAGGAGGCTTTGGGCCACCATTCTCCGGTTCTTTGAAACCAATTGATCTCCCTTTAGCAATGGTGTTTTCCATGCGCAGCCCGGCCTGAATCATTATGCCTGTCTTTAGTTGCTTGTTGTAGTTTACATACAACGCATTGATATTTTCCTTATAGATAAAACGGTTACTTTTCAGGCTGTCATAAACGTCACCTGAGCCAAATACGTCGTATCGCCTGAAGTCATTATCCGTTTCCACATAACCGATCTTTCCGCCAATTCCGAGCCGTCCGCCTTTGTAATTGGTTTCATAATCTGTTTTGAACGCATACAGGTCAATATCGGTAGGTGAGATCATCCTGTTCACCACCCGGCCGGTTTCGGTCACACCATCCGGCAGGTAATAATAGTTGGGTTGAAACTGGTTTGATCTTATTTTGAAAAAACCATAATCAGCATCGATGTTCAGGTCTGAACCGCCGGGTTTACTATAGCGATAGTTGAGATTGGTGTTTACATTGTCTCGCTGCATGATATTGGTATTATCAGCCTGCAGTTTACGCACCAGTTGCCCGGTGGGCACATAGTAAAAATCCATCGGACCACTGGTTACAAAATCATTGTCTGCAATATTGCCGTTCACCACAACACCTATTGTGTTCAGGTTATTGATAAAATAATCTGCCCCCACTTTGAAACCATGTGTATTGTTGGTGAATAGCATCCGGTTTCGCTGGTCAAACAGGGTATCAAAGGTTTCCCTGTCGCTGTTCATTTTCATCAGGAAATCGCCGTAGTTATAATTGTAGCTTCCAAAAACATTGATGGATTTATTGCGGTGGTTGAGGTTCAGCCCGCCATTGTATTTTCCATATACACCCTGCACATACCCGAGGTTTACAGAACCATTGGTGCCAAATGTTTTGTTTTTCTTCAGGCGGATATTGATGATACCTGCATTACCGGCCGCTTCATATTTGGCTGAGGGGTTGGTGATGATCTCAATTGATTCTATCTGGGCAGACTGGGTACTTTTCAGAAAGTTGGCCAGATCTGTTCCGGACAGAGGTGAGGGCTTGCCGTCAATATAAACAGCAACACCGTTCTTACCCGCCAGGCTGATGTTATCGTCTTTGTCAATCATCACTCCCGGAGCTCTTCGCAACAGTTCCAACGCATCATTACCAATGGCATTAATTGTTCCTTCTACATTGAGTATCGTTTTGTCGGCTTTTACTTCCACCAGTGGTTTTTGGGCCACTACTGTCACAGCCTGCATTGCTGCACTGGCTTTTGTCAAAGAAAGTCCGCCAACATTTGTTTCGCCTGTTCCGGCCACTTCAAATGGCGATGAATAAAAAGGAATATACCCGATATGGGTAATACTGACTAAGTAATTTCCGGGCTCAGCTTCTATAGTAAATTTCCCGTCATCACCGGTAATTGAAAGTTTTACGACTGATGAGTCTTTGGTTCTCAACAGGGATACAGTTGATTTGTCCAATCCTTTGCCTTGCTCATCTTTTACCACACCGGTCACCTTTTGAGCAAAAGCGGCTGAAACAAATAGGACGGAAGAAATCAGAAATATTAATTGTTTTCTCATAACACAAACCTTCTTTTTTGATAAGGCGCTCAAAGATAGTTTTGTGTCATGCGATTGTAAAAGCGGTTTCCGATAAAAGGGCTGAATAGTGTCTTGAACGGCACTAATTTTCCGGTGAATTACGAAAAATATTTTGCCGGATTGCTGTGGCAAAGGCTTTTTGCTCATATTTGTGGCTCTAAATCATTCAGAATGAACTTTCCTGCTAATCTGCGTTATACCAAAGACCATGAATGGGTGAGCCTTGATGGTAATGTGGCCACTATAGGCATCACTGATTTTGCACAAAGAGAACTGGGCGACATTGTCTATGTCGAAGTGGAAACCATCGGCAAAACACTGGAGGCCGGGGCTGTTTTCGGGACAGTAGAAGCTGTGAAGACGGTTTCTGACCTTTTCTTACCGGTTGCCGGCACCATCAACGAACTGAACCCGGCACTGGCAGGTTCGCCTGAACTGGTGAACAATGATCCCTATGGCGAAGGCTGGATGATCAAAATGACAGTAACCAACCCCGCTGATGTAAATGATCTGCTGGATGCAGCCGGTTACGAAGCCGTGGTTGGCTAAATCCGGGATTAAATAGCTGACGTATATAGAACGGCACAGAGTTTCTATTGCTTCTTTTTTGCTTAACCAACGTTTGAATCCTAAACCTACATATAGTGAAGGTGAATTAGTTGCACAATTGCTGCGACAAGACCAACTGGCATTCAACAACCTCTATGAAAACTATTCGGGGGCTATTTTTAGCATCATCAACCAGATAGTGCCGGATAAAGAAATAGCCAGCGATATATTGCAGGAGGTATTTCTCAATATCTGGCGAAAGATTGGTACTTATGATGCAACAAAAGGAAGATTGTTTACCTGGATGCTGAATATAGCCAGGAATGCAGCGATAGATAAGATCAGGTCAAGGGCCTACCAGGATAGCTTGAAAAATCAACCCCTTGATGGCAGTGAAAACTCTGGTGGTCTGCAGGTGGTGACCAGGACAGATGATTATGGGCTGAGAAAACTGGTGAACAGGTTGAAAGAGGAACAAAAAATATTGGTTGAACTTTCCTATTTCCGGGGATATACTCATGAAGAGATAGCTGAAGCGTTGAATGTTCCGCTGGGAACAGTGAAAACAAGAATCAGAAGTGCATTGATACAACTTAGAATGTTGATAGGAGAAAGGTGAATATCAAAGAATATATATCAAGCGGCATCATCGAAAGCTATGTGCTTGGACTGGCCTCTGCTGAGGAACGGGACGAGTTTGAATTACTCTGCCGCCAGTATCCGGAACTGGTTGCTGCAAGAAATGAGTTTGAACTTAGCTTAGAAAAGCAGATGCTTTCAACGGCGTCTGCTGTGCCATCTGCTGTAAAGCAAAAGCTGATGCAGGCTGTTGCTGCTGCAACTGAACCTGTGCATGATAATGAGGTGGCAATGGATGATGAGAGAGTGAAAAAATTCTCACCCATGCGTTGGGTGGCAGCGGCCTCCATACTGCTGTTGCTTGGCGCCACCTATTTTGCATATAACTTTTATACTGAAAACAAGAAACTGAAAGAGTCTTTCTATGATTTGCAGGCAAGGATGGATAGTATGGAAGAAGAACAACGAATGATGAGCGACCCGAATGTGACTGTGGTGAGTCTTGTTGGTACTACACCCGCCAAAGCATCTGCCAACATTTATTGGGATACCACCTCATCCAATGTTTTCCTTGTAGTTAAAAATATGCCCCTGCTACCTTCTGATAAGCAATACCAGCTATGGGCATTGATAGACGGCAAACCAAAAGACCTTGGCCTGTTTGACGTGAAAGGGGATCAGGGCAGAGTGATCCTTAAAATGAATAATACCCAAAAAGCAGAAGCCTTTGCCATCACCATCGAAAACCGCGGAAACACCGGCGGTCCCTCTCTCGACCAGTTGCAAACGATGGGGAAAACCAATCTTTGAGAAATGATCAAGTCTGGCCTCAATCTGAAACCATTCAATTTTCGTAAATGAACCGCAGCTATTGCTATAGTAGTTTTGGTTCTATAGTTGGTTAAGCGAGGGCCTCTTCCGGGGCCCTCAGTATTTAGTAATCGTTGCTCTGTAAACTTGACTTATCATTGCAAAAAAAACATTGAAACCTGCATTTTATAAGCATCCGCTTGTCTTTTCTGTTTCCTGGCTGGTCATCACCACTCTTTTACTGACATTACCCGGCTCTTCTTTTCCAAAGGAAAACTGGCTCGATAAAATTGCTTTTGACAAATGGGTGCACCTGGGACTTTTTGCCATCATGGTTTTTTTGTGGTGCAGGGTTGTTTTTTGGCTGATGCAGCATGCTAAAAAAATGCTGATATTATTTCTGTTAGTAACATTGTTTTTTTGCGGTTACGGGATTGCCATGGAATATGTGCAGGAAAACCTGGTGAGCAACCGATCGTTTGACACCGGTGATATATATGCTGATGTTGCAGGCTGTTTACTGGGTTTTGGCTATAGCTACAGGAGGTATATAAAAAAATAGACCCCTGTAGAAACAGGGGTCGCAACCAAAACTAACTGCTTATGAGAAAATTGACTGCTTTTATAATAAGATCTGTTATAGTATAACGCAAAATTACTGCCATTAGTGTAACAACTGCTGTTAATGAAAGTTTAAAAGGTTGTTATGAGTATTTCTACTTGTAAGAACCCCGATTTCAGCGAATAGATTTTCATAACCCGAAATGAATACAGTTATGATAAAAACCTTCATTAACCCGTGACAGATACCTGACAAAGAACCTTTTTTATCTTATATTCTGAAAGCAACACGGCATAAATCAGACCAAAAACCGGTAGCATAAAAGGTAAGACGGCAGTTAAAAACAAAACATTCGTTTCTAATCAGAACTTAATGTTGACGGGCTAGTTTTTCAGAATTTTCGGCAAATTGCAGGGCTTCGATCAATTCCTGGATATTGCCGTTCAGCACATCTTCCAGGTTATAAAGTGTCATCCCGATGCGGTGGTCAGTGATCCTTCCCTGGGGAAAATTATAGGTCCTGATCTTGGCGCTGCGGTCGCCGGTACTGACCAGACTTTTGCGGTGGCGGGCTATTTCCTCTTCCTGTTTTCTGACCTGTTCCTCATATAGTTTGGTCCGGAGCATCTGCATGGCTTTCTCCCGGTTGCCGAGTTGTGAACGTTCCGTTTGGCAAACCACTACAGTGCCGGTGGGAATATGGGTCAGCATCACTTTAGTTTCCACCTTGTTAACGTTCTGACCACCTGCGCCACCGCTTCGGGCTGTTTCCATTTTCACATCGGCAGGATTTAATTCAAAGTCCACTTCTTCTGCTTCCGGCATCACTGCCACAGTGGCCGCTGAAGTGTGCACCCTTCCCGAGCCCTCTGTGGCCGGCACCCGTTGCACCCGGTGAACCCCGCTTTCAAATTTCAATGTACCATATACGTCATCACCCGTCACTTCTAATTGCACTTCCTTAAAACCGCCAACCGTTCCTTCACTTTCGCTTAAAATAGCGGTTTTCCAGCCTCTTCTTTCGCAATACCTGATATACATCCGCAGCAGATCGCCAGCAAACAAACTGGCTTCATCACCGCCGGTTCCCGCCCTGATCTCAAGAATAGCATCCTTTTCATCCTGTGGGTCTTTGGGAATAAGCAACTGCCTGATATGTGCTTCCGATTTTTCTTTTTTCTCTTCCAGTTCGGGCACTTCTGATTTGGCCAGTTCTCTTATTTCCTCATCATCACCATTCAGGGCTTCTTTGTAAAAGGCTAAATCATCCAGCAGTTTCCTGTATTCCTGGTAGGCAGTAACGATCTTTTCCAGGCTGCGGTATTCTTTGCTGGTTTCTGCGAATCTTTTATTGTTGCCTACGATCTCGGGGTTGGTGAGAGCAACTCCCAACTGGTCAAAACGGGCTTTTATCGCTTCTAATCTATCAAGCATAATGAATCAGGAAATTTGTTCACCTATCAAAACAAGGCGGCAAAATTAGCGATTTGAGTGGAGAGTAGAGGCTCTTCAACTTTGCTCAGGGTGGGTGAATGCGGTGCAGCGAGTTTTCCCGAATTTTACAGGCATGGGCTACCGGAAATTCAAGGCGGATCAATTGTTTGACGGATTAACAATGCGGCAGGAAGCAGTATTAATCACACATGATGACGGAACAATTGAAGAGATCATAGATGAAAGAGACGCTGGTGGTGATATACAGGTGGTAAAAAGCATTCTTTCACCAGGGTTTATCAATTGCCATTGCCATCTCGAATTGAGCCATATGAAAGGATATATACCGGAAAAAACAGGGTTGATAGAATTTGTATGGAAAGTGGTATCTGAAAGACATGTTACGGAAGATGAAATACTTGACGCTATTGTTCAGGCAGAAGACGAGATGTTGCAAAATGGTATTGTAGCGGTAGGAGATATTTGTAACAATGAGCTAACTATTCCGCAAAAGAAAAAAGGCAGGATACAATATCACAACTTTATTGAGGTCAGCGGCTTTCATCCGCAGATAGCGGAGCTGAGGTTTGGCCGAAGTGAACATTTATTCCAGGAATATGCCCGCTATTTCCGGCAAAATTCCCTGGTGCCACATGCTCGTTATTCGGTGTCGGAAGGGTTATGGAAAAAGATTATTCATTATCCCGGTAACCAGTTGCTTACGATACATAACCAGGAAACAGCTGCAGAAAATGATTGGTTTATAAGAAAAGAAGGTGAGTTTGCGCAACTGTATGAAAAAATGAAAATAGATGTTTCCTTCTTTCATCCCTCGGGAAAAAGCAGCCTGCAGACATACCTGCCTGAGTTTTTGCCCCAGCAGTCCGTCGTCCTGGTGCATAATGTACACACACCAAAAGAAGATGTTTTATTTGCTGAAAACAGCAACATAAACATTCACTGGTGTATTTGCCCTTCAGCCAACCTGTACATTGACAAGCAACTACCAGATGTCAATTTTTTATATCAACAAGGTTGTTCCCTTGTTTTAGGTACCGACAGTCTTGCTTCCAATCACCAATTAAGCATACTGGCAGAAATGAAACTGTTGCAGGAAAATTTCCCACAACTGACAATAACAAGCTTGTTGCAATGGGCTACGCTGAACGGGGCAAGAGCCTTGCAAATGGATAAGATGCTGGGCAGTTTTGAAAAAGGAAAGCAGCCCGGTGTGCTGCTGCTTGATGAAAACTTAGTGAAAGTAAACAGACTGCTATAAATAAGGCCCGCCCTTAAAAGAGCCGGCCCTTGCTAACCTATGAAAAACACCAAGGTAAATTTTGAATCTTATAAAACTGCTTTGTTAGTACGGGTGGGGGCTTTTTCAAGCCGGTCTCGCCGGTTTTCCCGGATCATTTCTACGGCTTTCTTTCGGAATTCATCTTCCACCTGGAAAACCCGGTTGGCCTTTTGTTCTTCGATCACCTGCCGGAACTCATCACGGTAGCGGATGCGCAGGTCAATGATCTCTTTCTGCAACTTGAGCCTGTCAGCCCTGTTTTCATGGTGTGTCCGGGCAAAATCACGGTAGTATCGGATAAAAACGGGACTAAATTTCTCTGTCTCTTTTTTGGAAAGACGAAGCCGGGATTGGATGTATTCCTGCATCCGCTGCATCAGTTTGCCGCCTATTTCCCTGTCGGGTTGGTTGTCTTCTTCCTGGGCAACGGCACTAAAGCCTGCAACCATGAAAACGGATAATATGAGCAACCATTTTTTCATTGTTTATTCACTTACAAGTAAAAAATCCACCAGGTCTTCATTTTGTTTGCGAAAGTCATTCAACTCTTCTTCCGGCACATCCTCCAGGTATTTCCTGAAATCATTGGTTTTATCGCCACCGGCCTGTGCCGTTTCTTCACCATTCAAACCGGCGTTCAAAAAGTCAACAAGATTATCTTTTTCGTTCTCGTTCATTTTATTTACTTCACGGGACATTTTGGCAAAAATCTCTTTTTCAGAAGCTGAAGGCCTGTTGAGTGAGAATATTGCGATGGTGCCTGCAACAAGCACAACAGCCGCAGCCGCTGCATAACGAACTAATTTTTTGTTGATCAAAGAAACAACTTTCGCTGCCGGTTTTTTATCAGCTGAAAGCGGTTGTGCGGAAATGGTATCAAAATATCCTTCCGGTACTCCGAAAGGCATTTCTTTCTTCAATCCACCCAGCAAGGGAGATAAAGACTCCAGTTCTTCTTGTGCAGACTGATGACTATTGTCACGAACCGCTTCAATCATTCTTTTTTCCAGCCCTTCAAAATAACCTGTTGGAACGATTAAGGGCATATTGCGGGAAATATGGCTAAGTCCCGGTGCCAGGTAAGACAATTCTTCATCAACAGAAACAGCCTGCTCAGCTTTTATTCTTGCAAGCACCTGCCCTGCCAGATCTTCAAAATAACCGGCAGGAACAGTGTAGCAGTTTTCGGCAGCCTTATTGGCGAGGCTGCTTTCTAACTCCTTCAATTCCTGTAATATGTTGTCTTTTTGTATCATTTTTACGTTATTTCAGACACATGCTGCCCCTCAAAGTTTAATGATTGAGCATGTAATCCTCTATTTTTTTGACCGCATGATGATAGCTGGCTTTCAGGGCCCCTTCACTGGTTTCCAGCACCCGGCTCATCTCTTCGTATGGCATTTCTTCGTAATATCGGAGACTAAACACTACTCTCTGTTTCTCTGGCAGTTGTTGTATGGCCAACTGCAATTTCCACTCCAGCCTGTTGGGGTCAAAATGCTTGTCTGCTTTAATTTTATTGCTCAGGCCGCTTTCAACATCGCTTAAACTGACAGCCGATCTTCTTTTTTGCTGTTCCAGGAAGGTAAGGCTTTCATTGGTGGCGATGCGGTAAAGCCAGGTGTAAAGCTGGCTGTCTTCCCTGAAGTTTTCCAGGCCATTCCAAACCCGAATCAAAACATTCTGTAGCACATCATTGGCATCGTCATGGTCCACCACCATGCGGCGGATGTGCCAGTACAATTTTTCCTGGTATTTGCGGATGATACTGGTATAGGCCTTCTCTTTCGTAACCGGGTTACGGAACTGCACCAATAGTTCACTATCGCTTAGGGTCGTCAGGGACATGGCGGGCTTAGAATATTGAAATCGTATCTTGTTTAACGGGTTTAAAATTAGAAAAGGAAGTTTGTTTGAGAAAGTATTATTTCTTTTGTCCAGGCCGGGTTCTAAGAAAGAGGCCGGCGCCTATCCGGCCAGGATAGTAAAAATAATTGCGGCTACCCTCGTTTGTTCTCATTGAAAGTTGTGAGAAGAAAAGGAGCCCCACTGGCAAATGTTGTGAAAAATATACCCGTGCATCAAAAGCTATATCAAGGTAAAGGCCGGTTCTGGGAACTTGATATGGAGGTAGCCTGTTATCATAAAGCTGGTCGTTGGTATAATCTGTAATTATTTTGGTATAATCAGCCCATGTAAGTCTTGAGGTAAATGATAATTCTCCGTTTCTTCCGTAATGATTGAAACTTCCCTGCAAAAAATACCTGTTTAAAGAGCTTTTGAGAAAGTTGGTATCAACGGAAACAGGATTTGAAATATTAGTTTCGTATTCCGTCAGCACTTCATCCAGTTTGAACACACCTCTGTTGATGCCAGTGTAAAATGAAAAATAATCTGCATTGCGGCGACGGGTGGCCGGAAAGAAAAATCCTGCGCCTGCTGTTATTCCACTATGCCGGTAAAGCAGATCAGCACTCTGCCGGCTTCCGCCCATTCGTCCATACTCGGGATCTTTGTTGCGGTGAAAATATGTTCCGCCAATTACAGCAAATCGGTTGGTGAGGGCAAAGCCCACATTGAAATCAAAAGCCCCGGGAGCACTGGCACTTGCAGTGGCCGAAAAATCATTCTTATCCTGCAAGGATGGGTTGTTGACCGGGAGTGTTGAGTATATCTTGCGTTCGATGGTGCAGGATGATACGAATAAGATAAATATGAAAAGTGTCCATTTCATTACCAGGTAATAGTTATAGACCCTTTTCAAGCTGCAGATGCTGCAAGAAAACTATTTCCGTTTCATCACTTTCTCAGCTGCTGCCACTATATCCGGCACATCCAATCCGTACTTCTTCATCAGGTCTTTGGGTGTGCCGCTTTCTCCAAAAGTATCTTTGGTGCCAACGTATTCAATGGGAACCGGGAAATTTTTAGCTGCACATTGTGCTATGGCATCTCCGAGGCCGCCAATAATATTGTGTTCTTCGGCTGTTACAGCGCATTTGGTTTTCTTCAATGAACGGATCACCGCTTCTTCATCCAGCGGTTTTATGGTGTGTATGTTGATCACTTCCACGCTGATGCCTT
This sequence comes from uncultured Chitinophaga sp., assembly GCA_964412375.1. Classification (GTDB taxonomy): domain Bacteria; phylum Bacteroidota; class Bacteroidia; order Chitinophagales; family Chitinophagaceae; genus CADEDV01. The sequence goes on along the minus strand of CAYPOD010000050.1, from coordinate 8,621 downwards.
TTTCCTGCAGGATAGCCCCTGCTTGTATGGCATTCCACACCAGGTGGCCGCAGGCAAAAATGCTTACATCGGTTCCTTCGCTGAAGACCTGTGCTTTACCAATTTTAAAATCCTCTTCTTTTGTAAAAATGGGCCAGGCCGGCCGGCCAAAACGTAAATAAACCGGTCCTTCATATTCAGCAATGGCCATGGTTGCAGCCTTGGTTTGTGTATAGTCGCAGGGAACGATCACTGTCATGCCTGGCAGCATTTTCATCAGGCCGATGTCTTCGAGTATCTGGTGGGTAGCGCCATCTTCTCCCAGTGTGATGCCTGCATGCGAAGCACAGATCTTTACATTTTTTCCGCTGTATGCAATGGATTGCCTGATCTGGTCATACACTCTGCCAGTGGAGAAATTAGCAAAGGTGGTAGTGTAGGGAATTTTCCCGCCTATAGTCATGCCTGCTGCAATGCCCATCATGTTTGCTTCGGCAATACCGCACTGAATAAAACGTTCAGGAAATTCTTTCATGAACTGCTGCAATTTTAGGGAGCCGGCCAAATCAGCAGTTAATGCAACTACATTTGGATTTTTCCGGGCAGCTTCCACAATGCCATCACCAAAACCGCTGCGGGTATCTTTTTTACCGGATGATTGAATTTCTTTGAGCATGGTTGAGTTTTAGACCGGGCAAAAGTAAGGCGCTAAGCGTTAAAAAGAGGAAATGAAATAAAAGAGTTTACGCCAGTTCAAATTTTAAATTCTAAACCAGGAAATTGAAGGCTGCTTAGTTTAGCTCAGTGGGTTTGCCGCTGAAGATAGTGTTATCCGCTTTCAATCTTTGTTCCCATTCCCAGGCAGTTCGCATCATATCTTCAAGATTGTATTGCGGGTGCCAGCCCAGCAGTGATTGCGCCAGGTCGTTATTGGCAAAAATAGCTATCGCATCACCGGCTCGCCGGGGGCCGATCTCATAGTTGAGCTTTACGCCGCTCACTTTTTCAAAAGTATGAATGGCTTCCAGCACTGTCACACCTGTTCCTGAGCCCAGGTTAAACACTTCGCAGAGCCCGATATTGTTTCCCTTTTCAAGATATTGCAAAGCCAATGTATGAGCATGAGCAATATCTGACACATGAATATAATCCCGGATACATGATCCGTCACGGGTAGGATAATCATCACCATGCACATACATCGCAGGCAGTTTTCCTATTGCTGTTTGGGTGATGGCAGGGACAAGATTTTGAGGTTTTCCAATCGGCATTTCACCAATGCGAATGGAAGGATGTGCCCCGGCAGGATTGAAATAACGCAGTAATATGCTGTTCGTGCCTGAACTTTTTGCAAATTCATTGATGATCTGCTCACCCATTTGTTTGGTATATCCATATGGCGAGGTCGCTGGTTTTGGCGGTGAGGTTTCTGTCACCGGTACCTGTTCCGGGTTGCCATATACTGTGCAGGATGAAGAGAACACAAAATAAGGGGTTTGAAACTCCTGCACACATTTCAGCAGGTTGATGAGTGAAGTAAGATTATTCTCGAAATAAAGCAGTGGTTTTTCAACTGATTCTTCCACAGCTTTAAAGGCTGCAAAATGAATGACTCCCTTAATGTCATTTTCCTGGAAAATGGCAAAGCTGTCATCAAAATCGCAGAGATCAACTTTATAATTCTTTACTTTTTTCCCGGTGATACTTTCAATTCCATCCAGGACAAGGGGATTGGACCGTGAGTTATTATCTACTGAAATTACATCATAGCCGTTTTCAATGAGATCTACAATTGTATGAGAACCCAGGTAACCGCATCCGCCTGTAACTAAAATTGTTGCCATTGGTAAAAGTTGCGGCAAAAGTCAGGATTTTTTTAAAAACCTGCGTAGTAATTAAATGAAAAGATGAACGATGAAATAAACACCGGCTGCCAGTAACCCGCTGATAGGAATAGTAAGTATCCAGGCCCACACCAGGTTGATTGTAACCCCCCACCGTACTGCTGATAGTCGCTTGGTGGCGCCGACCCCCATAATAGAACCGGTAATCGTATGGGTTGTGCTCACGGGTATTTTCATCGCTTCTGTAATGAACAGGGTGATGGCGCCGGCAGTTTCAGCTGCCACACCTTCAAACGGGGTAACCTTGGTAATCCTGGTTCCCATGGTTTTTACAATCTTCCAGCCTCCGCTCATTGTTCCTGCTGCTATGGCTGTGTAACAGGCAAGCGGTACCCAGAATGGCATTTGTTCAAACTCCTGGATATTTCCCCCTGCAATCAGGGCTGCAGTGATTATTCCCATAACTTTTTGCGCATCATTGCCGCCATGACCAATGCTGAAAGCCGCTGATGAAACCAACTGCAGTCGTCTGAACCATTGGTTGGATTTATGCGCATTGAGAGTGTTAAGATATAATGTAAAGACCGCCATGACCACCAGGATAAAAGCCAGCAGTATCCATTTAAAATTTTTTGAGTAAAAAACTACTTTCAGGAAATAGGACTCGTAGTGTGATTGTAGTTTTTCCTGGTCAAACTCCAGGTTTTTATAGAGGAACAAAGCGACAAGTCCCAGCACAACAAATGAAATGATCTTGGGCAAATGTCCTTTGCGGAAGGAGTTGAGAAACCATAGCGACATGATAAAGGCCATGATCATTCCCACCATCGGCGCTAACAAAATGAAACTGGCGGTTTTCAAAACAACAGAAGAGTTCACTGCTCCAAAACCGCTGGCGGCAACAGCAGCACCGGCAAAACCACCGATCAATGTATGCGAAGAAGAAGAGGGAATGCCCAGCCACCAGGTCAGTAAATTCCATGAAATAGCGGCGATCAGGCCGGAAAAAATCACCACCAGCATATTGGTTTGCCCCACCACATCATTTTTCACTGTTTTGGCTACGGTGTCGGCAACACCATGATCTTTAAAAATAAAGTAAGCAACAAAGTTGAATACTGCTGCCCACAGCACAGCCTGGAAAGGTGTCAGCACTTTGGTTGAAACAATGGTGGCGATAGAGTTGGCGGCATCGTGAAAGCCATTTATATAATCAAAGATCAGCGCCAGTGCAATAATGATTATCAGGTAGGTGGTCATACGGGCTATTTGCAGGTTGACGAGTGTGCAGGTCAGGCATATTTAATGATGATGGATTCGATCACGTTGCTGGCATCCTCACATTTATCAGTCACGATCTCCATCACCTGGTAGATCTCTCTTTTTTTGATCACTTCTTTGGCATCGGGCTCTGTAGCAAACAGTCTTTCAATGCTCATATCAAAGATGTCATCGGCCTGGTTTTCGATACTATTGATCTTAACAAGTGCTTCAGTGATATTTCGCAGATGCTTCATGTCCCTCAATTCTTCCACTGCAATCTTTACCTGCGCTGCTCCCTGTTCAATCAGGTCGGCAAATTTTTGCATACCCAAGTCATTTGGGTTCACCCGGTAGAAGTTGATCTTTTTCCCTGCGGCGTAGATATAGTCTGCAATGTCATCGAGTGATGTGGCGAGGTAGTGAATATCTTCCCGGTCAAAGGGAGTGATGAAATTGCGGCCCAGTTCCGTAAAAACGCTGTGGGTGAGTTCATCATTGGCATGTTCCAGGTCTTCCAGCTGGGTGATCAACGCAGCTCTTTTGTCAAAGTCAGGCTCAGCTACCACTTCTTTCAGCACGGTTCCCATCTTCGCTACATTGGTTGAAACTTTTTCAAAGAGTTCATAAAAAATCCTGTTCTTCGGCATGAAGATCTTCAGGAAGGAATCAAGAGCAGCCATATATTATATTTAATTGGTTGCGAAAATACCGGGTTGTTTATCCTGGCTGACGGAAAAGGGCAGAATTAATGATTAGTTAATATAGAAATAAAATTAGGGTAACCTTTCTATAACAAAGGATTTATATTGCGGCAATTTTAAGCACTTTATATGTTTCAGGCAAGACAAATCCGTGTTGTTTTATTCCTGGTGCCTTGTTTTTTGGGGTCTTTGATGACATTTGGCCAATATAATCCCGATAACGGGTTCCTGGATGCTCATTTTGGTAAGCCGGTCACTTTTTCATCCAGCGACAGCAGTTTTTCACTTGGTATCGGGGGGCGGATTCAAAGTATGGCAGAGTTCAGGCACAATGAGAACAATGACAGTAGCGCAGTTGACTTTTATATACGCCGTCTTCGGCTCAACTTTGCCGGTAATGCAATAAGTCAAAAATTCACCTACAGGATACAGCTTTGCTTTTCGCAACGGGATGTTGCCTCCGATAATTCTGCTGTCCAAAACAATTTGTTTTTACGGGATGCCATGTTGTTCTATTCACCGAATACCCATTGGCGATTTGGTTTTGGCCAAACCAAACTTCCGGGAAACAGGCAACGCCAAATATCATCTGCCAATCTCCAGTTTGCAGACCGCTCCAACACCAACGGGCTTTTTACACTGGACAGGGACAAAGGCTTCTGGATAGTGAATACACAGCGGTGGAAAAAAGCGGTCATGAGTAATACAATGGCCATCACCACCGGGGAGGGTCGCATCAATGCAGACCGTTCCACCGGGCTTTGCTATTCTTTCAGGTCAGAAATATTGCCATTTGGCGAATTTATAAACAGTGGTGACTACATTGAATCAGACATATTTTTTGAAGAAAAACTAAAGCTTTCTGTGGCGCTATCATATAGCTTTAATGATAATACCAGCCGGGTGCTGGGTCAGCTTGGAGAGTATCTGTATAACAACCAACGGGCCGACATTCATTATTTCGGTACTGACCTGGTGATGAAATATAAAGGCTGGTCCTTTATCGGGGAAATGTACAGACGCATATCAAAAAACGGTGTGAGTATTGATCCGGCCAATCCCTCCAAAGTCAATTTTGTTTACAGCGGCACCGGCTTGCTGCTGCAAAGCGGTTTTTTGTTTACTGATAAAGATGAAATAGCCGCCCGGTATGGCTTTACCTCTCCAGATAATATTGCGGATAACTATGTTACAAAAGTGAACGAGTATATGCTGGCCTACTCGCATTATTTTTTCCGGCATAACCTGAAGCTCCAGGCCGACGCCGGTTATTTTAAAGGCCCTTCCCAGAAACTTTTTCAATGCAGGTTTACCGGGATTGTGACTTTCTAAGCAGATCACAATGCTTAATATTCCGGTAACATTGTCGTCATAATTGCTTAACAGGGGAGTAACATGCCGGTAATCTTACCAGCCGTCCTTTGCCGCAAATCAACAGATAATGGCAAGGGTAAGGATCGCATTTCTCTCCGTAATATGTTTGCTGACCATTTCATCGTTTGCACAGACGATAAGACTTTCAGGCCAGGTGACCAACCTGCGGAATGAGCCGGTATCCGGTGCATCGGTGCAGATCGAAGGAACGAATATCGGCACAGCCGCCGATGTGGAAGGCAGGTTTTTCATCAATCTTGAACCCGGCAAAAAGTATGTGCTGGTAATTTCTGCAGCCGGTTACACAACCAAGGCTGTTTCTGATGTTCAAGTGGGAGAAGGAATGGACAATAACATGGCCATCGTGCTGGAGCCCAGCAAAGGAACAGAATTAACAGGGGTGGTCATCCGCACCACCCGCCGCCAGGAAAGCACTGCCGCTTTGCTTTCTTTTCAAAAAAACAATACAGCACTGTCCAGCGGACTTGCAGCCGATTTCATCCGCCGCACTCCTGATAAAAATACCGGTGAAGTGCTCAAAAGAGTGAGCGGCGCTTCTATCCAGGACAACCGCTTTGTAGTGATCCGCGGTTTGAGCGACCGTTACAATGCAGCTTTGATCAACAATGCACAGCTCCCAAGCAGCGAACCGGATAAGAAAGCATTTTCATTTGATGTTTTTCCAGCGGCGCTGGTTGATAATATTATAATCAACAAAACCGCCACACCTGACCTGCCCGGTGAATTTGCCGGTGGGCTGGTGCAGGTAAATACAAGGGATGTTCCTTCAAAAAATGTGTTTACCGTTGGGGTCAGCATTGGTTTCAACACACAATCTGTGTTCAAAGATTTTCTTAGTAACAAACGCAATGGCACTGACTGGCTGGGCTTTGATGATGGCACCCGCCAACTGCCGTCAGGATTTCCATCTACTCCACAGGGCTATCGCATACTCGGGTCAACCAATGCGGGCCTGCAACAACAACTTGAACTGAGCCGCCTCTTTAACAATGATGTGTACCGGGAGCAAACCGGCACGGCGCTGCCTACACAAACCTATAGTTTCACCTGGGGTAACAGCAAAAGATTTGCGAATGGCGGCACATTCGGAACCATTCTTTCGCTGCAACACCGCAACAGCATGCTGAAATATGAAGTGGACAGGAGATTGCATGAAAACGATGGCGATGTGCTCGTTGAATTCACTGATGCGCAAAATAAATACAATGTGAACCTTGGTGCCCTTGCCAATTTCACCTATATCAAAGGCAGGCATAAAGTTTCATTCAAGAACCTTTTCAACCAGCTTTTTGAAGATAACTATTATACCCGTTCAGGCGTTAGTTATGACAGGCTTCAGGAACTTAACTTCCGTTCTTCCGTACTCAACCAGCGTTCCTTATACAGCGGCCAGCTTGAAGGTGAACACCAGCTGACCGAAAGCGGCATTCGCTTGAAATGGAATGGCAATGCTTCTTACAACTGGAAATACCAGCCCGATCTCCGCACTTCTGCCTATTTCCGTTCTTTAGGCACCAACCTTCCTTTTGAACATAATGATGATGACACCCGTCGCTTTTTCAGCGACCTGGAAGACTTTAGCTATGGCGCCAACGGCAGTCTTAATATTCCATTTAAGATGGGAGACAACAAACAACTTTTTAAAGCAGGCGGTTCAACACTTATTCGTATCCGTAATTTCCAGAGCCGCATTTTCCGCTATGAACCGGCAAATATCTCCCAGTTTGAAGCTGATAAAAACCTGCTGTCTTATGACCAGATTTTTGATCCGTCAAACATTGCCATTGATGGTTTCAAGATCCTGGACTTTACCAACAACCAGGATAAATATTTTGGTGTTTCCATCCTGAACGGCATGTTTGGCATGTTTGACAACAAGTTTGGCGAAAAGATCAGGCTTGTTTGGGGAGTGAGGGTTGAAAATTTCCAGCAGGTACTTACTACAAGAGATGTTACATCGAAGAGAATTGTAGTAGAAACAGAGAAATGGGATGTGTTGCCTTCTTTGAATTTCACCTTCAGTCCGACCAGTCAACAAAACATTCGTCTTTCAGCCAGCCGCACCGTAGCCAGGCCGGAGTTCAGGGAAATAGCTCCTTTTGCATTCTTTGATTACGAAGTGAACTATGGCGTAGTGGGTAATCCTGATCTTAGAAGAAGTTCTATTTTGAACGGAGATATTCGCTATGAGTTTTATCCCAAAGCCGGTGAAGCCATTTCTGTCGGCGCCTTTTATAAATATTTTGATGATCCTATAGAGCTTCGCCTGAATCCTTCCAGTGTATTGGACAGAAGAAATTACCAGTTTAGCAATGCTGATAAAGCCTACACTATCGGCGCTGAACTGGAAGTAAGAAAAAATCTTGCGTTTTTGGATGAAAAGCTGGATGCCTTCAGTGTGTTTGCCAACCTTACCTATATCTATTCAAAAGTTACGTTGCAAGGTTCCACTCCATCCACCCGGCCACTGCAGGGTCAGTCGCCCTACCTGGTGAACCTCGGTCTTCAATTCAACAGCCAAAATGAAATCTGGGATGCTTCACTGCTTTATAACAGGATAGGTCAGCGGCTGTCCCTGGTGGGCATCAATGATCTGGGTTTTCCGGATGTGTATGAAAGGCCCCGCGACCAGGTGGATCTGCAGATTGCAAAAAAGATTTTCGGAAAGAAAGGGGAACTGAAGCTGACCTGGGCCGATATCCTTAACCCCGCTTATTATTTCTACGAAAACATCGGCGACAAAAAAGCATTTGATAAAAATACAGACCGGCTGTTCTATTCTTTCAAACCCGGTTCAACGATTTCGATTGGATTTACCTATGACATTAACACCGGTAAAAGATAAAAATATCAACTCAACCTGTTCAAATAAAAAAAACAACAAGTAATATGAAAAAGTTCCTTTTTGGTGCGCTGTTCCTGGTAATGATCATCAGCGTTCCCTCTTGTGTAAAGGTGAATTTTGAGGAAGGAGATGTGACAACGCCTCCGCCTGATCCTACCAGCAATATCATCACCGGTACGATCTCATCCAGCCGTTTCTATGCCAGGGGCACATACATTCTGAAAGGGTATGTATATGTTACCGAGGGCGCCACCATCACTTTTGAGGCAGGCTGTGTTATAAAAAGCGACATCACTGAAAAAGGAGCCCTGATCATTGAAAGAGGTGCAAGGCTCGTGGCCCAGGGTACAGTTAATAATCCTATTGTTTTCACCAGCGGCAAACCTGTTGGGCAAAGAGCACCCGGCGATTGGGGTGGCATCATCCTGTTAGGTAAAGCTCCCACTAACCGTCCGCTTGACCCTGCTCCGGTTATTGAAGGTGGTGTAGGTCGTCAGTACGGCGGCACTGATCCTTTTGATGAAAGCGGTGTGTTGCGCTATGTACGCATTGAATATGCCGGTATTGCTGCCGAGCCGGGTTCGGAGATCAACG
>CAYPOD010000049.1:0-20372 GCA_964412375.1 uncultured Chitinophaga sp. | reverse complement strand
TGGTTTGAATCCAATCCGGATCACAGGTAACAGGCCGTTTCGAAAGAAGCGGCCTTTTTTTTATGATTAATCTTTATCTTACAGCAGCATCACCCCCGAACCCGATCTCTGCCCGATGAATACTTCTGCCTTTTGAAAACCACTACCAAAAATTTCATCACCCTTTAAACATTCCACCATGGAACAAAATACTTCTACTGCAACTTCGATAAACTGCGAATGGTGCAGCAAACCTATGAACAGTGATGCGATTCGTTGCCCTTCCTGCAACAAACTGCGAAAGGACATTCAAAAGGAAAAGATGCTCTGCTATGCATTAGGAGGTGCAGGATTTGTACTAACGCTTATCAGCCTGCTGACAAGAAAGTCGGCTTCCAGTTCAGATTTTGGATATTTCTACGGTCAGCAAAGCCCCGACAATACTACCAGTACTATATTTCTTGTGCTGGGTATCCCTTTTGTAATAGCCGGTATCTATTTTTTCGCCAGGGTCAGTAAGAAATTAAAAACCTGGTGGTGGTATTGAGCTCAACTACCCGGTAACCTGAACCCGTCGAGAAATGCATTGATCTTTGGTTCTGGCAATTCTTTTTTGCTGAAAGCAAACAAAACACCGATGTATTTTCCATCGGTCCATGCTTTTATTTTCCAGTTATTATTGGCGGCGTCCTTCCAGTAGTCAATTACGCCGGTGCTGTTTGCTGCGTTATTCAGTTTATGCCCTTTGCCATAGCCTGCTGCTGATTTGATCTCAAAATCCAGTTTCAGGTAATCAAGATAGGAGATCATGAGTTCTTCTGCTTCCTTAAGGTCATTTACCTGTTCCAGCAGGCGTATGCAGATAACGCCGTAGGTGACATCACCGGTTTCACATTGTGCAGTATAAACAGTGGAAGAATCTTCGCTATGATCTATATCAAAACGTCCGGGATCACAAAACATATACACGGAGCAGCCTGAATTGCTGACTGCATATTTTTTCAATGTCTGTGCTTCTCCGGCTCCCGCCATGCCCAAAACAAAACTTACAAACAGTAAGACTCTCGTAATCATTTCATATATTTTGTAGTTTAAATATACATAAAGACAGCATGTTAATGCCAGCTTGACCATTCCTGTAGAAAAAGGGAATAGTTGCTGGGGTGAAAACATTTCTCACTTATCTTTAGCGGCCATTTTCTTTGTCCTTTCATTTTTTCACTCTTCAACCGCTATCACATGAGGTATTTATTGATCACAGTCCTGGCTGTATTTTCACTGACAGCTTTTTCACAAACCGGCGGGCAGCCTGCTCAAAAAGCCAATTATGCACTTGCCGCCCGTTTTTCCCCTGCCAAAGTAGGCAAGATGCTCTTCAGCACCAGTGTTGACCCGCACTGGCTCAAACTCAGCGATCGTTTCTGGTATGTATATGAAACAAGAGAAGGGAAGTATTGGTATATCGTAGATGCGGCAAAGGGTACCAAACGACAACTGTTTGACAATGCCAGGCTCGCAGCCGAAATAACAAAGATTGTCAAAGACCCATTTGATGAACAGCACCTGTCTATAGAAAATTTGAAATTTACAAAAGATGAGAACAGCATCACTTTTGAAGTGAAGAGCTCTCTTGATGCTGAGAAAAAGGACACCGCAGCCACCCGGCAAACCGGCGGTGGTGGCAGAAGAGGTGGCAGCGGCGGAGCAGGTGCTTCCTCTGCAGCAGAGAAGAAAATTTTTCACTTTGAATATAACCTGCAAACCGGTGTGCTCACCGAACTGAAAGATTTTCAGAAACCAAAAGACAGGATGAACTGGGCTTCTTTCTCGCCTGATCAGCGGTTCATCATCTTTTCGAAAAAACATAATCTCTACTGGATGGACAGCGCCAACTACCGCAAGGCGCAGATCAAGGAAGATGACAGCACCATCGTGGAGCACCAGCTCACTTTTGATGGTGAAGAAAACTATAGCTATGGAGGCGGCGGCAATGAGAACAATGTAGACAAAGAAAAGAATAAGGATAAACGGAAATCCGCTTTTATCATGTGGTCGCCGGACGGAAAATATTTTTCTATGACCCGCACCGACAGCCGCCAGGTGAAAGACCTGTGGGTCATCAATCATGTGGCAGATCCCCGTCCCACGTTGGAGACATACAAATACCAGATGCCGGGAGAAAAAGAAGCGCCTATACGAGAACTGCATTTGTTCAATTTTGAAAACAAAACAAAAAAGTTGATCAAAGTGACGGCATGGAAAGACCAGGAGATTGGCACCTGGACGGCGCCACCACTGCAAAAACAAAGGGATGATGAAAACAGGGCCAGCATCTGGCAGGGTACCAATGATAAGTTTTACATGACCCGCACCAGCCGCGACCTGAAGCGGATCGATGTATGTGTAGTGGATGTAAACAGTGATTCAGCCCGGACATTGATTGAAGAAAGACTAAATACATATGTTGAAGTACGCCGCATTGGCCTGGTGAATGGAGGTAAAGAACTTATTCAATGGAGTGAAAGAGACGGCTGGGCACATTTTTATTTATATGATGAAAACGGAAAACTGAAAAACCAGATCACCAGCGGACCTTACCATTGCGAAGAAATTGAAAGCATTGATGAAAAGAACAGGGTGCTTTATTTCACCGCCAATGGCCGGGAACCAAACGAAGATCCTTACTACAACCATCTTTACCGTATCAATTTTGATGGCACTGGTTTGAAATTGCTTACCGCTGCGGGTTTTGATAACAACAGCAGCATGGATGATAACAGCCGCTATTTTGTCAACACCTATTCAAGGGTGAACACAGCACCGGTTTCATTGCTGCAGGACAACACCGGCAGAACCATCATGCAATTGGAAAAAACAGATATGAGCGGTTTAATGGAAGCTGGTTACCAGTTCCCAACGCCTTTCAAAGTGAAAGCGGCTGACGGAATCACTGACCTCTATGGTGTGATGTATAAGCCATTTGATTTTGACAGCACCAAAAAATACCCAATCATCGAGTATGTATATCCCGGCCCGCAAACAGAAGCAGTGAATAAATCTTTTGGCCGCAGCATGGACAGGGTTGATCGTCTTGCACAGCTTGGATTTGTAGTGATCACTGTGGGCAACAGGGGAGGGCACCCGTCAAGAAGCAAATGGTATCACAACTATGGTTATGGCAATCTCCGTGATTATGGTCTTGCGGATAAAAAAGCGGCGGTGGAGCAACTGAGCTATCGCCATTCATTTATAGACCCTGACCGTGTAGGCATTCATGGGCATAGCGGTGGTGGTTTCATGAGCACAGCAGCGATGCTTGTTTATCCGGATTTCTTCAAAGTGGCGGTGAGCAGCGCCGGCAATCATGAAAACAATATTTACAACCGCTGGTGGAGTGAAAAGCATCATGGGGTGAGAGAGCAGGTGAATGATAAAGGCGATACCAGTTTTGTGTATAATATTGAACGCAATGCATCACTGGCACAAAACCTGAAAGGAAGGCTCATGCTGAGCCATGGTGATATTGATAACAATGTTCATCCTGCCAACACCCTGAGGATGGCGGATGCCCTGATCAAAGCCAATAAACGGTTTGAACTGGTCGTCCTTACCGGGCAGCGTCACGGTTTTGGCAGCATGACGGAATATTTCTTCTGGAAAATGGCTGATTATTTTACCTGCCACCTGCTGGGTGATTGCAACCCGCCGGTAGATATACAGGAAATGAATAAAGAGATAGAAAGAAAGCGATAAAGTCTTTTTGCTGAAAATAAAGCCACGCCGCTACAGAATGAAGAAGTAGTTGTGTGGCTTTTTTTGCGGGGTTGTTTGAAACACTAAAACACAGTGCTGAGAAACTTAATGTTTTTGCGCCGTAGCGGTTTTGCATGAAATTCTCCCTGGCCATGTTTCTCTTTTACTCTTTTTATCTCTTTGCCCATAACACTTAGCTTTGCCAGCATGAACACCACGTTTAAATATGGCATGGACCGGCTCAGCACCGGAACAGCTATTGCGATTGCTTCCGGGAAAACAAAAGGAGTGTTGCATGAAACGGCCATCCAAAAAATCCAGGCCAGTCACCAGCATGTAAAAGATATTGTTGCCAATAACAAAACCGTATATGGTGTCAATACCGGTTTTGGCATCCTGGCCAATACCGCAATTTCAGCAGAAGACACTGCAACGCTTCAATATAAAATATTACAAAGTCACAGTGTAGGTGTTGGTGACCCGATCCCTGCTGAGGTAGCGAAGATCATGCTCATCACCAAAGTGCATGCCCTGGCGCAGGGTTTCAGCGGTGTGCAGTTGTCAACTATTGAACGGATCATCTGGCATATTGAAAACGATGTGATTCCCGTGGTGCCGGAAAAGGGAAGTGTAGGTGCATCAGGTGACCTGGCTCCATTAGCCCATTTGTTTTTGCCATTGATAGGTTTAGGAGAAGTTTTTTATAAAGGCCATCAACGTCCGGCAGCCAGCGGTTTAGAGGAACTGAACCAGCGACCCATATCACTTGGCCCTAAAGAAGGATTGGCATTGATCAACGGTACTCAATTCATTTTGGCTTTTGCTGTGAAAGCAGTGCAACGGATGCATAATTGCCTCGAAGCTGCCGACATCATTGGTGCCATGAGCCTGGAAGCTTTGACCGGCACCAAAGCACCGTTTGATGAACGTTTGCATGCACTCAGGCCATTTGCCGGGAATAAATTAGTAGCGCAGCGCTTACGTTTATTACTGAAGGATTCTGACATTATGCAAAGCCATATAGATTGTGGCCGTGTGCAGGATCCCTATTCTTTGCGGTGTATGCCACAAGTGCACGGTGCTTCAAGAAATGCGTGGCTGCATTTGAAAGAACTCACCGAAACAGAACTGAATGCAGTGACAGACAATCCCATCATTCTTTCAGCGGATGATACCATCAGCGGGGGCAATTTTCACGGTCAGCTTTTGGCCTTGCCATTGGACTATGCCTGCTTTGCCGCTGCGGAAGTGGGTAATATTTCAGACCGCCGTTGCTATTTATTACTCGAAGGAAAATGGGGGCTGCCGATGTTGCTCATGAAAAATGTGGGATTGAACAGCGGCTTTATGATACCGCAATACACCACCGCTGCATTGGTAACAGAAAATAAAACATTGTGTTTTCCTTCCAGCGCCGATAGTATTCCCACGTCGCTGGGGCAGGAGGATCATGTAAGCATGGGCAGCATCAGCGGAAGAAAGCTGAACAGGGTATTGGATAACCTGGAATTTATATTGGCGATTGAATTATTATCCGCCTGCCAGGCAATTGAGTTCCGGCGGCCATTAAAGAGTTCTGCATTGCTGGAGTTTGCACATGATTATGTGCGGCAGTTTGTCGGCTTTGCAGCTGAAGACCGCATTTTTGCCGATGATATCAACAAAGTAGCGGGGTTAATCAAGGATTTTAGTTTTGTGGTGAGGGTGAATGAGTTTGCCGACAGCAGCAATATTACGCTTAACGATGGCTTCTTGAATTTTCAATTGTAGTGAAGTTGTCATGCCGAGGAACGAGGCATCTCAGATGTCAAAACCATTAAAACCGATACACATGATCCGGCAGCATCATTATTATGTGTACATCGTCACCAACCCTGAACGGACAGTTCTTTACACAGGTGTTAGCAACAACCTGGAGCGAAGGTTGATTGAACATTGGATGAATAGAGGTGATTCCAAAACATTTACCGGTAAATACTATTGTTATAACCTGATTTTTTATGAAGAGTATCAATACATCAATAGTGCCATAGCAAGAGAAAAGGAAATAAAAGGATGGAGAAGGCAGAAGAAAATGGACCTTATCAGAACGATGAATCCTGACTGGACATTTCTGAATGCAGCCGTTTGCGGAGGCTGGCCGCCAAAGGAAATGTCGTAACGGCTATAGACACCAGGTTTGAGATGCCTCGTTCCTCGGCATGACAAACCTTACTAAAGAAGAAGTATTTTCCCGGGTCGGAGTGCCTGTCATGCCGACGAAGGAGGCATCTCAACGCCTATATTAGTAAACACTAGCTACCTTTGAACTATTCAAACAGATTATACGCCATATGACCACAACAACCCAACACTACGACGCTATCAAATACAAAACACCAACCGGCAGCCAATTAAATTGTAAGGGATGGATACAGGAAGCTGCATTACGAATGTTGCTCAATAATCTTAACCCTGAGGTAGCCGAAAGACCCGATGACCTGATTGTCTATGGCGGCAGGGGAAAGGCTGCAAGAAATTTTGAAGCCCTCGACAATATCATCAAAGCCCTCAAAGTGCTGGAGAATGATGAAACATTACTCATCCAGTCAGGCAAACCGGTAGGGATTCTTAAAACACATAATGATGCACCAAGGGTGCTGATCAGCAACTCACAGCTTGTGCCCAAATGGGCCACCTGGGAACATTATGATGAACTGGAAAAGAAAGGCCTGATGATGTATGGACAAATGACCGCCGGTTCATGGATATATATCGGTTCGCAGGGAATTGTCCAGGGAACATATGAAACCTATGCGGCAGCGGCCGACAAGCATTTTGGCGGTTCTTTGAAAAATACATTAAATGTAACTGCTGGATTAGGTGGTATGGGTGGTGCGCAGCCGCTGGCCATTACCATGAACGAAGGGGTTGCATTAATTGCAGAAGTAGAAGAGTGGAGAATTGACAAGCGGTTAGAGACAAAATATCTTGATGAAAAATACACTGATATTGATGAAGCGATTGACAAGGCACAAGCATACAAGGCGCAGGGTGCAGCAAAGAGCATCGGGGTATTATGCAATGCTGTTCATCTCCTGCAGCGGCTTATCGAAAGAAACATCATCCCCGATACTTTAAGTGACCAGACTTCGGCCCATGACCCGCTGATCGGTTACATTCCGCATACACTCAGCAATGAGCAGGCTAACATTTTGCGGCAGCAAAACCCAACAGCGTATCTTGAGCGCAGCTATGAGAGCATGTACTTTCATGTGCAACTGATGCTGCAACTGATGGACAAAGGCGCTATCACTTTTGATTATGGCAACAACATTCGTGCAAGAGCCCAGGAATATGAGCAGAAGCATGGCACCGGCTCACGACTCACGACTCACGACTCCTTCGGTTTCCCCGGCTTCGTTCCTGCCTACATTCGTCCGCTGTTTTGCGAAGGCAAAGGCCCTTTTCGATGGGCAGCGCTGAGTGGTGATCCGGCTGATATTGCGGTGACCGATGAACTCATCATGAACATGTTTCCCGAAAATAAAGGCATGATCCGCTGGATGAAAATGGCCAAAGAAAAAATTGCTTTCCAGGGTTTGCCGGCACGGATCTGCTGGCTGGGTCAGGGTGAAAGAGAAAAAGCTGGACTGGCATTTAATGAACTGGTAAAAACTGGAAAAGTGAAAGCTCCTATTGTTATCGGTCGGGATCACCTTGACACTGGTTCTGTTGCTTCACCAAACAGGGAAACAGAATCCATGCTGGATGGCAGTGATTCCGTGGCCGACTGGCCTTTGCTCAATGCATTGGTGAATACGGCCGGCGGTGCTTCCTGGGTTTCATTACATCATGGCGGTGGAGTGGGGATGGGCTATTCCATTCATGCAGGTATGGTGATCGTGGCTGATGGAACTGATGATGCGGAACAAAGATTAAAGAGAGTGTTGAGGAATGATCCGGGTATGGGAGTGATCAGGCATGCAGATGCTGGATATGAACTAGCAAAAGAAACAGCGAAGAAGAATAAACTTGCTATTGACGAACGACTTAGTTCCTGAGGCTTTTTCATTTTCATTTGATATTAATATAATTTTTTGACGAAATAGATAGTGAAAAATAAGCCATGAACGGATTAATCATTTTATAAGCGGAAATATAATTTACCGGTTAAGTTTTACCTTCATTGTCTGAATGAGATTTTTTTCTTGTATACTAATTGTTGCCTGGAGCCTGTTGCTGCTCGAGCCGCTTTCTGCCAATTTGAATATGATCAGCAATTATTCTGCTTGTAAGGAACAAAAAGCTGCATCTTCCTGTTACAAAACGTCCTGTGAAAGACCTGCGGATGAAGAAGAAGAGGATTGCAGCAATAACCGATGCAACCCGCAGATGTCGTGCCCCACCGGAAATTTTTATTTATACGGGCACTCCTATTTGTCCATTGCTCCTTATACTATAGCAAAGATCAAGACTGTTTTGGTGAATGATAACCGCATCGTAAAACAAAATGCTGATTGCTGGCACCCACCCGAGATAATTTAATTACAGCACACAATTAAATTATTTAATCATCAAATTTTTCAACATGAAAAAATTACTGGTAGCAATACTGGCTGTAGGCCTGTTGTCTTTACCAGCCATAGCCGCAAATGACGGTGGCGGTAAAAAGAAGGCCAGAAAAAAAGCCAAAATGGAATGTAAAAAGGATAATACCTGCGAAGTAAAGAACTGCGATCCCAAAAACTGTGATCCGAAGAATTGCGATCCCAGGGTTTGTCCTTTCCCCATTTGTGTAAAGGAGAAAGATTGTTCAACAGCGACAGGCTGTTCGGGCAATAAATAAATGTTGAAAGACATATTGGAGCCACTTCCGAAAGGAGGTGGCTTTTTTTTTAGTTAACAACTATCCGGCACTGGTGTAAAACGGTTTACCCGGCAGCTATAAAAGCGAAAATAAAACCTGCCATCTTTCTGTTGAATGATTTGTTGGATTAGCATGCGATTGAATCCACAAACTGAGTGATTTGAAAAAAATAACTACGAACCCCGAACCATTTCTTATGCCTTTCGTTTCTTATTCTGACTTATTCAATCTATCCATTCGGAAAAATTATTAAAAACTGTAAATCAAAAATCATGAAACGAATCTTATCATTGGTATTCCTGGCCGGCTTTACCGTCTTAAACAGCCATGCGCAGCAAAAGGACATTGTGGACATTGCTATTGGTTCTGATGCCCACACAACATTGGTTGCCGCTGTAAAGTCTGCTGATCTTGTAGGTACGTTAAAATCAGCGGGCCCGTTCACTGTGTTTGCCCCGGTCAATGATGCTTTTGCAAAACTACCCGCCGGCACAGTTGATTTCCTGCTGAAGCCGGAAAACAAAGCGGCCCTGGCCAAGATCCTGACCTATCATGTAGTGGCCGGAAATCTCGATGCGGCTGCGGTGGTTGATGCTATCAAGAAAGGAAATGGTAAAGCTACCCTGAAAACTGTAAGTGGCGGAACTCTTACGGCGACCCTTGATAATGGCAAAGTAAAACTGACAGATGAAAAGGGTGGCTCATCTTATGTAACTGTTACCGATCTTAAAGGAAGTAATGGTGTGGTACATGTAATAGATTCAGTGGTGTTGCCCGGATGATCACAGCATATTTCTTTAGCTAAAAGCCCTTTTGTAAAAGGGCTTTTTCTTTTACCTGCAAATAGCTTTTGCCTGCCATTAGCCAGATGGTGGATATAGGGTGATCATCCACAAGGTCATACTTGCACAGCCAGGTACAGTATGAGATTTAGGGTCTGCCTAAACTTCATATTCAATGATGACATTCGTCATATACAGGGTTTCATTGATTTCTATCACGAATTATTTATCGCCGATGAAACTTTCCAGAAATTGGCAACAAACGATCTTAAATCTGCGAAAAGAGGGTAGTGTATGGTTGGCGCCAGATATCTTTCTGAAGACCCGATAGATAAAACATGCTTTAACGCTAAAGCAAGACCGGTATTAAAGTTTGTTCTTCTTAATGATCATCTTTACGGGAAATGTTGCATCATTGGCCAGTCGTATCATTGAAGACTCAAGCTGGTAGCAGCAGGCGTCCGGTACAGCATTTTGCGGTGTTAACTCCTGCTTAAATGCGGTAACTCCACTTCCCAGGCTCATTCCTCCGGCAACACCTGTTTCAATTGATTTTCTTTCGCCGCCCCCAACCTGGTAAGTCCATGCTCCGTTCAGTCGCATGTTCAGCAGGTATTTTTCCGGTACCAGATAATAGATCAGATATTTGTCACGACTGGTAAGATTGCGGGTAAATGTTACAGAACAGGTACTGGCTAATCCATCCATGGACGCATCTTTTGTTTCAAGTAAATAATATTGATTGTCATGAACCTTCAGTATAGCATTGGCCGCAGCATCCAATTTTAGTTTTAAATCATTGTATTCCTTTTGGATTTTTGCTATCTCCGGGTTACTAACTGGTTTTGTTTTTTTATGCACTTCAGTGTACCAAACATAATACTGGAAGCCATCAGCAATAAACAATTTTGTAGTATCAGCCCCGGGAAGTTCTGTTTTCCATTTGAAATAATTGAGCAGGTACTGGTTATCAAGTGTGTCAATGCCAACCCTGGAGGAGAGGCCTATGGGAGAATATATACGAAAATGATAATATCTTCCTTTGTACTTCAACCGGGCTATACAGGTATCAATGTTATAATAACCATCGAAACGGGCTGTTAACGTAATGTTTGTATCCAGGTGGTCATATAACAAAGCGTAATATCGTTTATCTGGATAATACTGGCGATCAATCTGCTTAAAAACACCACGCAAATGAAGTTTGTTTTCTGCAAACATAACACCGTTATTAATTCCGTTCTTTATTGTCATCTCAATCCTTACATTCTTTTTATAATACCGGTATTCAATTGGGTAACCTTCATAATTGAAAGCTATGTAAACGGGAGAGGCAAAACTATCAGCGGCTGCTTTTTGTGCCGTCGCTTTTCTTCTCTCCAGTACTGCAGGATGTATTGCTCCGCCATATTTTATAAATCTTGTGTTATCATTGTATTTGTTGTTTAGCAGAATTGTTACTTTGTAAAGTGCATTTGTAATGCCCAACGCCGGATTGTTCAACCAAACCCTTACTTCTGTTCCAAGATCGTAGAAGTAAGAAAGATATTGATTCCTCTCGTCCCAGGTGCCCATATATCCCAATCTTAGCACCACTGCATCTTCATTCATGTTTCTGTACAGTTTGAAGGGGAGCTCATCACTATATCCTTTGTTGCAATCCAGTTCAATCAGCTTTACCATATTATTTTCATCTGTTACAATGGTAACCGATTCACTTTTGTTCATATAATAGCTGCTGCCATCATTTTTAAGTTTATGTTTTTTTGCAAATGGCTGTACCATTCCGGAAGTATAGGTGTAGAACATCTCGCAAAGCGGCTCTGTAACAACCGCCTGGGAAAAGACAGGGCTGCTGTTGAAAAAGAGGAGAACAATAAAAAGAATCCGGGGCACCATATTATATTAAAATTAATAATATATCTAAATCAGGAAATATTTTTTTAGGATAGATATGGAGTTTTCCCTCAACGGATTTGTAGAAGACCGCCACAAAGGAGAGAACATGTTCTTATTTTGAATACTACTTATTCATTTGCCGCTCCCATACCAACTCCCCGTTGGCATTGAAAAATTTTATGCCGGAAAAAGCTTCTTTGTTTCCGAAAATGGCGCCATCTTTTTTTGACATACCGATCAGTATGCGGCCATTGCTGCCACCGATAATAAGACCTTTGCTGCCATCTTCAAGCGCAATAATATGCACCGCTTCACCATCTTTATCATCCACGCCTATCACACTACGGGCCTGCCCGTCCTTTGTGGTATTAACACCGGCCCCACCCATTTCCCAGCCCTCTTTATCATTCCAGGTGATGCCGGCTGCTTCAAACATCCGCTTGCCGCTGTTGGGATCAGCAAGCCGGTCGCCCATCAGCACACGGTCGAAGCCCTGCTCATTTAATACTACCATACCCACGGTGCTATGATAGTAATCTTTATACCACTGCATGAACTGGTCAGGGTTCTTGTAGGTGTTACCCCAATGTTTCCTGACAAGTGCAGTATCTGTCCTCACCCTGTGGCCTGAAGCTGGTATAGGAGCTCCAATTAATATCCTGTCTCTGCCGGTGCTGTCTTCTATAACGATGCCTTTGGCCCGGATGATACCTGTATTTGTTTCAGACCTGGTGAAGGCCGGGGCTATAAAAAAAAGGATGGCAAGCAGGCAAATTCCTACCAGCAACCGCAGTTGCCTTACCTGCTTTTTGAGCAGAAGTATTTCTTCCCGGTTCATTTTTTTGATACAATGATACAGTTTGTTGCTAACAGGAGTCTCGTCAGCGGTATGAATTGTTGGAGGAGTGTAATGAAGTGAGGGTTTTGAGGCTATAAGAAAATTGCGACTATCATTCTCTTTATACGCTTACAACCCGGATAAATGGCATACAGATCGGAACTTAGCCCGGCTTTACATCCTGCATTTCAAACCTATATCGTATAGCCTCTTCAAGTATATCCATATTAATATCTTTCAGTGTTTTGAAACGGATGCAGTACCCGGTTATGTTTGCCTTGCCTAATTTTTCTTTATAGGCACGGGCCAGGTAGGTTTTATCTTTTATTCCCATGATGTAAACGGAGATGCCGGAACTGTTGGCACTTAGCCCGACCTGGTAAAACGCTTTGCTTGTTTTATCAGCATACATGATCGTGTAAGCTCCATAACCGATACTTGGATTTGACACAATTTTTCCGTTGCTGTCTTTGCCATCAAGAAACCACAATTTTTTTTTGGGAAATGCAGTCAGCATGTGCCGGTGCAATACCTGCAGGTCGTTTCGCTTTGCTTCAGGCAGACCAGCAATATAGTTTTTGATTTGCTCCTGCACACTCATGGTAAAACAGTTTTGAAAATCCCGCAGGTTTCCTGCAGTCATGCCGAAGCATGGCATTGGAAATTTACATATCCGGAATATTGGGCTCCACCAATCTTTTTAATTTGTCCAGTGACTCCTGCCAGCCGAGGTAACACATATCAGCCGGGATCATTTCCGGGATGCCTTCCTGGGTAATTTTCAGTTCTGTGCCTGCTGAAACTTTTTTGATCCACACGGAAGTGACCATTTCTCCCGGCAGGTTGGGATCGTCAAACTGATCGGAATACTTTAAAAACTCATTGGGAATTATTTCCAAATATTTTCCACCGAAGGAATGCCCGTTGCCGGTTGTGAAATTGATAAATGACATTTTAAAACTGCCGCCGGTTTTTGCATCCATATTGTGGACCACGCATAAAAATCCATAGGGCGGGAGCCAGGCTGCCATCGCATTGGCATCAGTGAAGGCCCGGAAAACTTTTTCAGGATTGGTAGCAAGCACCCGGTGAAGTGTTACACTGTTGGTTGACATATTGTTTTTTTTAATTGTTATGACAACAAATCTCGGTAATATTATTTTGCCGCCAGCAGTGTGAAAGCGACAATTCAAGGGTGGAATACGAAAGAAAAGAAGCCTTCCATACTCCCAATCCTAAATCTATGCGCCTAAGTGGTAAAATATTACGGATTTGAAGGCGAATAAACTAAAAAGGGAGGTCAAAAACTTTTACAAACCATGTATATTGTAACAATTAATTAAACGCTGCTCAGTATGGGAAACCGGACAATACTATTTATACAATACAGGTGCATTACATTATTCATCATAGTGTACTTCCTGGTTGGTTCATGTAAAGAAAATACAACTCCCCATGCTACCAGACCGGGTGTAGGTATTCTCCTGGTTGATACGGACAGGAAAACAGGTATTATAGAGGAAGACATTTATGGTCATTTTCTCGAGCATATCAACCACTCAGTAGTGGATGGTTTATTTGCTGAACAAATTCAGGGACTTGGTTTTGAAGGCAATGATTATGAAACCTATTGGGAACCCGTAATCAATAACGGAAGCGTTACAATTGCCGCAGTAAATTTCCAGCAAGGAGAAAAGAGCATCCGGTTACAAACAGAAAACGGAACTGCAGGCATACGGCAGGGCAGAATATATATCCGGAAAGGACATGAGTACAACGGATCTATATGGATCAAACCGGAAACCGGAACGCCTAAAATTTTGTTTCGCATTAAAGATGCCGGCGGAAAGCTGATCGCAGAAAAACCGCTTAATACCACAGGAACTGATTGGCAAAAAGTGGACTATTCTTTTTCCGGCACAAAGACAGATACGATGGCATCTGTTGAGATCATTGCAAACGGCAGCGGCTCCCTGTTACTTGATTTTATTTCAATGATGGATGCTGCTGTTCGCAAAAACGGTATGTTCCGTCCTGATCTTTTTAATTCTCTCCGGGATTTGAAGCCGCCTTTTATCAGGTGGCCGGGTGGTTCCTTTGCTTCCACCTATAAGTGGAAGGATGGAATCGGACCGATGGAATCCCGCATATATCATCCCAATGAAGCATGGGGAGGATATTCCGATTATTATCGTTTCGGTACAGACGAATTTCTTGAGTTATGCCGGCAATTAGGCAGCAAACCGATGATCGTTCTGAGTGCAACAAGTACCGATCCTGCACAAGTGGAGTATGCAATGGATTGGGTGCATTACCTGACCGATCCGGCCACCACCAAATGGGGAAAGATGCGGGCTGCTAACGGTCATCCCGAACCTTATGACATTCCCTATTTTCAAATTGATAACGAGCCGATGAACTTCGGGATCACACCGGATGAATATGCCAATATCGTGAATGTATACGGCAGCCGGTTAAGACAGATTGCTCCACAAGCCCGCATCATTGCCTGCGGACAAAAAAGATCGAATGACATGAACTGGAGTGAGAAGATCATTGATCTGGCCGGAAAGAATTTTGATATTCTCGGTTGTCATAATTATGAATATGAAAATGAGAATTATCAAACCGGGTTGCAGCGGATTAATGACTACCTGGTGAAGTTGCGGGATTATATCAGGGCATCCGACTACCCGGAAATCAAATTATCAGTGCTGGAGTGGGGTTTATGCCGGTCATATGACTGGCGGGCAGGACTGCATGCCGCAGGGAACCTGATCATGTATGAAAGATTAAGCCCGCAGGTGGAGATGAGTTGCCCGGCTGTGCTGATGAGAAACACAACGGATGATTCTACCTGGCGAGCCTTTATTTATCATGATCATGTGTCCTGGTTCCCGGGGTCGGGCTATATTGTTGAAAAACTTTTCAGGGAGCATTATGCAAAAAAACTATTCGCCTCAACAGCGGGCACTTTTAAAGACATAGAAGACCGGAACAATTTTTTTGATGATATTTCACAAATGAAACCGGAGGACTGGCAACCCGGCACCCTTGATGCCATTGCAACGGGCAGCGAAAATGGTAAACGCATCATCATTAAAGCGGTTAATTATACAGGAGAAAGCAACCTGCTGCTTGTCCGTTTGCAGGGTTCCAACATACCTGCAAATGCCAAAGTGATGATACATACCGTAAGCGCCACACCCACTGATGCTCCTTCAATGGAACAACCGGATAAAATAAAACCTGTAACCTATTCAATACCGTTTACAAAGGACATGACGCTGAAATTAGAACCGTATGCTGTCCTGGTTGCAGAGATCGCCGGGGAATAGTTGAAGCAAAACACCCGGCGGTTTATAGCCGTCACCAACGAAGACCGGGTAATAAATAAATACAAAATTTCCCGGTGTTGAATAATAGAAGTCTGCAAAAGAACAGGGGCTTATATTGCAGGAGACCGGAGGCCATAAACCTTTGATCTCACTTAACTATAAGTTGACATACCTGGTAATCAGTAATTATGATCATTACAAAAGGATGTCAACATAATTGAAAATAAAAATCAACGTTGCTATGCCTTGTATTGTAAAAAATTTATCCAGAAAGATCTTATTGATTGGTTTCGTAGTCTTAGCTGAATTCACATTCGCACAAGACGGAACTATATATCCACTCGCTACTCCTGCTGAGCCAAATGCGATCCCGCTTAATACTGGTGGCGTTAAAGATCAACCGGCTTCTGAGACATGGTTCCGCCAGTGGGGCGACCCAATGGCACGGAACATTACCAAAGCTACTCTTACTCCCTTTCTACCAAAACCAGGTACTGCTAATGGTGCCGCCGTGATCGTGGCACCCGGGGGCGGTTTTCGGTGGCTTTCGATGGGTAACGAAGGCTGGGAAGTTGCACAGGCTCTTGCAGACAAAGGAATAGCTGCTTTTGTGCTCAAATACCGGCTTCACCCCACCCCGGAGTCGCTCGATAGTTTTATTGCCTGGATGAATCGTCCGCGGTTTACTCCTCCCGCCGATTCTTCAAGAAGAACAACAACACCAACACCACAGCCACAGATGGATCTGTCTAACCAGTTACAAGACGCCGAAGCGGCTTACGCTATGATAGTAAAACGTTCGGCAGAGTGGGGCATAGATACCAACAGAATAGGGATGATCGGTTTTTCTGCCGGCGCCGGACTTACGATGCATTCAACACTTAACTCAAAAACGATGAAACTGGCTTTCATAGGTCCGATCTATGGTGGTATGGGCCCGGTAACAGTGCCCAAAAATGCTCCGCCGATGTTCAATGTTATTGCAACTGATGATTTTCTTTTCAGGGGCCAGTTTGGTGTTATTGATTCCTGGTTCAAAGCAGGCATACCTGTTGAGTTTCATCTTTATCAGAATGGCGGACATGGTTTCGGCCTGGGTAACCCAAACCGAACCAGTAACCGTTGGTTCGATGCTTTCATTCACTGGCTGGATGTTAACAAGTTTCTTGCGAAGCCGAAATAATCTTCTTCCATCCCGGTTCAATTTGGAGATCCGGGACGGATGCTGCCTTTATTTTGATACAGACAAGAACCAAGGCCGTAGAAAACGGGGATATGCAGGTAAATGAAATTGTCTTTTTAATCCCTCACGCAAAGACGAAAAGATAAAAACCAAGACGCCAGGAAAATCTTTGCGACTTTGCTTTTTAGCTTCCTGGCGTGAAATAAAAAACGAGCTTTCATCCATATTTTTCTGATTCATTAGACCCGGCCGGGAAGGAAACAACGGCTATGGGGGAGAAGGTTGTTGGTGACGCTTCGCTAAACCTGCCTGCCATGCCTCTGCCTTCGGCAGACAGGTTCGGCAGACAAGTTGTTCTTAGAAACTATTTTCTCTTTTTCCATTCAGCTATAAGATCTTTTTCTTTTTTCATCAGTGAGGCATTGCCTGCAACTAATTTATTTCTTCGCTCTTCAGTTACCGCTTCTGAATGCCACCAATCATAAATATCCCTCACACTTTCAGCAAGTGGTGTGAATTTAAGGCCATTGCTGATGGCCCATGAATTATTTATGAGTGCTGATCCGGCATTATTGCCAACGGGCATTAACCAGGGCACCTGGTAGAGAATACCATGCTTTTCCAGAAATTCATGATCATCTATCATTACAAATGATATGGGGGAGCTAAAGGCTGCATAAGCGCCATAGATAAATGCATGCATGCCTGTAGGCGAAGCTGGCCCGACAGCATTATATATACCTGCTTTTTTATTTTCAGCAAGGTTTATCATAAGACCGGCCACATCCCGTGCATCAATATATTGAACAGGGTCATCCGCTTTGCCGGGCACCAGCACCTCTCCGCCGCGGGATAATCGCTCCGGCCAGTAAATAAAGCGATCCGTATTATCGCCGGGGCCTATCATATATGTGGGGCGAACAATGATTGACCTGTCTTTCCCAAATCCATTTATCACTGCCAGTTCATTCTTTGCTTTCATCACCCCATAATCATATACCCCCTTTTGATTGGGAGCAACAGCTTCCGGAACTGTTAAAAGAGGTTTTGTATTCTCCCCGATATCTTTACCGAGGTAGGGATAATACACCCCGGTTGACGAGGTGTAGAGGTACAGTCCGGCATTATCTTTTAAAAGATCAACCGTATCCTTCACCCATTTTTCCCGGTTGCCCGAATTGTCAATGACAAGATCCCATTTTCTGCCACGAAGAGCTTCCAGGTCATTTTCCCTGTCACCGCTCAGTTGTTCCACCTGGTTAAACACATCTTTTTGTGTGGTGGGTATTGTTTTGCCCCTGTTAAAAGTGCTGATGGCATGGCCCCTGTTTAATGCATAAGCTATTTGTAGCGGGCCTAAAAAACCGGTGCCTCCCAGTATGAGTATTTTCATCGCAGGAACAGCGGGGTCCTTTTTGCTGTTGCCTTCAGGCTTTGATGCGTTATCATTATTGGCAAAAACATTTTCTGCCAGTGGATAGAGGAGCCCAAGCGCCAGGCTTTTTTGCAAAAAATGCCGCCGGCTTTTACCTGGATGATCAGTCATTATTTTAAGTTGACGGGTTTAAGATCATTGAATGTAGCAAAAAAGGGAATGTTTAAATACTTGTTATGATGGTTGGCGGTTTTTCCAGATAAAAGAGCTGTTTTCATTTGATTAATTCAACGATGCAAGGAATCATGACAAGACTTGCAGACTGAGACAAGCCAATCAATTGGCTATTTACGCCGTGGTTGGTGTTTGCCTTCCACCAACCACTGATTTAAGTTAATCCCGATGGTGGGTGAGAAAACCCCAATTGTCAATGCCTGTTTGATAAAACCGGGCTGATGAGTATTTATATTCTTCCGGCAGTTTGCAAATGGATGCTTTAACCGGGTTCCAATGTATGTACTCCAGCTTTTGCTGATATATTTTATCTATTCTTAATTCAATACTTAGTGCTCTTCGTTTCCAGAACTGGTAAACCCTGTCGTTAGCATCTGACCTGTACGTTTCTAATATATCAGGGTTGTTTTTCTGCAGGTCTGCTTTTATTTTTTGTGCAGTGAATTTTAAAAAATCCCTCTGTACATGCTGTGGGTGTATAAGTGGCTGCATTTGCCATATCAAATGAATATGATCCTGCATAATGACGAATGCGTATAGTTTTATTCGTTTGTCTTTTACTAAATATTCAAGACTGCTAATAATTATTTCCTTGTATTTATCTTCTTTAAGTAATGGGTGAAATCCTTTTATACTTGCTGTAAAAAATTGCGGGTATTCAGTGATGAATTCAGGCATTATCAAATTTAGTAAGAGTTGGGATTGTTTGGGTTTAGGGTCGTTTTAGTTCATGTGGTCGGTGGGGGAGAAACACCGACCACGGCGTGCTTCTTTTGGGGAACACCTGCCAAGGCGGAACACCCGCCACGGCGGGAGACTCGTCTGCGAAGAGAAACACCCTCACGGCGGGAACTGAAGTCTCCGGATAACGGGGTAAACACCGACTACAAAGTAAATCAATCCCTTTTCTTCATTTGTTTATTCTCTTAACTTTATTGTATGAAACAGCACCCTCTTTTACGAAAGGTTGTAAATCCAATTGTAGGATTCTATTATTGTTTACCCTCTCATCGAATAAAATCAGTGAAAGTAATTAAAATTGTTAACGAAACTGATTGTGAGGTACAGACCAACGAGAAACAAGAAACTCACATGGTAGTCAAGAAATCTGACCTATATCATCC
The DNA here is from genome assembly GCA_964412375.1 of uncultured Chitinophaga sp. Lineage (GTDB taxonomy): Bacteria > Bacteroidota > Bacteroidia > Chitinophagales > Chitinophagaceae > CADEDV01. The sequence goes on along the minus strand of CAYPOD010000049.1, from coordinate 1,018 downwards.
GCTTTTCCGGGATTCTCCATTAAAATTTGGACAGTATAAAGGATTTACTTGGCCTCAAATTGTAGAAGTTAATGACGAATATCTCAATTGGTGCATGATCAATGTTGATTTCTTTTGTCTTGCAGAACAATATATTGCCATACTATTAGAGATCAATCCGAGCCTGCTTATCACTGAAGAAGCTTTGGATAAAAATGAGCTTAAATTGAAGATTCGGCAAAAAGAAATTGATGACAGAGAATGGGCTTTACAACAATATTATGATGAAAAAAATATGGAGGCAATCGAAGATTCGATGAATTCATATAATCCCTATACTGAGGAATACGAAGACTAATGCGGTTAATTATTTCTTCCTCGACGAGTCTCCTCCCCGCCTCAAGCCTCTTGCTGCTATAAAGCTTTAATGAGGGAGTCGTCGCTGAGTTTAAGATAATAAGATACTCCTTAATTCGTGTGGTCGGTGAGGGCAAACACCGACCACAGCGTGCTTCTTTTGGGGGAACGCCCGCCACGACGGAACATCCGCAACGGCGGAAAGATAATGTAACTAACTCCCGGGGTCTGCCCTTTATTCATTTATGTTGTGGTGTTTGCGAACAAGATCCTGGACGTAACTTTGTGATATGAAAATAATATTTAAGAAGTCGTTTGGTGGCACAGGTGTTACCATCGACAGTAGAGGAAAGGAAATCCCTGAAGTTACTTTAAAGAATGGTAATGAAGTAAAAGAAGGGGTGGATTATGTTCTTGAAGAAAAGGACAAACCAGGCATTAAAGAAATAGTCTTTGAATGGATGGGGAATCAGTCAGTTTTTTTAGAGAATTAAATGAGAGCTCACAAGAGTAACTCTTGTAGTATTAGGTTATCAATCACGGAGCCGTTTGCGAGAAAGCAAACGGCTTTATTTTGTTGCATCAATTGCTCGTTGGCGCAGATACCAACGAGTGCACATTGAGGCTGTTGGTGATAATTACAAGCAGTGGCGTGAATTGAAAATTTATTATTCAAATTAGA
>CAYPOD010000048.1:0-20729 GCA_964412375.1 uncultured Chitinophaga sp. | reverse complement strand
GCAGCAACGGCTATCTATGGTCATCGGGCTTTCCATGGTGCTGTTATTATTACTTCTAAAAGTGCGGGGCTCTGCCAATTTGTGGTTAAAGATTTTCTCGATGGCACTGCAATACCCGGCGCTACTTTAACTTTTACAGCAGGAAAAGACACCTTGATGTTTGCTGCAGGAGAGGACGGCCTTGTTGAGACCAGCGAACTGAAACCCGGAACCAGTTATGAAGTGCGGGTAAGTGCAGTTGGGTACAAGCCTTTTATTTCACGATTGCAGAAGGGCTATAAACGGGAGCAGGAATTATTGCTGGAAAGAGAGGTGAAGGAATGCGAAGCAGTTGTTATTTCAGGCTATGCTATTAACAGGTGTCGGTTTTTATCATGTTGTTGTTATAGTAAAGTAATCAATCTAATAACTGAGAAACAGCAGAACGATGCAGCCAATGTGATAAAAGGTATATCAGGACTCTATCCCAATCCTGCTCAACGGGGCCAAACCATTACCTTTCAAACCTTATCCGATGACGATAAACCGATGCGGGTCTTCATTACTGATCTCGCCGGGCGGACTGTTTTTTCACAATCGGTAAAAGGCTTTAAAGGAAACAACCGGCTCACTGTATCGGCTGACAGCCGCTGGACGGCAGGTATGTATATCGTTAGCCTGCTGGATGAAAACGGCCGGAAACTGCAGCAGGAGAAACTGCTGATTCAATAATGCTAAAATCTTGTTTATGGCAAAGAAATTTCAACTCAGCATCCCCGAACCCTGTCACGAAGACTGGAACAAGATGACAACGGTAGACAAAGGACGTTTTTGTGCATCCTGCCAGAAAAATGTGGTTGACTTCAGTATGATGAGCGATCATGAGATTGCACAGTTCTTTAAGAAACCATCCACCGGGTCTGTATGTGGTCGTTTTATGGAAGGTCAGTTGAACAGGGATATTGAAATCCCTAAAAAGAGGATACCCTGGCTGAAATATTTTTTCCAGTTTGCATTGCCGGCATTCCTGGCTTCAGCAAAAGTAGCAGCGCAGGGAAGTGTAAAGATCATATCTAAAGAAACAGTTTCTGTTAAACAAAGAGCAGTTGTCGGTGATACGATACTTCATTCTCCTGTCATCAAAGACAATCAGGAAATTTGCCTGCCACCGGTTGTAGGCGAAGTTGATCCGGTTACAAAATCAGATGCGGGTGCAATGAAAAGAAAATTCAATGATACATTGGTATTGCCTGAAGTTACTGTGGTGTCCCTGGGATTCACCAAAGGCAAAATATTGAAGGGGATGCCTTCTGATAAATTGGGAGATGATGAGTTTAACAACGAGATGATATTTGCAGGCGGTGTTTTACGTGTTACGACAAAAGTTGAAAGAGATACTTTTTTGAAAAGAGTTTCAAGTTTTATCCATTCTCCCAGGTTCAAAACCTATCCCAATCCTGTAAAAAGCGGTGCAACACTTAATATTGAATGGACGCAAACAGAAACAGGAGATTATTATATGCAAATTATTAACCAGGCTGGTGCTTTGGTTTACAACAGGCAGTTATGGATTGATGCAGAAGCAAGGGTATTGAATATCCAGTTGCCATCAGTATCCGCAGGAATTTATTTTTTGAGAATGACACATAGAGGTTCCGGTAAAAATTTTACTGAAAAAATAGCTATTCAATAATCACAAAGCCTCGAAACCTTTTAAACCTTTAACCTTTAAACGCCGGATGAAAATTCTCCAGCGTTTTCTTCAGGAATTCCCGGTCAAGATGCGTATAGATCTCGGTGGTGGTGATGCTTTCATGCCCCAGCATTTCCTGCACGGCCCGCAGGTCGGCGCCTCCCTCCACCAGGTGGGTGGCAAAAGAATGACGGAATGTGTGCGGCGAAACATTTTTTTTAATACCGGCTTTCTGCACCAGTTCTTTGATGATAAGAAAGATCATCACTCTTGACAGTTTGCTGCCGCGGCTGTTCAGGAAAAGAATATCCTCATGGCCGGGTTTAGGAGTAATATGCACCCTCACCTGGTCTTTGTACATGTTCACATGTTTAATGGCCGTGCTGCCGATTGGCACCAGTCTTTCTTTGTCGCCTTTTCCCAGCACTCTCACAAATCCCACATCAAGATAAAGCTGTGATATTTTCAGGTTCACCACTTCGCTTACCCGCAGCCCGCAACTGTACATGATCTCCAGGATGGCTTTATTGCGGGTTCCTTCCGGTTTGCTCAGATCAACCTGCCCGATGATCTTTTCAATTTCTTCAAAACTCAGCACATCCGGCAAAGCCCTTTTCAGTTTCGGTGCTTCCAGCAGGGTGGTGGGGTCGTTTTTTGTGATTTGCTCGGTGAGGCAATATTTATAAAAAGCCTTGATGCCAGAAATGATCCTTGCCTGTGAAGCGGCGGTCATGCCCAGTTCTGTCACCCATTTGAGAAACTGCTGCAGGTCTTTCAGTTCAACATCCGCAGGATTTTTTAATGAAGAAGCCTCCTGCAGGTATTGTGTCAGTTTATCAATATCCCGCAGGTAGGCTTCAACAGAATTATCCGAGAGTGATTTCTCTAATTGCAGGTAAGCTTTAAATCCTTTTTTATAAGGCTCCCACATCGGGCAGAATCTAATTGCGGAATGATGAAAACCGGTTCGCTATTATTCCAGGGTGATTTCTTTCTCTTTGTCTTTCCAGTCATTGCCGATATTCAGCCTTGCCCACACTTTTGTCCCGGTCACATTCACCGAATCAATCGTTTTGTGAATATCATTGTGGTCAATCTTCAGCGGGTTGTCATTCATCAGCATTTTTCCTTTTTTGCCGGTAGCCAGTTCCTGCACATAGATAAAGGTTTCGTCATAGTAGGCGATATATCCTTCTGCCACACTGAATTTCGGGTCTATATTGTTTAAGGCGCTGGTGTAAATGCTCCAGCGGTCATCTTTACTATAAGGAAGTTTCACCAGGAAACCACGACCCGTTATGCAATCATTGAACTGCAGCCATGCATAGCTGGTGTCTTTGAAATAGCATTTCATATAATCTTTATTCAGCCGGGCTTCTTTGCCAACCAGTTCATAAAAACCCATTTTACGTTTGGTGGCCAGCATCCGGTGACTCCAGGTGATAGTGTCTGGTATGCAATTGTTGATGGTTACACTGACATATGGACTGTCAGGAATAAGCTGGCTGAATCCAATGGGTTCATTGCTGCAGGTGGTGTCGCAAAACAACGGGGCGGAAGAAGATTTGCAGGAGCTCTGTGAGAATGTCAGTAATATGGCAGCTGCAGCCGGAATGATCAGATATTTCATGTTTATTGGTTTTGTTCCGGGCAAAAATAATCATTGCACCCTGTTACGGCTAAAATTCTTTTGCCTGTTGCATGAAACGGCTGAATATGTATCTTCGGCGCATGAGTGAAATGAAACCCATTAATATCCGTTCGTTTAAACAAAAAGCCCGGCATAAGAAAAGAAGCTTTCGCCGGTTTCTTACTAAGCTGGAAAAAAGTGCACCCCGGGGCATTGAGAAGATCACTGCTACCTTAGAAAAAGAAGTATGGAAAGAAGTGGATTGCCTCACCTGTGCCAATTGCTGCAAAACCATGACACCGACATTTACCAATGCCGATGTGAAAAGGATTGCGGCCCATTTCGGGCAAACACCTGAAGAGTTCCGTACTAAATGGCTTTATAAAGAAAGAGGAAGCGGCGACTGGATGAATAAAAAACAACCCTGCCAGTTCCTGAACCTGGCAGATAACAAATGCAGCATTTATGAAATACGTCCGGCAGACTGTGCCGGTTTCCCTCATCTGCCTAAAAAGATGAAGGATTATGTGCATGTGCACAAGCAGAATGTTGAATATTGTCCTGCTACTTACAGCCTCGTGGAAAAAATGCTGGAAAAATCAGCAGACTGGAAATGGTCTGCCAGTAAGAAAAAGAAATAATTTTTTTTCCCCGTTCACGACAAATACACATCCTCCAGCAAAAAGAATTCAGGCTCTTTGTTGCCAAAAAGGGTAATGGCCAGCACATCATACTGCATCCATTTATAGCCGGGGTTGTGAAAGAGAAATTCATCGGCAGCCCGTTGCAGGTGTTTAAATTTTTTCTTAGTCACACTTTCTTCCGGGTGACCAAACTGGTTTCCTTTCCTGGTCTTCACCTCAATGATGTGAAGCTTCTCATTTTTAACAGCGATAATATCAATTTCATGATGGGAATGCCGCCAGTTGCGGTGGAGAATGGAATAGCCCTGCTGCTGCAACCAGGCAGTTGCCATATCTTCTCCTTCTTTTCCCAAATCATTGTGTGAAGCCATACCTTATCTTTACTTTAAGTTAAAGAAAGATTTTAGTATGACAGGAATTGCCCGTTTGAAAGCGGTGGTAAAACATTACGACTGGGGCGGAACTGATTTTATTCCTTCTCTTTTGCGGGTTGATAACACAGCAAAGCAACCCTTTGCCGAATACTGGCTGGGCACTCATGCATTGGGACACGCCGCTGTTGAAACAACCTCAGGTGAGCAGCCATTGGGTTCATTGGCTGGCCAGCTTCCTTTTTTGCTGAAAGTGCTGGATGTAAAGGATATGCTTTCCATACAGGTGCATCCTTCAAAAGAGGCAGCAGAAAATGAATATGCAAGAGAAAATGCAGCTGGCATCCCGCTGGATTCACCCCAACGGAACTATAAAGATGCCAATCATAAACCCGAGCTGATGGTGGCATTAAGTGATTTTTGGTTGCTGCACGGGTTTAAACCAACTGAAGAACTGGTCTATACATTGTTAAACGTGGTGGAACTGCGGGAACTGTTGCCTGTTTTCAATACATCTGGCTTTAGTGGTTTGTACAGGCATGTAATGGAAATGCCGCAGGAAGAAGTGAACAGGATTTTGCAACCACTACTGGATAATCTTTTTTCCATCTATACAGACAACGAGCCGGACCGGTACGATGAAGATTTCTGGGTGGCAAGGGCAGCTGCTACTTATAATAAAAACGGGAATATTGACCGGGGCATTTTTTCCATCTATCTTTTCAATCTTGTTCATTTAAAAAAATGCGAGGGTATTTACCAGGCTGCCGGTGTGCCCCATGCTTACCTGGAAGGACAGAATGTAGAAATAATGGCTAATTCAGATAATGTATTAAGAGGAGGCCTGACCACAAAGCATATTGATGTAAAAGAATTGCTGAAGCATGTAAAATGCGAACCCACTTTTCCGAATATTCTTTCAGGTGAAGTGAAGGAAGGAAAGGAAAAAAATTATGTTGTGCCGGTTCCTGATTTCCGCCTGGCGGCTTATGAACTGGAAGCCGGCGAATTTGTATCGGTTTCACCGGATGATACGGAGATCTTTTTATTAACAGAAGGCAAGGCTGTGCTGAGCGACGGTCACCACAGCATAAGATTGGAAGCAGGGCAACCTGCTGCTGTAGCGTTTGCCGGGCAGCCTGTTTCGCTGAAAGCCAGCGAAAAGTCCACTGTTTTCAGGGCCGGCGGTGATGTTCACAACCGTGAATAAAATAGACAGCCAATTAGTTCAATTCTTTTAATTTTGCCCCATCCCTTCGGGGTGTTTATGCTAATCTTACAATTATGAAGTTTAACGGAAGACTGATCGTTTTTACATTGGTGCTGATAGCTTTGGCCACTTATTGCAAATTTGAATTTGGACCCAGGCTGGACTGGTCGGGTTTTTCACCGGTTATCGCCATAGCATTATTTTCCGGGTTTATCATCAAGCAAAGAGATTGGTCGTTTCTGCTGCCATTGCTGGCTTTGTTTGTGAGTGATGTGATCATCCATTTGTTGTATAAAAGCGGTGCTTTTCCTTATGCCGGTTTTTATGACGGCCAGTGGAAAAATTATCTTATCCTGATGAGTGCCACCCTGATCGGCTGGTGGCTGAAAGGAAGAACCAACAGCAGCCTCTTGATCGGTGCCATTGCTGCACCAACAGTCTTTTTCCTCATTTCCAATTTCGGGGTTTGGATGGGGCAGCATGTTGCATACACAAAAGATTTTAACGGCCTGATGACCTGCTATGCAGCTGGTCTGCCTTTTTATAAAAATGCACTCATCGCCACAATTGTATTCTTACCTTTGATATTACTTAGCTATAACTATATCACAAGAAATAAGGCGGAATTGAAGCTGGCCTGATTGGTTGGTGAAAAATATTTAACCCATTCGTTTTTCGGATGGGTTTTTTGTTTTTGCCACTGAAGCAGGGAAATACAGTGGTTCAGTGCATGCCTGCAAAAGGCAGGTTTCTGTGGTTATGATTCTTGTTTCAGTTCTGCGAACCAATATTTATCATGCAGCAGCTTCTGCTCGACAGAAACATTTATTGGCTCAGTAAAAAGGGGGCAATCCAGCACCAGTGTGTGATATTCGCCATTTTCACCACAAGCATCAATACCCAATGCTTCCAGTTCATCCACGAGGGCGGTAGTGATGATGCGGCCTAAAAAGCTTTCACCCATCACTTCATTGCAACTGACGATCATGGTTTCAATACCGGCTTCCAGCATTTGCAGCACCAGTTGTTTTCGATCCTGTTTCCATAAAGGCAAAACAGCGGTCAGTCCGGCATGGCTGCAAACTTTTTCTTCCCAGTCGCGGTGAGGTTGCAGGTCAATATCGCCAAATACGGCATGAGTAAGCTGGTAATGTTCTTTTAATTCTTTTAAGGCGCTGGTAAAATGTTTTTCGTATTCATTCCACGAACTGCTGATCAAATGAATGGGCAAACCCGCAGCTGCTGCCTGTGACTGCAAAATGGTAGAGGGGATGCCATGAGAACGGGAAATTTTTCCTTCTTCATTCAACACATTCAGCAAAACTTTCGGTTGATAACCGATTTGAATAGCCTGCATCAATGCAAAGCAACTGTCTTTGCCGCCGCTCCAGGAACAAAGGGTTTTTTTTTGCATCAGCTGAAAAGATTGTTTTTGTCCCGGACATAGCCTTCATCTTCCAGCAGTGTATGATGGCTTCCATCTGCGGCCTCTGTTGCCAGTTCATCACAACGGTTATTAAAAGGATTATCTGCATGTCCCTTAACCCATTTAAATTTTATATGATGCTTTTGTGACAACCTGTAAAATTCTTTCCAGAGATCAGGGTTCTTTTTACCTCCTTTGAAATTGGTTTTTATCCAGTTTTTCAACCAGCCTTCTTCCACGGCTTTCACCACATACTGGCTGTCGGAATAGATGGTGACATTCATTCCTTCTTTCTTCAATGCTTTAAGCCCTGCGATCACAGCCATCAGTTCCATGCGGTTATTGGTAGTATGTTTATAGCCCTGTGATAATTCTTTGCGATGTGTACCGCTCATGAGGATTACCCCATACCCGCCCGGGCCGGGATTACCTCTTGAAGATCCGTCTGTGTATATTGTGACTGTACTCATCGCTTGTAGTTAAGAATTATGAGTTCAGAGTAAACTACTCATAATTCATAACTCTGAATTCTAAACTCTTTACACCTGAAAAACTCCTGTTTTAAGATCAGCAATCTCTGGATTATGATTCGCTGCCGCAATCCCTTCAGAGATCACCTGTCTTGTCTCCACCGGGTCAATGATCGCATCCACCCACAATCGGGCTGCTGCATAATACGGCGAGGTTTGTTTATCATATCTTCCTTTAATGACATCAAATAACTTTTTCTCTTCATCCGCACTCAGTTCTTCGCCTTTGGCTTTTTTAGAAGCCACTTCTATCTGCATCAGCGTTTTGGCGGCCGATTCACCACTCATCACGGCTATTTTTGCCGTAGGCCATGCATAGATGAACCTCGGATCATAGGCTTTGCCGCACATGGCATAATTGCCGGCGCCATAACTGTTGCCGGTGATGATAGTAATTTTTGGTACAACTGAATTGGCTACCGCATTCACCATCTTCGCACCGTCTTTGATGATGCCCGCATGTTCACTGCGGCTGCCCACCATAAAACCGGTCACATCCTGTAAGAAGACCAATGGTATTCTCTTTTGATTGCAGTTAAGGATAAACCGGGCTGCTTTATCAGCGCTGTCATTATAAATGACGCCACCCATCTGCATCTCACCTTTTTTTGTTTTAACGATCAATCGCTGGTTGGCTACGATGCCCACGGCCCAGCCATCAATCCTTCCATAACCGCATACGATCGTTTTTCCATAGTCTTCCTTGAATTGCTCAAATTCCGAATCGTCCACAATGCGTTCAATGATCTCCAGCACATCATAGGGTTTGCCATCAGAAGGGAAGATGCCATACAGTTCTTCCGCATTTTTCTTTGGTGCTTTGGATGCGATGCGGTCAAAACCGGCTTTTTCTTTTTCGCCGAGCATACTCATCATCCGTTTGATATGATCCATACATTCCTGCTCGGTACTGAATTTATAATCCGCAATACCGCTGATCTCGGTATGTGTCACCGCACCACCAAGCGTTTCATTGTCTATATCCTCACCAATAGCCGCTTTCACTAAATATGGCCCGGCTAGATAAATGGAACCATTGCCCTCCACCATCAGTGTTTCATCACTCATGATAGGCAAATAGGCGCCACCCGCCACACAAGGCCCCATCACTGCAGCGATCTGCGTGATGCCCATACCACTCATGCGGGCATTGTTGCGAAAAATGCGGCCAAAATGTTCTTTATCGGGAAAAATCTCATCCTGCATCGGCAGAAAAACCCCGGCGCTGTCAACAAGATATATAACAGGTAAATGATTTTCCATTGCTATCTCCTGCAACCGCAAATTCTTTTTACCGGTGATGGGAAACCAGGCGCCTGCTTTCACGGTCTGGTCATTGGCGAGTATCACACACTGCCTGCCGCTGACATATCCTATCCCCGCTACGGTGCCGCCTGCCGGGCAACCGCCCTGCTCCGCATACATCTCATACCCTGCAAAAGCCCCGATCTCGATAAAAGGTTTGTCTTTGTCGGTGAGGTATTTAATCCTTTCTCGGGGAGTGAGTTTGTTTTTTTCCTTTTGTTTTTCGATCGCTTTTTTGCCGCCGCCTTCATATATCTTTTCCAGTTTGCGGCGCATATCGCTGAGTAATTGTTTTAAAATATCCTCGTTGCGGTTGAAGTCAAGATTCATACACGGTAATCATTAGGAAGCAAAGATAGTTGCCGGCAAGATTACTGACTTCAAAAACCAATTACTTCGGATATTTTTATAATTCACCAGGTTGCCACTGCTTTATACTGTTGGTAACTAGTCAGCATGAAATAATACTTCACAGCTTTTCTGCGCTTACCGTTTACTGATACCGGATCTGGAGTTCTTTATAATGACACCTGCAGGTATAAAGAACTAATTCTTATATTCGGTATCACAATATTATTTTATGCCAACTGCAAAAAGAACCCTGTTCCTGTCTTTTTTCACAGGCCTGCTAATGACGGCAGCAGCACAGTCAGAGAAAAGACCGATTCGTCCCTCCGATGTTTATCGTTTGCAAAGCACCGGGAATGCCCAGGTGTCACCGGACGGGAAATGGATGGTTTACACTCTCACCAGCATTGACTCTGCAAAGGATAAACGCAATACGGATATATGGATGATGAGTTGGGATGGAGCCGAAAACATTCAACTGACCAACAGCCCGGAAGGGGAGAGTAATCCAAAGTGGAGCCCCGACGGAAAGTATATTTCATTTACAGCCACAAGGGGCGGCGGCGGCAGCCAGGTTTATTTGCTTAACCGTCTCGGTGGTGAAGCCATAAAACTCACCAATGTCAAAGGTGATCTTTCTGATTATAATTGGAGTCCTGATGGAAAAAAGCTGCTGCTTACCATCAAAGATTATGAAGACACTACCGGTAAAAAGAACAACCAGCCCTGGGTGATAGACCGCTATCGTTTCAAGCAGGATGTAAGCGGCTATCTCTATGATAAACGAAAAACGCATTTATATCTTTTTGATGTTGCCTCTAAAAAAACAGATACACTGACCAGCGGCAACTACAATGTAGGAGGGGCCGTATGGAGTCCTGATGGATCCATGATCGCTTTTGTAAGCAACCGCACTGAAGACCCTGACCGGAACAGTAATTCAGACATTTTTATCATGGATTCCAAACCAGGCGCCGTTCCCCGTCAACTTACCAAATGGACGGGTTATGACAACTCGCCTCAATGGAGCCCTGATGGAAAAACCATTGCGTATTTGCGCAGCAGTTCCGATGCAGATTTTCTTATGTATGATCAGCCTGTTCTCTGCACTATCCCCGTTAATGGAGGCGAACCTCAACTGCTGAGTCTTTCGGCAGACAGACCTGTGGGCAACCCACGATGGAGCAAAGATGGCAACAGCATTGCCGTGCTGGTGGCTGATGATGGGGAACGTTATATCGGCTCTTATGAAATAGCTACGGGGAAGTTTAAAAAAATACTGGGAGGACACCGGGCTTTTAATTCTTTGGAACAGCATCCCAATGGCAGTTGGATCACTTCCATGAGTGATGCACAGACGCCTTCAGAATATTACGCATTGGAAAACGGTGAGCTGCGCCGTCTTACCAAAGTTCAGGATGATTTTGTAAAAGATCTTTCACTCGCAACTGTTGAAAAAATTATTTCCAAAAGCAAGGATGGAGCAACCGTATCAAGTTTTTTATTCCTGCCTGCCGGGGCAAAAAAGGAAAAACTGCCAGTTATATTCTTTATTCATGGCGGGCCGGTTTCGCAGGATGATTATGGTTTTGACCTGACCCGGCAAACACTTGCCGCCGCCGGATATGCCGTTGTCGCGGTAAACTATCGTGGCAGCAATGGCCGTGGCCTCGCTTACACCAAATCTATTTATGCGGACTGGGGTAATAAAGAAGTGCTTGATATCCTTGGGGCGGCAGATCATCTGGTCAAAACCGGTGTGGCTGATCCGGGCAGGATGGGTATAGGTGGCTGGAGTTATGGCGGCATTCTCACCAATTACACGATTGCAAAAGACAATCGTTTCAAAGCAGCTATAAGTGGCGCCGGCAGTGCATTGCAATTATCATTGTATGGGGTGGACCAATACATCCTGCAATTAGATAATGAACTGGGACAGCCCTGGAAGGATAAGAACTATGAGAAGTATTTAAAACTGTCTTCGCCTTTTCTGCAGGCGGACAAGATCAAAACACCTACGCTGTTCATGACGGGAGAAAAGGATTTCAATGTTCCTGCTATTGGGAGTGAGCAGATGTACCAGGCACTTCGCTCCATTGGCACACCCACTGAGTTGATCGTTTATCCGGGGCAATATCATGGCATCTCATTGCCGGGTTATCAAAAAGACAGGCTGGAGAGATATATCAATTGGTTTGATAAATATCTTCAGCCCAAAGCATTTTAATTACTCACCCAGGCCACAATCCGTAAAGGACCGCCGCTGCCATGCTTTATTTTCATTGGCAGAGCAATGATATAGGATCCTTTAGCCGGGAGTTTATCCAGGTTAGCCACATTTTCAAACCCCGGAATATTTTGTTCATATAATATGCGGTGTGTTTTGAAATCCGTTGACTGTCCATAGTCAATACTGGCCACATCAATGCCCACAGCCTTGATCTTTCGGTTTTTTACCAGCCAGTCAGCCGCATCAGGATGAATGCCGGGGAAATGTAATTTGGCAACTGCCGCAGCGCCCCTTTCTTCCGTTCCCAAATATTTTTTTGCATCGGGATAAAATGCGCCATAACCTGTTTTGAAAAATAAAATGACATTCTCTGGTATAGCTCCATTTGTTTTTTCCCAATTCTCAATATCAGCGATACTGACCTGGTAATCGGCATCGTTCACCGCATTCGCAGCAATATCTATGACCACAGCTTCACCGGTAAGCTTTTCCAATGGTATTTCATCAGCAGCCCATTTGCCTTTGGCAAAATGAACCGGTGCATCCAGGTGCGTACCGCCATGTTCAGCCGCACAGTAATTGTAGGCTTCGTAATAAAACCCGGCGGGTGTTTCCCCAGCAAAAGCAGTATCGAAACGGAAGGTTTCCGCTGTTGGCCAGTAAAGTGTTTCAGATGAAAAACTGTAAGTAAGGTCAATCCAACTGCCCTTTGAAAGTTGTTGAGCAAGGGATGTATTTTCTTTTTTCCCGTTACAGGATATCAGCAGAAATAGAAAAATAAACAATGTAAATTGTTTCATTACCGGTTGATTTAATGCAATGATTGTTTGCTTAAAGATAAAACATAAAGCATTGTATGGTCTTATGAGGCTCATAGTACAAATATGGAGAAGCATAAGATTTATTGAACGATCCCGGTTATTTGTTGTAGCTTCGCAGTTCTTAATGTTATTGCTCCCGCTGTTTGTGTGGCGTACCCGCTCCTCCAAATAATGTGATGTTTTAACCTAAGGCGGATAATGTACCCGGTTCATCCTGGTAGCCTTATCACATTTTTTATCAAAATTTAAAAAAGTGTCATTTAAAGATTTACAGCTCATTGAGCCTGTATTACAGGCCCTGAGCAAAGAAGGCTACAACAGCCCGACCCCCATTCAGCAACAGGCTATTCCTGCTATTTTACAAAAACGAGACCTGCTGGGTTGTGCACAGACCGGCACCGGCAAAACCGCTGCTTTTACTATACCTGTGCTGCAACTCATGTTTCAGCAACTGGAGCAGAACCGTCATTTGCAACGGCGCATGCAAACCCTTATTCTTACACCCACCCGGGAACTGGCTATCCAGATCGGGGAGAGTATTGCAGCTTACGGAAGATACCTGCCTTTCAAACACAAGGTGATCTTTGGTGGCGTACCACAGCATAGCCAGGTGCAGGCCATCCGCAGTGGTGTTGATATTGTCGTTGCCACACCCGGCCGTTTGCTCGACCTGATGCAGCAGGGAATCATTTCCCTGGCCCATATTCAATACTTTGTTTTGGATGAGGCTGATCGTATGCTCGATATGGGTTTTGTGCATGATGTAAAACGCATCATTGCCAAACTCCCGGCGAAAAGACAAACCCTGTTTTTTTCCGCCACCATGCCTGCTGAAATAAAGAAGCTGGCTGATATTTTACTGACCAATCCAGTAAAAGTGGAAGTGACGCCTCCTTCTTCAACAGTTGAGATCATTCAGCAATCAGTTTATTTTGTCGGCAAGCAGGAAAAGCAATCACTGCTCATCCAACTGCTGCAGGACAAAACAATTGAGACCCTGCTGGTATTTACACAGATGAAACATGCCGCCAATAAACTATCCAATAATTTAGTGAAGGCTGGTATAAGTGCAGAAGCTATTCATGGCAATAAATCACAAAGTGCCAGACAAAATGCTTTACAGAATTTTAAAAGCAGGAAGACCCGTGTGTTGGTAGCAACCGATATTGCGGCGAGAGGCATTGATATTGATGAACTGACCCATGTGCTCAATTATGAGTTACCCAATGTGCCCGAAACCTATGTGCACCGCATCGGCAGAACCGGCAGGGCAGGAGCCAGCGGTGTAGCCATTTCTTTTTGCGATGGCAGTGAAAGAGTATTGCTAAACGATATTCAAAAACTGATCAAAAAAACAATACCTGTAGTGAAGGGTCATGCTTTTGAAGGCAATGCAATGAGCAGCCGTCCTGCAGCACCGGAGCGTCCCGCATTTCAGCCAAGGCCAAATCAAAATCATTCAAATAACAGAAAGCGGTATAACCGGGGCTATTCACAAAGAACCAGGCAGGCAGTGTAAATTTTTCCAGTTGAATTTCATCAACCGGATCAATGTTGATTTGTACGGGTATAACGTATCCACCATTCTGCTACCAAGCTGTGCAGAATGAAAGCGATCCAGAAACTGGGGCCGAAGAATTTATTAAAAGGCAGTGAGGTGAAAGCAAAGAACAATCCTATCAAAGGCCGCATAGTAGCCACTGCGATTCCGATACTGTAGGCCCTGATCATCCACTCACGGTGAGCTTCAAATTCTTTGCGCCGGATATGGCGGTATGCTCTCGCAAGACTATAAAGAAAGAAAATGCCAAATGGAATCACTGCCGACGATTCCACGATGCCGCCAAAACGTATTTTAACACTCATGATAAGGGCAGTGATGCCGACCAATAGACCGATGACAAGATAAATTTTGCCGCTGATACGATGAACGGCAGGGTGGCGCTGCCGCAGCGGTTTAATGAATTGCAAAGCTCCCAGCACAATGAACAAAGCGCCGGGTAAAATATGCAGCAGGGTCAGCAGGGGATTTCGGGCATAGCCATATTCAATATCACCAGCCGGAGGGTATTGCCCTGTTTTGTAAAATTCATTGATCCCGGAAATACGCATAATGGTGGAGACAAACAAGGTGATGATAAGCAGGATTGTGCCAGTCCAGAGCAAGATCCGGAACAGTTTTTCGTTCTTGCGGGGTTGTGTCAGCAGCATAATGGTTGTGGCGATTATATCCTTGCTGCATTAAAGTTATATTATTTTCTGAAGAAGGGAGCTTACGGAGTGTTATGAAAAACCCGTTAGTGTAAACAGGAAATAAAGTAAATTGCAATAACTGTCATCATAAATTTTTCAAAATGATATTAACTACTACGGAGACCATTCCGGGCAAACAAATCGTTGAAATATTAGGTATTGCCCGCGGCAGCACAGTGAGAGCCAGGCATGTGGGCCGGGACATTTTTGCAGGCCTTAAAAACTTAGTGGGCGGCGAAATTGAAGAATACACCAAACTGCAGGCACAGTCGAGAGAGCAGGCAATGCAGCGGATGATACAGGATGCGGAAAAGCTGAATGCCGATGCCATTATTAATATCCGGTTCACCACTTCACTGATCGTGCAGGGCGCATCAGAGATGCTGGCTTATGGAACAGCTGTAAAACTTCAGTAAGATGGAAGATATTCCCGGGATTATTTTAGGCATTTATGGTGTAGCAGCCCTGGTGGTGATCGGACTGATCATTTATCTCATCATCCGTCGTCTGAATATTAAGGACAAAGAAGATTTTGAGAAAAGAGATAATTGATTTTCCTTCTGCTACACATCTTCCTCCCTGTAAGATAAAAGCAGGTTGCTGATCTTAACCTGCACCTTCCGGAATTTTACACCGGCTGTTTCCAGCATTTTTTTCGACGCTTTGAAAATATCATTGCCTTCATACTTATCCGAAAGATAAATGACTTCAGTGATGCCAGACTGAATGATGGCTTTGGAACATTCATTGCAGGGAAACAATGCCGTATAAATCTTGCAGCCCCGCAGGTCCATCCCGATATTGTTCAGAATCGCATTGAGTTCTGCATGGCAGATATAAGGATACTTGGTGTCCAGGAAATCACCCTGTTTTTCCCAGGGAAAATCATCATCATCACATCCAATGGGCAGCCCGTTATAACCTGCGCCAACAATTTTATTCTTATCGTTAACAATGCAGGCGCCAACCTGTGTGCTGGGGTCTTTGCTTCTTTTGGCCGACAGCAATGCCACTCCCATAAAATATTCGTCCCATGAAATATAGTCGCTGCGTTTTTTCATTTTGTTATTCATCATCAGGGATAAAGTAAATATTTTTTGCGCATCTCTTTATACTGATTCAGCCCCGGTTCCCAACCGGCTCTTATTTTTTCCTCAGGCACACCGTCAATGATCTGCTGCCTGAAATCACCAGTCCCGATCAACTTTTCTATTGTACCCATCTGGTTGCTGAGTTTGGAATCAAAGAATTTTTCTTTGTGCGGATGGGCTTTATACAGTTCTATGATCCACTGAAAATTGATCTGTTTGCTTTTTCTCAGCAGTTCTGTATCATAGTTGCGCAGGTCGAGTCCATAACAGACCTGGTCCATGAACAACGGTGTCTCAGCCATGCCTTTGATGCCGGTTGGTGTAAAGGAAAATTCATATTTGCCTTTCAGTTCCGGGCTTCCCAGCACAGTGAACGGGAAATAAGTGCCCCTTCCATGATTCAGATATACTCCCTCAAACATACAGGTGGAAGGATAAAGCAGTATTGATTGTTGTGTGTTGAGGTTGGGTGATGGCTTCACCGGCAGGGTATAGGGCATATCATGGTTGTAATTTGCAACCGGGATGATCTTCAGTTTGCATTTTACCTTATCCTTCAGCCAGCCTTCACCATTGGCCATCTGCGCAAATTCAGCCACTGTCAATCCATGCGACATTGGAATAGGAAACATACCAATGCCAGACTTATACTTCATATCCAGTATAGGACCATCAATCAAATAGCCATTGGGATTGGGCCGGTCGAGTATCAGCATTTCCCTGTCATTTTCTGCACAGGCTTCCATCAGTCTTGCCAGGGCATTGATATTCGTGTAAAAACGTACACCTACATCCTGCAGATCGTAGATCAGCACATCCACATCGGCCATATCTTCTTTGGAAGGTTTGTTTTTGCCGCCATAAAGTGAAATGATCGGAATGCCGGTAGCCGCATCAATTTCATCTGCCACTTTCACCCCGGCACTTGCATTGCCGCGGAAACCATGTTCAGGCCCAAACACCTTTACGATATTCACTCCCCGTTTTTGCAGACTGTCCACCAGGTGTGTTTTACCAATAATGGAAGTCGGGTTGGCCATGATGGCCACTCTTTTTCCTTGCAGGTAGGGCAAGTATTTCTCTGTTTGCTCTGCACCGGTGCGGATTGTGGTTTGCCCGGGGTCAACTGTCTTGCTGATGGGTTTACAAAAACTAAATAAAATGGCCGTCAGCAGCAGGAATATCCATTTCATAACAACAATTATTTGCGATAAATATAGGTAATAAAACTGCTGTGGTGTGTTGCAGTATTTTGCAAGCAAATTGTTAATACCCGTTGCCGGGTATATGAGATGGCCATTTGCAGCGTTAGCTTTCCTGTAAATATCATTGCATGAAATGGTTGCTTCATCTTCCCTTACTTTTTTTTCCTGCCTTGTCTTTTGCCCAATTGTCTTTGCCTTCAACGATACGGCTGACAGATTCTGTTGCATGCACTTCAGTAAAAGACCAGGCGATGAGTCCTACCTGCTGGGTATTTGGCACCAATTCGCTTTTTGAAAGTGACCTGATAAAACAGTATGACCTGCGGCTAAACCTTTCAGAAATGTTCATTGCCCGCCACGCATATCTTGACAAAGCGGGAAGATTTCTGGAAAGTGGCGGCAAAACCTATTGTGCCGGCGGTGGCCAGTTCAGGGATGTGCTTCGGGTGGTGAACCGGTATGGAATGATGACAGAAGCAGCTTACAGCGGCAACCTGAATGCTAACCGGGGACATGATCATGCAGCACTGGATACATCCATGAAATATCACCTGAAGAAATGGGTAGACCAGGGAAAAAAGAAATTGGATGAAAAAGATATCCGCCAGCTAAACGATACATTAGATAAATACCTTGGCCTGGTTCCGCCGGCTTTTATGTATGGTGGTAAAATTTACAGCCCGCAAACATTTGCCAGGGAAGTGATACGTTTTGATAACGAGTATGTGGAGCTGATGTCGTTTGCCAATCTTCCTTATTATGAAAAAAGCCTGTTTGATGACAAGTTCAACTGGGCTGGCGACAGTGTATATAATATCCCGCTCAGCGATCTGCAGATGCTGGTGGACACGGCACTAGCCAATGGCTGGTCGGTAGGCTGGGAGGGAGATGTGACAGAAAAGGGGTTCAATCATTTTGGAGGCTATGCCTCATTAGGAAATATTACAACCAATGCGGATTCAAAAAGACTGGAGGAATTCAAAGCTGAAACCACAGAAAGAGATCATATGCTGCACCTGGTGGGCATAGGCAAGGATGAAGAGGGAAAGAAATGGTATTACCTGAAAAATTCTTGGGGCACCTGGCTTAGCCAGCAGAAAGGATATCTCTATATGGACGAATCTTACTTTAAACTAAAAACACTCATCCTGATGGTGAATAAACGAGCTCTTCCCTTGTCATTACGGCAAAAGCTAAAGCTTTCTCCTGCTGACCGCTGAAAACGACTCAAGAAAGACAGCGGATCAATCATAAACTCAACTTTGGCAAGCCTGATTTTTGCTATCTTGCCGCCGAATTTCAACCGATGGCCGAGCATTCACACCAGCTTGCTGCCATTTTATTTGCCGACATAGTTGGATATACGGCTATGATGCAGGAAGATGAAATGGCGGCAATTGAGAAGATCAACCGATTCAGACAGGTGATAGATATTATCGCTGACGAACTGAACGGGAAGATCATTCACTTTTACGGGGATGGTTGCCTGCTTTTGTACAACAGTGCCACCGATGCGGTGGAATCTGCCAAATTATTACAGACGGATTTTAGCGAAGAACCCAAAGTGCCGGTTCGCATTGGCATTCATATGGGCGATGTGCTCATCAGTAATGGCAATGTTTTTGGCGATGTGGTAAATATTGCTGCCCGCATCCAGGCCTTGTCACCGGCAGGTGGTATATATGTTTCAGAAATGGTGTACCGCAATATTGCCAATAAAAAGGGAATGGACTCAGTGTTTGTGCGGGAAGAGAAGCTGAAAAATGTGAAAGTACCGGTACGTATTTATGAAGTGCTTACTGAAACGAGCCAGCCTGATTTTCATCAATACCAGTCGGCCGACTTACCGCCTCAAAAAATAGATGAGAACAGCATTGCGGTGCTCCCTTTCACCAATATGAGCAGCGATCCGCAACAAGAGTATTTCAGCGATGGCCTGACAGATGATATTATCACCCAGCTTTCCAAGATCCGTTCTTTTAAAGTCATTTCCCGCACATCTGTGATGCAATACAAGAAGATGCCAAAGCCTGTGAAAGAGATTGGCGCCGAACTGGGTGTAGCCATGATCATGGAAGGAAGTGTGCAACGGTCAGGTGATCATGTTCGCATTACTGCACAGTTGATCAATGCTTCTACAGACGAACATCTCTGGGCTGATTCGTTTGACCGGCCCGTAAAAGATATTTTTTCCATTCAACGGGAAGTGGCCGTTTCAATTGCTACTGTTCTGAATGCCACACTGAGTAATAAGGAAGCACAGCAGTTGGATCATATACCTACTGCCAACCTGCAAGCATATGATTTTTACCTGCGGGGCAAATTTTTAGTGGAAAAAAGAAACAAAACTGACCTGCTGATGGCAAGAGAGCTTTTCCAGGAGGCAGTGAACAAGGACAAGTCTTTTGCCAATGCCTATTCCGGGCTTGCAAATACTTACCTGCTTTCTTCATACCGCGGCTATGAAGATCCGGTGAAAATGCTGTGGTGGGCCAAAAAATATATTGACACGGCTTTATCGCTTGATTCCTCTTCCGGGGAGATTCAGGCAACATTGGGATATTGGTATCACCAGACCTTTGACTGGC
The DNA here is from genome assembly GCA_964412375.1 of uncultured Chitinophaga sp. Classification (GTDB taxonomy): domain Bacteria; phylum Bacteroidota; class Bacteroidia; order Chitinophagales; family Chitinophagaceae; genus CADEDV01. The sequence goes on along the minus strand of CAYPOD010000048.1, from coordinate 1,405 downwards.
ATGCAGCCGAGATCACTTATCGCCGGGCCATCAGTTTGAATCCCAATCAATCGAATGTGTACCTGTGGATGGCCATTCTGCTAGAGGGAAAAGGAGACAGGGATGAGGCGTTGAAAATTTATGACGAAGGCAGTAATGTCAATCCCTTATGGGACTACCTGACTGAAAACCGCATCAGGGCACTGGCCAATAATAATACAGACGAAGCGCTTCGGCTGCAGGAGCATCTCATTGAAAAAGCGGGTTATGACCCGGTACTCCAGCGCAAGCGATATGCCGACTTGTCCCGGTTGTACTGGTCATTTGATAACAAGGAAGAAGCGATTGCAGCAGCAGAGAAAGCTGGTCATAAAGGACTACTGCAATTTTATCAATACAACGATAACAGCCTGCTACTGGAGGCGGTAAATAAGAAATATAACGACATAAAAAACAGGAGTGAATATATCTCACAGCTCTGGATGGGTATTGATTATGCCAATGCCGGTGCCAGGGAAACAGCTCTTGACTGCTTTAACAATGCTATAGCGCTGAAAGAGGCCGCTGTAACCCTGCTGCTCACCCGCCAGTATGAATTCCTCAATATCAAATACCTCAGCATGGCGCTGATCACCCGAAAGATCAAATTGCTGGTGAACTTTTAGCTTTTATTTTCAACAGGCTTTTGCAGAACTTATCAAAAGTGGCTAACTTGGATGCAAGCACCACCAACATGAAAAAGTTTTTTGCCGAACTGAATGCCTTTTACCCGGCCTACCTTCGGGCACATGATAATGCCGCCAACCAGGTGCTGCATTTCATCGGGGCCACTTCTTTTTTCACTCTTATCATCCTGGCTTTTGTGTTGCCGCAATACTGGTTGCTGGCAGCGGCCATTTTTATTGGCTACCTGCTGCCGGGCATCGGGCACCGCTTTTTTCAGCATAATGAAAGTTTTCGCAGCAGCCAACCTGTACTTTGTGTGCTATGTGCTTTCAGGTTATATATTGACACCCTCACTTTCCGCATCGGCCAGCGAATGAAATGGGCACATGCACAAAAAGCAAAGTGATTCCTGCCGTAAGTCTGGATGAAATGATATTTTAGCAGCATCATTAACAGAGATTCTTTACATGAATAAAATACAATGGGGCATCATAGGTTGCGGTGATGTGACGGAGAAAAAAAGCGGGCCGGCTTTTAATAAAGTGCCAGGTTCATCGCTGGTAGCGGTGATGAGGCGGGATGAAGACAAAGTAAAAGACTATGCCCGCAGACACAGAGTTCCCCGTTGGTACACCGATGCAGCACAACTCATCAACGATCCGCAAGTCAATGCGGTTTATATTGCCACACCACCTTCTTCACATGAGCAATACAGCATCATGGCTGCAAATGCCGGCAAACCGGTGTATGTGGAAAAACC
>CAYPOD010000047.1:0-21041 GCA_964412375.1 uncultured Chitinophaga sp. | reverse complement strand
TATAACGTAAACTTTTTCATATACTATCTTATTTTCATTATAAGGAATTTTAAAAAAAGTAGAATCTCCTTTATTGTCATTATACTTTTGAGAAATTACTATTTCAGGAAGAAAAATAAATAAAACTAGTAATCGCATATTTTTATACGGTTTGTGGTTTAAAGGTAATAGTTGTCATCAAGTTTTTTCGATTTTTAAATTAAAAAGTAATGTGTAGAAAAGTACGATTAGCAAAATCGTTCTAAACAATAGTATTTGGAAACTAAATTGCTCCGCAGTCGAGGCACCGCAGAGGCTAAGCGTACTTGCCAGCATTATTCACATAACCCGTATAAGAGTCGCCATGCAACTGAATTTTGGTAAGTACAGGAGTCTGTAGTTAGAATTTCGATCATTTAGAATTGCTAAATTCGATAACTGAAAAACTTGCAATATGAAAAAGATATTCCTGCTGAGTTGCTCACTGGTCTTTACTTCCTTCAGTTCAAATTTATTTGCCATCATCCGGCTGCCACCAATCATGGCAAGCAATATGGTGTTGCAGCAAAACTCACAGGCTACATTATGGGGTTGGTCAGATCCCAGTGAGCGGTTTACCATTGCCTGTTCATGGAAAGCCACGATAGATTCTTTTCAGGCACCCAATAGCGGGAGATGGAAAGCAAAGATCAGCACTCCGGCAGCAGGTGGCCCTTATACGATAACGATCAAAAGCCGGTTTACAACGATTGTGCTGGAGAATATCCTTATTGGTGAAGTGTGGGTTTGTTCAGGTCAATCGAATATGGAAATGAGCAACACTCAGCATATCAAAGACGAAGGTCCGAAAAGCAATAATGATAAAATACGTTTCTTTACCGTTGCCAAAAAAACGGCAGAATACCCGCAGGATCATGCCGAGGGGCAATGGGTGTCCTGCAGCGAAGAAACGCTCCGGCGTTTCAGCGCTATCGGTTATTTCTTCGGAAAGAAATTACAAACTGAACTCAATGATATACCTATCGGACTTATTCAGTCTGCCTGGAGCGGCACACCGGTAGAGTTGTGGGAGCCCGTTGAAGTGCTGAACAGTGACCCGGCAATGAAAGAAGCGGCAACCAAGATCAGGGATGTTACCTACCGGCCCAATAAACCGGGACTTATTTACAATGCGATGATCTATCCCATTTCCAATTATACAATTGCAGGGGTCATCTGGTACCAGGGCGAAGGAAATACTGTGAGGGCCAGTACCTATGAAAAAATGTTTACCGGCATGATCGGCGCCTGGCGCAAGCAATTTGAACAGGATTTCCCTTTCTATTATGTGCAGATTGCACCCTACACCTATGAAAATACATTCGAAGCGGCTTTGCTGATGGAACAGCAGACCCGTTCTTTATCCTATCCCAAAACAGGCATGGTAGTGATCACCGACCTGGTTGACAATGTGAAGGACCAGCATCCTAAGAACAAACTGGATGTAGGTTTACGCCTTGCCAACCTGGCCCTCGCAGAAACGTATAAGAAGCCGATCCCGCCTCCTGTTTACCTGAACCCAAAGTATAAAAGCATGGAACTAAGCAAAGGAAAGATAAATCTGTACTTCGAAAATGCACCCAATGGTTTTATGCTAAAAGGAGAGAAGGAACAGGCGACGGAGTTTTTGATAGCCGGGGAAGACCGGAATTTTTTGCCTGCTGAGGTGAAATTGGAAAAGGACAGGATCGTGGTTTCCAGCAAACAGGTGGCCAATCCTGTTGCGGTGAGGGTTTCTTTCAGCAACACTGGTATGTCAAACCTGTTCAATAAAGAAGGGTTGCCTGTGATACCCTTCCGGACGGATAGCTGGGAAGTGGTGCCGGTGAAACAGTGATCCGGCCAAATTGCCTGTTTGTTTCTAACTTAATTCCATGGCAGCTTCGAAAAAATACCGGATGAATAAAACAGCTTTTCGGATAAAAAACATAATGAATAACGTGTAGCATTAGAAATTTAAACTCTATACCCGGCTAAAAAGCTTATCTTCATTCAAACCCAGTGTTTCTTAAATAAAAAAATAACTACATGGCCGAATCATGGAACAAAAAGGAAAGAGAAAAGAAAAAGCAAAAAGAGAAGCAAGACAAAGCTGAGCGGATGAAGGAAAGAAAGGAAAAGGGTGGCAAGAGCGGTCTTGACGATATGATGGCCTATGTGGATGAGAACGGTAATATCTCCGACACACCTCCTGACCCCTCCAAACGCAAAGAAATCAAATTAGAAGATATCGAGATCGGTGTGCCGCAATATGTGCCACCGACTGAAGAAGAACTTACCCGCAAGGGAAAGATCACTTTCTTTAATCATGCCAAAGGATTCGGGTTCATCAAAGACCAGCAATCACAGGAAAGCATATTTGTTCATGCCAATAATCTTTCCGGCGAATTCAAGGAAAACGATAAAGTGAGTTTTGAAACAGAGATGGGGCCAAAAGGTCCTTATGCTGTTAATGTGAAACTACTGTCATAAGTTTTTCAGCAGCGGTAACACACCGCATTCACATTCATTCCTGCGCCAACAGAAGCAAATAGAACAATATCACCCGGGTGGAGCTGATGCCCGGGTACTTTATTTTTCAGCACCAGGTCATATAGTGTAGGCACCGTTGCCACCGAACTGTTTCCCAGCCAGTGAATGCTCATGGGCATGATGTTTTCCGGTATTTCTTTTTTGCCATAAAGCTGGTAGAGCCGTTTGATGATACCTTCATCCATTTTTTCATTGGCCTGGTGAATAAAAATCTTTTTCACCTGCCCGATGGATACTTCGCTTTTATCCAGGCATTCTTTCATGGCTGCGGGCACATGCTTCATTGCATACTCATATACTTTGCGGCCTTTCATTTTGATGTATCGGATACCGGGATCGCTGCCGGGAAAATAAGACATACCCATGTTGATATAGTCCGCTTCTTCCACTGCATGGGTGAGTGCAGCAGCGCCGATGATACCAGGGCCATCATCAGTTGTTTCTTTATATTCTAAAACGGCAGCGCCGGCGCCATCGCTGAAGATCATGCTGTCGCGGTCATACATATCAATCACTCTCGATAATGTTTCGGTTCCCACCACCAATGCTTTTTTGGCAATTCCGGCTTTAAAAAAAGCATCGGCCTGTATTAGCCCCTGGACCCAGCCGGGGCAGCCAAACAGAATATCATATGCCACACAATGCGGGTTGCGGATGCCCAGCGATTGTTTGATACGACTGGCGAGGGATGGCACTGCATCTGTTTGTATGGTGTTCTTGATTACGTTCCCGAAGTTATGCGCCACGATAAGCTGGTCAACTTCTTCCGGATTGATCCCACTGTCTTTTAAGGCTGCTTCAGCAGCTAGACTACCGATATCCGAAGTGTTGAGCTCCGGACTGGTATAACGTCTTTCTTCAATACCGGTGATCTGTTTGAATTTCTCCACCACTTCTTCTGGCGGGGTGTGAATGGGCTGCTGGTCTTCCGTATAGAATAAATGCTGCGCAAACTCACGGTTGGTTTGCACATGGGGTGGAATATAAGAACCTGTGCCAGTGATCAATGTTCTAAACATACCTGGTTGCAGGTTTAAATGGAAAGAATGGAATTAAAACTTGTCATAATGAATCTTAGGCAAGTTAGTTTTCAGAAAGACGGGTGAACGACATACCGTTGAAAATGCGGCTCAGGTTCATGTTCTGCGTTTGTTTCCACTCTTCCAGTTTGGCATGGCTGACAATACGCCAGAGATTCTTTGATTTCAGCTCGCCGTAATCGGTGCCTTGTACAAAAAGTCCTTTTACAGTGTCGCGGTCTTTAAAGTGTATATGCAGCGGGTTATTCTTTCGTTGTTTTACTTCGACATATTTTTCAATTTGCTCATTTGTCATGATCTGGTATTTTAAGATAATACAGGTAAATTGATTTATCTGAATAATGGCGAAGCCGCAATTTATGTTTTACATGCATACCCCAAATGGCGGCATTCGCTCTATGGACTAAAATTGTTTCTTGGGTCTTGCCAGGTTCACCGAAATTGAACGTCCTTCCAGTATCGTTCCGCTTAATTCATTGATGGCTTTTTGTCCTTCTGTTTCATTGGGCATTTCCACAAACGCAAATCCACGGCTGCGGTTGGTAAGTTTATCCATAATTACTTTTACGGATGACACACTGCCATACGATGCAAAAAGTTTTGATAACTGCTCCTCAGATACAACATAGCCGAGATTGGAAACATAAATATTCATGATTTGAATTTTGAAATGAGAAATGCTTGAGAAATGTGCAGGTGTAAAGGAAAGATAAACGGATACGCAGAATATTTGTTCTCTTACAAGAGCAGTAAACTCAAATTAACGGGTTAAAGGTAAGCTTTATTAAGCAGCTGGAAGTTTTTATTTTCCTGTAACTTTCACAGTCTTTAATTCCGGTATTATGAGCAAAAGAAGTCACCTTGTCATTTTATTGCAGTTTGTAATCCTTTCTGAGGTTGTTGCACAGTCTCCCGTGAAAAGGATCAGTGATTATAGTCAATCACAATCAGCTGCCTGGCTAAAGGAGTATCTGGAATTCCTGAAATTTCCAAATGTATATGGAGATACAGTTAATATTAATAAGAATGCAACATACATTTCAGCGCTGCTGCAAAAACTGGGATTGAAACCCGAACTGCTCCGGGTGGATAAACCTCTTGCATCACCTGTTGTGTATGCAGAAGTGAATACTCCCGGCGCAACTCAAACCATCGCATTCTATGCACACTACGACGGGCAACCCGTGAACCCGGCACAATGGGCAAAGGGATTATCGCCATTTGTGCCTGTGCTGGCAACAGGCAGGTTGGACAGGGGCGGGAAATTGGTTCCTGTTCCTGCGCCGCATGAAAAGATCAACCAGGACTGGCGTATTTATGGCCGCAGCAGCGCCGATGATAAAGCAGGTGTGTATGCGATCATCAAAGCATATGAAGCGATCATTCAATCGGGATTGAAACCAACGGTTAATATCAAATTCTTTTTTGAGGGAGAAGAGGAAAAAGGTTCACCTAACCTCGCAGCGGTTTTCACCAGGTACAAAGAGAAATTAAAAGCTGACCTGTGGGTGATCTGTGACGGGCCAAGACACCAGTCGGGAAAAAAGCAGATCGTTTTTGGTGTGAGAGGAGATGTGAATGTAGGATTGACTGTATATGGAGCTACACGTCCTTTACACAGTGGAAATTATGGCAACTGGGCGCCAAACCCTGCCATGCGGCTGGCGCAATTGCTGGCATCTATGAAAGATAAGAACGGGATGGTGACCATTAAAGGTTTTTATGATGATGTGATACCCTTCAGCGAGACTGAAATGAAAGCGCTGCGCAATGTACCAGATGTAGAGGCAATGCTGAAAGAAGAGTTGGGCATTGCAAAACCTGATGGTGCTGGACAGTCTTTTTTAGAATTGCTCAGCCTGCCCACACTCAACATCAACGGTATGCAAAGCGCCAATGTGGGAGAACAGGCGGCCAATGTGATCCCTACTACAGCAACAGCAGTGCTTGACCTGCGGCTTGTGGCCGGGAATGATGTGGACAGGCAGATTAAAAAGCTGGCGGATCATATCCGTGAACAGGGTTATTATATTACTGATAAAGACCCGACTGATGAGGAACGAAAAAAATATCCGCTGATCGCTAAATTGATCCCGTCAGGCAATGGTTATAATGCACAGCGAACGCCTATGGATTTGCCCATAGCAGCCGCCGTGATCAAAGCCGTCCAATCCACCACAACAGACGAACTGGTGTTGCTTCCTTCATTGGGCGGCAGTTTACCACTTTATCTTTTCGAGAAACATCTGGCTGCCAAACCCATTACTATCACCGTTGTTAATTATGATAATAACCAGCATGCTGAAAATGAGAATGTGATCATCCGCTATATATGGGAGGGGGTGGAAACTATGGCAGCAGTGATGTTGATGCAATAAATAGCAGCGAATTATTTTACAGTGATCCTTAAGATGTGATCAATGACACTGGCTGCAGGGTATTCATGATATACAAAAACACCTTCCGGTACTTTATTCCATCTTAATTTTTTGTTGCTGTCCATTATTTCAACGGATGCAATATCTTCTGAGAAAACCGGCAAAAGAATGAAATCATCTTGAGGTTTTTGCAGCAGGTGCAGATAAACCTGTTTACCATTTCGGGTGGCCACACCCCATGGTTGCGGTGGTATGATCTTTCCACGGGTGTTATAAATGGAGGGGCCGTATGGCTGCAGCCATTTGCCGGCGGCGAGTAGTGTGTCGGTAAATTCTTTTTGTATCTCACCATTGGGCATAGGGCCTACATTCAGCAACAGGTTGGCATTGCGACCTGCTGCATTCACCAGCAATTGAATCACCTGTTTTACGGTTTTATAATTACGGTCTGTTACATTATAACCCCACGAGCCATTGATGGTTTCGCAGGTTTCCAGCGGCAGCACATCAGAAGGAAGCTGAAAACTCATCCCTGCTTTATTCTCCCCCGGCAAGTCTCTTTCAAACATCTGGAAATCTTCGCCGGGGATAGGGTCAAGATGATGATTATTCCCAATCAGGCAGGATGGCTGCAGGCGATGAATGAGACTGTACAATTCATCATACTTCCAGTCAATGCGGGAACTGCGATCATGATGACCCTCCGGGTTGGTCTGGTCCCAGTGCCCATCAAACCAGATGCTCATGATTGGCCCGTAGTTGAGCAGCAGCTCTGTGAGTTGATCTTTCATGAATTGCAGGTAGCTGTTGTAATCGCTTTTTTCTTTACGACCGCTGTATTGACCGGTACGGCCCGTCTCATATGGATAATCGCTGCGATACCAATCGAGGGTTGAATAATACAGCCCTAATTTCATATCATGTTTCCGGCAGGCTTCTGCCAGTTGTTTCAATGCATCTTTTCCGTAGGGGGTGTTGGTGATCTTCCAGTCGCTGAATTTGGTGTCCCAGTTGGAGAACCCGTCATGATGCCGGGTGATGAAGACCATATATTTCATACCTGCATTCTTTGCCATCAGCACCCATTCTTCGGCATCAAAATCAACTGGGTTGAATACCCGCAGGTACCGCTGGTAATCTTCTTTTTTGATTTTCCGGTTATGCATCACCCATTCTCCATCGCCCAGCACACTGCTGAGGCCCCAGTGAATGAACATACCATATTTATTATCCTGGAAACTTGTCCGGGCAGCAATGTTCTCAGCTGCAGGTGTGTAGTTATTCTGTGCAGTCACGAAGCTGCATATTAGCAGTGTTAAAAACGAGATAATGGTTTTCATTGCTTTCCATTAATTATTGTAAATTGAAAGTAATGATTTTCCTTTAGCACCATCCGGCTGAAAAGGGGTACAGTTCATTTTTTTGATTTCCATCTTAGTGTTTTTTTGACGCTATCAACTTCAAAATCAGGACTGAACAGCAGTCGTAAATCTCCGTAATTATGTTTCTACACTCTTATAAGGATTGTCTTGACCCATCAATCATAGAGATACCTATTTTTTCCGGGTCAAGGCCGTGCTTTCTTTGCACTACAGTTTTTATGAGGGACAAATCCATATCCTTTGATCTACCCATGAAAACTTCAATATCCTTTTGAAAACCTGTAGCCTTGAAAAACAGCCTTGGTCCAATCATCCGGTAAACCCGATCCTTTGAAAAGCATTTAGTCCGTACCCTGCTGAAAAACATAATTTTTAAACCGTATGTTTTATGACAGCAGCTTTGAACTCTTCCTTTATTAGTTTGGCAGCCGATGCCTGGCTACTCCATTCCATAACAGATAGCCTGGTAAGCAGCATCGAACCGGCGGCGGCGAGCCGGGGTAATCATTTCATTAATGACATCACTGATGATATTTGTGTGGATGCCAACCGGGAGTTGCTGGCCAATGTAATAGCCGGTCTCATTTGTGCTGTGAACAGCCAGGTAAAAGACAGTAAAATCCGTCTTACCGCTAAGCAGTATACCGATGTTATTCTTATTCACCTGAAAGACTATAATAAAAACGAATTCATTATTATTGATAGAAAGATTCAGGCTCTGGCAGAAAAAATGGGGGGATTTGTTGGTGTCTGCAGCAGGCGCAATAACCTGACCACGATTGCATTTTGTTTCCCCAACCTGCCATTAGATAATGAGCTGCCTGATGAGAATTGCAATTTAGCTGCCTGAAGGTCACACTGACTATGAAATAGCCTTCTTCAAAAATCCTCAATTCTACTAAACGTTCATTGTTTGAACGTTTCCTTTAGTTACAGTCAGGGAATAACAAACTTGTAGCCGGTTTATAAAAGGGTTGCCTGACCGGTACTCCACTGAAAAACCACCGGGTCTTTCCGCTAACATACGTTTATGAATAACATGTGAACAATTGTGAATAAATTGGTCCGTTCGGAACGTAATTTTCCGATAATTTTAAAATATGCAAAACCATTACCAGCTCCTTAAAACCATATTCGAAATTGTAAAAAATGATCCGCAACCTGAGAGGTACCCATGCAGACCGAGGGAACTTATTCTCCGGCAGTTGCAGGACTGGTCGTTGATTCAGGGTCATTTGCAAAAACTGGAAGATGAAAAACTCATCATGACAGAGCAGCAGGATACACTGGTGATCCGCATCACCGCATTAGGACTTGAAAAGGTTAAGGCCGAAGACAACCTGGTAAACGGGTAAATTTCTTCTGCCATTTTTTATATTACGGAGCGAAGCAATCACTTGCGACGGCAATTGCTGAGTTTGTGCAAAAAGCAAAGCATGCCTGGCTGCGTAATTTAGTATTACTAATCCAGCTAAAATGAGCAGAACTGTTTTTGCGGCATCTCCTACTTCGGAAAAAAGGGCAGAAAAAATTGCTGCACCACTCCTGGCAGTGCTGCTCCATCTTCATCCACTGCCAAAGGGTATTGATGATTTTTTTGAAAAACATGTTGTAAGCATCTATTTCCGTCGGGGACAATTGCTTTTAAGGGCAGGTGCCATGTGCAATCATATTTATTTTATAAAAAAAGGAGCAGTAAGAGGCTTTATTAAAGAAGACAACAAGGATGTCACTACATGGATTACGGTGGAAAATGAAATGGTAACGTCTATTTACAGCCTGGATAATGATGAGCCGGCAACAGAAAATATGGAAGCCATTGAAGACTGCGAGTTGCTGGCATTGACTTATTCCGATCTGAATAAACTTTACCAGCAATTTCCGGAATTTAATATTGTGACCCGGAAACTGCTGCAGCAATACTATAAGGATGCCGAGGGAAGAGCCTTTATTGCCCGTCTTAATAATGCTGAAAATAAATACCGCCATTTTCTTAAAAAAAGCAGCCACCTGGCCAACAGGATACCGCTTAAGTTCATTGCTTCCTATCTGGGCATGACACTGGAAACACTCAGCAGGGTCAGGAAAAGATTATCTATTACGGAGAAAGTATAAAAAAACCGGTTCCATGGCAAACCGGTTTTCTTTGTACGGAAATATCTTTAGAGACCGAAGTCAGTTTCTGATGCAGCAACAGGGATTGTAATTTGTTCTTCGTCGCCTGCTTTCTGTTTGTATGCACTCACAAACGTCTCAACGGCTTTTACATGCAAATCAGTTTCAGCCTTACTCATAGTCACAATACTGCCATGCCCTTCAAAGAAATAGTGAGTACTGATAAATTTCATCACATGCCTTCTTGTTTCAAGAGGCAGGTATTTTTGTAGCACCCAGAAATCACGGCTGCCTGATTTTTTAATCGCAGACTGCACTCTCCCCGGTCCACTATTGTAAGCCGCTAATGTGAGCAACCAGTCGTCAAACATATTATGCAGGTATTGGATACATTTTGCAGCAGCCACTGTGCTTTTGTAATTATTTCTGCGTTCGTCAATTTTCCCGTTTACCTTCAGTCCAAAGGTGCGTGCCGGCGATGCCATGAACTGCCACAAACCTGCAGCACCGGCAGTAGAAACGATCCTGTTGTCAAGTTTTGATTCCACCACAGCCAGGTATTTCATTTCAACAGGGATATTGTATTTAGTAAATACAGAATCGATCATGTTGAAATAGGGATCACTTTTCGCTTTGAGTTTGCCAAGGAAGTAGCTGCCTTCTTTGAGGTATTTGGCAGAAAATGCAGCCGCCTGGGCATTCATTTGAATCCGGGGTGCTGTTACTAATTGTTCTTCTGATAATTCCGGCAGGCAGATGCACAAACCTGTAGAATCAAATTCATGTGCATCATGTTTGCCTGTGATGATGGTTTTTGTACCGGTTTCAATCGTATCCACAGGATGCTGATTTTTACTTCCGGAAGCTGCTGCCATCAGCATAAAGCTGGTAATAATAAAACCTGCTTTATGCAGTTTTGTTTTTAACATCATTTACGTTTTACTCAAAAAATCTCGTCCGGAGGGTATTGGATCTTACGGGTAGTTTACACGGAGGCCGAATTATTACAGCAAAAATTCTGCGGACGAATTATTAGGATTTTCAGTTGATGCAGAATACTGTGTTGCCTTTTTCGAAATGCTCCGCAAAGTTAACTATTGATGGAGGCTGTTCACAGCGTTTCAGGCATCAGTTATCCACTGACAAGGTTAACAGCATGAGAATCATTGAGGAAATTTGTTAAAACTGATAAAAAGTCAGTATTAGCTGCTTTGTAATAGTAGATTTACTTCTGGATGAATAAAAAAGTTATTTACCGGATGTAAGAGGAATATTTATTCATTTTAAGATCTGTAGTGATTGTAAAATTTTTTTAAACTCATTTTTCGGTATAGGTACAAATATTCTTTTGTCCACCTCATCTTCATGTTCCTCTTCCATTTCATCTTCGCTGCGGTCAATCTCATCCGTTACTATGCAGAATACATGAAATTCATGGCCATGAACCGTGAACCATTCTGTACCGATAAGTGCAGTTGCCTGCACAGGTTTTTCTCCGGGTTCTGTTTCTTCCATCGGTTGATAGTACATGATCATTTTTCCAACAGGCGATTGCACGGGTTCACCTTTGTACCAAAGGCTGCCCAGCCCGTCAAAACCGGCATCCACATAAAAAGATTGCCAGGTACCGTTTTTTAATTGTTTTGAGTATTGAATGAATAAAGCCCTGTCTTCACCGTTGTCTTTTTCGCCGATATTGGATATAATGATCGTATCAAGACTAAAGCCTTCCGGGAGCCAGGCAGGTAAGGGTATTTTTATACCGGTGGCAAGTAATTGCTTTTTGTGATTTTCACTAAGTGCCGGAAACTTTTGGGCAGTAACAACTAAGCCACAGGCAAGCAAGACCAGTAAATGAAAAATTTTTTTCATCATCGCATTTAATATAGCATGAAACTACACAATAAGTAAAACTGACTTATACCATATAGCGGGTATTTTAGTGGGTTCGTTTCTTTTTTTGGATGAAGTTAACATAGATGGCCGCTACAACAGCAAACACAAGACACCCCAGGGTAATATTATCTACCAATGAAGAACTGATATTTCTACCGCTGATCTTGTCTGCCGCATATTTGACAAAAGACGCTGGTAGTCCTTTTTCCCCTAACTGTTTTTTCACATCCCAATGCCATTCAGTCAGCGGGCAATATCCCCAACCATGCCAGATGCCGAGCACAGACCAGGACAGAACCGTAAGACCCAATATCACCAGATGTATTTTTCTTGTTCGTGGCCAGATCCATCCTGTGAGATTGAAGACAATAATGCCCAGGTGAAGAACCGTATAAAGTATATTTAGCAGGCTCAGCATGATGTTTTAAAGTTAACACCGTAGGCTGATTGTAAACAGGGAAAATGAAAAAAGCCTGCAACTTCGTAAAGTTGCAGGCCAGGAGCATAAATGATTTCGTAAACGGGCTTCTTAATTAACTTTGTTTACCATCATTTCATCCACGAAGCGGGTGCTGCGATTCACTTCATATACGATTGGCTTAGCTGTGTTATTGCCAATGATGATTTCGAAACGCAGGTTGTAAACTGATACATCTTCTGTACTCAGCATGAATTTTTTTGTAAAAACATTGTCTTTACCGCTGTGACGATACAGCACATTATTTTGCTCGTCACGGATGAGTACTGTAAACTCCTGCCCGTCTGCATTGTCAAGGTTCAGTTTAAAAACAGGCTTGTTTTTTATATTGCCAACATAAAAGAGTTCTGTTTTAACAGGATTCTTTTCATCGTTGGCGAAAACAGCGCTGGTAGCCAGGCTGAACACAGTAACGAATACAGAAGCAAGGATTGTTTTGCTGATAAGGGTTTTCATAATTTTCATTTTTAATGAGTAATTAATAATTGTTGTTATTCCACCTGGTTCGCAACCGGGAAGTCAATCGGGAAAGCAAATACGTTATTTGGAAAGGCGCCTGCAGAAAGCAAAGGTTTTTTTCAATTGGCAGGCGGATCGTGTGATTTGATAGGGCAAAGCTATATGCAGAATTACAGCAGCGCAAACCATTTTGGTTGTCAAATTAGGATGGTTAGCATCCTTTTTTACTCTGAAAGCATTGACCAGCAAGGATTCCGGCATCCAAAAAACATGATGGCCAAACTGTTTTTACGGTCTGTTTTTAGTCTTTCTGAAAGGTTCACAAACTGTTAATAACCTTATTATCCTGTAATTAGCTGATAATCAAGCTGACTCTTATTTGACTTTTAAGGGGGGCTGATTTACAGTAAAAGGGGGCGAAAAATTGCTTACATTTGGCGGCTAAAAATGGCGATAAATACGCTAATAATCAACCAAATCAACCCCCGGTTGTTATTATGCTGATGAGCCCAAACCGATTGCCCGGAAAAGATTAAAAAGGAGACAATTATGGCATTCAAAAAAGACGATGTAGTTATTATCGAACCAAGGGAAATGTTTGTTGGTAAAAAAGATGCACCAGTAACCCTGATGGAATTTGGTGAATATGAAAATGAAGAATGTGCAAAAGCCAATGAAGTGGTGAAGCAGTTGCTGGAAGAATATGAAGGCAAGATTCGTTTTCAGTTCAGGCATTTTCCGCTGACCATGATACACCAGCGCAGCCTGAAAGCCAGTGAGTCTGCTGTGGCGGCAGGCCAGGAAGGCAAATTCTGGGAAATGCACAATGTTTTGTTCAGTAACCGGCGAAACCTGGGTACTACCAGTTTGAAACTGCATTCCAAAGAGGCAGGTGTGAAGAATAAAAAATTCCTGGATGAACTGGTGAACGGGGTATATGGCTGGCAGGTGCAGGATGATCTTAAAGAAGGCATTAACCGTGGTGTAAAATCATTGCCTGCTTTTTTCATCAATGATGAACCATTTACTGGTAAACCCACTTTTGCTAACCTCAGCGCAGCGATTGAATCGGCTTTGAAGAAAAGTAAAAGGAAGACTGCAGTAAAGCAAAGGGCCTGATCCCGGGGAAGCTACTTTTAAGAAACAATCATAATACAATTGGAGCAGGTAGATCCTGCTCTTTTTTATTATTTGCGGTTTTTATTCTTCCCCTTTGGTTTGTTATTGAGTATCTCTTCTTTGGTGGGGAGCCTGTCCGGATCAGGTACTGTTTTTATCCAAATGGTTCTTTCTTTCCAAACAGCAGGATTATTTTTTAAAACAGCCTTTACGGTCACTTTCTTTTCTTTGAAGTCTGCAGGGATAAATAACTCATTACCGCTGAAATTTCCGTGTGAGGAGCTTAACTCCAGTTCCTTTGCTGTGAGTGGCATCCATTTTCCACCGGACATCTTACCATCAATATTAATATAATTATACTGACCCTTTTTTAGGCTGTCTGTATAGAGGTGAAAGAAAATACTATCAATTTTTTGCCCGTTGGCTGTGGTGCCGGCAATATAGAGTGTGCAAAGAAGTAAAATTTTTTTCATCCTAAAATACCTGGTTGAACAGTATGATGCAAAACATCATACCAAAGGTAAGCACTGCAGCGACCTTAACATTTTTTTGTTGGTTTGATAGCAATAGTAAGTAACTTGCAACAATTGCTGCCGTGTGAAAAGAACATTATTCATACCCCTTTTCTGCATGTTGCCACTGGCTGTTTTATCGCAACAACACACAGTGGCTGACCCTGTATCATCCCGCTTATTTCATGAAAAGGTTACTTTGTATTTTCCAGCGTTTCAGCATACGGTTTTTTATGAAATGCCCAAAAATGGCCCTTTGACAGGTCAGCTGCAGGGAAAAATGGTCTACCAGGGCTCCGTTAAAAATCACCGGCTTCACGGTGACTGGCAAAGCTGGTATAACAACGGCAGACTGCTTGATTCCGGCCATATGCAGCAGGGAGTTCCGGATGGCATCTGGAAATATTGGGATAGTACGGGAAATTTATTGGCGGTGCGTCATTACGATGCGTCTAAACTGCAACGGGTGAAGGAAGCCATGCGGCTGCAGCATCCTAAACAAACCACCTACCCGCTGGTGCGTTTGTACAGGAAGAATAAACAAGCAGCACTACAGCAACTCTTACCTGCATTTGCGTTTACTTCTCATCAAAGCGGCTCCGTCTCCCGTTCTTTTCATCAACTCACCAGTGATAACAGCACAGGTGAATTGGGGTATCACCCTGTCTTCAATGAATGCCTGCATCATGGTTTGTTCCTGAATTATTATTCAAACGGCGCTATTAAAGATTCCGGTTATCACAAAAACGGGCTGAAGCACGGCATTTGGTTACATCGCTTAAGCCAGGACGGAACTTTCTATACCGGGGCCTATAACAATGGTATTCCTCAAAAAGAATGGAAAGAATATGATGCAGCAGGAATGTTAATTTCAATCATCTTCTTCAACAAAAGTGGACATGAACAATGGCGAAAAGAATTTCGCCGGTAGACACTTTTTCTTTTTTCAATTCGACTATGTTTTATTGAGCGCTGTCCTTTTTAAAAGCAGGGACAGGTAAGACCTGGTTATTTTTTGGTTCAGGTAATAACGGTGTTGGTTGTGATACATTGGTTACCGGCGGCTTGCTGCTAAGCGGGGCGCCAACAGCTATATCGCAGCGATGACCCGGTTGTCCATGAGCCGGGTTCATTCCCGGAGCCGTTTTTGTTGTAGAAGCAGTAGTTGGGGTTATTGAAACCGGGTTATTAGTTGTAGCATTTGGTTTTTGAACAGGTGTTGTTGTTGGCTGGGCTGGCTTACTGTTTAGCGGTTGGCCAACGGCTATATCACAGCGATGTCCGGGTTTGCCATGCTCGGGGTTCAGACCAGTCGCAGTCGTGGTTGGGGCAGTCGTGTTGGTGGGGTTTACAGTTACCGGGTTGATGGTTGTTGGGTTTTGTCCGGGTGTAATGGTTGTCTGAATAGGGTTGTTGGTAAGCGGAGCACCAACAGCTATATCACAACGATGTCCGGGTTTGCCATGCTCGGGATTCAATCCGGCACTGGTAGCCGTATTCGCCACGGGTTGTATAGTGGTTGCAGGCTGCGTGTTTGCTCCCGGTTGCTGAGCTCCATTGTTTGGTACAATCGTACCAGGAAGATTAAAACCCTGTTGAGTAGTATTGTTTTGTGGCGGGGGATTGTAGGACCGGCCATTATTACAGCCTGCGACAAACAAGCTGATCACTGCTGTGGTAATAAAAATCTGTTTCATGGTAGCTTTTTTGAAGTTCTCTAATGGGTACAAATTTGTTTACGAAGCGGGTCACAAGGTACAGCTTATATTCCGCTCGTCAAAGCAGGGCAGAAAATGGCGTCAAACCTGCCTTTGACAGGGTCATTCAGGCCAATTTGTGCTCATAAGCATATTTTACCAGGCCTATGACACTGTTGGTGTTGGTTTTGCGAAAAATATTTTTCCTGTGGGTTTCCACAGTTCTTTCGCTGATAAACAAAGCTTCTGCAATTTGTTTGTTATTATATTCTTTTTCAATCAATTTAATGATCTCAATTTCACGGCCGGTCAGGCGGGCTTCTTCCGTTTGCTTTTTGCGCTGGCTATTTCTTTGCAGCTCTTCTATCACTTCATCACTGAAATAGATGCCTCCGCCAGCAATTTTTTCAAGAGCTTTAATCAATTCTTGCTTACCCGTATTTTTCAAAATATAACCTGAAATATCAGCTTCGTTGATCATTTCATTAACCAGGTCACCCTGGCCGCTCATAGACAGGGCCAGTATTTTTGTATGGGGAAATTTCGATTTTACCTGTTTGGCCAGTTCATTACCCGGAAGTTGCGGCATCATCACATCAGTCAATAAAATATCAGCGGGGTTTTTCTCCAGTTTTCCTATTACTTGTACAGGGTCAGTCGTATGAAAAGCAATATGAAAAGCATCGTGACCTTTCAGAAGGGACATCAGGCCATCAATCACGATCTGGTGATCATCAACAAGGGCAAGGGCTATTTTTCCGTTCTTCATGTGTGGTAATGGTTTGAAAGTACTACAAAATCAGCTAAACAAGTGTTTGCATTAAAACATTACGATTTGCAGATGCATTCAAATTCCGGATTCCAGTTGATGAAACGTTAAAGTGGGTATTGCTGTTGTGCAGGCTTCACAATTTGTAGTGGCCCCCATTTTTTACTTACAATAGTGGTATATCATAATGTGACATGAAGTGCCACCACAGTTCCCCGGCCCGGGGCAGAGTCAAAATCCACAGTTCCTTTCAGGTAGCCAATACGGGTTATAATATTTTTCAATCCGATACCTTCAAATTTTTCCTTATCGGTTGTGTCAAACCCTTTGCCATTATCCTCCACAGTGGCACTGATACCATCTTTATCTTTTACAAGTGATATGTCCAATGTACTGGCACCTGCATGTTTGATGACATTGGTCACACATTCCTGCAACACACGATAGAGTACGGTTTCCACACCGGAGTCCAGCCTTTGTTCCAGCCCTTCGGTATACAAATGGACTGCCAGGCTTTTTTTATCAAGTTTATCTGTGAAATCACGGATCGCATCTGCCAGGTTATTTTTTAGCAGGGCATTGGGCATCATCAGGTGAGAGACAGTCCTAACTTCCCTGCAGCTATCGTCCACCAGTTGAATCAGCTTTTCAAAATTTTCTTGCTGGTTCTTGTCTGTAAACTGCAGTTCCGACTCAAATGCTGATAAATTCATTTTGGCTGCACTCATCATTTGCCCCACACCGTCATGCAGGTCTTTGGCAATTCGTTGACGTTCGTTTTCTTCTGCTTCTATCACTGCTTTGGTAGCCAGTTCCTGTTGCTTCATGATGGCAGCCTGCAATTGCGCTTCTTTTCGGAGTTTATACCTTTTGTATTGAGAATGGGCGAGGAGAGATAATAACAAAACCAGCCCGCCAATTCCAAGAAAAAGAAAATTTTGCCGGGTGATGCGGTTTTGTTGCTGCTCTATCATCTGTTCCTTTTTCACGGTTTCATACTTTGTATTTAGTTCCTCGATCTGTTTCGTTTTTTCCAGGTTAAAGATGCTGTCCCGCAATGCACTTCTTTGCTGGAAATAGGCGAGAGCATTCTTGTAATCTCCCTGTTTTTGTGCAATGGTTGATAACTCGAGATAATTATTAGATATTAGTTCGGGATAGCCTATCTGTTGGGCAATGACATTGCTTTTTTCCAGGTTTTGCTTTGCTTTATGCAGATCGCCTTTGGCGTTGTAGAGTGCTCCCAGGTCTGTATAAGCCAGGGCCAGGCCAAACGTGTCGTTCAGGTTGCTGCGTGTTTCAATCACCTGCATCATCATATCTTCTGCATCGGGGAATTTTTTTTGTAATACATAAACACCGGCGAGAAAGTTGAGTGAATACGAAATGCCTACAGAATCTTTACGGCTGCGGTTGATCTCCAGTGAAGTTTTATAACGACGGATGGCCTCTTCATAATCCTGTTTATATTCAAACACGACTCCGGATTCATTCATGATCATTGCAATCCCGCCTGAATCATTGAGGGCACGAAAAATGGCAAGTGCTTTATCATAATTTTCAAGAGAGCGGTCAAGGTCTTTTGTTTTGCGATATAATTTCCCCACTTCATTGTAAGTGAGTGCCAGTTGCCGTTTGTTAGGAGATTTTTCCAGGTTAACAACCGAACTGTAATAGCGGCTGGCGGCAACATCATAGCGGCCTTTGAAATAATAGGCTACCCCGATCGTCCGGTTCAATATGCCTGCCGAAACAGAATCGCCCTGGCTGCGGGCCAGCAACAGGCCTTCTTCTCCTTTTATCAGCACATCGTCAAGGTCCCTGAGGCGTTCGTAATTATCAAGGTAAGCGATATACGCATTAATTTTTTCGGAGTAGTCAGCGCCGGATTTCATCAGTTTCAACAGACTATCTGCATTGTTTTGCGGATAAACGGGCAGAAAGTGAAACAGGAATAAAACGGAGATCAACAACCTGTACATAGCAGATGATTAAAGACCTAATACTTCTTTCATGCTGAAGATACCTTTTTTATCATGAATGAATTCTGCTGCCATGACGGCGCCGAGTGCAAAACCGGTGCGGTTATGTGCCGTATGTATGATCTCGATATCATCAATAGCAGAAGAATATTTTACATGGTGGGTGCCCGGTGCCGGGTCTTCGCGGCGGCTGCTGATTACAAGATCGCCGGGATCGGAACTGGCATCTTTCACCCATTGTTTTTTTCTTTTCACCGTTTGCAGCACCTGTTCGGCCAGGGTGATCGCTGTGCCGCTGGGAGCATCCTTCTTTTGTGTGTGGTGAACTTCCAGCATACTGACATCATACTCCGCATGTGGCGCCATCAGTGTTGCTAATCTTTTATTCAATTCAAAAAAAATATTTACCCCTACACTGAAATTGCTGGCATAAAGAAAACTGCCATTTTTTTCATTTATAATGGCATTCACTTCATGCATTTTTTCTGTCCACCCGGTGGATCCGCACACCAGCGGAATACCGAATTCCAGAACTTTACGAACATTTTCATAAGCACTGTCCGGACCCGTGAATTCTATGGCTACATCAGCTTTGCGAATATTTTCCCGGTTGAAATCAGCCAAATTGTTTTCGTCTATCTTTAAAACAATTGCATGACCTCTTTCCAGTGCAATGGCTTCTATTGCTTTTCCCATTTTACCATAACCAACCAGCGCAATATTCATAGCATTTCTTTTGAGTTCGTGAAGATAAGAACAGATGAGCAGGAGAGGACTATCACTTGCCGTTTTTGTCTTTAAAAGACAGCACAAGACTGACACCATTGGTGCGGGCCATTTCGCTGTAGCCCGGTTTGATCCGCAGACTGAGGTCAGGGCTCACATCAAAACTTTTGAGATGAGCATCCACTGTAGCATCTACCACATTAAGCCCCCATAACACAAGAAAGAATATTACAGAATAATCAATATCCCTCCGGTACTGATTGCGGTAAAAACGAAGTGATTCCTGGCTGAGTGGCTGCAGGGCGGGTTCTATCTGGTCAAACAAGGCAGAATCCGCCGCTGTGGCGCCAGGCAAACTCATATTATATTTTACCCGGTAAGCAAATCGGGTGTCTTTATAATTTTTAAGATTGAAAAAAAATACGCCACCGCTTACACCTAATGCCCCGTAAACAATAGGCAGCTTCCAGTACTTTTTGTTATAGATCTGTCCCCAACCCGGCAGCACAGCGGAACGAAGCGCAGCTATGCGGGGACTGTGTGGTTTTTTTTTGATGCTGTCTGTATTTTCTTTCCTGGAGTTGGGGTCATTATTCTCTGTAACGGGTTTGGATGAAAGGCTGTCTTGTTGTGCAAACGCAAACTGGTCCAGCAGCAGCAGGCTGATGGAGAGCAGTAAGAAACTTTTAAAACGATTGTAAACAGGTTTGTACATTTTCTCTTCCCGGTCACTGTTTATCAGGCACAATTTAATCTGCACTGATATCCATTTGCCTGAGTATTTTATTGAGTTCATCCAGCGAATAATAATCAAAAGTGATCTGGCCGCTGCCATTGCGGTTGTGTTTCAGTTTCACCCTTGTGCTGAATTGCGATGCTAATTTATCTTCAATTTTCTGGAAGGCTGGCGGCAATGTGTTTTTTGCTGATTTTTTAACAATGCCATCTTTATACAAATTGCGTACGAGGGCTTCGGTTTGCCTAACTGATAACCCTTTTTCCCTTATTTCTTTGAATAGATAAAGTTGTTTGTCAATAGTGCCGACATTCACCAATGCCCTTGCATGACCCATGCTCAATTCACCATTTCTTACAGCCAATTGTATGTCGGGTGGCAATTTCAGCAAACGAATGAAATTTGCCACTGTGCTGCGGTCAATGCTCATTCTTTCTCCCACCTGTTCCTGGGTGTAATCCAGTTCTTCCATCATGCGTTTATAGCTGAGGGCAATTTCCATGGCGTTCAGATCTTCCCGCTGCAGGTTTTCCAGCAGGGCCAGTTCCAGCAGTTGTGCATCATTGGCCTGGCGCACATAGGCCGGGATGTCTTTCAGACCGGCCATTTTTGCAGCCCGCCATCTTCTTTCACCGGAAATAAGCCGGAATTTGCCCGAAGATAGTTTGGCAACGGTGATGGGTTGAATGATATCATGCAGTTTAATCGATTCAGCCAGTTCTTTAAGCGACTGATCATTAAAATCATGCCTTGGCTGTTTGGGGTTTGCTTCAATATCATTGACCGGAATACGGTTGACCCCGGTTGCATTTTCAACAACAGCAGGTTTTAAACCTCCTGTTCCGGTTTTCAGATCACTGTCTATGCTTTGGAGCAAAGAACGGATGCCTTTGCCCAGTGCTTCTTTATTTTGTTTGGGGTTGGTCATGGTCAGTTTGTAGTTTATAGTTTGTGATTCATGGTTTTTTACAAGGTAGCTTGCGGACCTTACGACGACAAACTACAAACCATAAATAATAAACTTATAATTCCAATATCCTCTCTTCATTCTTCATCTTCGTCAGGTCATTTTTCTGCAGTATCTCTTTGGCAAGATTTAAGTAATTCATCGAGCCTTTGCTGTTGGCATCATACAATACAACGGGTTTGCCCACACTCGGCGCTTCGGCAAGCCTTGCATTACGGTGAATAATGGTGTTGAA
>CAYPOD010000046.1:0-21573 GCA_964412375.1 uncultured Chitinophaga sp. | reverse complement strand
TAGTCAATAGTCAATAGTCAATAGTCAATAGTCAATAGTCAATAGTCAATAGTCAGGGATAAGGGGAAATGCGAATTTCCGATTCTTTTGGCTAGGATAATGGGTTGTTTATTTCTTGTTGAAACTAAACACACTGATAGACCCGTTGGAATAGCTGCATACCCAGGCTTCCAGTTTTTCTTCGTTCTCAAATATATCCACCCCCACCGGGTGGCCTTTGCAGGGAAGAGAGATCACTTTTTCAAATCGATCTTCATTGATTTTAAATACATCCACATAGTCACTGCTGTAGCAGGTTACAAAGAGGAATTTATGATTTTTTGAAAGCATGATAGTCCGGGGCTGTGCATGAGTAGATGTGGTGAATAACGTTTTGCCGGTGAGCCCGTCAATACAGGCCACTTTGGCCAGCCGGTTGTACGAAACAAATAAGCGGCCGCTGCTGTCAATCACAATATGGCGGGGGTTGGAAGCCACCGGTATATCGTCTTCTTTCATCCACACCGAATTATTTATAACACGGATGCTGGCTCCGCCCATGATGGCCACATAAGACCGGCTGTTCTTATCATCTACTGCAATGCCCCGTGGGATGGATGGTACGGGCACTGTACTGATAACTTTTGCAAATGGATATTCATTTTCATTCATCTCCAGTACACTGACATTGTAAGAATGCCAGTTGCTCACCAGCAAATGTTTGCTGTCGGCAGTCCGGGAAATGATCTTAGGTGTTTTGCCGGTTGTTATCAATGGCACATCAAAAGAGTCTTTGAGGGTGGTGCCGGGGTAGCAGACGGTGATCTTTTTTACAGCATGTTTCAGCGCTGCGGGTTTCTTATTGGCGGAAAATGAATCTATTTGTATCGGCACAATACCTTCTGCATTGTGCAGCGACACCCAGAGAATTTTATCATCATGGCTGAAACAGGCTTCTACCGGTTTTTCCTGGAAAGATGCAATGGGTTTTTCTCTCACATAGTCCCATCCGGTTCCTTTGGTAGGTTTGAATTTAAATTCCCTTATTACTTTTCTGGTTGACTGATCAAATTCATAAATGCTCATGCCTTCGAGGTTCATGGCATAAAGCCTGGAGCCATCTGTGTTGAACAAAACGGATTTGGTGCCGGGAGCAGCTTTCAATAATTCAGTTTTCTCATATGTAATGTCATCATAAGGTTTAATGACCGGCCGGGCTATCGTGTCTGTTGAAACAATCGTATTGTTGGTATGCAATACTGTATCAACGCTTAAGTTTTTGGCGCTGGCGGCTTCATGACAACTGGCGCCAACGAGCAGAAGACTTACTGCTGTAATTACTAAGGAAAAACTCATGATCAACGGGGCTGCGGTTATTTTTTCAGGTCTTTTCAGCTGTGATAATCATCACATTGGAATTGTAAATTACTTTAAAACAACTATTTAGCCATAAGCAATTTTTATTTTCATATTTCGTTAATGAAACGAGGTTATTTTCAACGATTATCCTATATTTTTGCACACTTGCATATGAGGTATGGTTTTTGAAAGTACCCGCCGAAATCATCCTGAAAAATCAAGTTAATGGTTAAGAACATTATTCCTGCAGTAGCCGCCATTTTTTTGTTTGCCAGCTGTTCCAGCCTGAAGCCGCTGGGTATAGCCAGCAACAAACAGGTGATGAATACCACTCCGGCAACAACCTCTCAAAAAGTTTCAAATAACCCGGTTACATCAACGTCATCCACAACAACAGGATCCCAGGTTAAGTTTATTGATAATATATCTGTTACTCCCCAGTCAACAACAACAGTGACGAATTCCCGCATCACATCGCCTGCCGGTGGTGATAAGTTTGATAAAAAGGAAACGGTTAAAACTAGAGGGCTGAATATTGATGAAACAACTCCTGCTCCGCCGCCGCCATCTTTTTTTGGCGACCGCTCTGCTGTGGTGGAAGCAGCTTCACCGGTGCAATTGAAATATGCAGTATTGCTGAATACCGAAGTGGAACAGTTACAAAACAAAGCATTGCTGGAAAGTGTGGATGAATGGTATGGTACCAAGTACAGGCTTGGCGGCACTACCAAGAAAGGGATTGATTGTTCTGCTTTTGTACAGGCATCTTTTATAGCAGCTTTTGGCATCACACTGCCCCGCACTGCAAGAGAACAGTATAAAGTAGTTCGTCATATTTCCCGCACTGAACTAAAGGAAGGCGATCTGGTTTTCTTCAACACCCGTGGCGGTGTTTCACATGTGGGCATTTATCTTCAGAATAATAAATTCATTCATGCTTCTGTGTCGCAGGGAGTGGTGGTCAGTGATCTGTATGAGCCCTATTACCTGAAAAAATACATCGGCGCTGGCAGAATTGATGATGCCGGATCGGGTGTATCTGCTTCCCGTTACTGATCTTTTCCCAATCCTAATCTTTTTTGAATCGTCTGCATCACCGGCCTGATGTCAGGTGAAAGATTTGTGTTTAACACCAGTATCGCATAGAGCAATACAAACACGGCGCTGCGCAGCAACATTCCCATGATTCCCCCTATACCATCAAAGGCAAAATAGCAACCGGCATAGCAGGCCGCTGCAATCAGCAGGGCATACAATGATTGCCGGGTGAAAGGAAACAGCCTGAATTTTTTCCAGAGAAATGCAATGCGTATCGCATTGTAAATGCTGATGGAAACAAGATTGGCGATGGCAGGGCCGATCAGCCCCATCTGCACTGTGAGGATATATGTGAGCGGCAGCATCACGATCAATAATATAGCGCCGCTTACCAGTTCAAACTTCCATTGTGTTGAAGTGATGATGATCTGTGAATTCACCCCCGTTCCCATATCTACTACCCGCATCAACCCCAGCAGGATGAAAGCATTGAAGCCAGCCAGGTAGCTTTCCTTGAGGTGAAAGGTATGCACAGCTTCTTTATAATTCAGGGCAATCAGGGAGAAAATGCCGGATGCAAAAATGAGTTGGTTAATGGATGATCGCTGGTACACCCGCTGCAGCAAAGCCATATTTTTTTCTTTCCATGCTTTGGAAAGATGGGTGAGTGAAGAGGCTATGATGGCACGTTGTGGCGCCTGGATGATGCTGGCCATGATCTGAGCTAACCCGAATATGCCGGCTTTGGCAGTGCCGTCTTCCAGTTTGGATGCAATAACGATGGTGTCAAATACCAGTGACAATGTGAAGATCAGTGTCCCCGCATAAAAGAAACTGCACAGCCGGATGATCTTTCTCCAAAAGCGACGGGTGACCTTGCTGATGCGAAATGTGAAACGCACCTTGCCGGTACTGACGAGATAAACTAGCAGTATCAGTGCAATGGAGGGATAGCCAAGGGCAAATAGTTTTATAAAAAGATCATAGTCTTTGACGAGGCCAGTGATCAATGCCACGATTAATACCGTGGTCCACAGCCGCCATTGCACTTCCCGCAAAAAACTGGTGAGCACAGCTTTACCCATGCCCCATGCATAAGCTTCAAGCACTGTATAGATGGTGAGTCCAAGCCCCATAGGAAAAAGCCAGTAATAATAAGTCAGCAGCAAAGGAGAGTTTTCTCCAAACTTGCGGATGACAAGATCTTTGAAAAACCAGCCGGCCAGCATTACCAGCAGGAAGCCGATACAGCTCATGAGTAACGACCAGGTGAGCATATCATTCTTACGTGGCGGCAGATGGTCGTTATAGTAATGGTAGAACTTGAAAATAAAAGAGGGCATCGCCATCATGGAAAAAGTGGCCATCAGGCTGGTGATGGCGATAAAAATGCTGGTGAGGCCATATTGTTCTTCGGTGAAAAGTCCTTCTTTGGTAAAGAAATAAATGTTGAGCATGCCGACAGCAAAGCCAATATAGATCACAGTAGAAGAGATAATGCTTTGCCTCCGGATAGTGCTCATGTCGTAAAGGTAAGTGTGGGTTGCGTAGATGCAAGCAGGCTAATTAATTTTCTTCACCTGTATGTATAAGTTATCGTTGATTCGAAAGTTTTCAAGCAATTCTTTGGTGGCTGTGATAGATTTCCATTCAGCAGATACCGGCAGCCATTGTCCGGTTGATGGCAGTTGCACAGGCATATTAAAACCTTCCACTGCCTGCTGCCAGCGATAGGAAATTTTATCGCCTTCTGTTTTATATTCAAGCACAGGTATGCTGGTGTTGCGCAGGTACTGGTCAAATATTTTTGAAAGGTCTTTGCCCGATCTTTTGCTGATATAGGTTTCCACTTCTTTTGAACTGGTGATTTTGTGACGAAAATCTTTATTCAGCCCCCGCAGTATATTTCTGAACAATGAATCATCATCAATTACCTGGCGGATGGTATGCAGCAAATTAGCCCCTTTGTTATACATATCACCACTGCCTTCCTGGTTCACCCCATATGGCCCGATCAGCGGTTTATCGTTGCTGATGTTCCGGCGGATACCACGGCAATATGCATCAGCAGCTTCTTTCCCGTACTGGCATTCTACAAATAACACTTCGGAGTACATGGTGAATCCTTCATGCACCCACATATCGGCAATATCATCGGTTGTTATATTATTACCAAACCATTCATGCCCGGCTTCATGCACAATGATATAATCCCATTTTTTCCCCCAGCCGCTGCCGCTCAGGTCCATTCCCAGGTAGCCGTCGCGGTATTGGTTGCCATAGGCAATGGCACTTTGGTGTTCCATACCCAGGTGTGGCGATTCCACCAGTTTGAAACCATCTTCATAAAAAGGGTAGGGGCCAAACCAGTATTCAAAGCATTTTAGCATGGGTTTCACATCACGGTTAAAATGTTTTTTGGATTTATCAACATTATAATCCAGCACCCAGTAATCCAATGAAAGATTCTTTTCTGTTTCTCCAATATAATTATCTGACCAGTGGGTATACTTGCCAATGTAAGGAACGATATTATAATTATTGATCGGGTTTTTCACTTCCCACTCATAGATGTTGCTGTTCCGGCTCTTTTCTTTTTTCAGCAGTTTCCCATTGGCAACAGCCACTAATGTATCAGGCACTTTCACCCGTATATTGGCGCCGAGATCAGGTTCATCACTTTGGTGATCCTTGCAGGGATACCAGACACTGGCGCCAAGACCCTGGCAGGCCACCGTCATCCACGGACGTCCTTTGGCATCTTTGCTGAATATCCAGCCACCATCCCAGGGCGGGTTTTTGGCGATAACCGGTTTGCCGCTGAAATAGATGCGGATCGTATGCAGCGGGATCGCTTTTTCTTTTTTCACCAATGTCCTGGCTGCTTTGAACTCCATTTTGCCAAAGTCAATAAAATAAACATTTCCTTCCCGCCTGAAATTTTTCAGTCGTTTTTTATTGAAAACAATGCTGTCGATTTTCATCGGTTCCTGCAGGTCTATCTGCATGAGGCGGCCGCGGCCGTCGCTGTTCACATCAAAACCGATATCATTCCATCCCCTGATGGTTTTGCTGTTGTAGCCGGGTTCCACAAAAATTTTATAGAAAGCCACATCCCACCAGGCCCTTTCAGGTGTGATGCTACCACGGAGACTGTCCTGCCTTGTAAAATTTCCTTTTTGATGCAAGGGTTGTGCACAGGAGCGGGGAGCCACGAATGCTGATGAAATCACTATGAATGCCAGGCAAATGATGAATTTCACACTATATTGTTTTGTTGCTGTAAATTTAATCGTTCATGCTTAACCGGGTTGTTAAAAGAAAGGATTTTGTCAGCTGGCTTTGCTGCGCTGCTCTACTCTTTGCGCTGGCATCCTGCCATTCAAAAAGAAATAGTAATAAAACGATCTTTCACTATAACGAAACCACCGGCATTGCTTCATTGGATCCGGCTTTTGCCAAAAATCAATCTATCATGTGGCCGGTGCACCAGTTATACAATACGCTGGTGGAAATTGACGACAGCCTGCGCATCGTTCCTTCCTTAGCCAAAAGCTGGACGGTATCGGATGACAGGCTCACTTATACTTTTCAATTGAGAGAGGATGTTTTTTTTCATGATGATGTTGCATTTCCCGGCGGCAAGGGAAGAAAACTGGTGGCGAAAGATGTAGCCTATAGTCTAAACCGCATTCTTGATCCTAAAACGGCAAGCCCCGGTTCCTGGATTTTCAATCGTAAAGTGGACCCTATACAGCCCTTCACTGCTATTAATGACAGCACATTTCAATTACGCCTGTTACAACCCTATAACCCGGTATTGGGAATTTTATCCATGCAGTATTGTTCCATTGTCCCCAAAGAAGCAGTGGAGTATCATGGCAATGATTTTCGCCGCCACCCGGTAGGCACCGGTCCATTTCAATTTGTAGCATGGGAAGAAGGACAGGCACTGGTTTTAAAAAAGAATCTCAACTATTTTGAAACTGACAGCAACGGCAACCGCCTGCCCTATCTTGATGGCATCAATGTGAGTTTTTATGACAGCAAGGCCACCGAATTTTTATTGTTCCGGCAAAACAAACTAGAATTTATCAATGATATTGATGCCTCTTTTAAGGATGAAGTGCTGAGCAAACAAGGAGTGCTCCGTAAAGAATGGGAGGGAAAGATATTATTGCAAACAAGTCCATATCTCAACACAGAGTACCTGGGATTTCTTACGGACCCTGCCAACGAACTGCTCCATGATTCGCCGTTGAAGGATAAACGGATCAGGCAGGCCATCAATTATGGGTTTGATCGCCGAAAAATGATATTATACCTGCGTAATTCACTCGGCACACCTGCTGAATCTGGATTTGTGCCTGCCGGACTTCCGTCTTATGATTCGGCTTTGGTAAAAGGGTATCACTATGATCCGGCAAAGAGCCGTCAGTTATTGGCGGAAGCAGGTTACCCGGAAGGTAAAGGATTGCCACGAATCAAATTACTCACCGTTCCCATATATGCGGATATGGGAGATTTTATTGCAGGGCAATTGGCCGAATGCGGCATTCCCGTGCAGGTGGAAGTGGTGCAGAAAGCATTGCTGCTCGAAATGACATCGGGTTCAAAAGCTTTGTTTTTCCGCGGAAGCTGGATTGCCGATTATCCCGATGCAGAAAATTATTTATCTGTTTTTTATTCAAAGAACCCGGCGCCGCCCAACTATACCCGGTATAACAGCCCGGCTTTTGATGCCTTGTTTGAAAAAGCATTGTCAGAGCAAAATGATTCACTGCGGTATCACTTCTACCAGCTGGCCGATCAGCAGATCATAGATGATGCACCGGTGGTGCCGCTCTGGTATGATAAAGCAGTGAGACTGGTGCAAACACGGGTAAAAGGTTTTAGCCCGAATGCACTGAATTTGCTGGAATTGAGAAAGACGGTACTGGAATGAGAAATAAAGAATGAGAAATTAGAAATTAGAAATAAGAAAGTTAAGGTTACCAACCTTCGGCTCACCACTAACCATCAACGAAAAACGATCACCTCCCTTTTTTCTTACTAAAAATACCAAACCGTACACCGCCTTCAATCAGCAGCATCGTGGTTTTTGATTCCCTTTCAGTGAAAAACACTTCACCATTGTTGTCGATGTAGGGATCAGTGAGATACCTGGTGTGGCTGCCAAAGAGGTAAGAACCTTTTATGGAGACAGCGGTTTGCCGGTCTTTGCTTACCGGTATTTCAAGACCCGCACCGGGCCCCCACACAAAGGCCCAATATCCTTTGGTAGAATTGCCGCCGGCATAATCTGACTGGCCAAAGAAAGTTTCCCTGTTCACATTTACAGAAGAAAAGAAAAGATTGGTGCCGACCGTTCCTTCAATAAATAACTGCAGGGTTTTGTCATGCGGAATAAGATCGGCCCTTGCTTTAAAAGCCAGCGATACAATATTATTGGCAGCCGTCACCCGGTAGCGGTCATATAAACCCAGGAAAAACACATCAAAGGATCGTGAACGGCTGCCATTCACCAGGAAACCAAGCTCACCACCAATGCTGATGGGAATATTGATGTTGGGACGGGTAAGCACATTCCAGCGTAAGCCCACACCGGTTACATTATAAGTTTCCTTGTATTCTTCCTGCGGAAAACTTAATTGAAGACTAAGGGTGGAAATAGTTTTCTGGCCAAATAATGGAGCTAACAACAATAAAGCAAATGAGAAGAGGATAAGGCGTTTCATCCTGTCTGTTTTTACAAAATAAATTAAAAATAAGGGGACAGATCAGGCGAACTTTGTTAAAAAGAAATTATAAGAGTCAGTACTTTTTCAGTTTTTCTTTAAACACTTTCCTGAATTTTTCCAGTTTGGGTTGAATTACTATCCGGCAGTAAGGATTACTGTTGCCGTTCAGTTCATAATATTGCTGGTGATAATTTTCTGCCGGGTAAAATTTATCAAAAGCAGTGATCTCTGTCACAATAGGATCATCGTAGGCTCCGCTTTTATCCAGTTCTGATTTATAGTGTTCCGCTTTTTGTTTTTGCTCTTCGTTATGATAAAAGATAGCGCTGCGGTATTGTGTACCTACATCTGCCCCCTGGCGGTTGAGGGTGGTGGGATCATGTGTTTGCCAGAAGACTTCTAACAGTTCATCAAAACTGATTTTTTCCGGGTCATAAACAACCTGTATGCACTCGGCATGACCGGTGGCGCCGGTGGTCACTTCTTTATAGGTTGGGTTTTTCGTATGCCCGCCACTGTAACCGGATACGGCGCTGAATACCCCGTCCAGTTCTTCAAAGATCGCCTCGGTGCACCAGAAGCACCCGTTGGCAAAAGTGGCGGTGTCGGTTTTCACACCGGCTGGTATAGTAGTTATTTCACTCATAATATTTTTTCTTGAAGGAGTTTTTTGTGCACAGGAAAACAGGCTCATCACCACCAGGGTGGTGGCGGCTGCTATCGGTTTTACCAGGTTGTTCCTTTTCATTGCTGCTGTAAATTTCGGCAAATTATTCCCATCGTGTTGCCGGGTTGATTTTTTGCAGGCAAACCAATGGATTGTAAATCATATTAAACAATAGCAGTAACGAAAAGTTGATGCAGCCGGATGGAAAGAAAATGTGAAAGAAAAAACAAACCCACCGTATAGCGGTGGGTTTGCAGTATTAAAGCCGGAAAGTTTATTTACCGTCCAGTGCTTTGTTTATGATAAACAGCATATTGCCACGGTGGGCTTTTGTTTCTTCATTAAGCGAAACGGCAGTGGCCAGTTGTGTTTTCAGTTTTTTCACTGTGTTCAGAACGGCCGCTCTTGACACATCATCATAGCCGGGATTTTTGGCGTCCATGATCATGCAGGCCTGTTTCACAAAGGCGGTCTGGAGGTATTGACGATAGACATTCACATTCCCTTTCAGGTCGGCCTCAAAACAGGCTTTCAGCAGGTCGTTCATCACATCCGCCACACTGTACTGATTGCCATAGAGGCGGCTGTTGGTGATACGCTGCAGGGTGTTGGGGTGCATGATATGCGCCAGCGAACTGTTGATCTGAACCGCCAGCACATTGGCTGTGATACGGTAATCATCACCACCGCTGTTTTGGTTAAAACCGCGGCGTTGCGTGGCCAGGAATGGGAACACCTGCGCATCTGCTTCAAAAGCATTGGGAGCAAAAGCATATTTGCTCAGTATTTCCATGGCTTTCTTTTGCGTGGCCAGTGGCACCGGTGTATAGGGCTTCACACCTGAATTCTGATCAGGAGTGCTCCGGTCAACATAAATACCACCGATAAAACGGCTTACTGATGCTAACATTCCGTTGCGTTGTCCCAGCAGGGCGCCATAACGACTGCGCAATTCGGCATAGCTCTGACCAGGTTTGCTGTATTTCTTCACCAACTTGCCCATCACACTGTTCACCAGTTTGAAACGTTCTTCTGCATAGGCAATGGGATCATTGGTAAGATCATTCACATTCACCCTCGGATCCATCGCTTTACCAGGGGCCCGCATGTCATCACCATCGTTTCCGAATGTGAGTTTAGGATCAGTGCTGCGGCTGAGAATTTTATTCAGTCCGGCTTCTTCCTGCGACTCGCTGAAAGGCGTGTAACCATACTCGATAGCCCAATGGTCATAAGGTCCGGCAACGGTAGTGTAATAGTCGCCTTGTTTGCTTTTATCCAATGCCACATTGATGGCGGGATAATCCATCACTGAACCGATAAGGCCGATCTTGCGGGTGATTTCGGTGTTGTGCACTTCTGCAGGTGACAGCATCTGGCTGGCTTTCATGTTGTGGTTGAGGCCAAGTGTATGTCCCATCTCATGCATGATGAGATAGATGAGGAATTGTTTATGCATTTCCTTTATTTCTTCCGGTCCTGCATCACTCACATCGGCAATAGTTGTCCCGGTGATGAGTTGTGCTTTCAGTTCCTTAGCCATGGTGCAGGTGGCATAATGGTTCGGATCCATGCTATGGCCGGGTTCTTCCACATGAAATGGATTTTCGAGCACTGGCCCGCTGAACAGTTCATCCATAATTGGCGTGGCGCTGCCGCTAAACCATTCAATGGTGATGTCGGCACCAAGTATCTGACCGGTTCTCGGGTTTACAAAGCTGGGCCCGATGGCGCCATAGTTAGGTTGTGCCGAAGCTACCCAGCGGATCACATTATAGCGGATATCAGCCGGATCCCAATCTGCATTGTCCGGCATGATCTTCATCTGCACGGCATTTTTGAAACCTGCTTTTTCAAAAGCTTCGTTCCATTTCAACCCTGCATCTACAATGGTCTGCCTGTATTCGTGTGGTGTGGTGTTCTCAACCCAGAAAACGATCGGTTCCACCGGTTCGCTGAGGGCTGCACCCGGATCTTTTTTCTTCAGGTTCCAGCGGTTGATCATATCCTTGTAGGGAACAGGGCTGATGCTGGTCTGGTCAGTCACCTGTTGCATAAAATAGCCCACTCTCGGGTCATCTCTTCTCGGACGAAAATCATTTTTCGGCATTTCAATCAGGCTATGCTGCATTCTCACCCTCACATAGCGGGCATCGGCAACATCGGGGCCGCCACCCACAATGGCATTGGGATTGTCGTAAGCCATGTCCACAACCACGTCCGTATTATTAGGGAAAGAACGGACCTCATGGTATTTAGATTTGGCCGGGTTCAGCATACCCAGGTTGAACATCATTGCAGTTTGCGGGCCGGGTATGATCACAGGTTTCACCCGGTCCAGCTTTTCGCTGATAAAAATTCCGTCGGCAGCCAGCAGGTAGCCGGTTGAATCTTCTGCGGTGGTTTTATCCGAATGAAAAACGGCTTCCGGTTTGTCCACATTTTTTGTTTTGCTCACCGGGTTTGCAGGATCATAATACTGATTTGTGTTTACCAATGAAAACTCCAGTTTGTCATATGCTTTTTCCACTTTAAAAACAAAAGTGTTGCGGTGCATACTCTGGTTCAGGAAAAACTGCGTGGGTCCGCTGATGGAAAAACTCTGGTAAATAAATTCTTTACCCAACTGGTCTTTCCGGACGTACAGTTGCATACTGCCGGTGGCAGTGTCCTGGTACAACGTGAAAAGACCGTCAATTTTCCGGCTGCTTTTCACCTTGTCGGTGATGCCGGCTGGTTTTTTTGGTTTGGAAGTGTCGGCAGCAGGGGGTGTACCTCCTGCATTCGTTGGTGTTACTGGTCTGTTTTGTGCGGCCAGGGCCAATGACAAAAAAAGACAGGGAACGCCAACCAGGTGTTTACATTTCATACTACATGTTTTTGGTTATTCGGACAGGAATAAATACAAGTTTAGCCATTCAGGCAGATGGAAAGGTAAGGAAATGGATGAACGAACGTTAACCGGGATGAAATTCAAAAAATTGACCTTTTATCTGTCGGTTTTGTAGCAAACAGCCGCCCGGTCAATTCCTTAATACCCGAAATTTGCCGTCCAAACAACACAGGTGTGAGATTATTTCCCGAAGCGGCGGCATCCCAATTAGAATTTGACAAGATCAGGCAACTGCTGGCTGGGTATTGCCAGTCGGAGCAGGGCCGGTCAAAAGCACAGCAACTGCGCATCCACACCCGTAAGGAATTTATTGACCTGGAACTGAAACAAAGCCATGAGTACCACCAGTTGCTGGCCAATGGTATTTATTTCCCGGCAGAACCCTCTCCCAATTTATCAGCCGAATTAAAACTGCTGGCCGTGCCCGGTGCCGTGTTGTCCGGAGAACAAGTGCTGCAACTGCGCAGGCTGGCTTTTACAGCAGAAAATATTTTTCGCTGGTTTGATAAAGAGAGAAGGGAAACCTATGAGGCACTGGCAAAAGTGACCGATGGCGCCTGGTATGAAAAAAACATCCTGCTGCTCATAGATGAAGTGCTGGATGAGCAGGGACAGGTGAAAGATAATGCTTCGGAAAAACTCAAACAGATCCGTCTTGATCTCTACCGCAAACGCAATGAACTGAGAAGGGTATTTGAAAAAGTGGTAGCGAAACTGAACAAGCAGGGTTATCTGGCAGAAATAGAAGAAAGTTATCTCAATGGCAGGAGGGTGGTGGCAGTGATGGCTGAACAGAAACGAACGGTGAAAGGAATTTTGCACGGTGAAAGCGACAGCCGCCGAACCGCTTTTGTGGAGCCGGAAGAAACCATTGAACTGAATAACCAGGTGTATGAGCTGGAAAACGATGAACGAAAAGAAGTCTATCGCATCCTGCGGGAGCTGACGCATCGTTTATCTGCTTATGCAGCATTGCTGACATCGTATTATCGCATCACCGGCGACTATGATTTTATCCGTGCCAAAGCAAAACTGGCCCTCGAAGTGAAAGGTGAGTATCCTTTGGTGGAAGAAAAAGCCGGTGTGCACATGGTCAATGCCATTCACCCTTTGCTGTATTTATACAATCAAAAAAGCGGCAAGCCAACGATACCCGTCCATATCAGCCTCGATGAAAACAACCGCATACTGGTGATCAGCGGACCGAATGCAGGTGGCAAAACGGTGACCATGAAAACCGTTGGATTGCTGCAAATGATGTTGCAGGCCGGTTTACTGGTGCCCGTGCATCCATCTTCCCGTTTTGGCATTTTCAAACAACTGATGATCCATATCGGCGACACCCAAAGTCTCGAGTTTGAGCTGAGTACTTACAGCAGTCATTTGCTGCACATGAAATATTTCATGGAAAATGCCAATGGCAAAACACTTTTTTTCATTGATGAATTAGGCAGTGGCAGTGATCCTGGCCTGGGCGGCGCCTTTGCCGAAGTGATCTTGCAGGAACTGGCCCGCAAACATGCTATCGGCATTGTAACCACACATTACCTGAACCTAAAAGTGATGGCGGGCAAAACAGCCGGTATCCTCAATGGCGCTATGGCATTTGATGAAGCAAACCTGCAACCGCTCTATCAACTCATCGCCGGCAAGCCCGGCAGTTCCTATACTTTTTCTATTGCAGAACGGATCGGGCTGGACAAGGGATTGATCAGAAAAGCAAGGGAACTGGTGGATGAAGACCAGTATCGCCTGGACAAACTGCTCAACCGCACCGAGCAGGACCTGCGGCAACTGCAGCAAAAAGAAAAGCAACTGGAGCAACTCATTAAAGAAAATGAAAAGCTGAAGAAAGAATTGCAGCAGGTGATGGATAAAGAAAAACACCGGCAACAGGTAGAATTATTGAAAGAGCAAAACCGTTTGTCGCAGGAAAAGATTACTTACCTGAAAGACATGGAAAGAAACCTGAAGCAGTTGCTCATAGACTGGCGGAAAGAAGAGGACAAGAAAAAAGTGATGCGCCAGATGGAAGCCTTATTGTTCAAAAAGAAACAGCAGCAGGCCAGTGGCAGGATGCAGAAAAAGATCGAATCAAAATACAAAGAGGTGGGTGGTGACATCAAACCCGGTGACAAGGTGAAGATGAAAAAGAATCACCAGGTGGGGCAGGTGATGGAACTGCGGGGCAAAAGAGCGGTAGTAAAGATCGGGTTGCTGCCGATGCAGGTGGATGTAAAAGACCTTGTGGTGGTAGAAGAAAAAAAAGAGGTTGAATAAGAATAAGAAAGTGTTCCCGTAAAATAAATGCAGCGTCTGCTTCCCCTTTAAGGGATAGGGGCGGGGATAGGGACATAAAAAAAGACGAAGCCTTACGGGGCTTCGCCGGTATTTAATGAGCATGTAAGTCCTTAACTGTTGCTATGAATATAGCTTTGCAGGTGGGTGATGGTTTCTTTCTGCGACAGGATGGTTTCTTTCACCACATCACTCATCGAGATGATGCCGGTTAGTGCATTGTTGTCAAACACCGGCATGTAACGAATATTTTTTTGTGTCATCAGCGTCATGCAATGTTCTATGCTGTCTGAAGGTTTCACCGAAGGCAGATCCGTACTCATGATCTCTTCCACATGGGTGTCGGTTGAACTTTTATCTCTCAGCACCACTTTCCGGGAATAATCTCTTTCTGAAACGATGCCTTTGTATTGCCCGTTCTCCATCACCACTACAGAGCCGATATTTTTTTCAGCCATGATGCGCAACGCCTGCAGCACTGTTTCACCGGGAGAAACACTGACGATATTATTTCCTTTACGGGATAAAACAGCGGAAACGGTACTCATGCAGCAATCATTTAATACTTGAAATTTACGAAAATCAATTACCTGTGCAAAAATTATTTCATGCCGGCGCCGGGTGAATTGGTTTTTTTATCAGCATGCAACAGCACAACCGTTGCAATGGATGACAAACACCGGTATATATAAACCATTACGCAAAAGATTTTCCTGTTCATTATTCTTTGCATGTTGTTACCTTGCAGCCACTGTATGGAACGAAAGCCTGCTACGATAAAAGAAATTGCAAAGCGGCTGAATGTATCTGTTTCCACCGTATCAAGAGCTTTGCATAATCATCCCAGCATCGGGCTGCGCACCCGCATGCAGGTGCAGCGGCTGGCCAAAGAAATGAACTACGAGCCCAACCAGGCCGCCATTTCTTTCAAGCAGGGCCGCACCATGACCATCGGCGTCATCCTGCCCAACCTGGGTGAAGAATTTTTTTCCATCGCCATCAATGGAATCGAAGACACGGCCATGGCCAGCCAGTACACGGTGCTCATCGGCCAGTCGCATGACGATACGGAAAAGGAAAAACAGATCGTGGACACGATGCGCCGCCACCGGGTGGATGGCATCATTGTTTCGCTGGCAAAAACCACGGATACCTATGATCATTTTGAACAACTGGCAGCCTACAATATCCCGGTAGTATTCTTCGACCGGGTTCCGGCAGGCACTGATTTTTATACTGTTTCCTGCAATCTTAAAGACAGTTCGGAAAAGCTGGTGGACTGGTTGCTGGGCAAGGGTCACCGGCGTATTGGTTTTATCAAAGGTCCCGATAGCCTGCTGCCATCGCAGGAACGCTGGCAGGGCTACCTGGAAGGGTTGGCCAAAAACGGGTTGAGCCCGGATAACTCCCTGGTGGTGCAAACTGATCTAAGCAGGGAACAGACCGAAGCCGCTATGAAGCAATTGCTTTCGTTACCTGTGCCGCCCCCTGCCGTTATTGCATTTAATGATTATGTGGCGCTGGATGCCATCCGCTACACCCGGCAGCAGGGACTGAAGATCAATGAGGATATTTATTTTGTGAGCTATGCCAACCTGCCGGTCACACATTACCTGGATAGTCCCCCCGCCGCATCGGTGGAGCAATTTCCCCGGAAGCAGGCCGAGATGGCTACCACTATTTTACTGCAATTGGTGCAGGCCAAAGAAACCGCACCGGAGATTCCGAAAGAAACCGTGCTGGAAGGCTGTGTGGTAGAAAACCTGGGGTAAGACTACCTTTTCAAGCCGGAGAGGGTAAACATAGCCTGGATTTAGCATACTTCCGGGTGGCATCAGGCATACATTAAGCATACTTCAAGTAGGGCTTTACTACGGAGTAAGCAGGTTGATAACTTTAGCAGCGACTGCCGGTATCGTAGATTTACGATTTCCTGGGTTAATAAATAATGATGGTTTGAAAAACAAAAAATGTTTAAAACAAAACGGCCCAAACCTACCTATCAATCAGTTATTTTTCTACATTTACGCACTGTTGTAAAGTCCTATCTATTAATAACCTGAGCTAACCCAATCCTCTTACGAAAGCCGCTGTTTTGAAACCTTAAACCGGTTGATGATGGGAAATATTTACTCAGCAGATTTTTTTCTGATCGCTTCCCACAGTTTGTTATCAGCAGGTAACAGCAATCATCCGTTGTTAATGGATTATCAAAACAAAGCCGGCTGAAACATTTTGTTTCTACGCCTGCCCTTTTATCCTTTTTCAAAAACCGAAATCATGGCGCTGATTAGCGACGGGACATCCCGGTTCGCTTAGCAGTAAATGTTTTCCAATCATTCCTGTGAAGCCCTGATCCGGCCCGAGCGGCTTTTATGAACTGCCGAATGCAATGTTTGAGGAAATGACTGAAAACTGCCATCATACCATTAACCACCTTTTGCCCTGCAAAACGCAGCGCTGCACCCTTATGAAAAGAATGCTTCGTATTTCTTTCTCTTTTATACTCCTGTTTTTATTGTTGGGAAATGTGGGGAGGGGACAAGTTGTAATTAATGAAGTAGGCATTGCTCCACCAAATGGGAATGATGGGGCAGGTGGTGAATATATTGAGTTATTTAATAGAGGAAGCTGTCCAATAGATTTGAGTTGTTACGTCATAGTTTTTAGTGGTACAAGTGGTTTCCCTAATCCAACTGGTTGGGCAATAACAATTCCTTCAGGGGTGACGTTAAATCCATGTCAGTATTACTTAATTGGAGGACTTGGAAATGCATTTAATACACCATTATCATGGTCAAATGTAGCTACGGGTGGAACAGCTTGGATAAATTCCTATGGAGCTAATGGTGTGGGTGCAGCTAATTTAGATGTGTCGACATCGAGTAATTCTGGATTAAATAATTTAACTCCAGGTTTGTTGCCAAATTCGGGAGGGCAAATTTCTTTATTAACACCAGCAGGTGCAGTGGTAACTTCAGTTTCTTATGGTTCCGGGAATAACAGTGGAACTTACACAAATAGTTTTTCGAACCCATCAGCTGGATGTAATGCTATAAATCCTATAAACGATCCGCTTGCTTCAACAAATCATGTGCCTGGAACTTTTACTTCGTTAGGTGGCAACCATGGGATATTTTTAAACTCTTCTGGGACATATCAAACTCAGACATCAGGAACGCCAGGACTATCAAATTTATTAAATGGCGGCTCACAAATCTGTTGCGCCCCGACTATCACTGCCAATGCAGTAGCAGATAGCGTTTGTTTCAGATCAACAGCACAGACGACTACTTTAGCATATTCTGCAACAACAGGATCGCCGACGACGTACAGCATAACATGGAATACCGGGCCATTTGTGAATGTTGTAGATGCTCCTTTATCCGCAAGCCCGATAACTATAAATGTTCCAGCTGGAACTGTTGCCGGAACTTATACCGGTAACCTCACAGTCAATAACGGTTGTCTGCCAAGTTGCAGTGTACCATTTACAGTAACAGTAAATCCCAGACTTACTACAACAATAAATTATCTTCCTCCTTGCAGGTACGATAATAATGCTACACTGCTTGACATTAACACCAATACTGGCGCACCCGGCGGAACTTTTACTTATACAGTTTCATCCGGCGGCCCTCATTTGGAAATAAATGCTGTCGGAACTGTAAATGCAGTCTTGAGTGATCCGGGTATTTACATTATACAATACCAACCACCCAATGATGCGAATGGATGTGCCCCCAATCCGGGTACAGCAACAGTTTATATCAAACAATTTCCTGCAATCAGTTATCCTTCATCTTCAATATGCACAGATGGATTACCAGTGTCGCCAAATATAGTCGGTGCACCGCCACCACCGTCATTGCCTCCACCAAACCCACCGGGTACTAACGCTGAGTTTTCAGCACCTGCCGGGTTAACGATTGATGCGGCAACTGGTATTATTACACCAACTACCAGCACACCCGGTACTTATACGATTACGTATACAATTCCTGTTTATAGTGGTTGTCCGCAGGTTCAGGTTCAAACAACTGTTACTATCAATACGCCTCCTTCAGTTACAATAACAGGAAATAATGCATATTGTGTTGGAGGAAGCACCTTGCTAACAGCCAACCCTGTAGCGGGAAGTGGCACAATACCCGCAAACGGGTATCAATGGTTTTTTAATGGCTCACCAATTGGCGGAGCAACATCTTCCACTTACACTGCTGCCGCTGCAGGCACTTATTCTGTTTCAGTAACAGATAACAATGGTTGTTCAGCCACATCAGCAGACTTTGCAGTAACGGAGAATCCGTTGCCAACGGTCACCTGTCCGGCCAATCAAACAGTTTGCATAAATGCAGCTCCTTTTACATTAACGGGCGGATCACCTGCCGGAGGAACCTACAGCGGGCCGGGAGTAAGCGGGAATATTTTCACTCCTGCCACCGCAGGTGCCGGCACACATACGATCACATATACTTATACTGATCCTTCGACAAATTGTGCCAATAGCTGCACGTTTACAATAACGGTAAATCCACAACCTGTAATAACTGTAACACCATCGAACCCGCTGGTTTGTTCTGGTGAAGCCTTTGACATAGTTATTTCAAGTAATATTCCCAACACAGGATTTAACTGGATCAGGAACAACACAACGAATCTTACAGGTATGAACCCGGCAGGACCAGGTGGCGTTGTACTAAACCCTGCAACATTAACACTAGGTGGGGCACTTGTAAATGCAACAGGAACTGTTCAGTCGTCTCAATTCAATGCAATTGTTAGCGCAAACGGGTGTACTTTTCCAATTACCAATTTATTTACCGTTACCGTGAATCCTGCCCCGCCGATTAATCCAATCAGCGGACTTAGCAGCCTTTGCGATAACAACAGCATTACACTTACTTCGGTCATCCCTGCACAACCATTCCCACCTGCAACCGGAGTATGGAGCAGCAATAATCCATCAGTTGCCACTGTTGATCCGGTTACAGGTGTTGTTACCGGGGTCTCAGAAGGGGCTGCTATCATCACTTTTACGATTACAGACGCAAATGGATGTACCAATTCTGTGGTTCATTCCGTTAGTGTTAATCCCTCGCCTACAGGTGTTTCTGTTTCGCAGCAGGTAGTTGAACTTTGTGAAGGCCAATCAACAACCCTTTCGGCCACCGGACCAAATACTACACCCACTACTGTCTCGTATAGCTTTTCACCTAACGTACCATTTTGGAGACCACCGGGTCCGATAATACCGCAAGGGGTTAATTTCTCCGTGCCGACGGGAACTCTTCCTGCCACAATAGGGGAGTTGACCAACATAAGTGTAACTGTCAATTTACAGCACCCGACCACATCAGAAGTTGAAATTTACCTCGTGGCGCCGGGTGGTTCGATCAGCAATGCGCCAAATGGAAATTTATCTCAAACAGTAGGTCCTGGTGCTATTGTTTTGGCAGCTGATCTTGGCGGTACAGGAAATAATTATACTAATACAACTTTTTCCAGTACGGCTACGGTTCCCATTGCATCGGGAACACCACCTTTTACTGGTACATTCCTGCCGCAGCAATCATTTACAAACCTGAATGCGTTTAGTCCTTATGGCAACTGGCAATTAGTGGTGGTTGATGATTCCACTTCAGGAGTATATGGCACTATCAATAATTTCACGATT
Organism: uncultured Chitinophaga sp.; assembly: GCA_964412375.1. Lineage (GTDB taxonomy): Bacteria > Bacteroidota > Bacteroidia > Chitinophagales > Chitinophagaceae > CADEDV01. The sequence continues at coordinate 1,921 of CAYPOD010000046.1, read as the reverse complement.
AGCTTTACCTATGGAGGAAGCGGTGGGGCTTATGTATGGTCGTCTAATCCTACAGGTTATTCGGGAACCGGACTGAACCCGGGAGTTGTTACCCCTGCAGACACAACAGTATATATCATTACGTATACAGCTTCAAACGGATGTTCGGTTCAGGACTCAGTTACTGTGAATGTAAGCCCGCTTCCTACTGTAAATGCCGGCCCTGATCAGTCGGTTTGTGCAGATAATCCAACTGTTACTCTTGCAGGAGTCATTGGTGGCAGTGCTACATCAGCAACCTGGTCTGGTGGTACCGGCTTGTTTACACCAAACAATACAACACTTAATGCTACATACACTCCTTCACCTGCTGAAATCACAGCAGGTTCTGTAACACTTACCCTCACCACCAATGCTTCCGGCGCCTGTGCTGCAGCAACAGATCAGATGGTTATTAATATCGGGCAAAGCCCAACGGTACCTGATGTAACGATTTGCCAGGGTGGAAGCGGGCAGTTAGCAATAACATCACCATGTGCAACAATCAATGGCACTGTTCCTTTTACAGCAAACGGCACATTTACTGTTCCTGCAGGAGTAACAAGCATTACTGTTCAGGCATGGGGTGCTGGAGGGGGTGGCAGTAGTCAAAGTAGTACAACAAATGGTAATGGTGGTGGTGGTGGTGGTGCCTTTACTACTGGAACGTTACCTGTAACTCCCGGGAGTAATATTCCTGTTACAGTTGGGATTGGAGGGGCACCCGGAATTTCTGGGGGGCAGTCAAGTGTTGGAGGTATTATAGCAAACGGAGGTGGGTCTACAAATAATAGTAATGGAGGAGCAGGAGGTGCTGCATCACCTATTGGCGGGAATGTTACGGCATCTTATTCAGGCGGAGCTGGAGGAAATGGACATACTGCGAGTAGTAGTACTAGTGGCGGTGGTGGTGGCGGCGGATCAGCATTTACGAATGCTATTGGAAATAACGGTGCTGCTGGTGGAACTAGTAATACAACAGGTTCTGCCGGAGGTACAGGCTCAGGAAATGGTGGTAATGGTGGAGTGCAAGATGGAATCCCGGCTGCTCAAAATGGCAATGGCCCTGGTGGTGGTGGTGGTGGAAGAGGCGAGGATAATGGAACATCAGGCTCTGGTGCTAATGGCCAGGTAATAATAACATATACTATTCCTGCAGTGATCACCTGGTACACTGTTCCATCAGGTGGTACAGCAATAGGAACAGGTTCTCCATTTAATCCTGTAGGGGTTGCTGGATCAGGGCTTCCTAATACCAATACACCCGGTACCTATACTTTTTATGCAGAATGTAGTTTATCTCCCGGCTGCCGCACGGCGGTTGATTTTGTGATAATTGCTTCACCCAACGCAGGTACGAATGGTGCATTAACGATCTGCGAAGGCAGCACAGTAACTGCGGCACAATTATTTGCTGCCTTGGGTGGCACACCGGATGCAGGCGGCACATGGACACCGGCACTTGCAGGAGCAGGAATATATACTTACACCGTAGCAGGAGTGGCTCCTTGTGCTAATGCTACAGCAACAGTAACGGTAACCGAGCAGGCACAGCCGGATGCAGGAACGAATGGAGCATTAACGATCTGTGAAGGCAGCACGGTCACCGCGGCACAACTCTTTGCAGCATTAGGAGGCACACCGGATGCAGGCGGCACATGGACACCTGCACTGGCAGGAGCAGGAACATATACATATACTGTAGCAGCGACAGCGCCATGTACAGTAAATGCGACAGCAACAGTAACGGTAACCGAGCAGGCACAACCTGATGCGGGTACGAATGGTGTATTAACGATCTGCGCAGGCAGCACGGTAACAACGGCACAACTCTTTGCAGCATTAGGAGGCACACCTGATGCAGGCGGCACATGGACACCTGCACTGGCAGGAGCAGGAACAT
>CAYPOD010000045.1:0-23264 GCA_964412375.1 uncultured Chitinophaga sp. | reverse complement strand
AGGTAGGCGCCATGATCGAATCACGGCTGGCGATGACAGGTTTTGCTCATTTTGCCCTGTGCAGCCCCGCCATAGTACATTTTGATTTTGACACCGCATTAATGCTGAAAGAAGACCCTGTAACCGGCGGTATTGTATATGCAGCTAACGGTGTGGTGAAAGTGCCGGATTCACCCGGGCTTGGCGCTGTGATTGAAGAGGGATGGCTGAAGAAACTAGAGAAGGCTGTTGTATAAAAATTATTTACACTCCCCCTTCTCCCATTTTGTGACACCTGCCCTTCCGGCGATACATGGATTGGAATAGGTCTTATTGTCGCAGCCGCAAACGGGATCATATTCCATGGTGCAAGGACCTTCTGATATTTTACTTTCATCAATACAAGCAACAGTCTTGCTTTTGCTCTTGCAGGTGGCCTGTGTCAATGATAGCATCATCAAAACAGCCATAACAGAAGATATGAGTATATGTTTCATCTTTAATTGTTTTCACAAATATCCGTTGTTTCAACTGATCTTTTCTTTTGGTCTTTTCTTTTTTGCTGCGGGGGCATTGTCTTTCCATCGCCAGAGGTGCACACAGGCATAGGTGCGGTAGGGGCTCCACCTGGCAGAAATTTTCAGCAGTTCTTCCCTGAATTGCTTTTTATCTTCCTTGTCGAGTTTATACAAACTGATCATCGCATTCTGAATGCCGAGATCATCAATAGCAAACACATCTTCGCGGCCGAGGGCAAACATCAGCAGCATTTCCACGGTCCATCGCCCGACACCTTTGATTGCTGTGAGGTAAGCTATCACTTCTTCATTACTCATTCTGGCCAGCTTCTTTGCATCCATGCCCTGTTCCATTTCAAACTGCGCCACATTTTTCACATAGCTTACTTTGGCATTGCTGAGCCCGATGGCCCGCAGTGTTTCAGAAGGAGTGCCGAGTATTTGCTGCGGCGAAGGCTCTTTGCCCTGGTAGAGAGCCAAAAAGCGGTTATAGATCACATCGGCCACTTTGGTGCTCAATTGCTGGCTCATGATGGATGCACAGAGATAGATGCAGATATTCTTTCTTTTCCTGAGCTGATGGGGCTGCCCGTTTGTGATAAGTTTTTTTAGTTTCCTGTCTTTCGAAAGGTGTTCAATGTAGTGCATTGCTGATCATTAAAAAATAAATATAGAATTTTGTGCAATGCAGCGTCAATTAATTGTGACCAAAGACGGTTCTCACTCGGTGAGCATACCGGAAATGAATGTGACCTATCATTCGGTGCATGGCGCTGTGCAGGAATCAAAGCATGTGTTCATCAACGCCGGGCTTTTGGCTTCTGAAGTTTTTGATTATGCAGGAGTTCATTGTGTGCTTGAAATAGGATTTGGCACCGGTCTTAATGCTTTGCTGACCCTTGCAGAAGCGGACAGGCATCAAAACCGGATCTATTATACGGCGATAGAACCCTTCCCGCTGGATGAAGACCAGGCAGCACAGTTAAATTATTGCCGGCAACCTGATCTGCAGCGTTACCAGCCATTGTTTGAAAAAATGCACCAGTGCGGATGGGAAGAAATGGTTGAGATCAGCCAACATTTCAGGCTGACCAAAACAAAAAAAAGTCTTTTTGATCTGCCGCCGGAGAGTTTATTCTTCTTAGTTTACTTTGATGCTTTTGCCCCTGCTGCCCAACCCGAACTGTGGACCAAAGAGGTTTTTCAAAAGTTATATGCTATGCTGCTGCCGGGTGGCATACTCGTTACTTATTGCAGCAAAGCAGATGTGCGGCGGGCTATGGAAGCAGCGGGTTTTGTAATAGAAAAAATCCCCGGTCCCCGCGGCAAAAGGGAAATGATCAGGGCCCGGAAAGAATAATTTAAGTTGCCCTTTAAAACGATGGTTTTTTTTCCTTGTTTTTTGGTTTCGCTCTTTGTCAAAACCTGAATATCCCTATTTTTGCAGCCCGTTCTTTATTCCTCCTTAGTTGTGACGAAGCAAAGCTTGTCACGATGCCGACCGAAGCGTTGGCACTCAGTTGGGAAAAGACATATTCCTCCTTAGCTCAGTTGGTTAGAGCATCTGACTGTTAATCAGAGGGTCGTTGGTTCAAGTCCAACAGGGGGAGCTGAAAGTCAAGGGGTTGCACAAGTGCAACCCTTCTTTGTTTAAATTATGGCAGTAATAGAACCTTGAAATTACTGTATACTTATGAGTGGCTTTAAAGTGCCTTAAAGGTGGCTTTTGAGTGGCATTACCAATTGTTATCAAACCGCTCATTCTGTATCAAAAGCCATCAAAACCTATCAAAGCGTTGCATTTTGTATCAAATGGGATCAAACCGCCCAGTTGATTTTTAGCTCCCTTTTTTGCTGATTATTCTTGTGTTGCATTTGCGATGCTGTTGGCTCATGCTAGCTGAGTACTAACGGCAGAATGAAACCGGGAAATGCGTTTTGCATTGTCCTGATCTTTTCACTTATCAAGCAAAAAGAATGGCAAAACAGAAAGGGATCGTGCCGCTGAAAGGCACGATCGGCAATATCACCTTCTATAAAACGAAGGATGGTTATTTAGCCAAGGAGAAAACTGGACTTGATGGCAACCGCATTGCTAACGACCCGGCTTTTGTAAGAACTCGTGAAAACGGCGCTGAATTTGGTCGTGCGGGAAAAACCGGAAAGGCATTGCGTAATTCTCTCCGCTACCTGCTGCAAAGCATTTCTGATAACCTTATGATTACCCGGCTGACAAAGGAAATTATGAGGATGGTGAAGGCAGATGCGACCAAACCCTGTGGCGCCTGAAATGTTATTGATGGGGAACTCTTGCTGCTGCAAGGGTTTGAGTTTAATTTGAACAGCAAGCTGGGAACAATGTTGTATGCACCCTTTGGCCACAGCATCAACCGAGCGACGGGAGAATTTAGGCTGACCCATACGCCTTTTATTCCCTCAAACAAAGTGCAACATTTTCAATGAGGACCGGCAAATTTCGTCTGACAGGGATGGACTACGATGCTGAAACGGTTTATTCCCTGGTCCGGTCCGCAAAGCCAGCCGTCATTCTTTGTGATATCTGTATGACCCCGGAATGAACTCGCCATAAAGAACAGGACAAGGAAAATGCTGCACTTTGTTTGGAGTAAGAGTGATGGTTGTCTACCAGCAGAATACTCATCTGGGTCATGCGGTAAAGTTTTGACTGCTAATTCAGGTATTATTTAATGAACTGATAAAAAAAAATCACCGGTTTTGTATCTGCAAATCAGTAGCAAAAATCATTTGAAATCAGCAGGATTTGATCCTGTTCTTAAGAACAATAATATAACATCGTTTAGCTAAGATATTTCTTTATAACGTGAATTTATACAACCTCGCTACTGCCTGTTGGTATTCCCACTCTGCCAGAAGGTATCTATCGTGAGCTGTGAAATAAAAACTTTCATCATAGAAATACTGGATAATAGTAATTTGCCCCAGTGAAAGTGCTTTGTTGAGCAAGGCTGTATTATTGAGGGTAGATAAAAGTACTTTGTATTCCTGCAGCATTTTTTGCCGAACATCCAATTGGTCGTAATACTGTCTGTTTTCCAAACGGTGATTGAGTATTTGCGTTTCAGCAGCAGAATTGGCATAGTCAAGATTTGTTTTAGCCGCAGTCAACCTGTTCTTATTTTCCCATAAAGGAATGCTGATGCCTATGTGAAATCCTTTGTAGCTCTGTCCCAAAATCCCTTGTGAATGGTAGCCGGATTCAATTTTTGGGAGGTTCATAGCTCTCTGTAAAGCGATCTGCTGCTGCCAGATCCTTTTTTCCTGCTCATATACTTTAATTATGGGGTCATTGGCTTCAATCGTGCTGTCTAATGTTTCAAAATCAGGAATGACTGAGAGGACGGGATAAAGCGTATCATTAATTGCAAGTGCATTGCCGCCATTCAGTTCAGCAATTTTTGTTAGAATCATCTGCTTTTCGTTCTCATTCAATTTTGCCTCATTCTGAATATTGAGCAATTGCAGCTTTGCTTTGTTGATATCAAGAATGGTGGCATCTCCTCGGTCAAATTTTATTTGATACCCATTGACCAGGTTTTGTGTATTGAATAACCTGCGCTTTATCTCTATTGTCTTTTTATTCAGATATATGACCTGTAACGAAAGTAGTTTTGCTTCTAATAAAATATCCTGGCGATATACCTGCTGCTGGAATTGTGATTGCGCAACCTGCTGACCGGATAAATCCTTTTTCCGTTTATAAACAGTCGGAAAATCTAACCGTTGAGTTACAACAAAATCTCTTTGATTACCAGCTCCCACCGGAGATCCCCACATATAATCATACTCGACTGTCGGGTCATAAGGTGTTAATCCGGTTTTATATTCATTTCTTTTTGCATCCCAGTATTTTTTATTGGTCTGAATAGATTTGTTATTTCTTTCCACCTGCTTCAGCACACTATCAACTACATTCTGAGCCATTGAAGACTGAACAAAAAAACCAGTAACTATATATGTTATTATTTGCTTCATTATTTGTTCTTTTTTTTGTTTGCCAGATAATAAACGACCGGTACAACGAATAAATTCAGCAGTGTTGAGCTCAATAACCCCCCCAAAATCACTTTTGCCATCGGGCTTTGAATTTCATTACCTGGTAAATCACCACCCAAAGCCAATGGTATCAAAGCAAGACCTGCTGTTAGCGCAGTCATCAGTATCGGGCTTAACCTGTCCTTTGAGCCAAGTATGATGGCTTGATATAAATTCATACCCTCATTTTGTAATGTTTTGTAATGCGACACCAGGAGTATTCCGTTTCTTGTGGCTACACCAAACAAGGTGATAAAACCAATGATGGCGGGTATGCTTAATATCCCGGATGTGAGCCATACGCTTAATACGCCTCCGATTAATGCCAATGGAAGATTGAGTAAAATGATGGTGGATATTTTAATATTCTTAAATTCCATGTATAGCAAAAAGAAAATTACGAGCAGGGAGAGGACAGAAGTGATCAAAAGCGTTTTAGATGCTTCTTTTTCTGATTCAAACTGACCACCGTATTCAATCCGGTATCCTTCCGGCAGTTTGATGCCAGCTTCAATCTTCTGCCTGATCTCATCCACCACACTTTTCTGGTCACGACCGGCAACATTGGCTGATACAACTGTTTTGCGCTGAACGTTTTCCCTGTTAATAGTATTGGGGCCAGTTGCAGAAACAACATTTGCTACATAGTTCAGGGGAATCTTCTGCCCGTCCTTTGAATCAATGAGTGTGTTGTTTATTTTTTCAATATTACCCCTGTTGCTTTCATCAAAGCGAAGCACCAGGTCAAAACGCTGGCTGCCTTCATAAACTTCTGAAACTTTTTCACCGGCAAATGCCACATCGGTAAACTCAGCAAACTCACCGATGGTAATACCGAATTTAGCCAGCATATCCCTGTTGGCTTTAATTTGTACCTGCGGAATCTGTACCTGCTGCTCCACACTTAGATCAACAAGACCTGCTGTACCTTCAATAGTAGTTTTGATTTCGTTGGACAGAGAGAATAATTTACTCAGATCACTGCCGAAAATTTTAATAGCAATATTGGCTCTTGTACCCGATAACATATGGTCAATGCGGTGTCCTATCGGCTGACCGATGGTTATGTTGGCGCCGGAAATCCCAGAAAGTTTCTGGCGCACATCTGTCATGAATTTTTCCCTGCTTCTTTCCTTCAATATAAAAGGTGCATCAATTTCCGAGGCGTTTACACCCTGTGCATGTTCATCCAATTCGGCCCTGCCTGTTCGCCGTGTAGTCATCTGAATTTCAGGAACAGTGAGCAATGCTTTTTCCACATTCGTGCCGATTTTGCTGCTTTCTGCCAGTGAAATACCGGGCATGCTGGTTGCACTCACGACCAAAGACCCTTCATTAAATTCCGGTAAAAAGCTTCTTCCCAAACCTCCTAACAAAATTAACGCTCCGATAAACAAAGCGACTCCGAAAACAATGATTGGCTTTTTAACATTCATGGCCCTCTTTAATGCTGCTTCATAAATATGATTCAGCTTTCGCACCAGCCAGCTTTCCTTATGCTGGCGTTGCAGCATTTTTTCACCTGTTAAAAGAAAACTGCATAATACAGGTGTTATGGTTATTGAAACAATCAGCGAAGCAAATAAGGAAACAATAAAAGCTATGCCTAATGGCGCAAGCAATCTTCCTTCCATACCTGATAAAAAGAAAAGAGGTACAAAGGCAACGATTATTATAAACGTCGCATTGATGATGGATGTCCGTATTTCAACTGAAGCATCAAATATTACATCCAATTTATTTTTTCTTTCTGATGGCGGTTTTGCAAAGTTCTGTTTAAGGTGTTTGAATACATTTTCCACATCTATTATCGCATCATCCACCAGTGCGCCGATAGCAATGGCCATTCCGCCGAGGCTCATGGTATTAATGGTAAATCCGAGCCACTTCAACGTAAGTATAGCAGTGATCAACGAAACCGGAATAGCAATCAATGAAATGAATGTCGGCCGCCAATTCATCAAGAAAAGAAAGAGAATGATGACAACGAAGATGGAACCTTCAACAAGCGTCTTATTGATATTGCCGACAGAGGCGTTTATAAAATCAGCCTGCCGAAAATTCTTAGTGTTTATGTCCAGATCGACAGGCAAAGTTCTCCTTAAATCGACGAGTGCCTTGTCAATTTTATCTGTCAGTTCAAGTGTGTTTGTTCCCGGTTGTTTCATAACCGTCATAATAACAGCGGGGTTTCCATTTAAAGACCCATCACCAATCTTAATGGCAGAACCGATTTTAATTTCCGCCACATCTTCAATTTTCACAGGACTGCCATTCACTGTTTTTATCAACGATCTTCCCAATTCATTCAAATCGCTGGTACGGCCAATACCTCTTACAATGTATTCATTGCTATATTCACTCATAAAACCACCAGCAGCATTTTTATTGGTTTCTTCGGATGCTTTCAGCAACTCATTCAGTGATACATTGTAGTATTTCATCTTTTGCGGTGAGGCCAGGATCAGAAACTGTTTATATTCACCGCCAATCACCACCACCTGTGATACACCACCGATGGAAAGCAGCAAAGGACGTATTTGCCAATCGGCAATTGTCCTCATATCCATTTTAGAAGTTTCCTTGCCGGTAACGCTTATGAGCATGATCTCTCCCATGATAGAAGATTGGGGCGCCATCACGGGGGTGTTCACCCCGATCGGTAACTGGTTGGATACAACACTTATCTTTTCATTTACGATTTGTCTTGCCCTGTAAATGTCAGTTCCCCATGCAAACTCCACCCATACGATAGAGATACCGGCAGATGAGGATGAACGAACTCTTCTTACATTTCCAGCACCATTCACGGCTGTTTCTATCGGAAATGTTACCAGTCGTTCCACCTCTTCAGGGGCCATGCCATGTGCTTCTGTTAATACAACTACGGTTGGCGCTGTTAAATCAGGAAATACATCTACTTCCATTTTTGTTGCAGTGTAGGTTCCTGTCAATAGGAGCAGAACGGATGCGGCAATAATGATTACCCTGTTATATAAAGAAAACCGGATTATTTTGTTTAGCATCTTTCTGAATTTTAATGCTCATGACCATGAGCAGGCAATGTTCCACTTGCCTGTGACAACTTAATTTGATAAGCACCTTTTGTGACCACCCGTTCCCCCTCAGCAACACCAGAAAGAACTTGTACTCTGATGCCGTCATGTGAACCGAGTTTCAGTTCTCTTTTCTGAAAACTTTCGCCACCTGTTTGTACATAAACATAGAAAACGCCTTGTTCCTCTATGAGGGCAGAAGCGGGAATTACAACCGCATCATTGACAGGAGTAGTTTTTAAATACACTTCTGCAAAAGAGCCAGGTAATAAATCCGGCTTCGCATCAATCTGAAAGTGAACCGGGATAAAAGGGGAACCGGCTGAAGTCGTTTTACCTGCAGACATCAGTTTACCATTTAACTGGCTTGTACTAAACTGTTCTTTACTTTGCGCCAATATGAAATTCGCCTCCCGAATGCTGCTTATTTTACCGGCATCCCTTAACGATACATCTGCTTTTAATACAATCCGCTGGTTTTTTGTAATAATAGCTAAAGGCTGGCCTGCTGATACATACTCTCCTTCACTTACCAAAATATTTTTAACAAACCCACTTATGGGAGAAGAGAGGGATTTTCCACTATTATAATTACGGCCCAAATTATTCAGTCTTATTTGCGCCTGTTCATACCGTAGCCTGGCCTGCTGGTATTCGCCCTGTGTTATCAGCTTATCTTTTATTAATTCACCAGTTCTTTCGTATTCTGATTTTGCAATAGCGAGTTCTGACCTTGCAGATTCTTTAGCTGCCTCAATATTTTCAAAAGCAATTTCACCGCCAGTTACGATGAACATAGACTGACCTGAACGAATCGATGAGCCAGCTACATTACCGCTTCCTGCAAACTTTACAATACCATTTGATCTGGCCGCAATCGTTACTTCATCGCCCGGCGCCGATTGGATTTCACCCGTTGTTTTAATGATATCATAGATCATTTCATTCTTTACAGGAGCATTGGCAAATTCAATTTTCCATGTCTGTTCTTTCAGGTAAGAAATATCACCCCCTGCTGTTTCTTTAGGTTGTGCAGCAATAGCAGAAGTTTCATCTGCAAATACCTGAACGCTGTCAATGATAAACTGGTCGGTAAAGTTTTCAGTCTGAATATCGAAGACGAGTTTGCCAATACCAGCTTGTGTTGGTTGCAATGCCAAACGAAAAATTCCCGGTGAACCGGGGGAAGCAGCCAAATTCTTTATCCCTTTTTGACCCAAGATCAAACTTAACGTAACATTGCCTTCTGTATAGGGAAGAAAATTCTCACCGAGAACAGTTAAGTGTGCTGCGAAATTCGACGTTTGACCTGCTACCAGGGGTTTAAACTCTACAAATAGCTCTGACCTTTCAGTGTATAGCGTATACGACAACGCCTGAAGGTCCTCTTCTCCCGGATGACTGCCATCCGGGGCATGTGCATGGTCATCTGACACTTTGTTATTACATGCTACCAAACCGGCCAGTAGCGAGGCCAGCATTGCGGTGATGATTAATTTGTATTTCATCTGTCTTGTGTTTTGTTAATAAATGGCGAACAGCGAATGATCAATAACTACTGTTCGCCACCTGCCTACCGGACAGGCAGGTTGTCCATTCATTTAATGAGAATGTGTATCACCGTCATCATGCGTATGAGTAGAAGTATCCGTTTTTGGTGTGTCAGACACATTGAACTCCTTTTGCACCGGCTTAGCTGCATCATGTTCTTCATGTGTGCTGCCGTCCTCATGGGTATGTGTGTCTTTGGTTTCTTTACTATTATTACAGGAGGTGGCTAACAGGATTCCGCAGAAAGCTGTTAAAAGCATAGCTTTTTTCATACTGAAAATTTTTAGATTATTAATAAATGAAAACAGTGGGCAGGTGATGTGCCGCCATCGGGAAGATTAGCTCAGAGGTGTGTGCGGAGGCGCACGGGAGGGTAAATTGGATAAATGCTTATCTGGTGGCGGAAATTCTTTATGTCTGGGAAATTGAGATGTATTCCCTAAAGGGAAATTACCTGAAAAATTCTGCTTAGTAAGAATTAAAAGAAAATCAGCAGGTGGCTCATTTTTTTTAGTAAAGGCTTTGCCAGGAATAAAATTATCATCCAAAGGAACAACCGATAAAACTCCGCTTTGATTATCATTGGATTTCTCTTCTTCACCGTGATGATGGTTACCGGAAACATGGCCATAATGATGTTTATGCTTTGCTGCAACCTCCTCTTCGCTATGATGTATATGCGGGAAAATGCCGTGGCCTGCAACTGTAATGACAGCTACAATCAGCATGATTTTTTGAAGCATTTTAATCATTGAACATGAAATTAAGGAAATATAAATTCTTTACAAAGCAGGTTTTTCAATTAATAATAAAGCGATAATCTTTAAAAAAAGCAGGCCGACTAGAAAGACACCTGCGCTTATTTTCCATTTTTATTGCACATGAGAGAACTTAGTTCAACCAAAATTGATGCCCAGCAACCAGATTGTGAACAGAATAGCCGAATGATCTTACCAACCCTGCCCTTGTTCAGGCAAGGAGGTCCATACATCACTAGTTTGCCAGGTTTCAGGATCATTAGTTTCATACGGGTGCGCCCCTGCTGAATACTGATAATCCTGACATTTAAGATCCTGGCAACTGGTCAATGCTACTACCAGAATAGCAAACAATATCATTCTCATCTTACTGATTTATCGGGTGATAAGTTTTATCGCCTTTTACAAAATGTTTGGCTTAAAGTCCAATTTCACTACTGCAGGGTCATACTACTTGTAAGAAAGTTCAACGTTGGCCACTTTCTTCTGTTCGGCCACGGACAGATACTTATAGCCTAATTGCTTCATAATATCTTCATGGTTGAAATAGATGGACCGTGTATCAATCTTACCATTTGTTACCCGATACGCAGCATGATAAGTAAATGTTGCCGTAGTGGCTTTGTTTCCATAATCAGGCATTGCCGGGTAGTCAGTTGACAGGTCTCCCCAGAGAAAAACCCAGTCGCCTTTGCCTCTGCCTCTTCCACCATCATTTGTGGTGGTCACTGCGATTGTTTCTATACTCTTATATCTTTTTCCGCCGTATTTGTATGCTTCCCAATGATGCTGAACCCCGTTAAGTGTCTTTGCTTTATCAGCGTTATCGTTTACGCCGAGGCCGTATTGTATGTAGTTGTCTGCCATCAGCGCAGACATACCTGCAGTGTCACCACGAAGCTCAGCATCCATAAATTTTGTCACAACAGCTTTGGTTTGCTCGCCAATATTATCTGCGGAGGCAGCATTTTCTTTTGCAGGGTCAGCCGATTGGCCATTGTTGCAAGCAACAGTCGTGGCCGCTAAAATGATAATCAGGAAATTTTTCATAATTAATTTTTTGTTTGTTATTAAAATGAAGGAGAACGAAATTTGTGTTTTGTTATTGATATATTAACCTCCTTTTAATTGGCAGGCTTTTGTTTTCTGTAAGATGAATGATAGGAAACAATCTTCCATCCTGATGAGGTTTTTTTAAGGAGTGCGGTAGCCACCCCCATACTGGAAGGGGCATTAGGTTTACCGTCTTTTTTCAGCACGATGGTATAGTTAAAAGTTTCGGTGGTGTAAGCGTGGTCGCCCAAAATAACGATGTCAGATTTATAATTATCGTATGTAAAAGAGCTGAACATGTCAAATTCCGGAAACATATGCTCCTTTAAAAAATCGGCAGCTTTATCGCCAGAATCTCCATTCTCATATACCATCGCCTCCTCGGCAAACATTTTTTTCATAGCCTCTTTATCTTGTTTTTCCATGGCAGTTTTATATGATTTTAGAAAAAGGCTTACTTCATCTTTTTTATTCTGGGCAAACACAGAGAAAGTCAAGGCAGTAAGTAACCCAAATAGAATGAGTTTTTTCATGAGTTTTAAGTTTGTTTGAGGTTAAAATTTTTTATTCATATTTTTTAAGGTAGTTTACCTACGCCTTATTTTTTTAAACCGGATTTAAGCTGCAAAATTTCCTTTTTAAGCTGTTCAATTAATAGTTGTTGCTCCTGCACTGCTTTTACAAGCGGGACTACAAATTCTGCATACCTCAATCCATAGTAATCACTATCGGTTTTTGGCTTATCAACTCCGCTGAATTCAAATCCCAGCTCTGCAGCAACTTTCTCCACTTGCTGCCCGATAAATCCAGTATGGAGCATGGCACTTTTAATTTCTTCTTTGCCCCTTTGCCGCATTTCGTCCGGTGTTTGTAAAAAGTCGGCAATCTTATCCATGTCATAGTGATACGTTACGGGTTCAAGCCGAAGTATGAAATCCAGCCCAGGGACCCCGCCTTCCCCGCTTCTGAAATCGGCTGAAGTGATATCTTTTTTAAATCGTCCGTCAGAAACAGCAGAAAAATTTACCTGGCCGATAATACTGGTGACATTGGCATCCCCTATCCTCACCTGGTTGCTTGCTGTTATAACAGAATTGGCTCCAATAGCAGTTGAATTAGAAAATGGCGGAGACATGTTAGAAAAGGCGTTATGCCCTACAGCGGTATTGTTTACGCCTGTGGTATTATACCTAAGTGCATATGCTCCAATAGCCGTATTATTATATCCGGTTGTATTAGAATCAAGCGCAAAAGCCCCATCAGCAGTATTCTCATACCCGGTGGTATTATACCGCAGTGCGTCGTTACCTGTGCCTGTATTTCTGTAGCCCGTGCTGTTATACCGCATCACACCCATCCCTATTGCGGTGTTTCTGCTGCCCGTTGTACTGAAACGAAGGGTACTTACACCAAGAGCAGTATTGTGAGTGCCGGTAGTATTGGAAAATAATGCACCCGAACCGATGCCTGTACTGTGATTACCGGTAGTGTTTACATAGGCTGCTCTAAACCCTAAAAAGGTATTTGCCGTTTTTGGGTTTATACTACCTGCCTTATAATTACCAATGAGAATATCGAATGGCAGTGAATCTATGACAACCGGTGTATATTGCGGTGACTGCGCTTTTGCTGTACATGCTGCTACAAAAAGTGCAAGAATAAAAAGTATTTTCTTCATAATCGCTTATTTTAATGGTGATACATATCCGCACAAACCCTGATTTTATAATAAAAACCATTGTCACTTTTTATCAAAGATTCAACTAGGGATGTGCAGGCTTTAGTTTTTTTGTACTCAGTAACCGGGATTTTGTGTACACTCTGAATTAATGAGCAATTCTGTTAAAGGAATGGGCCAGATATACTGAATATCTGATGTAGCAACATTGGGAACCGGGCCTTTGCCAATCAGCGGCAGTCCGAGTCTTAACCTGTCAAATGACCTGAAACCCTCACCCAACAGTTCAATCCTTCTTTCAATTTCAATCTGGTTCAATAAATCCTGCGGAGTTGCAAAACCAGCCACTGTAAAATCTGTAGTAGGATCAGAACGCTGACGAACAGCTTTTAACAAATCAACCGCCCTTTGATCAACCGAATTCGTATTACGAACTATTGCCTCTGATAAATTCAAAAGGGTCTCTGCATAGCGGATACAAGTTGCATAGTCCGACTCACTGCTTGGGTTTTTGGGCCATTTGCGTAACCAAATGGAGGAACCGCCTGCCTGGTTAAATGCCCTGCGGGCATCCGTTATTTTCCATCCGGTGTTTCCTATTATACCAGTGGGGTTTAGGGGATTATGACCCGAACCAAAAGGAGAAGGATTATAAAATATCCCAGCAGTTGTTGGGGCATCCAATGTTGTGAATGCAAATGAGAAGACACTTTCAGAAGTTGTGTAAGGTGCGGCAAAAACAGAGCTGATAGCTGGTGCCAACTGGTGGGCAACACCTGTTGTAGCCTTAAAAGGTGCAGTTGTCGAAACTATCTTGTTCGACTCGAGTATTACTTTGTCATATTGTCCCATGGCCAGATATACTCTTGATTTCAGTGCAATGGCCGTATTTCGGTGAGCTCTTGTGGTATTATCGTATGCGTTGGTATAATTAAGCGGCAGGTTGGCTTCAGCAAAATCAAGATCATTTAGAACCTGTGTATATACTTCAGCAACTGTTGATCTTTTCAGATTATTAACTCCGCCTTTGGTTTCTGCATTCAGGCGAAGGGGAATTCCCTCCTTGCTACCGTTTCCATCCCAATAAGGCCTTGCGTATAAATTAACCAAGGCAAAATGGCAGAGTGCCCTTAAAAAACGGGCTTCACCCTGGTATTGCTTTTTCAAGACATCCGTAATAGCGGCAGAAGATTGAAGACCCTCATATACTACATTGGCACGATTAATAGCCGCATATGCATCACGCCAAGTAGTTTGCACTTCAGCATTGGACGGCGATAATGTAAATTGCCAGGTGGCCAAACCAGCTGCAACATTTAATGTGGCGTGAAGAAACTCCTCTCCTCTTAATTCAATACTAACATTATAGCGGCCGGCATAAAAATCAGATGTTTTTACTGCAGAATACATCCCAAGCACCAGTTGCTCAATTCTTTGCGGACTTGCAAATGCATCAGCTTCGGTAATTGATGTAGGAGGAATTGGCGATAAAGATTCTTTATTACAGGCCGGAAGAACCGAAACCAGTAAAACAAATATGATTACAATATTTTTCATAATAATTTTATTTAAAAATTAAAACCCAATATTTACACCAAAGCTGAATGACCTTGCCATTGGCGGAGAGTGAAAATCAACACTTGGTGTTCCTGTAGAGTTTTTGTTTGTAGAGATTTCCGGATCGAAACCAGTATATTTTGTAAATACAAAGGCATTCAGAACGGCTGCATAAAACCTCACTTTACTTAATCCGATCTTTGAAGAAAGTGAGTTTGGCATAGTATAGCCGAGTGCTATATTGCGAATTTTGACAAAATCTGCTTTCTCAACATCATCAGATATTACAAAATCCCTTGCACCGTTTGAAATAAGATCGCCAAAAACCAAGCGGGGAACATTGGTAATATCTCCTGGTTTCTGCCAACGGGTCAGCACTTCTTTATCGCTGTTAGCAGTTGTTGGAGTGCGGATAGTGCTTTTTGTTCCATTAAACATATAATTACCACCTGAAAAGAATACCAAAACATTCAGGTCAAAAGCTTTGTACCTGAAAGAATTGTCAAAGCCCCCGAAATATTTAGGTAGAGCAGGACCCATTACCATTCCATCGCTGTTCTGGTTTGGTGATCTGGGAGCAGGTGACCCATCCAGATAGGTCCAACGAAGCGAGGAATTTGTTGCAGAATGATCATACTGTACTGCAGTGCCATCCCGATAATAAAAAATTCTTCTTCCATTATCCGGGTTTACACCACCGCTTCTAATTGCGTAAAAACTTCCTAATGACTCACCAACTCTTGCTATACTCAAAGGCGCCAAGGTGCCTGACATTAATATAATATCAGAATTGCCTGCAGCCAAAGCGGTAATCCTGTTCTTTTGTGTAGTAAAGTTCAGGCTGGTATTCCAGGAAAAATTTCTTGCATTGACAATACTGGCATTCAGTGTCAGCTCTATTCCTTTATTCCACATGCTGCCTACGTTATTCAGAATAACATTTCCGGGAATACCTGCAGAGGGTGATTGAGGGTCATCCAGTATAAGACCGTCAATATTGTTTCTATAATAAGCAAATTCACCTGTAATCCTGTTATTAAGCAAACCAAAAGAAAAACCAATATCTAATTTTTTACTGGTCTCCCAGGTTAGGTTACTGTTTCCTGCCTGTGCAAAAAATAAAGTGTTGTTTGTTCCGTTTAGACCATTGTTATACAGATTGTGAAAAGCAAAATCACCAATACCAAGGTTATTGCCCACTTTACCATAGCTTGCTCTTAGCTGAAGCTGGTTGAGGATATTGCTGATTTTTGATTTGGTAAAAAATCCTTCCTTCGAAACCACCCAGCCTGCGGAAGCACCCGCAAAGTTCCCAAACTTTTTACCGGGAGCAAATGCGGAGTAGCCGTCACGACGGGCATTAACAGAAAAATAGTATTTCTTTTTATAGTCATAGTTGATGCGTGAGAAATAAGACTGCAGAAAATTTTCGCTTACCACATTACCAAAAGGGAAGATAGTGCTATAAGCACCCTGGTATAACGTATACAATGAGTCAGCTACAATTCTCCTGTCGGCACCCCAACTATTTCTTGTAGATTTTTGCTCCTCAATACCCAGCAATGCGCCGATATGATGTTCTTGATTGAGGGTAATATCATAGGTAAGCAGATTTTGCCAGTTGTGCCTCTGAAAACGTCCATTGATAGCGGAGGAAGCTCCTAAGAATCTTGAACCTTCGCCACTCCAGGGGTTTCGATACTCTTTATTCTCAACCAATAAATTATCAATCCCGTAGATTGATTTGAACTCCATTCCTTTTATCAGTTTGACAGCGATATGGGTATTTGTCATTATGCGGTCTGTTTCAGATGTTTGGCTGTTCAGTTCCAACGCCATTCTGAAATTTGGAAGAAAACTAAGCGGGGTAAGATTATTACCTTGCCCCATTCCCAGCAACCCGTTATAATTCCAACTGCCGTCATTTTTCCTGACACCTACATTGGGAGGCATGATCATTGCCAGACGGGTAGCTCCTGAAGCGGCAAATACAGCTTCTGGTCTTGCTTCCGTAGGTGCACCGGATATTACACCCCTGTTAAATGATTTAGAATAGTTAAATGAACCGCCAATTGTAATGCGGTCATTTACTTTATGATCAAGTGTGAAACGGCCTGTTTTGCGATTAAAATCATTGGTATATATAATACCTTTTTGGTCTGTATAACCAAGGGAGAAAAAATATTGTGTATTTTCATTGGCGCCGGAAATATTCAGGCTATGATTGTGCGATGTGCCGGTTCTATAGAGATAATCATACCATCGGGTATCCACTAATTTTCCATCATTGTCAGTCATTGTATAAAATCCTCTTGTGGTTCCATTTGCCGGGGTGCCTGCATTTGCCAATGCCTCATTCTTCAATGCTGTATATTCTTCTGCATTGAGCATTTCAATCAGGTTCATAGCCTTGCTAACACCAACCCAACTATCATAATTCACTTTTGCTTTTCCACTTTTTCCCTTTTTGGTGGTAATAAGTACTACCCCGGCAGCTGCTCTTGACCCATATATAGCTGCTGCTGCTGCGTCTTTCAATACTTCAAAGCTTTCAATGTCGGAAGGATTGATATCTGCAAGGGCGTTGTTATGGGCAAATCCACCTACATCACCGCTCCATGTTGGAATGCCATCTACAACAATCAGAGGATAAGAGCTGAGTGATATGGAATTAATACCGCGAATCCGGATAACGGGAGGATTGCCGAGTAATCCATTAGGAATTGTAACATTCACACCGGCTGCACGACCGGATAAAGCTTGTTCAAATCCCTGTACCGGTACATCCTTAACAGTACTTGCTGAAATTTTTGAAATGCTTCCGGTGACATCTCCCTTTTTTTGTGTACCATAACCTACGACAATAATTTGCTCCAGTTCATTTTGAGCGGCTTTCAGGATAATACTTATTACTTGCTGACCCTTTATTGCGACTTCCTGGGAGATGAATCCAACATTTGAGAAAACAAGAATATCCTGGGCAGATGCCTGTATTGTGAAGTTTCCATTTTTATCGGTAGCTGTCCCTGTCTTTTGCCCTTTAATCACAACGCTGACCCCTTCGAGAGGTTCGCCGTTTTCATTGGTTACTTTGCCGGTTACGGCAAGCGGAGGCGGTAAATCGGTGGCTTCATTATTTTCAACAGCGTTTGTAGGTACAGATACTGGTTTGGATTTTACAATAATAGCATTATCAACAATACTAAAGGACAAAGGCTCATTCTTTAGGCATAAGCTTAATACCTCCCTGACCGGCATATTGTTTACATCCAGAGATACCCTGCCTGCCCTGGCTATAATTTTTTCATTCACCATAATGTTAAGTCCTGTCTGTTTCTGAATTTCCCGGAACACCTCTTTAAGACTAGCGTTTTTGACTGACAATGATACAGTCTGGCCCTCGGATCGGGCAGATACCTGCAGACAGGCAATAAGGAGTAAAAAAGCTGTTAGTTTCATAACCCTTACCCATTTTAGGGTTAACCTGTTCTTCTTATAGCTAAAAGAACAGGCAAAAGCAGTTTTTTGCATAGCTTTGCAATGCCTGCCTACCGGCAGGCGGGTTTAGTTGTTAATAAAGATTCTGTCAAGATTTATTTATTACACCCGGGTTAACTTTCCGGGGCAAGAACTAAACGCAGCCGCTCCGTCTGATTCACGGGGCGGTTTTGTTTTTTGATTTCTACCGGGGACGGACAAATAATTTTTTCCCTTCAATTCTGAAATTAATTTCATTAGCCTGCAGCATCTTTAGTACTGAGGATAAGCTGCTTTTACGGCTAACGATCACAAAAAATTTATCTTCCGGAATTTCACCTTCATACACAATCTCTACGTCATACCAGCGGGAAAACTGCCGAAGTAACATTCTCAAATCAGTATTTTCAAAATGAAAGTAGCCTTCTTTCCACGCAGTCACTTCTCCAATGTTGACATTGTTAATTACTGTCAGCCTGTTACCATTTAAATTCGTTTGCTGACCGGGTTTAATAATTTCTGATTGAGAATTGCTGACTGATGTTACTTTTACCAACCCCTCCAACAATGTAGTTTTAGTTATTACTTCATCTGCATAGGCATTAATGTTAAACTCAGTTCCCAACGCCTGAACCTGCATACCTTTCACTGATACAATAAACGGCTGAACGGCATTTTTTGCCACATTAAAATATGCCTCACCTGTAATTTCCACTCTTCTTTCTGCTCCTGGAAATGATACCGGGAATGTAACTGACGAAGCAGAGTTCAGGTAAACTAATGTGCCGTCCGCCAATTTCAATGAAAAAGTTTCGCCATTCGAAGTACTTACAGTATTATACATAAGATCACCATTCTGAGTACCGGGATCATACAAAAGCTGCCCGTCCTCGTGAATGATAGATGTATTTCCCTGGCTTGCTAATTGTCCTTTTACACTACTATCTAAAATAATAGTGCTCCCATCCACTAACGTGAGCTTAGCTTTATATGTACCAGGTGCAGCATCTATTGACTGAATACCTGATATTGAAGGATTGTCAGCACTTATTTTACTATTAAGAAATAGATAGTAACCAGTACCAACCATCAATATTATCGAAGCGGCGACAGCAATTTTTTTCCATGAAAACAATGGTCTGACCATTGCATTTTTCTTTTTGATTTTCTGCGTCGAAATATGACTAAAAATAAGTTCCCTAAGAGTGGTATCCTCATCACCAGAAAATTCACCTGATTCGAACTCAGTTCTTATTTTATTTTCAAGAATCTGCCAGTAATCCGGCTCCTTCAAAAGTCCGGCGAGATATTGCTTTTCGTCCGGTGTGATAGAATTTGTAATAAGTTTTTCAAGTAACCGATGGAATAATTCTTCCTGCATAATAAATTTTAATAAATCACTGAATAACGAACTGTCATTAAAGACAAAAATGCAGGTGACCAGGTACAGCCAAGATGAAAAGAAAATTATGCTTAAACTAATTCCTGATGAACCATTGTCCCAGCAATAATAATATAAGAGCTTGATTTTCTTTGCGATACAATTGAATGCGGATTTTATTTAATGCCCGAACAATGTGATTCTTAACGGTAGCTTTTTCAATGCCCAACCGATCAGCAATTTCCTGGTGGCTTAAAGCCTCGACCCTGCTGAGTTTTATAATGTGCCGTTGCTGCGGGGGAAGCTGATCGATCAGGTTATCAATATGCTGCTGGAGCTGTTTGATTTCTAAAAACTGATAGGGAAGCATAAAATCATCCGGAATAGGAAGGTTTGATTCTTCAATACCCGTAAAGCTTATCTTCTTTTTGAAAGCATTGATAACGGCATTTCGTCCCATCATATAGATGTATCCGGCGGGATCATTTATGGAAACAAACTTTTCCCGATTATCCCACACTTTGAGGAAAACATCTTGAACAATATCCTGAGCAAGTTGAGGTGATTTGAGGTATGCAAGTGCAACGGAATAGATGTTATTCCAATAAGTATTATACAACTGCTCAAAAGCAGTTTCATTTCCTTCCGCAAGCTGGAGAAGCATTTCACGTTCAGTATATAAGGATTTTTCGTACAAAGCAGTGTATAATATATGCTAAAATAACAATATTAGAGTTGTGACTTTTTAAGTAAAAAAAATCATGGAACTATAAAGTAAACTATGCAACTGGAGGCCCACGAAAAGAAAAAGTAAATTTTCGAATATCAGGAGGTGGATATTCGTTATTTATTACGAAATGGGTTTGCGTTTTTACAGTAAAATTATCTGTAAGAATAATTGATGCCGGGAGGGGTGTAAACTCAATAGGAAATTCAAAGTTTTTAACCAGACGGTTACTTGGAATAAAATTATCTTCTAGTTGTACAAATGACAAAACACCGTGCTGGTTATCACTACTGTTTTCATTATTATGATGATGCTTAGTAGATCCATCCTCATCATGAAGATGAAGGTGTGATGAATAGATTTCCTCAGTATGATGCGTGTGCGGAAATATATTATGGCATACAATAATCGAGACTGCCAGTAAAAACAATATTTTTTGCACAAATTTTTTCACACATGACAAATCTAATGAAATTCCATGTAAATATATATAAGATGCAATATGTCCAGTTTATTTTACACAAACCCGAAATATAATTTTGACCCGCAATGGAATAAATTCGGTGAACGGGCGGGGTGCCTGGCTATCAGTGATGCAGGTGGGGGCGGGTTCATAACCTCTTTTGGGAAGTTCTTTACTTTTTTAGATACATTTCTGCATTTGTAAACACTATGCTTCCAATATTACCAACCAAACAATCCCTTCTTTTCTTCCATTCCCACATAAACCCCATCCTCCTGTTGCACCACCGGCCAGTTGGTTAAATAATAACCCTCGCCGCTGATGTTACGGCCGTTTTTCATATCATATTTATAGCGGTGCAGCGGACACACCACATTTCCCAGCGCATCAATATGGGCATCGGCCATGATGCCGCCGGCATGAGGACATTTATAAGAAAAAGCAAAAGCCTGCTCATTAAAACGACCAATGCAGATTTTTTTTCCGTTCACTTCTGCCACCGCAATATTATTATCAGCAAAATCCAGTTCGTTGATATGATCAGCGATCTTGTGCCAGATGAGGGGTTTTTCAGACATAAGTTTAAACTTGAAAGGTTGGCAACCTTATGAAGAAAGTATCACAAGCACAATGCTACATCAAAGGTTGGCAACCTTGATGAACCTTAGTACAAAAACTCTGTTTTGTACGGGTATCTAAGCCTGTACATCAGCCGCACTTTTTCTAAAATGGATTTGCGCAGGCTGTCAAGATTTCGCCTTTCAATGGCAGACACAAACACCGCATTGCCGTTCGTCTCTCTTTGCCAGCGTTCATAAAGGTCATCTAATATCTCTTTCCTGGTGTTTTCTTCCAGCCATTCATCAAACGTATTTTTTTCGTAGATATCCATTTTATTGAATATGGTTAGTGTTGGCTTTTCAAACACATTCAGTTCCTGCAGCGTAGTGTTCACCACGGCCATCTGTTCTTCATAGGCAGGATGTGAAATATCCACCACATGCAGCAGGATGTCCGCTTCCCTCACTTCATCCAATGTGCTTTTGAAACTTTCCACCAGGTGATGCGGTAGCTTGCGAATGAACCCGACCGTGTCGCTCAGCAAAAAAGGAGTGTTCTCAAACACCACTTTGCTGGTAGTAGTGTCCAGCGTCGCAAACAATTTATTTTCGGCAAACACATCCCGTTTGCTCAGCAGGTTCATAATAGTGCTTTTGCCCACATTGGTGTAGCCCACCAGCGCCACCCTGATAAATTCGCCGCGGTCTTTTCGCTGTGTGTATGCCTGTTTATCTATTTCGGCCAGTCTTTTTTTCAGCAACGATATTTTGTCCCGTACAATACGGCGGTCAGTTTCTATCTCTGTTTCACCCGGGCCTCTTGTGCCAATACCGCCACCGAGACGTTCCAGGTGTTTCCACATCCCCCTCAGTCTTGGTAATATATATTGGTATTGGGCCAACTCTACCTGCGCCCTTGCCTGCGCTGTTTTTGCCCTTCTGGCAAAGATGTCGAGAATAAGATCGGAGCGGTCAATGGCTTTTATATCCAGCGCTTTTTCAATGTTGTTGATCTGCGCCCCGCTGAGTTCGTCGTCAAAGATGACAACACGGATATTTTTCCCCTGGATATATTGCCTGATCTCTTCTAATTTTCCTTTACCGATAAATGTGCGGCTATCAGGATGCGGCAGTTTTTGTACAAACCGTTTCGCCGTTACGGCCCCGGCTGTTTCGGCAAGAAAAGCCAGTTCATCCAAATATTCCTGCACCTGCTGCTCTATCTGGTTTTTATGTACCAGTCCCACCAGCACCGCTCTTTCTTCCTGTTGTATTTTATTCTTTTTTTCGATCATGCCATACCTGATAAAAGTGAAATAAATGCCCGGGCAAAATTAGTCATTCGATAATGCCTGTAAATTAAAAAAGCGGCGCTGCTGTGCAGAACCGCTTTTGCCAAAAAGTTTTATCGCATCAAAGACCGCTGATAGTGATGCCGATGGAAAACGGCCTGATCTCTGCTGCTGCTCCATCCACGAAAAGGGTGGTGAGCTGATAGCTGCCAAAAAGACTCAGGTGACCATAACCTACTCTTCCCATTGCCACCAGCCTGGTTTTGTTGAAGAATTTTTTACTGGCTTCTTTCATCGTGTAATCATTGATCACATTGCCGTTCTTATCCTGGAATCTAACGTTGCGGGTATGTGCATTGAGAAGGGTTCCCACTCTCACACCAATGGCCATTTTAAGTCCTTTGCCCGTTTCAGGTTCGGCAGAATAGCGAAACTCTATCGGCGCCTCCAGGTAAGCTGTGGCCAGCTTTGTTTTTTTGAAATGATTGGTATCTGCCCGGTTGGTGAATTGCAGTATCGTGGTATTTTCCTTGATACCTACAAACACTTTTTTAAAGGATATATGATCTGAAGAAACGCCTGCACCAAAAGCCATGCTGAGTCGGGGATTATTTTTAAACGGGAAATCGAACATAAAGTAACCATTGATGCTTTTGGAAAACCCGCCGGTGTAAACGGTGTCGGGTTTTCCGGCCCAGCCGGCATAGCCTAATTGCAGCAAAAAATGATCATTGGCCCGGTTGCTCAGGTTGATGGGTTCTTTCTTTTTTGGTGGAACGGCGGGATCATCCTGCGCAAAAATTGCTGATAATGACAGGGCACAGGCAACAAACAGTACGATTTTCTTCATATTGATTTCAGTAGTGGACAAATGTATTTTCATCCCGGTTAACAAAAGGTTAAAGAACCTTTTGAAATAAGAAATGAGAAACATGCCTACCGGCAGGCAGGTAAGAAATTTGTAATGAGGAAGAGTGGGAGTGTCAACTTTCTCATTTCTTATTCATTGTTTCTTACTTCTCACTATTAAAGCTGTGGACCATGTCCCGATAGAATCATCGGGGCGACCATCCCGACTATGCCGGGATGTTTATCCGTCTGTGGACCCTGTTGGGATCGAACCAACGACCCTCTGATTAT
>CAYPOD010000044.1:0-23551 GCA_964412375.1 uncultured Chitinophaga sp. | reverse complement strand
AATGCCGCTGGAATTTCTGCTGATGAACTGGCAACCGAAGAAGATTTCTGGTATTATATACAGCAGTCATTCACGGTATCGCCTTCATTGATTAATCTCAATAACGGTGGTGTGAGCCCGGCTCCGAAAACCGTGCAGGATGCCATGAAGCGATACTATGATTACAGCAACGAAGCGCCGAGTTATTATATGTGGAGAATATTGGACCAGGGCAGGGAGCCGTTGCGAAAGAATCTTGCCAGGCTGGCCGGTTGCGATGCTGAAGAGATTGCTATCAACCGCAATTCCTCCGAAGGGTTAGAGACTGTAATTTTTGGTTTACAGCTCAAAGCCGGAGATGAAGTGGTAGCTGCCAAACAGGATTATCCCAATATGGTGAATGCCTATAAACAGAGAGAACACCGGGATAAGATAAAAATGGTGTGGGTCAATCTTGAATTACCAAGTGAAGATGAGAATTACCTGGTGAAGCAATATGTGAATGCATTTACATCAAAAACCAAAGTGGTGCATATCACCCATATCATCAACTGGAACGGGCAGATCTTGCCGGTGAAAAAAATTGCGCAGGAGGCGCATAAAAGAGGCATTGAAGTGGTGGTGGACGGGGCGCATAGTTTTGCACACCTGGATTTTAAAATCCCTGACCTGGATGCTGATTATTTTGCTGCCAGCCTTCATAAATGGTTATATGCCCCCATCGGCAGCGGTCTGCTGTATGTGAAAAAAGAAAAGATAAGGAACATCTATCCTTTGTTTGCAACGAATGAAGATCCGCTGAAAGATGATATTCGCAAATTTGAAACATTGGGCACCCGGCCTTTCTTTATTGAGCAGGCCATTAGCAAGGCAGTGGAGTTTCATGACATGATTGGCAGCGACAGAAAACAAAAGCGGCTGCATTACCTGAAAAACTACTGGATGGAAAAAGTAAAAGATGTACCGAAAGTGAAGCTGCAAACCTCATTGCACCCGAAATGGGGTTGTGCTATCGGCAATGTTGCCATTGAAGGCAGAAAGCCGGCTGAGCTCGATTCATTTTTACTGGATAAATACAAAGTGCATACCGTGGGCATTGTGTGGGAAAATATCAACGGCGTACGGGTGACGCCAAATGTTTACACCACTACAAAGAATTTGGATGTGCTGGTGGAAGGGATAAAGGCGTTTGCCAAGACCTGATTTATTTTCCACATTTTCACATACCAGCAATGTGGCAGAATACGTTCTGTTATTTTTCACTTATTTTGTCGTTAATCAAACCCTCTTGAATGAGTCATCCTAAGGGAAAACTGATAGCTATCGGCGGCGCTGAAGACAAAGGCACAGACCTGGAAAAAGGAGAGATACACCGCAACAACCTGAACTTCTTTGAACTCGGCATTCTGCGCCGGGTAGTGGAAGAAGCGGGCGGCCCGGCGGCAAGAATTGAAGTCATCACCACAGCTTCCATGATTCCTTATGAAGTAGGTGAAAATTATCTTGATGCATTTGGCAAGATCGGCTGCACCAATATCGGGCTTTTGCATATTCGTACACGGCAAGATGCGATGAATGATGAATATGTTGAACGCATCCGGCATTGCGATGCGGTAATGTTCAGCGGAGGCAACCAGTTGCGGTTGAGTGCCACAGATGGCGGCACTGAGTTTCTTTCCATTCTTAAAAAAAGATATAAAGAAGAAAATTTTGTTATTGCAGGAACCTCCGCCGGCGCCATGGCCATGAGCAATACGATGATCTATGAGGGCAATGCTACAAGAGCTCATTTGAAAGGTGAAGTGAAGATCACAACAGGACTTGGGTTTATCAACTCTGTCATCATTGATTCACATTTTGAAAAACGAGGGAGGTTTGGCCGCCTTGCCCAGGCCGTAGCGGCCAATCCCGGCTGCATTGGCATTGGTTTAGGGGAAGACACAGGCATGTTAATCACAGATGGCAACAAAATGGAAGCGATCGGCAGCGGACTGGTGGTGATCATTGACGGGCATGAGATATTGCATTCCAATATAGCCGATATACCTGACGGCAACCCCATCAGCCTTGAAAACCTCAAGGTACATTTTTGTGAAAAGGGAAATGGCTACCTGATCAGGGAAAGAAAATTTCTCCCGGAAGCATCTGAGGGTTCGGTGGTGAAGAAACAGGTGGATGTGGAGTGAAAAAGTTGAAAGACTGCCGGCCGGTCACAGACCCCGGTAAACAGACAGGGTTGAAAGGGTTAATTGTTAAAGGTTGGGGCAACGGTTTTAAATTGTGAAGCATCTGCTATCAGGTGCTTTAATTGTTTATTAATCTTTCCGCATGAAAAAAATAATCTTTGCTTCGTTTCTTGTTTTACTTTTCGCATTTGTGCCGCAAAAGAAAACAAAGGTCATCTTCTTTGGAGATTCCATCACTGAGCTGGGTGTGAAAGAAAAACCTTATAAAGGTTATATCCTGGTGATGGATAGTTTGATAAAAGCAGAAAAGAAAGAGGGACAGTTTGATCTTATTGGCTCAGGTATCAGCGGCCACAAAGTGTATGATCTTTACCTGCGAATGGAAGAGGATGTTATATCGAAGAATCCTGATGTGGTGGTGATCTATGTGGGAGTGAATGATGTGTGGCATAAAACATTGTCAGGTACGGGCACAGACCCGGATAGATTTGAAAAATTCTATACGGCTATTTTGACAAAGCTGAAAGAAAAGAACATCAAAGCCATTCTTTGCACACCGGCGGTGGTGGGAGAGAAGACAGATATGAGCAACCAACTGGACGGCGACCTGAACCGGTACAGTAATATTATCCGCGACATTGCCAAAAAGAATGATCTGCCTTTAGTGGATCTGCGCAAAAAATTTCTCGATTATAACAAAGCCAACAACCCGGAAAACAAAGAAAGAGATATTCTCACTTATGACCGGGTGCACCTGAACAACAGGGGCAACCTGCTGGTGGCGGAAGAAATGTGGAAAGTGATACAGCAGGTAAAATAGCTATATCAATACGTTTCCAGGTCTGTCAGTTCATAGCCTTCTTTATCGTATTCCCGGTGATAAGTACTTAGCCAGTCACAAAAATCGTAGCCATATAAGTAGCGTTCGGCAACGGAAGACTTTTCCCACAACCCGGACCATTTTCTTGTTTTTCCGTCCATATAAGTGTCAACATCTATCAGCCGCCATCCCTTATCATTCAATTCTCTTCTCTTATCCCTGAAATCTGTTGTTTCATAATTTCTTACCATCGCAACATCTTCCCCGGCTATCCATACACCTGCCCAGTAATTGTCATATTTTTCAATATCCACCAGTTTCAATCCTTTTTTGCCATATTCAACCCATTTGTCATGCAGTTCCTGCTGGCTCATATTCCTGTGAAGGGCATAAGCGCCGCTCATTTCAATAAAAAGACCCGCCCACTTTCTTGTTTTTCCATCCATATATGTTTCAATGTCAATAAGCCTGTAGCCTTTGCCGGTTAGCTCTTTCCATTTTGTATTAAAGTCATCCAGGCTATAATCCCTGATCATGCCCGACTTCTTATTTGTTTTTTTGAAAATGCCATCCCATTTTCTTTCATTACCCTGCATGTAGGTCTCCACATCAGCACAATAATATCCTTTATCCAGTAACCAATTCCATTCTGCATTGAATTCGTTTTTGTCATATCCCCGGCGAAGGATGGTTTCATCTCCTTTGTTTGTTTTTCTCCATACACCTATTGTTTTATCACCACAGTCTTTTTTATTTCCGCAATAGTTTATCGGGAAATCGTCCAATCCCCAGTCTTTTCCGAAAAGGGCCTGTACTTTTTTGGCCAGTCTTCCTTCACTCACATAATCATCGCCGTTGATCATCACCACCACTCCGAATTTTGATGACGGGTAGAACCCCATATATGTTCTCACATCATTGTGAATGCCGTTATGGTAAACATAGGCTTCGCCTTTGAGCGATTCTCTCCAGACTCCAAAACAGTAGTTGTTGTTGTTCGGTACAGATTGCCAGAGAGCGGCTGTGTTGGATAAAAATGTACCGTTTATCAGCCCTTGCATGAATTTGGCCAGGTCATTAATATTTGAACCCCAGCCGCCGCCAGGCAATTTCCATTCTACGACACCTTCGGTAGTGCTGACAATGGCCGTATTGCAATTCTTGTTATAACCACCGGGATCGGCCGGGTATGGAGTGAGACTATTCATCCCGGCTTTTTTACCAATATTATCCAGCACATATTTTTCATAGGCTGTGTTGGTAGCTTCTTCAACAACAGCCCCGAGCAGGTTAAAGCCAAATGTGGTGTAGTTATATTGGTTGCCCGGGTTAAAATCAAGTGCGGCATCAGAAAAAACGGCTACACATTCCTTTGCATTAAAGTTGTTCTTTGATTTGTACTTGCTTTTTTGAATGTTGGTATATTGATTCACACCTCCGCGGTTATTGAGCAGGTGCGAAACTCTCAGGCTGTCTTTGTTGCCTGTTTTGGGCCAGTAACTGACATGCTTACTTACTTTGTCCGTAAGAGAGAGTTTTTTGTCTTCGATTGCTTTGAAGGTTGCTACGGCTGTCAATGGCTTGGAAATAGAGGCCCAGCGAAATATGGTATTAGTGCTGATAGGTTTTTTTCGCAGACGGTCATGGTGACCATAGGCTTTCACATGAACAATTTTCCCGTTTTCTACTACAGCAACCGCACAGCCATAGATTTCCTGTTTGGTCATCTGGTCTTCTACAACCTGGTCAATGTTTGGCAAAAATGGGAGAGTGTTGTTATTGTCATTTTTAGTGCCGGAAGAAATGAAAATAACTGAAACGATCACGGCCATCGCTGTGACCAGGAAAGGACGGATAAAAAAATTGTTGATTGAATTTTTCATATGTTCCTTTTTTAAGATGAACTGATGAAGAAAAAATCAAGAGCAGGGATCAATATTCAGCAGGTAGGAGTGCTGATATTAAAGATTCAAGGTAAGGTAAAATAAAAATGGCGATCAGTAGTAGCCTGTGGATAAATCAGGATATTCAGTGATGATGCGGCGAAGAAGGAAAGAAACTTTATCAGGATAGTCAAGTGTCATCACATGTGTACCGCCATCTACTGTATAATCAGCCGTTACATAGAGATAGGGTAATAATTTATCTGCCGTGCCATGTATATGAATTATGTTGCCCGGTTCTTCCGTTGGTGGATGGCGCTGATGAAATAAACTTTTTTCAAAAAAATTAGTGCACTTCCACCAAGAAGTAATTCTTTTTACCCTTTTGGACAAGGATATATTTATTATGCAACAGGAATGAATTATCAATTGCTAACTGTACATTGTCAATTTTCTTCCGGTTTATGCTCACCCCGCCGCCCTGCACGGTTTTTCTTGCTTCGCCTTTGCTGGGAAAAATATTTGTTTCAGCTAAAAAAGAGACGACATCTATACCTGCTGCAATCTTTTCTTTGGCAAAACCTGATTTAACCACACCTTCCATTGTTTCCAGGTCTTCCACACTCAAACTTTCTGCCGGGGCATGCTGGTTGGCAAATAGTTTTTGTGTTGTTTCGATGGCTTTTTCATATTCAGTTGTTCCATGTACAAAACAGGTGATCTCCTGCGCCAGTGTTTTTTGCAACACCCGGGCTGACGGGTCCATTTTATGTTCATGGAGCAGCATATCAATAGCATCTTTTGTGAGAAAGGTGAAAATCTTTATCCAAACTGCCGCATCCTCATCACTGGCATTTAGCCAGAACTGGTAAAACTGGTAAGGGCTGGTTTTGGCCGGGTCTAACCAAACATTGCCTTGCTCTGTTTTACCAAACTTGGTACCATCCGTTTTTTTTATCAGCGGGCAGGTGAAAGCATAAGCTTCGCCATTCACTTTCCGCCGAATGAGTTCGGTGCCGGTGGTGATATTTCCCCATTGGTCGCTGCCACCCATCTGGAGTTTACATTTTTTGTTTTCATATAACCATAAGAAATCATAGCCCTGCATCAACTGATAGGCAAATTCTGTGTAACTCAATCCTACTTCGCTTTCAATTCTGTTCTTTACACTGTCTTTCGCCATCATGTAGTTGATG
The DNA here is from genome assembly GCA_964412375.1 of uncultured Chitinophaga sp. Classification (GTDB taxonomy): domain Bacteria; phylum Bacteroidota; class Bacteroidia; order Chitinophagales; family Chitinophagaceae; genus CADEDV01. Next base: position 17,487 of record CAYPOD010000044.1, on the reverse strand, counting down.
CTGATATGCTTGCCGGTGTCACGAAGAAATTCAATAAAAGAAATGGATTTGAACCAGTCGTAGTTGTTGGCCATATCAGCTGCATTCTGCAAACCAGGAGAAAAATCCAGGAACTTTTCAAGTTGTGATTTTATACCGTTAACATTTTTATCAAGCGTAGCTTCATCCAGCAGGTTTCTTTCCTGGCTTTTACCGCTGGGGTCGCCGATCATGCCGGTGGCGCCGCCCACCAGCGCAATGGGTTTGTGCCCGGCTTTTTGCAAATGAACCAGCAATAAAATGGGCACCAGGCTGCCGATATGCAGGCTGTCGGCTGTGGGATCAAAGCCCACGTAGCCGGTGGTCATTTCCTTTTTTAATTGTTCTTCTGTTCCGGGCATGATGTCCTGGATCATCCCTCTCCATCGTAATTCTCCTATCAGGTCCATGATAAAAATCAATGATTTGCGGCAAAAGTAAGCCAGAATGCTTTTGGAGAAGGGACGGGGCAATATTTTTCTAAAGGTTTCGTTTTCAGATGTTAGCCTTTTTGCCCGCCACCATTGTGTATTTCCGGGCTTAAAGACTAATTTTACAAGCAGCCCGACCCGATGAAAGCATGTCTTATTCCATTGCTTATTAGAAAATTCAATGAATGAAAACGAACCGCTTATACCTGACCCTATTTACAACGATTCTTTTCCTTTCTTCTTCGGCACAGTTCAGAAAGTATTCCAATGAATTCCTGAATATCGGCGCAGGTGCAAGAGGTCTTGCTATGGGCGGGGCCCAGATAGCTTCGGTAAATGATGGTACAGCAGGCTACTGGAACCCAGCCGGGCTGGCAGGCATCAAAGACAACCCGCAATTGAACCTGATGCATGCGGAATATTTTGCAGGCATCGGTAAATATGATTTTGCCAGCATTGCTTTTCCTTCGTCCAATAATAAAAGAACATTTGCCGTTACCGGTCTTCGTTTTGCCGTTGATGATATCATGAACACCCTGTTCCTGGTGGAGCCGGATGGTTCCATCAACTACAACAACATCCAGGCATTTTCATCTGCAGATTATGCCTTTTTGCTTTCTTATGCTCAAAAGCTGAAGGAAACCGATAAAAAAAGTGTGCAGTTTGGTGTGAACGCAAAAGTGATCCATCGCAATGTGGGCAAATTTGCAAAAGCCTGGGGATTCGGTCTTGATGCCGGTTTGCAAATACATAGCAAGAACTGGCGGTTCGGCATAGTGGGCCGCGACATCAGCACCACTTTCAATGCATGGTCTTTTAATTTTACAGAAAGGGAAAAGGAAGTGCTGTACCTGACCAACAATGAAATACCTGTCAAATCAACCGAAATGACAGCGCCGAGACTGGTGCTGGGAATCGGGTATAAGTTTAAACTTGGCAAAAAATCCAGCCTGCTGGCCGAAACCAATGTTGATCTGACCTTTGACGGGCAGCGCAATACAGTATTAAGTTCGCAGGCTATGAGCGCCGATCCTAAACTGGGACTGGAACTGGATGTGAACCAGGTTTTTTACCTGCGGGCAGGAATCAATAATTTTCAAAAGGCATTGGCCGATGGAGATACGCTGAATCAAAAGAAAGTTTGGATCTATCAGCCCAGTGCCGGTGCTGGTTTCCGAATTCAGAATGTGACAATAGATTATGCATTTAGCAACCTGGCCAATCAATCGAACCCTTTGTTCACACATGTGTTTTCATTGAGGCTTGACATGGTGAATGAAAAGAAAAAACAGAAATAATCTGACCCGATAAACTTTAGTCTGAATGAAACGAGTTTTACTTTTTACGCTGTTGATCTTTTCGCTGGTGGCCCGTTCGCAGCCATTCAACAATGAATGGATTGATTACAGCAAAACTTACTATAAATTCAAGGTTGGGGCCACAGGTCTTTATCGCATCAGCCAGGAGGCACTACCTGCAGCCATTTCCGGCGCCAATGCCGAAGATTTTCAGCTTTGGAGAAACGGACAAGAGGTGCCCGTTTATACTTCCAGGGAAACCGGTGCTTTCCAGGCAGGTGATTATATTGAGTTTTGGGGAGAAATGAATGATGGTAAACCGGACAATGTGATGTACCGCTATCCCGATTACCAGTTGAATGATAAATGGAGTTTGCAGACAGACACGGCAGCATTTTTTTTAACGCTTAATCCTGGCCAGCCCAACCTCAGGCTGGTGACACAGAATAATGACGTTGCTTCTAATATTTTACCTGCCGAGCCATTCTTTATGTATACACAGGGCCGTTACTGGAGAGACAGGATCGGGTTGGGGTATGCACAGGTGGTTGGAGACAATGTGTATTCATCGGCCTATGATGCCGGTGAAGGATGGACATCGGCGGATATAGGAAAAAATATTACCAACACCACATCGTGGACTAATTTGTTTGTCTATACCGGCCCCGGTGCACCGACAGATGCAAATTTTAAAATTCATGCCAGTGGCTATAATGGTTTAAACCCCCGGAAATTCAGGGTTCGTATCAATGGAGACTCAATTCTCGGACAGGATCTGAACTTTTTTGATTACGTAAAAGTGAACAAACCTTTCCCGGTTTCATTAATAAGTTCGGGCAGTGCCAGCATACAAATAACCAATTTAAGTCCTGTACCAGGTTCAGACAGGATGGTGGTGGCTCAGATTGAGATCAATTATCCCAGGCAATTCAATTTTGGAAACAACGCCAATTTTTCTTTCAATCTTCCTGCCAGCGCTATCGGAAACTATCTTGAAATTTCAAATGTTAATCATAGCGGTATCCCGCCTGTTTTATATGATCTGACAAATGGCCGCCGGTATGTCGGCGATATCAGCACTCCTGCGATCGTAAAGTTTGCACTACTCCCAACTGCGCAGGAACAGAAAATGGTGCTGGTATCTCAATTTGCCGGAAATATTATCCCTGTCACAAATTTTCAGCAACGAAATTTTGTGAACTATGCGTTGGCTCCAAACCAGGGCGATTTTTTGATCATCACACACCCCAAAATGGAGATTGGTACTGGCGGGGCAAATCCTGTAGCTGATTATGTTGCTTACAGGAGTTCTGCTGCAGGAGGAGGTCATAATGCCAAGGTTTACATGATAGATGAACTGGTGGACCAGTTTGGATTGGGAATTAAGTTCCATCCTTTATCTGTCCGTAATTTTATCCGTTGGGCAAGAGCCACTTTCAGCAGCCCGGTCAAAAATGTTTTTTTGATCGGGAAAGGAGTTCATTACGCCCAGTTCAGGACTAATGAGGCGAATGCTAATATCAATAACCTTGCCTTTATCCCCACATTTGGGCAACCGGCTTCTGACATTTTATTGGCAGCGGAACCAGGTCTTGACCAGGTACCTAAAGTTCCTATCGGTCGTATCGCTACCATTAACGGGGATGAAGTAACAGCCTACCTGAATAAAGTGGTAGAGTATGAACAGGCCCAGGCTTTCCAGTCGCCATTGATACAGGATAAAGCGTGGATGAAGAATGTGGCACATGTTGTAGGAGCCAGCGATGATGGTCTTGATCTTGCCCTCAACATCAGCATGGACAGGTTCACCAATATTATTAAGGATACATTTTTTGGTGGCAATGTTAAAAAGTTTAATAAGACATCAGCGGAAGAAGTAGAACAAGCTAACAGCACGGCTATCCAAAAATTGTTTGAGGAAGGCCTTGGACTCGTAACCTATTTCGGCCATTCATCTGCCACCACTTTGCAGTTCAATCTGGATAACCCGCAGAATTATAATAACCAGGGCAAATACCCGCTGTTTATATTATTGGGCTGTAATGCAGGTAACTTTTACAACTTTAATACACTCAGGTTGCAGGCCAAGGAAACGATCTCTGAAAACTTTGTGTTAAGCCCCAACCGGGGAAGTATTGCTACCATTGCAAGCACACACCTTGGCATTGTTCATTATCTTGATATTTACAATACCCGGAATTACACCGCCATGGGTGTATTGAAGTATGGCGAGTCACTTGGCGAAGCCATGATAGAAGCTATCCGGCAGGTGTTTAACCTGACTACGCAGAATGATTATTATGCCAGGTTCCATTGTGAACAATCCACGCTTCATGGCGACCCGGCAATTAAGATCAATTCTTCACCCAAACCCGATTATGTGATCGAAGAACAACTGGTGAAAGTGAACCCTTCTTTTATTTCCGTGGCAGAAACCAGTTTCAATGTCAGCGCTAAGTTCATGAATATCGGCAAGGCGGTAAGTAATAATATTGTGGTAGAGGTGAAGCGTAAATTCCCGGATAACAGTTCACAGGTGATCAGGAGAGATACCATCCCTGGCATACGTTACATAGATTCTTTAAACTATATCATACCGATATCGGGACCGGCTGAAAAGGGTCTTAACAGCATCACCATTACAGTCGATGCAGATAATACCGTTGATGAATTATATGAAACCAATAATACAATTACCAAAGATTTTTTCATATTTGAAGATGAAGCAAGACCGGTGTATCCGTACAATTATGCCATCGTAAATAAGCAAAATATCAAGTTTCATGCAACAACGGCTGATCCTTTCAGTACTATGAAACAATACACGATGGAGATTGACACAACCGTGTTTTTCAACTCACCGCTGAAAGTGACCCGTAATGGCCAGTTCCCGGGCGGTGTCATTACCTTCGATCCGGGCCTGACCTTTACCGATAATACGGTTTATTACTGGAGGGTGGGCCATGTACCGGCTTCTGGTCCGGTTGTCTGGAACAATGCTTCATTTGTTTACCTGGCAAACAGCGAACCCGGGTTTAACCAATCCCATTTCTACCAACACACCAATTCTGAACTAAGCAGGATGCTGCTGGATACGCCATCGAGAAACTGGGAGTATAAGGAAGTAATGAATAACCTGTTCCTGCGAATGGGTACTTATAATACCAGCGGCTCCACACAGGAAGCAGCTTTCTCTGTAGCGATAAATGAAGACCCGTCCATACAATTGACCAATTGGTTTTCTTCACTTGTATTTAATGTGTTTCACCCGGTGACTTTTGCACCCTGGCAAAACCAGGTGGTGGTTCCACATTCCTATACGACTGAACCTGCTAACCCGAATAGTCTTGGACAAGGATTGTATCAAAGTACATCACCCCAGTATATCAGGTACAGGCCTTATAATTTTGAGTTCCGTTATACAGATACGGCCAGCCGCAGGAAAATTATGGATTTCATGCGGGATATTATTCCCAATGGCTATTATGTTGTAGTCCGGAATTTCACCCTTAATCCGGCTCAGTATCCCAATTTCCCGGTGGCTTTTGCTGCTGACTGGGCAACAGATGAATCCATACATGGCGCTGGTCAGTCTTTGTATCATTACCTGAAAGATGCCGGTTTTACAGGCATTGATTCTTTCTATCGCACCCGGCCTTTTGGACTGGTATATAGGAAAAACGATCCGTCCTTTACAGCAAAATGGGTTGTAGGCGATGGTATGTATGATAATCCCACTTTATCAGTCGATTGTCCTTCACCGGATACTTTGGGTTTTGTACGGTCACCGGTATTTGGACCTGCCAAAGCCTGGAAAGAAATGAAATGGGAAGGCAGTATAGCACCAGATGTAACTCCGGGTGATGAAGCGACAATTGATATTATTGGCGTGAGTGCTGCTGGCAGTGAAACAACGTTGTTTCCAGCTATACCCATGAACCAGGCCAGCGTAGATATTTCCTCTATTGATGTTTCATCTTTTCCTTACCTGCGGCTGCGGATGAGGAATATGGATACGGTTCATTATACACCTTACCAGTTAGGTTACTGGAGGCTTACTTATGATCCGGTACCGGAAGGTGCCTTGGCGCCGGATCGTCATTTAACTGTAAAAGACACAGTGGATATTGGCGAGCCCTATGATTTCAGGGTAGCTTTCCAGAATATCAGTGAAGCCAATTTTGACAGCTTATTACTAAAAGTGGTAGTCACAGGCAGGGATAATGTACCGGTCATCATTCCGCAACCACGAACCAGGGAGTTAACGCTGACACCTGATACGGTGATTGTAAGAGCTAACATTCCTACAGCAAACCTGCCAGGGTCAAATACCTTATATATTGAAGTGAACCCGGATAATGATCAGCCGGAACAGCACCATTTCAACAACTTTGCTTACCGGAATTTTTATGTGAGACCCGATAGCCTCAATCCTTTGCTGGATGTCACCTTTGATGGGGTACATATACTGAACAGGGATATCGTTTCCGCAAGACCAGAAATCCTGATCAAGCTGAAAGACGAAGCAAAATGGATGATCCTGGACGATAACAGCCTGGTGACAATTAGTGTGAGATATCCAGATGGATCGATACGACAGTTTGGTTTCACCAGCGACACCCTTCAGTTTATTCCGGCTGGACAGGCTCCTAATACTGATAATACGGCAACAGTTAATTTCAGACCCTATTTTGAAGAGGATGGTGAATACGAACTCATCGTGACGGGCAGGGACAAGAGTAATAACAATGCCGGAGCTATTGAATACAGGGTAGCTTTCCAGGTCATCAATAAACCGATGATCTCAAATATGCTGAACTACCCGAATCCTTTCACTACCTCAACAGCATTTGTGTTTACCATCACCGGCAGTGAAGTGCCGCAGAACCTGAGAATACAGATTCTTACCATAACCGGTAAAGTGGTGAGAGAAATCACCAAAGATGAACTGGGGCCGCTGCGTATCGGCAGAAATATCACAGAATTCAAATGGGATGGTACCGACCAGTATGGACAAAAACTGGCAAATGGTATTTACCTGTACAGGGTGATCACCAACCTGAATGGCAAGTCACTTGATAAATACAAAGCGGAAGGTGACAATACAGATAAATATTTCAATAAAGGCTATGGCAAGATGTACCTGATGCGCTAAGCATAGCCAGGACAAGTTATTAGTGAAGCGGCCCTAGGGCCGCTTTTCTTTTACCAACTCCGTAAGTCAATCAGACCGCTATGCAGTATTTTTGCCATTCTTAAAAAGGAAACAGGGATATTTCTGCGTATGGCAAAGATCGGCATCAATATAGCAACGGGAAGCCTGCAAAAGTCTGAGATGATTGTAGGCATTGACCTAGGAACCACGAACAGTCTTGTGGCAGTCATTCACCCCGAAAGTAAAAAACCGGTTGTGCTGAAAGAGCATGATGGTCATGCGCTGGTGCCTTCCGTTATTCATTTTGGTGAAGCAGGATTGGTTGCTGTGGGTGACAATGCCAAAAAGTTCCTGGTGACAGAGCCGCACAATACTATTTTTTCTGTGAAAAGACTGATGGGTAAATCCTATAATGATGTCCGTGACTATGCTTCATTTTTTACCTATAAAGTCATTGATGATAATACAGAGAGTTTAGTGAAGGTGCAGGCGGGTGAAAAATTCTGGTCACCTGTTGAATTGTCATCGCTTATTTTAAAGGAACTAAAAGCAAGGGCAGAACATATTTTAAAAACTCCGGTAAATAAGGCGGTGATCACCGTGCCGGCTTATTTTAACGATGCCCAGCGTCAGGCAACAAGAGATGCAGGTAAATTGGCTGGTCTTGATGTATTACGAATCGTAAATGAACCGACAGCAGCCAGTCTTGCCTATGGACTTGGCCTGAACAGAGAGGAAACCAAAGCCATTGCGGTATATGATCTGGGCGGAGGTACATTTGATATTTCCATACTAAGGATCGCCGGGGGAATATTTGAAGTACTTTCAACTCATGGTGATACTTATCTCGGGGGCGATGATTTTGACAGGGCGATCGTAAACCATTGGGTGAAGCAAACAGGACTTACAGCAGAAGAACTCAGCAACAATAAAAATCTTGCTCAGCAGCTTCGGATAGCTGCGGAAAATGCGAAGATTCATCTCAGTGATCATGATGCTTTCACAACTGTTGTAGCGGGAGAGCAGCTTTCACTGACCCGTGCTGAATTTGAACAACTGGCACAGCCATTTGTGGAAAGAACCATACAATCATGCAACAATGCCTTGAAGGATTCCGGGTTGTCTGTTGCTGAAATTGATGAAGTGGTGATGGTCGGAGGTTCCACCAGGGTTCCGTTAGTGAAAAGATCAGTGGCAGCATTTTTTCAGCGCCAGGTGCATGATTCAATGAATCCGGATGAAGTAGTGGCATTGGGCGCTGCAGTGCAGGCAGATATTCTTGCTGGTAATAACAAGGATTTTCTGCTGCTTGATATTACGCCGTTGTCGTTAGGTATTGAAACTATGGGAGGATTGATGGATGTGCTGATTCCCCGCAATTCAAAAATTCCGTCAAAAGCTGCCAGGCAATATACCACACAGAAAGACGGGCAAAGCGGCATGCGCATATCTGTTTTCCAGGGAGAGAGGGATCTTGTAAAAGATAACCGCAAACTTGCTGAATTCAATCTTACCGGCATACCGGCTATGCCGGCAGGTTTGCCAAAAGTGGAAGTTTCTTTCCTGGTGAATGCTGATGGTATACTGATGGTCAAAGCTAAAGAGCTGAGAAGCGGAATTGAACAAAGTATTGAAGTGAAACCACAGTATGGTCTCACAGATGCTGAAGTAGAGAAGATGTTATTGGATTCCATCACTCATGCCAAAGATGATATGCAAGTAAGGGCATTGGTGGAAGCACAGACCGAAGCGCAACAACTCCTTGATACAACACGACAGTTTGTAGAAAAAAACAAATCCTTTCTTACTGAAGATGAACTTGCGAATACTGAAAAGGCGATGAATGAACTGAATTCATTATCAGCAACAGGAAGCAAAGATGCCATTCATGCGGCTATTGAAAAGCTTAATGAAATTTCAAGGCCTTATGCCGAGCGGCTGATGGACAAGGCAATTTCAAAAGCGATGAAAGGAAAGAGTATCACCGGCTGATTTGTCAAATGATAGCTTCGGTGACGATCATTGAATCAGATTCAAATATTCTTTTTGCAGGGAAGGGCATCGCAGCTTCTCTTTTCAATTCGGCTTCATCATTTTTTCTGAACAGGAAAATAAGTTTCCTGTTTCTCCAGGCAGGATCAATGGCTCCTGTTTTAATAAACAACTCCATCGCTGCCTTTTTTTCCGCAACAAAAGGCGTAGTGAAAGGATGGGACACCCAGGCATAGGCATTGGTGTAAACGGTAGCAAGGTAGGGAATCACTTCATCCCGGCTGATGATAAGTGTTTTTGAGTCGGAAACCTCCGTTATTCTATCGAGAATGGTCTGCTGTTCCTGGTTTATATGTTTAATGGAAGCAACGGTTGCTTTACCCGCAGCATTTAAACCGATCCAGAGCAGGTTGTCTGACAAAAGCAGCAACACAAAAAAAGCAGCCACTGTTTTTTTCACCATTGTTTCCCGGCACTTTTCAAATAGCAATTGCAATGCAGGCAAACCCATCAGCATCAGTGATGTCCAGATATACCCCCGGGTGAAATGAATGGGCTGGCGGGCTTTTACAAATAATTCATGATTAGCCAATGCAAAAGCAACGATAAACCAGGCAAGCAGCAACCTGTTGGCAGGATGTTGTAACCAGGACTTACCTGATTTGATTTTCCAAACACTGAAAGCTGCAAAAGCTATGGCCAGGCAATATGCCGGTATCATATTGAAAAAGCGAAGCCGCCAGTTCAATGCATACTGGCTGCTAACCGAGCGATGATCTTCATACCGGGGTAGTTGCCATAGATAGTAATAAATGTGAAAGCAAAGTAATAGCAATGCAGCTGCTACAAACCAGGTTGGTATTTTTTTATTAGCAAAAGCAAATTTTTCAAGACTAACCCACACTGCAAGGATACTTAACAACTCCAGCCCGGTGAATGGATGGGATAAAGAGAGAATAAGACAGGTATATGCTGCCAGCCTCCATTTTTGTTTAAGCAAGCCATACATGACAGCGAGAAAAAGCAGGTGATACCAGGCTTCGCAGGAAAAGAACAATGATCGGCCCAGGTTCAGCCCCCACCAGCCAGCACCAGGATCTAGATAAAAAAGATCAGGCACTGTGCTTGTTCCCAGGATTGCTTTAGCTAAAAAACCCGAAAGGGTCAACAAACCGCCGCCCCATGCCAGCAAGGTAATGCTTATTACCCTGTAACGGGATGGAGATGCCAGATGATCGTAAATGCCAATAAGCAAACGAAAACAGCCCAGAGAACAAAGCAGCGTGAAGGGAATCAATATCCAGCCCGGTGGCACACCCAGTTGCAGCAGCAAAGCAAAGAGCAGGGTTTGTGGCTGAAAATAAATGGCCGGGTAGTTTGCTGAATCATTAAAAGGATTATTATAAAACATTCCTGTGTGACCCGGCTCTGTATACTGACGTGCATAAGCGATATAGGAAACATTGTCATATTGAATGAAACCAGTTGGGCTTAACGATGCATCATGATTTAGCAAATAGCCGAGGAAGAAAACAACCATGGGTGTTGTCAGCAACAGGGCAAACAACCAGTTTCTTCCTTTTTGTTTCATAAGCGGTTTCGGCTTTTTACCAATTGAAAGATAAAGAATATCGCTATGAGCAAAAATGTGACAGCAGAAATATATATAGCCCATTTAACAAAGACGTGTGGCTCAAACCTGAAAATAAGTTCATAGTTCCCCTTCGGAACCGGAACACTCATGAATGCCAGGTTGGTCCGGTAAACAGGAATCTCAGCATCATTGACCCATGCCCGCCAGCCATGATGGTATTGCTGAAAAATATTCAGCAAGCCATAACCTTCGGATGTAACATTCATTTCAATACTGTTGGCAGTTATATTCCTGATAATAATATCGCCTTTGGTATGTTCAAAAGCCTGTTGCGGTCTTCCAATACTGTCAAACAAGACGATCCTGCCACTGTCCGGCAGTGCATGCATTGAATATACCGAACTGTCGGAAAAATATACAAAAGGATAATTGTTCAATTTACTTCTGAGCTGGCTGTCAAGCAGGAATTCATGATACCGGCTGTTGACTGTCGGTGAAACAATATTCTCCTGTATCATAGGTCGTTTACTATAAAAACCATTATCGTTAAATAGTTTTTCTCCCGGATAATCTTCCTGTTTTTCCATGATCATTGGTGCATTGGCATCGGGCACAGGAAAACCTTTTGAAAAAGAGGCAATATGTTTATTGACTTCCCTGGTTTTGATTTGTGAGAAAAAGGTGAATGGCTGCGCCATCCAGCAAAGCAGCAACAGGTTGGCAATGCCAAAGGGTAACAATAACCTGGTTTTTTGTTTTTGAATTAGGAAAAGCAAAACTGCCAGGAAACCAAGTTGAAGAATGCCTTGCAATACAACGAGGTCATCAAAACTGAGTTGGTCTAAAGTTGCTTTGTTCAGTGAAAAGGAGGGTTGCTGTAAAAGACCGCTATGTAACGCATGATAAATTATGAATCCTGTAATAAGGATGATAACAGCAACAGTTGTTTTATACAATGGCTTTGCAATAAATGAAAAGTTGGTCCACGCCATGTTGAAAACCGGAATAGCAATAAGGATGATGCCAATGGTTGTAAACAATCTCATGGTAGATGGATGCCGGAAGCTGTCCATCAGCGGAACAAAACGGTAGCACCATTCACGCAAAACTGTCGCATCACCCAGGCTGAAAAGAAAGGAGAAAATGACAGCACCAATCAAAAATTTACTATTGGCCGTTTTTGTTTTGCCTGCTGCGACTAAAAAGAAAACCAGGGTCAGGATACCTACAGAGGCATTTCTTAAGCTTACATCGGTCGAAAGCCAGGGATGATCTTTATAAACTGCCGAAGGAAACAAATAAGATACTGTGCTGAAAAGAGGAAAGGAGCCGGAAAGAGCTTTTTCAAGACTGGCGCCTTTACCTCTTTCGTAGTACTCAAAGAAGTCGAGCCAGGCTAATATTGGAGGGCTGCAAAGCAACAGTGCAACTATTGCAGCAAGAAAAGAGTATGTAAGCAGCGAATTGAATTTAGCTCTATGTCTGCGATTCTTATAAAGCATGATGATTGTTGCTGCCAGCAGTATATAAGAAGCAAAAATGAAAAAACTCGGGTATCCTGTTGTAAGCAACAGGAACAATGAGAGTGACAATTTTAGGGATGTGCCTGTATCCGGGCTGTTTATCAGCCTGAGAAAATAACAAAGTACAAAGGGAAGGTAAGCTGCGTTGCTGATCCAGGGAATAAATGAACCACTGTCGGTCATGAAGCCGCAACATAGATAGGCTATTGCAGCCAGCAACGATGTCTGGGAGATGCCGCCCAGTTCTTTAACGAGCTTATACATCCCAACCGCTGCTATAAAAAGATAAAAAAGCAATTCCCACTGAAGTACAGACATATTATAAGTAGTGAAGCAGGAAATGAGCAATACCAACGGGTTCCAGGCTCCGCTTTGAATGTCACTGTGCAACGGGAGACCGCTGTATAACCACGGGCTCCACCAGGGAAATTCTCCATGCTGAATGGCTTCGCTGATATGGTAGCGGTATGGTAGAAAATAAATGAGTGCATCATTTTTCAAACTGAAAACACTAAAAGCAAGAGGCCAGTAAGCTAGCAAGGTGATCAGTAGCAAAAACAGGTAGTGTTTCCTGTTTTGCAGAATTTGCCTGGTATGATTTAAGAAGTTTGTTTTTTCTTCCACACGGCCAAAATACTTTTTCCGAAGGAATAAAAGAAGATGCGGTCAGTGAATTTTGAAACTGGTATTAACGTTTTATCCCACCACAGCACTTGTTTGGCAGTGGGATAAGATTGTTTTAAGAACAATTTGTTAGCCAGGGATGCAAAAAAACCTGCCGAATCAAGATAGACCAGCTTTTCGGTGCTGAGTGAAGCAGGTTGCAAACGGGATAAGGATTTTTTTGTATAGCGGCGGTAATGCCCGATTGTTTTATCAAACGGGCTCATTAGAACATTAAAAGCCGGCGAAAGGATGATAAGATGACCGCCGGGTTTCAGGTGCAGAGAAGCCATTTCCATTTCACGGGCATCGCCGGGAATATGTTCCAGCACATCAATATAAATGATGCAGTCATACAGGTCGTCATCCCTTAGTTCAGTCACAGTCCCTTCTTTCAGCCGGCAATTGTGTGGTAATAAACCACCATTTATCTTTTCCCGGAGGAGTTGATGCATCGAAGTATCCGGTTCAAGCATCACCCATTCTGATGCGGTATTGTTATTCAATAACTGCGTGGTGCCGCCTATACCGGCACCTGTTTCCAGCACCCTGCCTTTCAGCAACGGTGAAATGAAACGGGCAAAATAGTTCTTCCAGTTGATGGCTTTTTCAAAAAGAGCAAGTTCTTGTCCCGGGTATGTTTGTTCATTGCTCATTGGCCGATTGTTTCAACCGGGCCTGTAAAATCTTTATAATGCAGCGCCGGAACAAATTTTCGTTGTGATTCTGATGAAAAATACAGGAAGAGTGTCACCAATGATAAAAGAAAACTTTGCAACAACACGATCAGCATGGAAGACATAAGGGTGGAGGTCCAACCGGGAATAGCACGGTCAGTGAAAATTTTAATGCCGGTGAGCAGTAAGATTACCAGCAAAGAAAAACCAATCAGCAAGAAAGAAAAGATCATCAGCCTGCTGGCAATTACCTCCATGAAAACTGCAAAGGCACCGAGGCCATGCATCAGCAACCGGGAAAAATTCATTTTTGACCTGCCTGCATATCTTTTGCCCCGATGGGTATGTACAGATGACCAGGGCAAGCCCGATTTCAGGATGCCGCCGGCAAGATGATTCCAGATTTCACTGTAAAAAACAATCTTGTCAAGAATAGATTTGGGCATCACCATAAAGTTCCCAAAAGAGATTTTTTTGCCGGTGAGAATCCTGAAACTCAGTTTGTATAAACCATAAAAAAAACGGAAGCCAGAACTCTCCTGCCTGGATTGCCGGTAGGCAAATATCACCTGGTCGGGTTTCTTCTCAGATGTGAGCAACAGGTTGAGTGCATCTTCCGGGCGGTCTTCACCATCAGCATCCAGGATGAGTACTTTATCACATGAATAATTATCCTTGATGTAAGCCAGCCCGATCGCCAGGGCTTTTTGATGCCCGATATTCCGGTAAAGCGGCAACACCTGCACCGTGAATCCTTCCGTTTTTTCTATAGAGAGAGATTCGGTAGAACCATCATTAACAACCAGCACCCTGAAATCAAAGGTTGTGAGATGTTCAAATGTTTTCTTTAATTCAGCCAGCAATTGGTTGAATGAGGCTGAATCATTGAAAAGCGGGCATAATATAACAATACGGCTTTGCATGACGGTTAAAGATACAAACCCGGCCTTTTATTATGAAGTGTAAGTAAAATATCAGGCATACCGGGATTTTAATTTCAGAAAATAGCTTTCAAAATAGTGATAGCTCAACCAACTGATCCCAACTGCCATTACTGTGGCTAATAATGAAACGCTAAACCGGGCGGTAAAATCTGCCAGGTAATTTTTTGCAAAGGAAAGCAGGTAGCTGTTCATCAGCAGGTAAACGGGCCAGTGAAAAATGTAAAATCCATAGGAAATGCGGCCAAAAAATTTTAAAAAACGAAATCCCAGTATGTAATTGATGACAGGTGTGTTTCTTGTCACCGCTTCATAGATCAGCAGACCGAACATCATAGCAAAAGTGCTGTAGCCCATAAGAGCCAGGAAAGGAAAAGAAAAGGAATAAAGACTGTTAATAAAATAGAACAGGAAATTGACAGCGGTAAAACCCAGTACAATAACCGTCATGTTTTTTTTGATATAATCAACATTCATTCTTACCAGCAGCGCTACGATACATCCAATACAAATGCCATCAAAACGGGTAAACGTATAGAGATTATAATAGGCGAGGTTTTCGATCTTATAAACCCATAATCCAAACCTGAACAAAATGACCAGCAGCAACACAGAACTGATGAAGATCAGCAGGCGTTTAGGTTTCTTCAGCCATAATATGATCAAAGGCCAGAAAATATAGAACTGCTCCTCAACAGCTAGCGACCAATAATGATTCAGAATGTGCGCAGAACCCGGTTCATTGAAAATATACAACCAGTTTTGCAGGTAAGTCCACAGGTATACCTGGTTTTGCTGGTAGTATTCCCAGTTTATCGTACGGGAAGTGAAAGCAGGGATGATGAAAAGGAATAGGACAAGGCTTGCATAATATAAAGGAAAGATGCGCAGTACCCTCCTCATATAAAAGTTGCGAAGGAAACCGGGTTTATTCAGCGCATTCAATAAAATATCTGTTATCAGAAATCCTGATAACACAAAAAACAGGTCAACACCCAGCCAGCCAAAAAATGTTTGCCTGATGAATCCAAAATTGTGATAGAACACTACCAGCAGGATAGCAACCCCCCGCAATCCATCAAGGGCAGGGTAGTGGGGCCTGTGAGGGGTGTCGGCAGTCATGAATGGAAGAAATGGATTAGTTATTTTTCTTTCTCACGGTGTCCTTTGGACAAAGATAACTTTCTCAATATATACTTGCCAAGCAGATCAAATTCAAGATTGACGGCATCTCCCGGCTTCAATGTATGAATATTGGTGTGCTCATAGGTGTAGGGTATGATAGCGACCGTAAAACTTTTCTTTTTTACATTAAACACCGTCAGGCTGATGCCATTAATGGAAATAGAACCTTTTTCGATAACCAGTTCGGCGTATTTCTTTGGAAATTCAAATTCCAGGTTCCAGCTTCCATTCTTTTCTGCAATAGCAGTGCAGATAGCGGTGCAATCAGTATGCCCCTGCACAAAATGTCCATCCAGCCGGCCATTTACCGCCAGGCAGCGTTCGATATTTACAAGTGTTCCTTCACTCCAGTTATCTATGGTAGTTTTCGTCAGTGTCTCCTCAATTGCTGTGACCCGGTGCATGCTGTTCCGTACTTCTTCCACGGTGAGGCAAGCCCCGCTGTGACTCACACTTTGATCAACCCTGAACTGGTCAGAAAGCGGCGATTCAACCCAAAACGTTTTATTGGAGCCGCTGGTAATGACGGCTTTAACAATACCCAATGCTTCAATGATTCCGGTAAACATATTTGGCAAAATAAATCAATTCCTCCGTCTGTTCTTATTTTCAGATTTTCCGCCTATCTTTGCCACCCGTAAAAAAATACCAGGAGGAGGTATCTATATGTTAATCATTGACTCAAAAGATTGCGAAAACATTGACAAAGCGCTGAAGAAGTACAAGAAGAAATTTGAGAAATCAAAGGTGTTGCTTCAGTTGCGTGAACGCCAGAGCTTCACCAAGCCCTCTGTAAAACGCAGAGGCGAAGTGCTGAAAGCAATCTATAAGCAGAAAATTGCCAGCGGAAAGATCGAAGGATAATCCTTTCCGCCATTCAGAATAATAGGAGATAGCTGCAAAGTTTAATAGCTTTGTAGCTATCTTTTTTTATGTCGTTAACCCAATCCCCTGTAGAAGCCTTTCTTGATTACCTGAAATTTGAAAAAAGGTATTCGGTTCACACTATTACGTCTTACCAGTCTGATCTCAGGGATTTTTTTGACTATATAGAGCTTCAGTACGGATCAACCCGCTTAGAAGACATTTCACCGGTCATGGTCCGAAGCTGGCTGGCCGGTCTCAGGGAAAACGGGATGACAGCCAAATCCATCAACCGAAAAATTTCAACCCTTCGGTCATTCTTTAAGTTCCATATGAAAACCGGCGTTCTTAGCAGCACGCCAATGGGAAGTATTGTGACCCCAAAAATTGGAAAAAGACTTCCGGTATTTGTGAAAGAGCAGGAAACTAAGGAGCTGCTGGAGGTCATAAGCGAAGCCACAGAAGACTGGAAGAGCCTCAATGCTAAAATGCTGCTGACACTTTTCTATGCTACCGGTATGCGGCTCAGTGAACTGATCGGGCTTAGAGAAGATCAATTAGACCTGGGAAGATCCCGGATAAAGGTGCTGGGTAAAGGAAATAAGGAAAGAGTTATACCGGTAAGCCCGGAAATGGTGGCCAGCATCCGCAACTACTTGCAATTAAAACGTAAAGAATTTGAGCAGCCGGCCGAAACAGTGCTGGTTACAGAAAAAGGCCGAAAACTTTATCCAAAATATGCCTACCTGCTGGTTAACAAATACCTCGGCAAGGTCAGCACACTTGACAAAAAAAGCCCACATGTGCTGCGGCACACTTTTGCAACCCACCTGATGAACAACGGGGCAGACCTTAATGCCGTAAAAGAGCTGCTGGGACACAGCAGTTTAGCCTCCACGCAGGTCTATACGCATAATACTATCGAGAAGCTGAAGACTGTACACAATAAAGCCCATCCCAGAGCCTGATTTTTCCGCTTTGCACAATAATTTTTATCGAAACATTTGTTGGGATAATGCCCTTCATGCAGTAACTTCATAGCAATACAAAACACAAGCCTATGTAGCAATATCAGTTCTTTTTAAAAGCTCTTTTTTTATTGTTTCACTGTTAAAAAATGTGATGACTATGAACGTAAACATTCAG
>CAYPOD010000043.1:0-23638 GCA_964412375.1 uncultured Chitinophaga sp. | reverse complement strand
TCTCCTTCTTTCATACGCAGCACCTGCACCACATGGCGGCTGTTGTCTTCATCCAGCGTCAGTTGCTGCTGACCATTGTATCCGCTGATATAGAAAAAAGGGAGGTTCATGTCATAAAAAAAGCTCCCCGAAAATAAGGAGCTATCATTATTTAATCCGCTTTTTGATCAGAAGGATTCATCTTCCTCATTAATATCATTCATGCGGCTGCCGGTCTGAATATATAGTTTTTCTCCGCCGCCGTCCACATCCGAAACAGGTTTCCAGCCGCCACCACCAGGAAGACCAATGCCACTGTAAGGATCTTCTTCCCAATTGGTGAATTTCTGAATATGCAGCAGCGCTTTTAATTTCACTGTATCCAGCATACCATTCCGGTGCTTGGCTATTTTCACTTCTGTGAGCCCTTTGATATTCTCTCCTTCAGCATTCGTTGTCACTTCATAATACTCTGGCCGGTAAAGGAACATGACCATATCCGCATCCTGCTCGATGGCTCCTGATTCCCGCAGGTCACTCAATTGTGGCACACGGCTGCCTTCCTTGGCGCCACGCTGTTCTACAGCACGGCTCAGCTGCGACAGGGCAATGATGGGAACATTCAATTCTTTGGCCAGGCCTTTCAGGTTGCGGGAAATATTGCTGATCTCCTGTTCCCTGTTGGCGTTACGGTTTTCACCGGTGCCACTCATCAGTTGCAGGTAGTCAATGATGATCATCCCAATATTATGCTTGTTTTTTAAACGGCGGCATTTTGCCCGCAGCTCAAAAATATTCAGGGCCGGTGTATCATCAATAAACAAAGGAGCCTGTGCCAGTTTCTGAATTCCTTTTGCATACAACTGCTTCATCTCATGCTCTTCAAGCTTTCCTCTTGCTATCTTTTCAAGCCATATCTCACTTTCTGCAGCCAGAATACGTTGCACCAACTGCCCGGCACTCATCTCCAGCGAAAACAGTGCAACCGGTGTGGGTTTGGAAGGGTGCATGGCAGCATTGCGGGCCAGGTTAAGGGCAAATGCCGTTTTACCCACGGCAGGTCTTGCAGCCAGGATGATAAGATCTGTATTCTGCCATCCATACGTGATGCGGTCGAGATGACTGAAACCACTGGGCACACCCGTCACATCTTCATTTTTATGACGAAGGTCTTCAATGCGCTGTATGGTTTTCACCAGCACAGAATCAATGGTGTCAAAATTTTTGCGCAGGTGGTTATTGGTGATCTCAAACAATTTGCTTTCGGCATCATCAAGCAGGTCGAACACATCCGTGGTATCTTCAAATGCATCGCCGATGATCTCGCCGCTGATGCGGATCAGTTCCCGCTGGATGAATTTTTGCAAAATGATTCTTGCATGTGCTTCAATATTAGCAGAGGAAACAACAGCATTGGTGAGTTTGGTTACATAATAGGCCCCTCCCACCATTTCCAGTTCGTCTTTGCTGCGCAACTCTTCTGCCACCGTCAAAATATCAATGGGCTGGCTTTTATTGGCCAGGCTTTGCATGGACCTGAAGATGCGCTGGTGAGCATCAACATAAAAACATTCGGGTTTTAATATTTCCACCACATTGTCAAAAGCTGGTTTTTCCAGCATGATGGCGCCCAGCACTGCTTCTTCCAGGTCTTTGGCCTGCGGCGGCACTTTGCCATACACCATGGTGCTGAGATCTAATTGCGACTTTCTTCTTTGCTTCCTCTCCTTGTTAATATTCGTTAGATCCATGTTCGGCTATAGCGATAAAAAGCCTGCCATCGGCAGACAGGTTAATATTCATTTTCCTGACCAATGACCCCAGGGTGTGATTCCAAACTTATTTTAAGAAAAGATTATTTCTTGGTTAAAGGAATGTTTCCCGCAGTCCATGAGGCGAAATAAAGTGCAAAACGGTTTGAAAAAAAATTTTTCTTTCTGCACTATTTTTTCACCCCTGCCAATAGGGTTATCCACATTATCTTTTCTCCCCAAAGCCTGCTACAATTTAACTGAAAATGGCGGGTTTGACACGGAAAAATCCGCACAGTCGTGCATAATTTTTTACCGGTCACTAACAATTGTGCGGGCAGCACAATAAAGTACTGGTGGCGCCAGTTATTGTTATAGTTCTTGCACATGCCAAAGCTGCTGCATTGATCACTTAAAAAAATATTGACATGAAATCTGCTATGCACAGCAGCCACCCCCGTCCTGTTATCACACAGGCCGAAAACAACACCACTTTATGGATCGGCCACCTTCACACCGATCCTACCGATCATTTTGGTGGTCAAACATTCACCTGCCCGTCAAATGGCCTGCTGGATAATATCCAGGTCTTCTCAGCCGCCGTGCAATACCCCGGTGAACTAACACTGACCTTTCATGAATTTGATGCTGCATCCAGGCTGTGGGGCCCTGCTTTGGGAGAAGCAGTGGTAGCTATTGGGAAGAATGACTGTAACCGCTGGCTAAGTTTTGCGCTGCCTTCCATTTCTTTGCAGCAGGGAAAGCATTATGGCTTCAGGCTGCATACTAATAATGCTTTGGTGGCTATTGGTGAAGCTGCTGCAGGAACAAAGAAGCCTTTTAGTTTCGGGCATGAGTGGAATGCTGATAGTAATAATCAAAAGGGACATTATTTTTCCTATTTCAGCCTGGCGTTTAAGGTGGAACTTTGCGCCTGATATTTTAATACTCTGAAGAAACACAGCTTCTACACTTTATAGTTAAAAGCTGGTTGCTTATTACTATTAATTGCCGGGCAGCCATTGCATGCCTATGCTTTATTTTTTTGTTTTTCCACAACTGTGAAATATACCCCTCTTTCTAATCCGCAGGGCTGATTACCTTCGCCGCTATGCCACCGATTCATTGGGAAGAGATCTTATTGTATGCGCTGGCCGCCCTCACGGCCATACAGGTTTTTTATTATGCCTGGTTTTTCAGCCGTGTTGCTTTTTTTAAACCCAGGAAGAAACAACAATCACAGCAGCATCCTGTTTCTGTTATCATTTGTGCAAGAGATGAAGATGAAAAACTGGCCCGAAACCTGCCGGGAGTGCTGGTGCAAAGCTATCCCAGCACTTATGAAGTGGTGGTGGTGAATGATAACTCTGTTGATGACTCCAAATATATTCTTCAGGAATTGAAAAAAACATTCCGTTCGCTGAATGTGGTGGAGCTGACACAGGAAGCTAAACTGATTTCAGGGAAAAAATATCCTTTATCTATCGGCATTCGTGAAGCGAAACATGAAGTGCTGTTGCTCACCGATGCCGACTGTGTGCCCGCCAGCGAATACTGGATTGAAAAAATGCAGGATGGGTTTGACAAGAATATTGAAATTGTGTTGGGTTATGGCGCCTATCACAAACGAAAGGGGCTGTTGAATAAGCTCATCCGTTTTGAAACCTTTCATACAGCGCTTCAATATCTTTCTTATGCACTGGCCGGAATGCCATATATGGGTGTTGGGCGCAACTTATCGTACAAAAAAAACCTATTCCTGAACAACAAAGGCTTTTCTTCTATCAATCATATTCCCGGCGGCGATGATGATCTTTTTATCAATAAGGTGGCCACAAGGCATAATACTGCTGTGGTGATTGACCCGGATGCGATCACCCGTTCCATTCCCAAAACAACCTGGAAAAGCTGGCTGCGGCAAAAAACCAGACATTACAGCACGGCAAAGTTTTATAAGCCGAAGCATAAGTTGCTGTTAGGTCTTTATTTTATCACCCAGTTCCTTTTTTACCCTATGGTGGCTGCCGTGGCTGTTTTTTATGACTGGCGGCATGCACTTGTTCTTTTCGGTTTCCGCTTCCTGCTGCAAGGGTTTATCTGGTATAAAGCCATGAAAAAAATGGGAGAAAAAGATCTCTGGCCCTGGTTCCTTTTTTTAGATGTGTGGATGTTCCTCTATTATATCATCTTTGCCCCGGCTTTATGGCGAAAACCAAGAGCAAACTGGAATTAACCCCCTGACTCTAAAGGGGAGTACCTGATAATTCAATGATGAATGTTGTTTTAAAATACTTTACTGACTTTACACCTGAACAACTCATCCAACTGCAAAAGCTGGAAGGGCTGTATAGAGAATGGAACGAAAAGATAAATGTCATTTCCCGGAAAGATATTGATGGTTTGTATGAAAAACACGTACTGCATTCGCTGAGCATCGCTGCAGTATTTACATTTCCCGATGATGCCGAAGTAGTGGACCTGGGCACCGGCGGAGGTTTTCCCGGAGTACCCTTAGCAATTTTTTTCCCCCAGGTAAAATTTCATCTTGTTGATAGTATTGCCAAAAAACTGAAAGTGGTGGAAGCCGTGGCCGAAGGGGCAGCCATTAAAAACATCAGCACACAGCATTGCCGGATTGAGGACATCAAAAACCGGAAATTTGACTATGTGGTTTCAAGAGCCGTTGCCCCGCTGCAAGACCTGTGGCGCTGGAGCAAGCCTTTACTAAAAACAAAACCTCTCACCCCAGAAGCATTTCAGCCGGGTCTTATTTGCCTGAAAGGCGGTGACCTGGCCAAAGAGATACAGGAAAGCGGGGTGAAACCCCGCATGATGGAAATAAACGATTTGTTCAAAGAGGAATACTTCAAGGAGAAATATATCCTTTATGTTCCCCGCTGATAAAAATACCACTAAGTGGTATTGCTGCTTTTTGCAGGAAACCCCAACTTTGCCGGATGAAGACTATTTCTGTCTGCATTGTGGACGACAACCGGGAGCTGAGAAATGCACTGGAAGAGATCATCAGCATGTCTGAAGGTTATAGATGTGTGGGCACCATTGCCAATGCCGATGATGCCATCCGGCAAATCCCTTTGCTAAAGCCTGATGTGGTGTTGATGGACATTAATTTGGCCAGTGAAGAAAGCGGTATTGACTGTGTAAGAACCCTGAAACCCCGTGTGCCTGCCACCAACTTCATGATGTGCACGGTGTATGAAGAGGATGAAAAAATATTTGAAGCCTTAAGCGCCGGTGCCAGCGGCTATATATTGAAAAAAACTGCTCCCACCCGTATGCTGGAAGCCATCCGCGACCTGTATGAAGGTGGCGCCCCCATGAGCAGCCAGATTGCCCGGAAAGTGGTGGCTGCATTTGTCAACAAACCGCCGGCCCATGGAGACAGCGAACTGGAAACACTCACCAAAAGAGAAAAAGAAATACTGGAACTTCTTTCCAAAGGAATGATGTATAAAGAGATCGCCGCAGCACTGAACCTGGCACATGACACCATCCGCAAACATGTTTATCATGTATATGAAAAACTGCATGTGAGCAACCGGGTAGAAGCCGTCAACAAATATTTTGGACGCTAACGTCTGAATTTCAGCATTTTTAAAACCGCAAACCCAAAATATACCACAAAAGTGGTATAGGCTGTGATATTTTACCCTGTTACCTTCGTTACGGCTTTAGGACTAAACAACACCTGAGTGCATTAATACCGTTTAACCATTACCTTAGTTCGCTCCCATGATAAGCAGTTGAATTAAATGAGGGGCCTAAATCAAAACAAAAAACCATCTGCTGTTGCTGATGGTTTTCTTGTTTATAGCCATTTCCTGTTTACCAGCGTAATTCCAGTTTGTTATTTCTTCTTTCCAGGTCGGCCATGCGCTGCGAAGGATCTATTTCGGCCACTACCACATCGGTGAGCCTCCTGTCAGTGTCAATGATATAGGTCGGGTGTGTCCATTTCCAGGCGTCATACAGTTTCCTTGCTATAGTATCCTCTGCAGGTTTGGCGCCATACATCAGGTTCAGCGGGATATAATGTGTTTCTTTTGACCCATCTTTAAAAGTCAACTGGAGGTCAACGGGCATGGGCATCAGTCCCTGGCGGCTTAAGCGAAGTTTTGTTTTTCCTCCTTCCTCCCACAAACTGTCAATGGCATAATCAATGGTTTTGGTGGAATAGACCCAGTATTCTTTATACCAGTCCAGTTTCATATCGCTTACTTTTTCTGCCAGCCGTATAAAATCATGCACATTCGGATGTTTGAATTTCCACTGGTTGAAATATTCCAATAATATTTTGTCCCTCACCTGTGCCCCGACAATATAACCCAACTGCTCCATAAAAACTGCACCCTTTGAATAAGCTGCAGCTCCATAAGCATAATTCGTATTAAAATGATCGGCATGAGTGCTTAACGGTTCTTCTTTACTGCTTTTAGCAAGAGAATAGTAACCATTGTAATTTCCATATTGCTGAAAGCTGTTCGTTTCATTGTTCAAAAAAGCCATTACACGGTCTTCTGCATAGCTGGTAAATCCTTCATCCATCCACGCATACAGCGATTCATTGGTAGCCAGCACCCCGTGATACCAGTTGTGCAACCATTCGTGCAGCCAGGCACCGGGGCCTGCCAGCAGGGTTGCCATCGCATACTCCATGCCGCCATCGCCACCATGTATGAACGTGTATTGTTTGTATGAATAAGGCCCGAATGTTTTTTCAATAAAAGGCAGCGCTTTTTCTGCATCATCCAGTATCTTCTCCCATCGTGGATCAGGGGTTTCTGATTTATACAGCAGGTGCAGGGTGAGATCTTTTTTCACTTTCCTGGTCAGATGACGATACTCCGGGTCGGCGGCCCACATAAAATCATGCACATTCGGCGCTATAAAATGCCAGGTAAGCTTTTCCGTTGCCGGGCGGTTCACCTTCGCTCCTGCTTCTTCATACCCATATCCAATCTGGTTGGCATTCTGCAAATAGCCGGTGCCCCCGATAATATAATTTTTGTCAATACTGATCTTCACTTCAAAATCGCCCCACACTCCATAAAACTCCCGCCCTACATACGGTGTGGGATGCCAGCCTTCATAATCATACTGGCAGATTTTCGGATACCACTGGCTCATGGAATAGCGGACCTTTGTGTTGGGATTATCTCTGCCACTGCGGCGGATCTGCAATGGCACCTGTGCTTCAAACTCCATATCAAACACCACTTTTGTTTTGGGTAAAATGGGTTTGCTGAGTTTTACTTCCAGGATGGTTTCATCCACTTTATATACCTGCGCCACACCATTCATCTTCAATGAAAGTATTTTCTGGTAGCCGATCTCATCGGGCTTCAGGTTGGCGATGCGGTCTCTTACCCGCTGGTCCCAATCCACTACTGGATTGCCATTACGGTCATTTCGCAATACGACAGTTCCTTGCCGGCGGCTTCTTGCATCCATCATGCTGCCGGGCTGAAAGGCATTAAAATAAAGGTGGTAAAACACCCTTGTGAGTGTGTCGGGGGAATTATTCCAGTATTCCAATTTTTGCTTGCCGGTAAACCGGTTGGTCTGCACATTCATATCAATATCCATCACATACTTCACTTTTTGCTGCCAGCGGTCGGGCTGGGCAAAGAGACTGAAAAAACAAATCTGTGCAATAAGCAAGCTGGTAATTTTCTTCATGGAGTAAAAAATTGTTTAATCAACCAAAGTCGTAAATTTCGTGAAATAGGTTGTTATGCAAAAAGCTAAATTAATAGATGGCTACTCTTTTGTCCAATACAGCAAAGAAACGTATGATGTTGCAGAAATGACCCGCAGAAGCCTTGAATTTTATGAATGGGCAGATAAAAGAAGATCAGTCAGGGATTTTTCCGACAGGCCGGTTCCGGCTGAAGTAATTCAACACATAGTATTAACTGCCTCCACTGCACCAAGCGGTGCTCACAAGCAACCCTGGACGTTTTGTGTTGTCAGCAACCCCACCATAAAAAAACTAATACGTACCGAAGCAGAAAAAGAAGAATATGAAAGCTATAACGGAAGAATGACGGAGGAATGGCTCAATGATTTGCGACCGCTTCAAACAGACTGGCGCAAAGAATTCCTGGAAACTGCTCCTTACCTGATCGTTGTCTTTAAACGAAGTTATGAAGTGGACCCGGGCGGTCATAAACATCAGAATTATTATGTGACGGAAAGTTGCGGAATTGCTTGTGGTTTGCTGCTGGCAGCTATCCATCATGCCGGGCTTGCAGCATTAACCCATACACCTTCGCCTATGAATTTTCTGGCAGAAGTTTTAAACCGGCCTGCAAATGAAAAGCCATACTTATTGATACCTGTCGGTTATCCCGCTGCAGAGTGCTGGGTGCCTGATTTAAAAAGGAAGACAATTGAACAAATTGTGGAATGGTACTAGATGAAGTACTATTTTTTGCCCGCCAGCACAATAACGATCTCGCCTTTCACCGTTTTTTCTTTGAAATAATCATATACTTCTTTAAGCGTCCCTCTTTTGTTCTCTTCATACATTTTAGTGAGTTCCCGGCTGACAGAGCACTGTCTTTCTTCCCCAAAATAAGTGATGAATTCTTCAAGTGTTTTCAGCAACCGAACAGGTGATTCATAAAAGATCATGGACCTTTCTTCGGAGGCCAGTTGTTTCAGCAGCGTTTGCCTTCCTTTTTTAAGGGGTAAAAAACCTTCAAAGCAAAAACGGTTGCAGGGAATACCGCTGTTGACAAGTGCTGGAACAAAAGCAGTGGCGCCGGGCAAACACTCTACAGGTATCCCCACTTTGATACACTCTCTTACCAGTAAAAAAGCAGGATCGGAAATGCCGGGTGTACCTGCATCGGTTACAACAGCAATTTTCTTTCCTTCGAGAAGCTGGTTCACCAGGTGCTGCAGCACTTTATGTTCGTTGTGCTGATGATAAGGAGAAAGTGGTTTGGTAATCCGGTAATGATTCAGCAGGTGTGATGTATTCCGGGTGTCTTCTGCAAGAATAAGATCTACCTCTTTGAGCACCTCCAGGGCACGGAGTGTGATGTCCTTAAGATTACCAATGGGAGTGGGAACGAGGTAAAGCATCAATTTGAAAATTTGAAAATGTGTCAATTTGAAAATTACACCTGCCGCCAGGCTCAATTGTCAAATTATCAAATTGTCACATTGCTAATTAACACTCACTTCAAAGTATTCCATCACAGGATTGGCCAATAATTTCTTGCTGGCTTCTTCTGCAATCTGTTTGGCTTTATCAGGTGAGTCTGCATTTACCTGCAGGGTAATATTCTTGCCTACACGAACATCTTCCACGCCATCGAGACCGAGGTTTTGCAAGCCTCCCATCACCGCTTTTCCCTGCGGATCGAGTAATTCTTTCAGCGGCATCACTTTTATCTGAACTGTATAGGTCATGCGGTTTTGTTTTTGAAAAGCAAAGATACCAAAACATAGGCGATGAAAATGACAGGAACGGCCAGCCATTTCAAAAGAAACAGGGCGGCAATGCCAATAAATAACAACAGGTATTTGGGTAAATTATTTTTAACACTGAAATCCCTGAACTTAAAACTCAGCATCGGCCAGTCAGATACCATGAGAAAAGAAAGTGCTGCAATGATCCCGTACAATATCCATTGCCCCAAAAGGATGCTGGCCACCCATTCTTCCTGCACATGCCAGTAAATAAGCGGAAACGAAGCAACGAGTAATCCAACTGCCGGTGTGGGCACTCCTCTAAAACCATATTCCTGTTTTGTGTCAATATTAAATTTGGCCAGGCGCCATGCTGCTGCGCAGGGAAGCACAAAAGCCGGAACCAGCCAAATAATAGAGGCATCAAGGCCATCTTCCTGGCGGGCCACACTCAGCCGGAGAAACTGGAAAAGAATCATACCCGGCGCAACCCCAAAACTCACGACATCGGCAAGGGAATCAAGTTGCTTTCCCATATCTGAAGTGGTTTTGAATAACCTGGCTGCAAAACCATCAAGAAAATCAACCACAGCGGCCAGCCCGATGAAAAGAGATGCCATCCATATTTTCTCTGGCAAAATGAGCAACTGGGTTCCGCTTGTATCGGTAATTATCGTAATACCGTTTTGTAAAATGAAGACAACGGCTATACAACCAAAAAACAAATTCAATAATGTAAACAGGTTCGGTATTTGCTTCATGCGGAAAAGATAAATTTATTTTTTCATGAGGGCTTCTATTTCTTCCACCGTAATAGGAATATTCTTCATCAGGTCTTTGTTCCCATTC
Organism: uncultured Chitinophaga sp.; assembly: GCA_964412375.1. Classification (GTDB taxonomy): domain Bacteria; phylum Bacteroidota; class Bacteroidia; order Chitinophagales; family Chitinophagaceae; genus CADEDV01. The sequence goes on along the minus strand of CAYPOD010000043.1, from coordinate 13,616 downwards.
CGGGTAATCCAAAGATTATTCTCAATGCGGATGCCCATTTGTTCTTCTTCAATATAAATTCCCGGCTCCACTGTGAAGACCATCCCTGCCCTTATGGGCTCTGTTTTTGTGCCCAGGTCATGCACATCCACCCCGAGATGATGAGAGATGCCATGATACAAATACTTCCGGTAGGCCCTGTTTTCCGGGTCTTCATTTTTTACATCTGACTTTCTTAACAACCCTATTTTTAAGAATTGCTGTGTCGCTTCTTCTCCTACTTTTTCTGTATAGTCAACAATACTGATGCCGGGCTTCAATATGCTTTTTGCATAATCATGCAAATGCAGGCAGGCATTGTAAACAGTTTTTTGCCTGCGGGTGAATTTGCCGTTCACCGGAACAGTTCTTGTCAGATCAGCGCAATAACCACCATATTCTGCACCAAAATCCATTAATATCAGTTCGCCGTCTTTGCATTCCTGGTTATTGGAAACATAGTGCAAAGTCCGGGCCCTGTCGCCACTGGCAATAATGCTTCCATAGGCTTGCCCGGTGGCCCTTTGCGACAGGAAAGAATGAATGATCTCAGCTTCAATTTCGTATTCCATCACACCGGGTTTGATGAATTGAAGCAAACGACGGAATGTGGTATCGGTAATATCAATTGCTTTTTGCATCACCTCCACCTCCAGGGCTGTTTTAATACCCCGCAATGCTTTCATGATCTTTGCTGCCCTTAAATAATTGTGTAAAGGATAACGGGCTTTCATTTCATCAATAAAGCGATAGTCCCTTGTCCTCACCAGGCTGGCTTTGCGGTCATTTTCATTGCTGTCGAGATAGATGTTATCAGCAAGATGTATCCATGGTTGCAGCAACCCATCCAACGAATCAAGCCATACGATGGTTTGAATTCCACTGATATCCTGTGCTTCTTTTACCCGCAATCTTTTGCCATCCCATTTTTCCTTCAGCTCGTTGGGGCGCACCAGCACCAGCACTTCCCGGTATTTTGGATCTGGATTATCCGGAAAAAGAATGACCATGCTGTCTTCCTGTGTGATGCCGCTGAGCCAGAACAGATCGCTGTTTTGTTTGAAATGATAGATCGCATCACCATTGCTTGGCACTTCATCATTGCTTACAAAAATGGCGATTGAATTTTTCTGCATTTGGGCAGCGAAACGTTCCCGGTTTTTCACAAAAATCTCCGGGTTGAGGGGCAAATATTTCATACCTGAATTTTAGTGGCTAAAGATAACGGACAAATAAGTTGGGCACCGGTCAGCGTTGACAAAATTGGAAAAACTGTACAGAATTGAATAATTTTTAATACTTGGCGCTTAACTGTGAAAATTATTAATTATCAATGAATAAGAATGGCCAGTATACCCGGTATTTATTTAAATTATAGATGCTTTTCAATGTGTTTTGCTAACATGCGTTTGTATAAACAGGCTGTTGTGACTTAACTTTGCTGCCTAAACAAACACGATTGCCTTTATGTCGATTCCCACTTTCGGTATTTCCAAAGAACAGCTTTTGAAATCCGGCCTTAAGAACACAGAATCCGTTCATTACCAGTTGTCCCCGGAAGAATTAATACAGGATACACTTCGCATTGGTGAGGGTGTACTAAATGATACCGGCGCATTGGTGATCAAAACCGGCGAATTTACAGGCCGGTCTCCCAAAGACAAATTCATTGTGAAGGATGAGATCACTGGCGGCAGTATTCATTGGAATGAATTCAACATCCCTATCGAGCCAATCTTTTTTGACAACATATTTAATAGGATTACTGATTACCTGAACGAATTGCCAGAATTGTGGGTCAGAGATTGTTATGCCTGTGCTGATCCCCGCTACCGGTTAAATATCAGGGTGGTGAACGAAAAGCCATGGAATAACCTGTTTGCTTATAACATGTTTCTGCGGCCAACAGAAGATGAACTGGAAAAATTTCAACCAGACTGGCATGTGATCTCAGCACCCGGTTTGAAACTCGATCCAAAAGAATGCGGCACCCGCCAGCCAAATGCTGCTGTTGTTTCATTCAAACACAAAATGATATTGATTGCCGGAACCGGCTATACCGGAGAAATCAAAAAAGGTATATTCACCATCCTCAATTATATCCTGCCACATGAAAAGAATGTGCTGAGTATGCATTGCAGCGCCAATATGGGAAAAGATGGTGATACAGCTGTATTCTTTGGATTAAGCGGCACCGGTAAAACCACGCTAAGTGCCGATCCCAACCGCAAACTGATCGGCGATGATGAACATGCATGGACCAATGATAATATCTTCAATTTTGAAGGGGGTTGTTACGCCAAGACCATTAACCTGACAGAAGAAAAAGAACCTGAAATTTTCAACGCCATCCGACCCGGTGCTTTAGTGGAGAATGTCAGCTTTTTCCCCGGCACCAATAAGATCAACTTTGATGATGCATCCATAACAGAAAATACAAGAGTTTCTTACCCGTTGCATTTCATCAGCAATGCCATGGAACCTTCGGTAGGTGCTTTACCCAAAAATATTTTCTTTCTTACCTGCGATGCCTTTGGAGTATTTCCTCCCATTTCAAAACTGACGCCGGGCCAGGCAATGTATCAGTTTATTTCGGGTTATACGGCAAAAGTGGCTGGCACCGAATTAGGAGTAACCGAACCAAAGTCAACTTTCAGTGCCTGTTTTGGTGCTCCTTTCCTGCCCTTGCATCCCGGACAATATGCTAAAATGCTGGGTGAAAAAATGCAGCAGCACAAAGTAAATGTGTGGATGATCAATACCGGCTGGACCGGCGGACCTTATGGCACCGGCAACCGAATGAAACTGAAATTCACCAGGGCTATGATCACAGCCGCATTGGAAGGAAAACTGGAGAGTGCAGAGTTTGAAATACATCCTGTTTTTGGGATGGCAATTCCTACCACCTGTCCTGGTGTGCCGGATGAATTACTGAATCCCCGCAACACCTGGGAAGACAAAGCAGCCTACGATGAAAAAGCAAAATACCTCGCCGGGCTGTTTGTTCGCAATTTTGAAAAATATGCTGACGGAGTTTCCGCAGAAATATTGGCAGCAGCGCCGAAGGCATAGTTAATTATAAAATTTGCCAACCTTGAAAAATATCATTTGATTTTGGACGGTTTTCTGCCCGTTCCGCCCTGTCGGAACGGGTTTTTTATTTTTCTTTAACCCCCTTGCAGGCAACCCGTAAAATTTTTATTCCGACCTTACGTTGTTGAACTACAAGTATACCTGTATGAAATTTTTGCACCTGCTTTTTCTTTTATGGCCTGTATGTCTTTTTGCGCAAACAAGCAGCAATGATCAGATACCCTGGGAGGAAAACCGCAAACTCACCTGGGCAGATTATAAAGGCAAACCCGATCCTAATGCTGATGCAGCTGCCTCCACCGCCACCTACATAGGCATTGAGTACAGTATGAAGAATAATAGCTTCAGTTATAAGATCACCTGTAGTTTTTCCCAAACCAGATCATGGGGTTTGCACAAAACGGATTATATCCTGGCGCATGAACAGGGGCATTTTGATATTGCAGAAATATTTGCCCGCAAGCTGAACAAAGAAATGTCGCAGTATGTATTCAATGCCCGCAGCTACCAGCAAGACCTGAAAAAGATTTATGATAAGGTGATGCTGGAAAAAGAAAAGATGCAAAACCAATATGATGCTGAAACCAACCACAGCATCATCAAAGATAAACAGGAAGAGTGGTTGAAAAAGATTGCCGGGCTGTTGCTTGAATTTAAAGCTTACGGCGGGTATTGATAAAGCAAAAGATAAAGTTCAACTGCTATCCTCAATCTCCTTCTTTCGCAAAAGTCAGCATCTGCTTTTTCATGGAAACCCTCGGTTTACCATTGCTCATCAGCGCAGGGGTGAGTTTGGGGGCGCCTTGAATGATCCTTTCCTTGATCTGCCCTTCGAGAAAAGAACTGGCAGGACTGGCTGAGACCAGGTTCACCCCTACCTGCCCGTCAATACCAATTTCATAATCTACCAATATGGAGTAAGTGCCTTTTTTGATCTTTTTTGAAGTGAGCACTTCAGTTTTTATTTCATCAGAAAGTTTATCCATGAATTCTTTCCACAGCGTGTTATTGTCTTTGCTGATCTCTTTGGAAGCTTCTACTACATTTTCTTTGATCTTTTCCTGCTTCAGGGAATCGGCGATCACCACAGCTTTCGCAGCCGAGTCCTTTGCTTTTATTTCGAGGGTTTTTTTCAGGCTGGTATCAATTTTCGATGCCAGGTCGTCTGTCTTCTTCACTACCGAACCTGAATCGTTTTTCAGCCGGCCACCGTATAGTGCATCTTTAAGCGTTTTCTGGGCCTGCAAACCCAAACAAAGTGCCATGGCAAACAGCAGGAATAATGTTTTCATCTGACCCGGTTTTAAGGTTATCAAATGCGGCTCATCAAAACAAACCGTATAGTTCTGCATCCACCTTGCGGATGATCTCGCCAAAATCCTCTTCCTTTTCTGCAAACTTGTTCTTATCTACATCAATCACCAGCAGTTTTCCTTCTTTATATTCCCCTATCCATTTGTTATAAAATTCATTCAGCCGTTTCAGGTAATCCAGCCTGATGTTCTCTTCATATTCTCTTCCTCTCTTTTGTATCTGTCCTACCAGGGTGGGCACTGATGCGTTCAGGTAGATCAGCAGATCGGGTGGCTGTACCAGGGTTTTGAGTGTCTGAAAAAAATGAAAGTAATTATCAAAATCCCTCTTGCTCATCAAACCCATCTCGTGCAAGTTAGGCGCAAATATGTTAGCATCTTCATAAATGGTCCTGTCCTGGATCACGGTTTCTGTTCCCTTCTGGATCTCCACCAATTGGCGCAATCTGCTGTTCAAAAAGAAAATCTGCAGGTTAAAACTCCAGCGTGGCATATCCTCATAAAAATCCATGAGATAGGGATTATGATCCACATCTTCAAAATTGGGGATCCACTTGTAATGCTTGCTCAACATTTCCGTCAGTGTTGTTTTGCCGGCACCGATATTGCCGGCCACTGCGATGTGTTTAGGTTTTTTTGCTTTTGCCATACCCCGGGTTCGCCAAATGGCGGTGAATTTTTGTTATAGAAATAATGAAGCGGCGATAAAAGTATTGATTTCTACCTAAGGAAAAAATTTACTTGCACTTTCTGGTACCGCTTGCTATCAGGAAGTGGAAAAATAATTCAGCCCGATGGCTTCTCTCACCAGCTTCATGGTGGCTGCAGCGCTGCGACGGGCCTTTTCTGCTCCTTTTTCCATCACCTCTTTCAGGTATTTTTCATTGTTGCGGATGGCATCGGCTTTTTCCCGGATGGGGCTGATAAACTGCACCATATCCTCAGCCAGTTGCTTTTTCATATCGCCATACCGGATATTGCAATGGTTATAGTCTGCTTCATATTTCTCCATCACATCCGGCCGGCTCACCAGCCGCATCAACTGGAAGATATTTTCAATATAATCAGGCTTGGGTGAATGAGGTGCAGCAGGGCCACTGTCTGTTTTGGCCTTCATCACTTTTTTGCGGATCAGTTCATCATCATCAGAAAGATATAAGGTAGCATACTGGTTCTCGCTTTTACTCATTTTGCCTGCCCCGTCAAGGCTCGGTATTTTCACCAGCTCACCGCCAAAATTGAACGCTTGTGGTTCAGGAAAAACATCACCATAACGATGATTGAAACGTTTTACAAAATTGCGGGCCATTTCCAGGTGTTGTTCCTGGTCTTTGCCCACCGGAACATATAAAGCCCTGTGCAAAATGATATCAGCCGTCTGCAACACAGGGTAGGTGAGCAATCCCGCATTGATATTATCAGGTTGCAAACGGGCCTTATCCTTAAATGTGGTTGTCTTTTCCAACTCACCGAGATAGGCCAGCATATTCAGGTAGAGATAAAGTTCTGCTGTTTCATAAATATGGCTTTGACAATAAAGGGCTGCTTTATCGGGGTCAAGGCCACAGGCAATATTTTCTGACAGCACCCGGTGTACATTTGTTTTTAATTCTTTGGTATCAGGGTGGGTGGTGAGGGAATGAAGATCGGCCACCATGAAATAACATTCATATTCTTCCTGCAACCGCACATAGTTTTGTACCGCACCAAAATAATTGCCCAGGTGCAAAAAACCCGTGGGGCGGATGCCGCTCATTACTATTGGCCTGGTAGTCGTTATGGCCTCCTTCTTCTTTTCCATAAGGGGGCGAAGATAAAAAGAGTTTACCGTTTATATTTTTTGATTGCGGTTTGGCTGGCCGCTTTTTGTGTGGGTGAAAACAGCCCAAAACAAACTACCAACTATAAATTATATTTGCCGGATGGAAGTGAATGATGCACTGGTGGAAAAACTGGCCCGGTTATCAAAGCTCAGGTTCAGTGAAGCGGAAAAAGCAGCCATTAAAATGGATCTGCAGCAAATGATCGGTTTTGTAGAAAAACTGAACGAATTGAACCTGGAAGGAGTGGAACCGCTGCTGCATATGAGTGATGAAGTAAATGTGCTGAGAGAAGATGAAGTGAAAGGTTCCATTAGTCGTGAAGCAGCCCTGCAAAATGCCCCGTTGCACGACGACCAGTTTTTCAAAGTGCCGAAAGTGATCAAAACCCCCAAAACATAAATGCCGGGTTCCCAGCACATCAGTCAGAAATTATGAACAGCATTATCCATCTTGAAAATATCCGTAAGAGTTACTTCATGGGACGCCATGAGCTGGAAGTGCTGAAAGGCATTTCAATGGATATTTTTAAGAACGAGTACGTTGCCCTGATGGGACCTTCGGGCTCCGGCAAGAGCACCCTGATGAATATTCTAGGTTGTCTTGACACTCCCACAGGAGGTCAATATGTGCTCAACGGTAATGATGTAAGCAAAATGCATGATAACGAACTGGCGGAAGTGCGCAACAAGGAAATCGGTTTTGTTTTTCAGCAATTCAACCTGTTGCCACGGCTAACGGCACAGGAAAACGTGGCGCTGCCGCTGGTGTATGCCGGGATGAGCCGAAAACTACGCAATGAAAAATCCCGTCATGTGCTGGAGATGGTCGGACTTGCTGATCGTGGTCATCATAAACCCAATGAACTAAGCGGCGGCCAAAGCCAGCGGGTGGCCATTGCCAGGGCCCTGGTCAATGATCCGTCCATCATTCTTGCTGATGAACCCACCGGTAATCTTGATACAAAAACATCATACGAGATCATGGAGATATTCAACAATATCCATGCTAATGGCAATACCATAGTGCTGGTGACCCATGAAGAAGATATTGCCAACCATGCCCACCGCATTGTCAGGTTAAGGGATGGCGTAATAGAGACAGATAAAAAGAATGAAAACGTGGGCAAGTATGCTCATCACTGATTGTGCAAAACTTTACATCACATGTCCTCCCGCACAACTTTTCTTTACTGAAATTTGTTTGAACAGAACCAACAGGAAGGCATGGCATCAAAAATCTATACAAAAACAGGAGATAAAGGCACAACTTCTCTTATAGGCGGCACCAAGGTGCCCAAATCACATTTGCGTATTGAAGCGTATGGAACCGTGGACGAACTGAACTCCTATATCGGTCTTTGCCGTGACCTGCTGCCCGATGAAAATACCCGTAACCTGCTGCAGGAAGTGCAGGACAGGCTTTTCACCATAGGATCATCGCTTGCCTGTGACCCCATCAAGGAGCCCAAAATGCGGATACCCGATCTGAAAGAAGCAGATGTGTTGTTGCTGGAAAAAGAAATTGATAAGATGAATGAAACTATCCCTCCAATGAAAAGTTTTATTCTTCCGGGTGGGCATGTCACCGTTTCTCATTTGCATATTGCCCGCTGTGTATGCCGCAGGACCGAAAGATGTGCAGTGCGGTTAGAACTGGAAAGCCTGGAAGTGGAACAGGTAATACTGAAATACCTCAACCGTCTCAGTGATTATCTATTTGTGCTGGCTCGGTTCACTGCTTTTCATCTCAATAGCGCTGAAATTCCCTGGAAACCCCGCCTCTGACTATAGCCAGGGCAGCAGTTGTGCCGGCTCATTGATCACCACCACCCTGTCGCTGATCTTATCATACAGGAATTTTTCCTCTTGCATTTTTTGCAAATGCAGAACAAGGTGATCATAAAACCCTGCCGAATTGAGCACAAAAATTCTTTTGTCATGTATGGAAAGCTGGTTCCAGGTGAGCATTTCAAACAATTCATCCAACGTTCCAAAACCACCGGGCAAGGCTATAGCGGCATCGCACATTTCATAGATCATCTTCTTACGGCTGTGCATGTCTTCTGTCACGATCAGTTGCGTCACTCCTTTATGCTCTCTTTCCCATTCCACCAGCACCCGGGGAATGATGCCTATCACTTTTCCCTGCGCTGCTATCGCCGCATTGGCCACTGTTCCCATCAGTCCTACATTGCCGCCGCCATAAATAAGTGTAACAGCTTTTTGAGCCAGTAATTTTCCCAACCGGGCAGCATGTTCCTCAAACAAGGGATTTATACCTTTCTGCGACCCGCAAAAAACAGCAAGCGAACGAATGGACATGATTCCTATAAATTTGCAGCAAAGGGATATGAAATTTATATATCTTCAAAATTGTTTAGTCCACATTACAAACAAAGAATCTGTTCTTTACCCGGATACATTTGCTGCTAAAATGAAATCAACCGTATGAGCCCTGTTTTGCTTTTTTCCTTTGTGATCGGATATTTTGTCCTGTTACTGGTCGTTGCCTGGTACACTTCCCGAAACTCCAACAACGAATCATTTTTTATCGGCAACAAGAGCAGCAACTGGATGCTGGTAGCCTTTGGCATGATCGGCACATCACTGTCAGGAGTCACATTTGTAAGTGTTCCCGGTGGTGTTGGCAGCAGTAATTTTTTTTACTACCAGGTAGTGCTGGGCTACCTGCTCGGTTATATTGTGATTGCTTTTGTGTTGCTGCCCCTGTATTACCGGATGAACCTGACCAGCATCTACACTTACCTTGAAAAAAGATTTGGCATCAATGCACATAAAGCAGGGGCTTTCTTTTTTATTCTGTCAAGAACAGTTGGCGCCACAGCCAGGTTATACCTTGTCATCAGTGTATTGCAGATATTTATTTTTAACAAGCTGGGTATTCCTTTTGAAGCCACAGCCCTTGTAATCCTGGTACTGATCCTGCTCTATACATTTGAAGGAGGGGTGAAAACGATTATCTATACCGACACCCTGCAAACCACGGGCATGCTGGTGGGACTGGTTGCCTGTATCATTGTTATCATAAAAGTGTTGGGCACTGATTTTGGCGGGGCCATGTCCATGATGGCCGACAAAGGCTATACACAGATATTCAACTGGGATGTGAATGCCGGCTCATTTGCATTAAAACATATTGTAGGAGGTATGTTCATCGCCATTGCCATGACCGGGCTTGACCAGGAGATGATGCAAAAGAATATCAGTGTAAAAAACCTGAAAGACTCGCAGAAGAATATGATGACTTTCACGGCTGTGCTGATGATCGTCAATTTCCTGTTCCTGGTGCTGGGTGGTGTGCTGTACCTGTATGCAGGAGCAAATGGCATTACTGTTCCCCCGGATGACCTGTTCCCAACAATTGCACTAAGCGATGCCTTCAGCGGAACAATCGGTATCATATTTATCATAGCATTGATATCAGCGCTTTTCCCCAGTGTGGACGGAGCCATTACATCACTTACTTCCTGTTTTTGCATTGATATTCTGGGTATCAAAAAATCAACAGCCAGTGAAAAGGAGAAAAAAAGAACCCGGCTGAAAGTGCATTTCACATTTGCCCTTGTCTTTTTCCTGATGGTGCTGCTCTTCAAATGGATCAACGATAAACTCATCATTGATTTCATCCTGAAATTTGCCGGAATCACCTATGGTCCGTTATTAGGACTATTTGCCTTTGGCATTCTCACCAAACGGAAGCTCAATGAAAAACTGATATGGACCATTTGTATCATCGCTCCGTTGCTGGCATTAGCGGTGGACATGCTCAGCAACCCTGCCTGGTATGAAGCCAAACTTCATGTTACGTTGGGATTGCAAAATATATCTGACAGTATTTTCAATGGATACAGGATCGGCAATGAACTTATTCTGATCAATGGCATTTTCACTTATGCAGGTTTGTGGCTGATATCCCGGAAATCAAAAAATGAAACATTGGAGGTACAGCCTGCGTAGGTTTATCTTTGCAGCAAAGGTCTTGCATTGGAACTCATTCATTCCTTAGTTCAGCAGTATGCTGAAAAATATTCTTCCCCGGAGGATCCCTTGCTCAAAGAGGTGAACGACTACACCCTGCAGCATCATAAAGAATATGTGATGCTGAGCGGGCACCTGCAGGGAAAAGTGCTGGAGATGATTAGCTGTATGATCAGACCCCGGAGAATTCTCGAAATCGGCACATTCACGGGTTATAGTGCCCTTTGTCTTGCCCGGGGACTGGATGATGACGGGCTGCTGCATACCATTGAGCTCAGGGAAGAAGATGCTCAGAAAGCAAGAGAGTTTTTCGACCGTTCAGCCTATGCCGGTAAAATAAAATCACATACAGGCAATGCTTTGGAAATAATCCCCACACTAGCCGAAACATGGGACCTGGTTTTTATTGATGCGGATAAACCGGCATATACATCATATTTTAACCTCGTTTTGCCCAGGCTTCGGAAAAACGGCTTTATTTTAGCTGATAATATTTTCTTCCATGGCCAGGTGCTGGAAGAACCGGTGAAAGGAAAAAGCGCAATTGGTATCCGTGATTTTAATGAGTTTATCCGGAACCGGGACGATATTGACAAAGTAATTCTGACCATCCGGGATGGTCTGTACCTTATCAGGAAATTATAATCGCAATATGAAAAAGCAGGTACTGATATTTTATTGCTTTTTTTCAATAATGGCTGTTTCCTCAGCAAAAGCACAGCAGCAGGAAGTGGTGAAAGAATACATCAGTCGCTTTAAAGACCTTGCCATGGAAGAAATGCAGCGCACCGGTGTGCCTGCCGCCATCAAACTGGCACAGGGCATTCATGAAACCGGCGCCGGCACCAGCCAGCTGGTGTTAAAATCAAACAATCATTTCGGCATCAAATGCAAGTCTAACTGGACCGGTGAATCTGTCTCGCATGATGATGATGAAAGAGGTGAATGTTTCCGTAAATATTCTGCTGCCGAAGAATCTTATCGTGACCATTCTGATTTTTTAAAGAACAGCAGCCGTTATGCCTCGCTGTTTACCCTTGACCCCACCGATTATAAAGGTTGGGCCAATGGCTTGAAAAAAGCCGGGTATGCCACCAACCCCAAATATCCATCAGTACTCATCAAACTGGTGGAAGACTACCAGCTACAGGACTACACCCTTATTGCCATGGGTAAAAAGAAAAATCCGGATGCTGGAATGGTAAGTGCATTGCTACTGGCTGAACAAGAAACAACATTTGCTGCAACGCCGGTTACTGAAGATAATGCCGAAGCTGCTATTACCCGTGTACAACCCAGCTATCCTGAAGGCATTTTCCAAATCAACGAAACAAAAGTAGTATTTGTGAAAAGCGGCACATCGTGGTTGTCTGTGGCGCAACAATACAATATCCCGCTGGCAAGAATTTTTGAATTCAACGACATGGAGCAAAGCGAAGTTGCGGAAAAAGACCAGTTGGTTTACCTGCAGCGAAAACGTAAAACCGGCAAAACCGATCTTCATATTGTGGTAGCCGGTGAAACATTGCATGATATTGCGCAGCAACAGGCCATCAGGCTGGAGGCACTGCTTGAATATAACAAGCTGGAGCCGGGTATGCAACCGGCTATTGGCGAAAAACTGTATCTCCGCACCCAATCGCTATCCAGGCCCAGGATCATCCCAAAACAAAATGCTGCCAATAATAAATGGAGCAACTACTAAAACTGCTGTTTATATGTCTGTCATAAAGGTTCACGACAAATCGTTTGAAACTTATCTTTCCGAAGAAACTATTCTGCAGCGGGTAAAAGAACTGGCTGCTGACATAAATAAGGATTATGCCGGTAAACGTCCTTTGTTCATCGCCATCCTGAACGGCTCTTTCATGTTTGCATCGGATCTTTTCAAACATCTGAATATAGAAGCAGAGCTTTGCTTCATCAAGCTGGCTTCCTATAAAGGGATGAAATCATCCGGCAATGTAGTGACCTCGATCGGGCTGGAAGATGATCTTTTCGGTAAAGATGTCATCATTGTAGAAGATATAGTTGATACCGGCAAAACATTGCATGATTTTCTTCCCAAATTAGTGCATCAGCAACCACAATCGTTAAAGATCGTTACGCTGCTGCATAAATCAGAAGCCACCAGCCATCCTTTGCAGCTTGATTATGTCGGGTTCAACATTCCCAACAAGTTTGTTGTAGGTTACGGACTCGATTATGACGGCCTGGGAAGAAACCTGAAAGAGATTTACCAACTGGTATGACAGCTTTGCAGCACCATTGTTTTTTTGTACCTTATCAGCCCAAAAATATCCACTTGAAGACCGCTTGCCACATATTGCTCATGCTGATGATTGTTACATCAGTTTCTGCGCAGCAATACTACCTGCGTGGCGAGGTGAAAGACGAATCTGGCAATTCTCTTCAAAATGTCAATATCAGGCTACACAGCACCGGCTATCTCTACAAAACCGGCTCATATGGTTCTTTTGGCATTATCACCACACATGCCACCGATACGCTGACATTTTCTCTTGATGGTTATCGTAATGAACAGGTTGTTGCCAATGCAGACAATTACCTGACCGTGAAGATGAAACTGATGCCATCTGCTATTGCCACTGTTCGCAGGGATAAACTTTCTTCATTTACCAAGGACCTGGAAAAAGAAGAGCAGAAAAAATGGTTTGCCGGTGATGAAACCTATGCTTCGATCGTAGAAAACCGTTTCATCAATGCTAAAAAATTTCCGACAACAGGTTTGTCATTGAATGTTGACAGGGCTTCTTACAGCAATATCCGGCGTTTTATTACACTAAACTCACTGGTGCCACCCGATGCTGTAAGAATTGAGGAAATGCTGAATTATTTTAATCTTGGTTATAACCAGCCGGACGTCAATAAAACTTTTCATTTTAAAACAACTCTCACCAACTGCCCGTGGAATACGGATAACCAGCTATTCTATATAAATCTTTCATCAAAAAAGGTGGATATAGACACCCTGCCGCCAAGTCATCTTGTTTTCCTTGTTGATGTGTCAGGCTCTATGGATATGACCAACAGGCTGCCGCTGCTGAAATCTGCATTTCGGTTGCTGGTAAATAATCTCAGGGAAAAAGACTCTGTTGCGATTGTTGTATATGGTGGAGTAACCGGAATTATGCTGCACAGCACCAGCGGCGCTGAAAAAGAAAAAATATTAAAAGCCATTGATGAACTGACCCCCGGTGGTTCCACCCCCGGTGAGTCGGGAATACGGCTGGCCTACAGTCTTGCGAAAAGACATTTTATTCCCGGCGGTAACAACCGGGTGATACTGGCTACTGATGGTGATTTTAATGTAGGACTTAAAACAGAAGCTGAACTGGATGAACTTATTT
>CAYPOD010000042.1:0-24565 GCA_964412375.1 uncultured Chitinophaga sp. | reverse complement strand
AATACAGAAGAATCCAAAGAAAAAAAATATTACTCCTTGTTCAGTCACCAGAACAAAGCTTTTAGCCGCATCATCTGCACGGCTATTCACCTGGCTGAGCAAATTCCTTCGTCACCCTGCATGGAGAAACTCACTCCCCCGCCCAATTTTTGCTGACCTATTTCACTGTCTTTAACCGAACAGGTGTGTACCACCTGGCTGTTTATTTATTCCACCATTAAAAACTATTACATATGTCTGTTGCCGCTAACCCGGTGGCCAGGATATTCAACCTGGTGCGACTGGAACGCAAAGAAATATCTGCTATCTATTTTTACGCTGTTCTGAACGGTTTGATTCAATTATCACTTCCTGTGGGTATCCAGGCCATCGTGGGCTTTGTGTTGGGTGGCGCCATGACCACCTCATTGATCATTCTCATCAGCCTTGTAGTGCTGGGTGTGTTTTGCACCGGGCTGCTACAGATTGGCCAGATGCAGATTATTGAAAAAATCGAGCAAAAGATCTTTGTCCGTTATGCTTTCCAGTTTGCTGATCACATTCCGCGGCTGGATATGAAAAAGAATGATGCCTTTTATATTCCCGAATTAGTGAACCGTTTTTTTGAAGTGCCCACTTTACAAAAAGGCCTGTCCAAACTATTGCTGGATATTCCGACAGCCACAATTCAAATTGTGTTTGGACTCATGCTGCTTGCCTTTTATCACCCTGCCTTTATTCTTTTTGGCCTCCTGCTGGTGCTCATTCTCTGGCTGATCCTTTATTTCACAGGAAGCAAGGGCTTACGGACCAGCCTGGCGGAAAGTTCTTACAAATACAGTGTGGCTGCCTGGCTCGAAGAACTGGCCCGGCTCATCAAATCCTTTAAATTTTCGAAAGGCTCACAAATCAACCTGCAAAAGACCGATGAAAAAGCCAGCGCCTACCTCGAAGCAAGGAACCAGCATTTCCGCATCCTCCAGTTTCAGTTCAAAGTGCTGGTGGGTTTTAAAGTATTGATCACGGCTGCCATGCTGATCGTGGGTTCAATACTGCTGGTGAACCAGCAATTGAATATCGGGCAATTCATTGCTGCAGAAATCGTCATCATTACTATCATTGCATCAGTAGAAAAACTGATCGGCAATCTCGACAGTGTGTATGATGTGCTGACCTCCGTAGAAAAAATCGCAAAACTCACTGACAAGCCAATTGAAAAAAACGGCAGTTATTCTTTACCGGCAAATGGAAAAGGTGTCAGTATAGAGGCAACGGATCTTTCTTTCAGCTATTCCGATGCGCCGCCGGTATTGCAGCATCTTTCTTTTCATATCAATGCCGGTGAAACGGTATGCATCACGGGAAAAGAAGGAAGCGGTAAATCAACGCTGCTGAAATTAGTGAGCGGCTCCTATCCCGATTTCAAAGGGTCTTTATTGCTAAATGGGGTCCCGGTTGGTAATTATGATCTTGCCTCGCTGCGTATGCAAACCGGTATTCTGCTGAGCCAGCAGGCCATTTTTCATGGCACCCTGCTCGAAAATATCACGATGGGCAACAAAGAGGTGGATATGCAACAGGTAACCCGGCTTTTCAACGAAGTGGGGCTGCACAGTTTCCTGGGCACACAAAAGGAAGGATTTGACACCTGGCTTGATCCGACAGGCAAACGATTATCCAGCAAAGTGATCCGCAAAATTCTGCTGGTAAGGGCATTGGTGGGCAAACCGCAATTGCTGTTGCTGGAAGAACCCTGGGAAGGCATTGAAGAACCTTATGGCAGCCAGATCAAGCGGCTGTTGCTGAAAGAATATCCCGGCACCACTATTTTGGTTACCAGCAATGATCCGGATTTTGCCCGCCAGTGCGACAAAGTGATTGATGTAACAGCTACTGATTCTTTCCATTCAACCTTAAATCAATAAACATGGAAAAGATATTTGAACATACGGATGATCAAAAATGGCTGTCCTATTCAGGAATTTACCGCTATAATAAACAAAGCAGGGTAAGAATTTGGTTCTATGGACTTGTCTCCGTACTTATCATCATTCTCTTTTTACCCTGGACACAAAATATCAGGGCAAGAGGAACAGTGACCACCCTGCGACAGGAACAACGTCCGCAACAGCTGAATACGATTATTCCCGGCAAAGTGATGAAGTGGTATATAAAAGAAGGCGATTATGTAAAAGCCGGTGACACTATTCTGCAGTTGGCTGAGATCAAGGACGACTACCTCGACCCGCAGCTATTGAACCGGACACAGGAACAACTCAGCGCCAAAAAAATGACCGTTGACTTTTATAGAAACAAAGCCGGTACAGCCGGCACACAGATCAGCGCTTTGGCAGAAGCACTGCAATTAAAATTAGATCAGTTGCGAAACAAGCTGCAACAACTGCAGCTCAAAGTGCAAAGCGACAGCATGGATCTTATTGCTGCAAACAATGAATATAAGATCGCCACTCAACAATTCAACCGCCAGCAGGCTATGTACGACAGTGGCCTTGTTTCCCTGACACAGCTCGAACAACGCAACCAGGCTTATCAAAATGCACTGGCCAAAAAGATCAGCGCCGGAAATAAACTCGCCAATACCAAACAGGATTTATCCATCACCCGGATTGAGATGAATGCCACACAGCAGGAATACACCGAGAAAATTGCCAAGGCACAGGGTGACCAATATTTATCCCTCTCGCAGATTGCCAGCAGCGAGGCCGACATCGCCAAACTGCAGAATCAATACAGTAATTATTCCATCCGCAGCGGTCTTTATCATATCACGGCGCCGCAAAGCGGGCAGATCACCAAAGCAAGAAAAGCCGGTATCGGCGAAATCGTGAAAGAGGGAGAAATGATCGTTGAAATTGTTCCTGACAATATTCAGTATGCGGTAGAATTGTTTGTACGGCCCGTTGACCTGCCGCTGGTTTCGCCAGGGCAAAAAGTCCGCTTCTGGTTTGATGGATTTCCGGCAATTGTCTTCAGCGGATGGCCGCAAACTTCATACGGAACATTTGGCGGGGTGGTCACCGCAGTGGAAAGTTCGGTGAGTGTGAATGGAAAATTCAGGGTGCTGGTTACCGAAGATCCCCATGATAAACCCTGGCCTTACCAATTAAAAATGGGTACGGGTGCTCAGGGAATGGCCCTGCTAAAAGATGTTCCCGTATGGTACGAACTCTGGCGAAACATCAATGGCTTCCCGCCGGATTATTACAAACCAGCCACAACTGCTGAACAAAAAAAATAAGGTAATGAACCTGAGAAAAATATTACTATTTATTCCTGCTATATTATTTTTTCCTGAACTGCCCGCACAGGACGGTAGTAAAACATTGTCTGAGCAGCAGGTAACCGGGTTGGTGAAACGTTTTCACCCGGTAGCCAAACAGGCAAATATCAATATTGAAAAGGCAAAAGCAGATGTTACCATCGCAAGAGGCTTGTTTGATCCTGTTGCTACATCCAACGTTTCCGACAAAACATTTGATGGCACAGCGTATTATAACAGCAGGGAAACAGGTCTCGTCATTCCCACCTGGTATGGTATTGAAATTAGCGCCGGTATCGAAAACCTGCAGGGAAACCGAACCGATCCGCAGGAAACGTTGGGCAGAACCAGTTTTGCCGGCATCAGTGTTCCTTTAGCTAAGAATCTTCTGATGGACAAACGAAGGGCTGTGCTGAAGCAATCAAAGATTTTCCGGGAAATGAGTGAGGTGGAACAACAATCCATCCTGAATGACCTGTTGCTTGATGCCTTACAAACCTATTGGCGATGGGTGCAGCAATACCAGGTGATGGAAGTAGTGAGAAATGCAGTGGCTGTAAATGAAAAAAGACTGGAACTGGTACGCATTGCTTTCAGGCAGGGAGACAGACCGGCGATAGATACTACAGAAGCATTAGCACAATTGCAAAGCTTCCGTTATGCATTAAACGAAGCGGAACTCAACTTCCGCAATGCAGGTCTTGATTTATCCGTTTTTCTATGGAAAGAGAATAATGAACCCTACAATCTTCCTGTTGCTGTGATCCCGGACAATGAATGGAAGCAAATAACTATTCCGGCACAAACCGTTCCTTTACCTGAAGAATTATTGCCGCTTGCCCGGAAAAATCATCCCGATTTGCGGCAGTACAATTACCAGTTGGATGCCCTTGCCATAGAACGAAAACTGAAATTCCAGGAGCTTTTGCCAACTGTTAATTTCCGGTATAACCAACTGGGCAGAGGCTACGACATTGTAAAGACTGCAACGAACCCCATCCTGGAAAATAATTATCAGTATGGCATCAGCATCGGCATCCCGCTTAGATTATCGCAGGGAAGAGGTGAATACCGGAAAGCCAAATTACAAATACAGGAAACTGAACTTTCCCGAAACCAGAAAACCGTGGAAGTGGAGAATAAGGTAAAAGCCCTGCACAACGAATTGAAGACTTTGCAGCAGCAGGTGATGCTTCAACAGGAGCAATACCGCAATTATCTTGCCTTGCAGCGGGGAGAAGAAACAAAGTTTTTCAATGGGGAAAGTTCGTTGTTCCTGGTAAACAGCCGGGAAAACAAAACACTGGAAGCAATGCAAAAACTGGCTGAGCTGGAAACAAAATACTTTGCCACTCTCAAAAAACTGCAATGGGCAGCAGGCATTTTACATGCACAGTAAAAAAAGATTGAAACAATATTCATTCATCAAAAAAAGAAAGATCATGAAATGTCCAAATTGTGAAGAAACACTGGTGATGACGGAACGACAGGGTATCGAGATTGACTATTGTCCCAAATGCCGTGGTGTTTGGCTGGATAAAGGTGAACTCGACAAGATCATTGAACGTTCCTCATCGGCACAATCAACACAGGAAGAAAAGCAATACGAGGAGAAAAGAAAACGCCAATATGAAGATGATGACGACGATGACGATGATGATAATTTTTTCGGCCGGGGCCGAAAAGGAGATGATAAAACCCCCAACCGCCGACGGGGTGGATTTTTAGGGAACCTCTTTGATTTTGATTAATTGCATACAGCTTCCCGGGCAAAACCAGGTATTACCTCGCTCCGAAAAGAGATGTCACATACCGTTGCCGGATTTAAGAACATATACAAACAACTGTTATTTCGAAATCCGGATGAACGGTATTTTTCATTTATGAAGAACTCAAAATGAACAGATTAAAATTTCATTAATGATGACTGTCTTATAAATAAACTCATCTGAACATCATTAGTTTGGAACTGTTATGTATATCTTTGCCCTCCGCTCAAATGAGGCAACACAGACATATAATTCAACTGCGCCAGGTTATTCCTGCTGTCATAATGATTTTTTCACTTTTATGGCTTACGGTTAGTTTACCTTTTGTGGATGCTGCCAAAACCCAAATAGCTTACAGCCTGGCAGAGGAATCAGGGGAAGTGCCTGTCAATAACGACAACAACCCCTTTGCCAACACTACGGAAGAAAAAACTTCTGGCGGCAATAACACTCTTTCCGAAGAGTTTCTGCATGAAACTCAGTATTTGCACAAACATGCTGAACGTTCCGTTTACCATAATAAATGTAATCACCCTGCTTTGTATATCGCCTTTCATGGTGAGTTGTTCTGTCCTCCCCCCAATACCGTGTCATAGGTTTCAGTCACCGGTCTAATTACCGGTTTTTTCAGTATCGCTTATAATTATTAATGCCGGCTGCAATCTGATCAGCGGTATGTACTGTCAAAAAAATATATATGGCACCCAGACCAAGTATAAAGGATTATTTCAAAAGTTTCCCCAATGATTTTGCTGCATCAATTGTTGTATTCCTGGTAGCATTGCCCCTCTGTCTTGGAGTGGCCCTGGCTTCCAATGCACCGTTGTTCAGCGGCATCATTGCCGGCTTTATCGGTGGTATTGTTATTGGCCTCGCCAGCCGTTCACATTTAAGTGTAAGTGGTCCTGCAGCCGGTCTTACTGCCATTGTTGTTGCAGCTTTGGCCATCTTACCTTCATTTGAAGCCTTCCTGGTTGCGGTATTTATCGCTGGTGCCATACAAATGATTCTGGGAATCCTGCGCCTGGGTATCATTGGTGATTATGTGCCGAATTCTGTGATCAAAGGTATGCTGGCCGCTATTGGACTTATCCTGATCCTTAACCAGGTGCCGCACCTGCTGGGCGATGATTCACAGTTTGAAACAGATGAAGGTGTGCCACCGCCCGGTAAGGGAAATTTGTTTTCCAATTTCTTTAATTCATTTGGCCGCATCAATTCAACCGCCATCATCATCGGCGGAGTTTGTCTTGTTTTTCATTTTGCCTGGGAAAAATTTGTATCCAATAAAAAAGGATTTATCAAATTAGTACCTGCTCCGCTGCTTGTTGTGCTGATAGGAGTTGGGCTAAATGCTTACTTTACTTCATCCAATCCTTCTTCAGCCCTTACCGGGGAGCATCTTGTGGTGATTCCGGAGGCCAATTCGGCAAAAGAATTTTTTTCATTTTTTACCTTCCCTGACTGGAGCCAGCTTTTAACAATAGAAGTAATACAAACTGCAGTAATCATTGCACTGGTGGCCAGTCTTGAAACCTTGCTTTGTATAGAAGCAGTTGACGACCTGGACCCGTATCAGCGGGTTACACCCACCAACCGTGAGCTGAAAGCACAGGGACTGGGTAATATGGTTTCCGGCCTGATCGGTGGCTTACCCGTTACCAGTGTTATTGTTCGTTCATCTGCCAATGTCAATGCCGGTGCAAAAACAAAAATGTCAACTATTTTTCATGGCATCTTATTGCTGGTTTGTGTTGCGTTTATACCTTTTCTGCTGAACCTTATTCCCAAAACAGCTCTTGCCGCTATCCTGATCTTTACCGGTTTTAAATTGGCAAAACCTGCTTTGTTCAGGGCTTTTTACAAAAAAGGATGGGACCAGTTTCTGCCTTTTGTAATCACAATTGCAGCCATACTGGCTACAGACCTGCTGAAGGGTGTTATCATTGGTATCGGTGTGGGGCTTTTCTTTGTTATGCGCAGCAATTTCCGCTCGGCCGTGCTGGTGGTAAATGATGCAGAAAAATATTATTTCCGGCTCAGAAAAGACGTTTCATTTTTGAACAAAGCCATCATAAAAAGTAAATTAGAGCAGGTTCCTGCAGGGGCTGAGGTTTTCATTGATGCATCCCGTGCTGATTTCATTGACAGGGATGTGGTGGAAACTATTGAAGACTTTTTACTGCGTGCCCCGCTGAAGAATATCAAAACCGAAATCAAAGTCAGTAATTTTAAAGACCAGGGGTTCTCTGAAAAATTGTTGCAGGACCAGGAAAGAAAAATGAAACTTATTCGTACACACGACAAAAAAATTGAAGAAGTTTCAAACTCTTAATACCATATAAAAAACATTATGGAAAGCTACGAAAAGTTATTGCTTGCCAACAAATCATGGGCAAAGGAAAAAACCATAGATGATCCTGACTTTTTCAGCCGGCAGATCGATACGCAAAATCCCGATTTTTTATGGATTGGCTGCAGTGACAGCCGGGTTCCTCCCAATGAAATCACCCAGACAAAACCTGGTGAAATCTTCATCCATCGTAATGTAGCCAATCTTGTAGTGAACACAGATGTCAACCTGCTCAGTGTGCTCACCTATGCAGTAGAACACCTGAAAGTCAAGCATGTGATCGTTTGTGGCCATTATGGATGCGGGGGTGTCAATGCTGCGATGACCAATACAGATTTCAAGCCTGTCCTAAATATGTGGCTGAGAAATATTAAAGATGTTTACAGGATTCATAAAGCAGAACTGGATGCGATTGCCGACAATACCGAAAGAAGTAACCGGCTCACTGAGTTAAATGTAAAAGAACAGTTACTCAATCTTTCCAAAACATCTGTCATCCAAAAAGCCTGGAAAGAACGAAATGCGCCAGACCTGCACGGCTGGATTTACCAGTTGGAAAACGGCCTCATCAAACATGTTCATGATATTAAAGCCGGGGAATATCCTGATTCATTGTACCAGTTCCAGGATTAAGCAGTTCAACTGTTGCATTGCTTTCAATGAAACAAAAACTGCTGTAGCATGAAGATGCCTGCACCGGCCAGGTAAGCCAAAAGGGCTATGATGCTTATTCTTTTCAGGTACCAGATAAAATCAATCTTTTCAAGACCCATAGCAGCCACCCCGGCTGCAGAGCCAATGATCAGGGAACTGCCCCCTGTGCCGGCGCAATAGGCCAGGAATTCCCAGAAAAAATGATCTGTCGGGTATTGATCAAGTCCGTACATGCCCTGTGCAGCCGCTACCAGCGGAACGTTGTCAAAAATGGCTGACAACATACCGATTGACAACGTTATTAGATTGATATTGCCGATATGATCATCCATCCATCCTGCTACATCGGCCAGGATGCCTGTTGATTGCAAAGCAGCAACACTGATCAGGATACCCAGGAAAAACAATACACTCGGCGAATCAATTTTGCGAAGGGCATGCACAACCGACAGCACATCTTTGTCCTCCTCATCTTTGCTGCTATGGATCAATTCGGTGATAAACCACATTACACCTAATCCAAATAGCACACCCATGAATGGAGGCAAATGAGTTATCGTTTTAAATACAGGAACGAAGAGCAAAGCACCTATCCCGATAAAGAATACTATATTTCTGTCTCTCACCGGGCTCATATTTTCATCTTTCACCCGTTGAATCTTTTCGACATTACCTTTCATTTGCCGGCTGATGATGAAAGCAGGAATAAGAAAACAAACGAGACTGGGAATAAATGTTTTGAGGATGATGTTGCCAACAGTTATCTGCCCGCCTATCCAGAGCATGGTAGTGGTCACGTCACCAATCGGTGACCAGGCGCCGCCTGCATTTGCAGAAATAACGATGAGGGCTGCAAAAAGCAACCTGTCGTTTCGGTTTGACACCACTTTCCGCAGCAAGGATATCATTACTATAGTGGTGGTGAGATTGTCAAGAACAGCAGACAGAAAAAAGGTTAAAATACCTATTATCCAGACAAGTCTTTTTTTACTGGTTGTTTCAATTCTGCTGGTGATGACCTCAAATCCGTCGTGAGCATCTATCAGTTCTACGATCACCATTGCGCCTAACAGGAAAAAGAGGATACCTGATACTTCACCCAGGTGTTCGATAAGCTGGTGTTCAACAAGTATTTTGTCAGCAGAAAAAAGGGAATAGATGGACCAGACCAATACTCCGGTTACAAGTGCTGATGCAGCTTTATTAATTTTAATAGTGTGTTCCAGGGCAATAGCCGAATAACCCAGGATGAAGATGACCGTGATAAGGATCAGCATGACTTGAATGATTTTCCAGAGCACCAAAAAAATAGCAGCCCTTTTGCAGGGCTGCTAATGTACAATCGTATTCGGATTTTTGAAAATATGAAAATCCTATATATACTTTTCCTCCTCTTCATGCTCTTCGGCTAGTAAGGCCCTGACATGTTTCTCCGGGAACAACCTGTTCACCCACATATTGATAGGAACCAATGCGGCAATCATGAGTGGAAACAGAATACCTAGTTTTGAAGCTTTTAATAACCATAAGACCACAAAACATCCCAGCTGTATGAAAGTGAACTTGTGTATTGACTTTAGCGGCACATGCCGGGTATAGTGTGTCCTGGGTATAAGTTTTGGATCGGTAACCCATAGCATGAGCCGCTCAAAAAACTGGTTGCCCCCCAGCGAAGCCAACCCCATGTACAAGAAGAGACCAAACAATACAGCCATTGGTATATACCCAAAATAACTCAGTAGGAAAATGGAGCCTCCCATCATCAAATGGATAAGCAGGGCAGACAACCTGTTTTCCCTGATTCCGGTGATAATTTCTTTTTTAAGACCGCCTTCCATCATTTTAACTTTTGTGATGGCAAGACTTTTTACATGGTTCAATGAATGTACTGTGGCTGCTACGATCCAGGGCAGCGCAAACAAGCTGGCCACTAAAACAATCAGGCCTACTATTGCCATGTCTAAGTGATAACCTCCACCTTTTTTCAGTTTATAGTCCGGTGAATTAACAAGGCGTGTGGTAATATTCTGATCAAGGAAAAGTAGTATAGAAGCCAGTATAGCCGGACCAATAGAAGCAAAAATGACCCAGGTGGGCACACTGAACAAATCAACCATCCAGGGTCTGCCGGATGTGGTGCCAAATGTTTCTGGAACCTTTGGAGTACTGAGTTTTATATCAGAAAAATTTAAAGCAATAGCTGTCATGATCAGAATGGCCAATGCAGGGCCAAAATCACTTATAAAGTTTCTCATCCATTTACGGAGATATGGTGTTTGCGTGAATTTCTTAAATGACCGGGACAGGGTGAATGTGCCAAGAGCCAGGATAACACTGAAAAAAGCGCTGGATAAACCAAAACCACCGGGACCAAAGGCACTGCTTATGTCTTTTATCGCTTCAACAATGAAGATGACAGAAATAAGGGCTGCAAATATTTCATCCGTAAACCGGGTGAAGTATTTCATCAACACACTGGCATCCGTAAAAGCTGAAATGAGCAGGATGATTCCCGACCAGATGCCTACCCATGCATAGGTGGCGAGGAAAGGAATATTCATCTGGGCGCAGATAGTATATAACAGGCCTGTGAAAATAACAATCGGGCCTGTTCCTCCCAGTATGGTAAGCGGCTGTCCAGAAAACAATGCAAAAAAAATGCCCCCGATTGCAGACACTACCAACATTTCAATGATCCCTATTTCATTGTTTGTCATTACGCCGGTTAAAGCACCAAAAGCAATAGCATTGGCCAGGGCAGCAAAAAAAAGGAACAAAGTGGCTCCACCCACACTGGAGTGAAGGCCATCTTTGAAATCACTTTTATAATTGGGTAATTTTCTTTTTATATCATTAATAAACCCTCCGGCAAACCGGCCACTCCATTCTAATTCTTGTCCGTGCATAAACTTAATTTTTAATGTATCAGGCCCGAAAAATCCGGTCCCGCTGGTTTTCGTTAAAGGGGCTCAAATTTAGTTAAACAGCCTCAAATTCTCCTTTGTTCATGGTTGTTTTTCAAATCTGAACAAGCCATAGTAAATTCGCTTTATATGTCAATAAAAGTCAATAACCTGCTTAAGGTTTATGGAGAACAGAAAGCCGTCAATAATATTTCTTTCCATGTTGGCAAAGGCGAAATCGTAGGCTTCCTCGGGCCCAATGGCGCCGGCAAATCCACTACCATGAAAATCATTACCGGCTACCTGCAGCCAACAGGAGGTGAAGCTTTTGTTTGCGACATCAATGTGAAGGATGACCCGCTTGGCAGCAAAAAGAAGATAGGCTACCTGCCCGAGCTGAATGCGCTGTATTATGACATGTATGTAAAGGAATATCTCGGTTTTGTTGCCGAAGTGCACCAGGTTGTGGATAAAAAAAAGGCAATTGACAGGGTGATTGAAACAGTTGGTCTGAAAACAGAAGCTACAAAAAAGATCGGTCAGTTGTCAAAAGGCTATAAACAAAGAGTGGGACTTGCTGCGGCGCTGATACATGATCCGGAAGTGCTGATACTGGATGAACCAACATCAGGACTTGATCCCAACCAGATCATCGAGATCAGGGAAGTGATTCGCCGGCAGGGTGAAAACAAAACAGTATTATTTTCCTCACACATTTTGCAGGAAGTGGAAGCAATATGCGACAGGGTCATCATCATTCACAAAGGCAATATGGTGGCCGATGACAGCCTGGCCAATCTCCGGAAAACATCTTCTTCCAGTGTAGTGAAAGTAAGTTTCAAGGAGAATGTAAATAATGCCATGCTCGAAGCGTTACCTTCTGCGGATGCGGTAAATAACACCGGCATTGATAATTGGGTGATCTCCACTCATGAACCGGAGCAACTACGCAAACAATTGCTGGAATTGGCCCTGCAGCAAAATCTCAACATTGTTTCGCTGCAAAACGAAACGCAAAGTCTCGAAGATGTATTCAGAAATCTAACCGGCAGCAGTTAAGATCAGCGTATCAGTGCAACTGTTCCTTTGATGATGTGTTGCCTTCCGTTATTCCCGATGTATTCAACCGTCCAGATAAAAACAGCAGGATCAAGCGGCATCCCCTTGTGTTTACCATCCCAGCCCTCTCCTTCTTTTACTGTGCTGAAAACAAGCTGACCCATCCTGTTATATACTGAAAAGCGTTTCAATCCTTCCACACCGGCCAGGTATGGACGGAGAATATCATTTAATCCATCGCTATTGGGAGTAAATGCTGTTGGCATGATGACACCGCATTCTTTCAACACAGTGATAGTTTTGGTGACACTATCCCGGCACCCAGCTTCAGAAACAGCCAGGAGCGAAGCGCTGAACTCACCTATACCGGCAAACGACTTCCACGGGCTTCTTTCTGCTGAAGAGGTGCCATCGCTGAACCGCCATTGAAATTGCATCGGACTTCCGTCTGCAATGCTGGTGCTGTTGCCGAATAGTATAGGTTCATTCAGGCATTGCACAGTCCGGTTCACTTCAAAAGATGCCCTGGGATTTGCACTTAATGCTATGTTATGCTGCCGTGTTGAGTCAATACATCCATTCTGTCTTATCTGTGCCCAATAGACTCCTGTTCCCGCAGGCTGATAAGAAAGTGAAGTGCCGCCTGCAATCGCTAAATTACCGGAATACCATTGAGCCGAGACGGAAGGATTGCTTACGGCCAGCAGGTTATTGACCGTTTCACCGGGGCAGTATGCAGTGCGTCCTGAAAAAACACTTGACGTATCCACCACAAACGGTGTTACCCTGACGGTATCGAAAGAAAAACAACCTGTTTTACTATCTGTTGTCTTGAGTACAAAATTTACAGGGTTCTGCATATTTGTCCGGGTGAAAGGATTGGAAACTGCCGGGTTACTTACCCATTGCGACGGAGACCACAAATAGTTATAACCCTGGGTGGAAGGGCCACCCAGTTGCACAGTTTCTTTGCTGCATTTAAAATGATCGGGGCCGGCAACAGCAGGAGGCTTGTCTGCAGGTAAAAGTGTTGCAAACAAGGTGTCCCTGCAGCCAAAGCCCGGATAGGGAACAATGATCAACGGAAATGTTACCCCCTGGGGAGGAGCCGGGTTGATGATAAGTGTTTGGCTCGATCCGATCACCTGTGAAAAACTGTTATCAGCATACCATGTATAGGAACTGAAACCTGGTGGAGCATTGAAGCTGGCAAATGTATCGCCGGTGCAATGAACACCGCTGGTGAACATACCGTTGCATTCAGTGTTCACATCCACATAGGCGTAGCCAAAATGGCCGCCAAGAGTACAATCACTAGTTATAAATTCCAACCGCAATGTTTTGCCCCTGTATGAACTTAGATCAATGGTTATAGGCGTCCAGTCTTTATAAACAACATCACTAAACTGCGGTGACTGCTGAAAACCCGGCAATGAGGCTGAAGCAGTAAAATCAAATGAAACACAATCCACTTCTCCGCCGGTTGCAACATCTACGATCCTGGCCCTGAAACGGGGCTGTTGCTCCGGAGAATGGTTGGGGTTCTGCAAAACGACGGCATAATGATAGATCAGGGAAAAAATGACTGCGTTAGCCGGAATAGTAAACGTATAATGAACAGCTTCTGCTTCGGCTCCGATATACTCATTGCCGAGCTTGATACTATAGCCACTGCCATTGGGACAATTTACCGGGAAAAGGCCAAAGCGATCCCGTTCATTGGTACCAGCCCGGATAATACTATGCTTCATCGGCAATTGAGGCGAAGGAAATAAACTCAGTGTATTTACTCCTGAAATAGCGGTGACAGATCCTGCATAACACTCCCAATTTGTAAAATCACCGCTCTCAAAATCAATATTAGTGGGACAAGCCACCTGCGACTTTGACTGTGCGAAAAAAAAGCACAATAATGTTATACAAAGGGCATTTCTGAAAAACACAATTGTCATTGATGCAGGAAAATGAAATTTAAATATACCTAAAACAGGTCAATTTTTTGGAGTTGTTGCATATATGGTTACCTGTAAGAATAACGGGCTGAACAGTTGTTTGTATCCTATTGCATCAGCTTTGGCTGCCATCCCAAAACGTTGTTATTTTGCAACACCCGGAAATTTGCTGACTTAGTGCAGCACACCGGCTAGATGCTGCCATTCAAATCAACCTTTTTCTAAAACAAACTAACAGAACATGAGTTACATTTCAGAGATTTTCGCCAGGCAAATTCTTGATTCAAGAGGCAATCCTACTGTGGAAGTAGATGTGTTAACCGACGAAGGTGCTGTGGGCCGTGCAGCAGTGCCCAGCGGCGCCAGCACTGGTATTCATGAAGCAGCTGAGTTAAGGGATGGCGATAAGAAAAAATACATCGGCAAAGGAGTACTGAAAGCCGTGAAAAATGTGAATGACATCATCGCCCCGGCACTGTTGGGTAATGATGTGGCCGACCAGACAGGTATTGATGAAATGATGATTCAACTGGACGGCACGCCCAACAAAAGCAAACTGGGCGCCAATGCAATACTGGCTGTGAGCATGGCTGTGGCAAAAGCTGCTGCTGAAGAAGCATCCCTTCCTTTGTTTCGCTATGTGGGTGGCACCAATGCCAAAGTGCTCCCCATACCGATGATGAACATCCTGAATGGTGGCGCCCATGCAGATAACAAAATAGATTTCCAGGAATTTATGGTGATGCCCACCGGCGCCCCCACTTTTAGCGAAGGACTGAGGTGGGGTGTTGAAATATTTCATGCGTTGAAATCCGTGTTGAAGAAAAAAGGATACAGCACCAATGTGGGCGACGAAGGTGGTTTTGCTCCAAACATTCAAAGCAATGAAGAAGCCATAGAAACAGTGCTGACCGCCATCCAGGCTGCCGGGTATAAAGCCGGCTCACAAGTTGTGATTGCCATGGATGCAGCCAACAGTGAATTGTGGGACAACAAAAAGAAAAAATATGTATTTCACAAAAGCAGCGGAAAGGAAATGACCAGTGAGCAGTTGGTGAAATACTGGGCCAGTTGGGTGAAACAATACCCGATTGTTTCTATTGAAGACGGGATGGCCGAAGACGACTGGGCGGGATGGAAAATGCTGACCGATGCTGTTGGCAATAAATGCCAGTTAGTAGGCGATGATCTGTTTGTTACTAATGTGACAAGACTGCAACAAGGAATAGATAAAGAAATAGGAAATGGTTTGTTGGTTAAAGTGAACCAGATCGGCACCATTACGGAAACGATCAATGCCGTAACACTGGCACAGCACAATGGTTACAATACGATCATGAGCCATCGCAGTGGTGAAACAGAAGACACTACCATTGCCGACCTCGCTGTGGCATTAAATTGCGGACAGATCAAAACCGGCTCTGCTTCCCGCACGGACCGCATGGCGAAGTATAACCAGTTGATCAGAATCGAAGAACTGCTGGGAAGTTCTGCTGTTTATCCGGCTGGAAAGATTAAATTTGGAAAATAGTTGGTAACTGATGGTTCATAGCGAAAAGCAAAAGCTTGCTGCACTATGAACATCCCATTAAAAATCCCTTTGCTATGAACCGCATTCTGACCCGTCTTCCGGCCTGGCTTAAGAACAAATATTTTATAGCCATAGCCTGTTTTGCTGTCATCATGCTTTTTTTGGATAAAAATGATGTTTTTACCCGTTTAGCCAGAGATAAGGAGCTTCAGGAACTAAAACAAAGCAAAGAGCATTATATCCGGGAAATAGAAGCAGAAAGTAAAGAATTAGAGGCACTTAAGAAGGATCCGGCCACCCTGGAAAAATATGCCCGGGAAAAATACCTGATGAAAAAGGAAAATGAGGATATCTTCCTGGTGCCGGAAAAACCCGAAAACGGGCAGAATTGACCATTTTTCCACAATAATCCCCTCCCTCCCCCGTTAATAATCCGGACGTTTCGAAATCTTACTGGACAATTATTTTAAGGACATTAATGGATTGCACATGACTAAATTTACCCCTGAGGATCTTTTATTGTATTTATACAAGGAATCCTCTCCTAAAAAAACCGCTGCCATTGAAGAGGCCCTTCAAAAAGACTGGACTCTTCGTGAAAAATTAACCGTGCTGAAAGCTTCTATGCAACGGTTAGACAAAATCACAGTAGCCCCCCGCACAGAAGTTGTATTGAATGTTCTGAATTATGCAAGGGATAAAGCGGCTGAAGAAGTAAAGTGATTGATGGCACAAAAAAAGTTTAGCATTCACAAACAGTGGATGCTTTTTTTATGCATGACTTTTCCCGAAAATGCACCTACCGGTAAACAATCAATACTGTTCGACTTAGTTTTGCACCCATGACCCGTAAAGAACGCTACCGGTTTGTTATTGATTATTTTCAAACCCATACACCCGAAGCCGAAACTGAACTTATTTACGACAATCCCTACCAGTTGCTGGTGGCTGTTATACTTTCCGCCCAGTGTACTGATAAAAGAGTGAACCAGACCACACCGGCAATTTTTAAAAAATTTCCTGATGCAGTAGCGTTGAGCAACACCAGTTTTGATGAATTATTCCCTTACATCAAAAGCATTTCCTATCCCAACAACAAGACCAAACACCTCATTGGCATGGCGCAAAAAGTGGTACAAAAATTCGGTGGCCAGATCCCAATGACGGTGGAAGAACTGGTGCAACTACCGGGTGTGGGAAGAAAAACAGCCAATGTTATAACCTCGGTGATAGATAAACAACCTAATATGGCAGTGGATACACATGTGTTCCGGGTTAGCAAACGCATCGGACTGGTGCCGGCTACTGCTTCCACCCCGCTGGCCGTTGAAAAGGAACTGGTGAAACATATTCCTGAATCGCTGGTACACAAAGCACACCACTGGCTTATACTCCATGGACGCTACACCTGCCTGGCCCGCAACCCCCGTTGTGAAAGCTGCGGAGTTCAACCCGCTTGTCGTTTTTTCGGGTCCCGCAACAGGTAAAAAACTGAAAATCTGAAACTTCTGCAACAACTTCACTTCCGTAAAGCGAATTAGCGCTTCTCTCTCAATTCTCTAAGTATATACCACTAAAATGGGGTAGCATAAACAAGTCTTATTTATTAGTTTTGTTTTCTCCCAACTCCATGTAAAACAGCCGTATTTCTTTTGAAACCGCAAATCAAACCACCATGCAAAACAAAGTGCTGTTAGCTGGAAAATACCCCGTCAATACCCGGTTATCTTTACGACCGCTGATTGATTCATTAAAAAACATCATTGCATCGGGAAAACCCGGCGCCAACAAGCTCTATGCTTCATTGCTGGAAGAATTAAAAACCTGCCCTGAACTAATGGAGCCCCTTGTTGACCCAACTTTGCTGGAAAAAAATCGCAACCTTGTCAATGCACTTATCGCCACGATCTTTCCGCCAACCAAGATAAACAGCCAGAGCCTGTATTCTGTTGCAATTCCTTTTACTTACGAAACGATCTACAATTCCCGTTATTTCAGCCAGTTGTTTCTGAAACCCGGAACAGATACAATCAATATTCCCAATAATTATATTGGAGAACGACTGGAGCAGGAAAAGCTAAACGGCCTCTATGAGCTGATCCTGAAAAAATACATGCAGCATGATTTTTCGGATTTAATAACCACTACTTACCCATTTTCAGATCCGGCCACCGGGCTCACTACTTTTATGGAGTTACAACTGGACACCCGTTTTGTGGATGTGAAACCAGTTGCCGAGCTGCCGGCATTTCCTTCCAACGTTATTAACCGCCGTACCAACCGGCTGATGCCTGCTGAAGAATTTTTCAAGATCATCCCCTCTGATTCTTTTATTGCAGAAGGGCTCATCATTGTCAGGGTGAATGATGTAACAGAAAAAGAGATCATTTCCCAGGTAAAAAACCTGTTGCTGAAGATCAATGCATTTTCAGAAAATGTCGTATATGAACAACTTCAATCGTACATGCAGTCGTTGTTATGTATGAAAGATATCCGGATTGGCATCACTCCATTCCTTGAAGTCAATGATCATTATGTATATTCAGAAACACACAATAATAAAAGTCTCCTGTTTAAAAACGTAAAGACCAACCCGGAGAAGGTAGAAATAGTGGAACTCTACAGGATATTTTTTAAAGACATTGACTGGCCCCTGGTGTTTGAGGACCTGGAAAAAGAAATACATCATTATGAAGAGCAGATGGGACTCTATTTCAAAGAAGGGTGCCGCAGTCTCATCATCTGCCCCTTAAAGCTGCGCAACGAATTACTGGGTGTGCTGGAGATCGTTTCGGATCAGCCCGGAACATTTAACCGTACTCATATAGCAAAAATCGAATCATCGCTTCCGTTGTTTGCATTGGCAATTGAAAAAAGTGCTGAAAACCTCGACGGCCAGATTGATAAAGTGATCAAACAACAGTTCACCGCCATACAGCCTGCCGTAGAATGGAAGTTCACCGAAAAGGCTTTGAAATATATTATCAGTAAAAACGAAAATGCTGATACCAAAATTGACAAGATCCAGTTCAGGGAAGTGTATCCCCTCTATGCAGCAATAGATATACGGAACTCATCAACCGAAAGATCACATGCTATTCAGCTCGACCTGATTCATCAGCTGGAACTGGCCAGCAATGTAGTCAAAAAAGCACAGGCAGAAATGCCATTCCCGCTCCTGCAGGAAGTGGAGTTCAAGCTCAATAAATTCATTGCTTCGGCTACAGATGTTTTGCTGTCGGATGAAGAGATCAGCATCCGTGATTTCATGCATGCGCAAGTAACTTCAATTTTCAATCACCTCCATAGCACACAGCCTTCTTTAAAAGCAGAAATAGAAAAATATTTTACGGCACTTGATCCGCAAACAAAGATGGTTTACCATCATCGCAAAGAATATGAGCAAAGTATCGGGCTGATCAATGATACACTCGCCAAACTGATTGACCATGAACAGGTGGTAGCACAGAAAGTTTACCCGCATTATTTTGAACGCTATGTAACCGATGGTGTGGAATTCAATATTTACATGGGGCAATCCATTGCACCAAGGAAAAAATTTGATGAGCTATACCTGCGCAACATGCGGATGTGGCAGCTCTCACTGTTGGCTAAAGCTGCCAGGGCTACGCAGCAGTTGCAATCACAATTGAAGCATCCGCTGGCCACTACGCAGCTCATCCTGGCACACAGCATACCGCTGGCCATCAGTTTCAGAACAGAGGAAAGGAAATTTGATGTGGATGGAGATTACAATATCCGTTATGAGATCATCAAGAAACGGATAGACAAGGTACGCATCAAAGAAACAAACGAAAGACTTACACAACCGGGTAAGATTGCCATTGTTTATTCACAGTCAAAAGATGCTGCTGAATACATGGAATACATTGAGTTCCTGCAAAACCAGCAGCTGCTGATGCCCAATGTGGAAAAACTGAATCTCGAAGAACTGCAGGGTGTTGTGGGCCTCAGGGCATTGCGGGTGGATGTGAACTGTAACATTGCTCCCGTTAAAGAAACCAAAGTAGAGCTTTCGCAAACAACTACGCAACAATTGCTGGGTAAATAACTGGTATTATTTTCCCAGGTAGCCCTGGAGATTCTTTACATATTCTTCAAAGGCCTTTATTCCTGCGGGAGTGATTTTACATGTTGTTTGAGGATAGTTGTCCTTAAATTGTTTTACTACATTAATATAACCGGCATCTTTGAGTTTTTGTATCTGTACACTCAGGTTACCTGCTGTTGCGTTTGTCTTTTCCTTCAAAAAAGTAAACTCTGCCTCCTTTACACTGATAAGTAAAGACATTACGGCCAGCCTGAGCTGCGAATGTAATATGGGATCAAGGTCTTTAAACATTCGCTGCTGTCTGCTCCTTTTTATATTGACGATACTCCTTTTCCATGATAAGACCCGGGATGAACCATGCGAAAACTGCTGACAGAGCCGTCAGCAACAGATCAATTTTTATATTAGTATATACAGCCACTACACTGCAAAGCCAGCATAAAATGCCACCCCAAAGCATGGGTTTGAATTTACAGGCTGCCCCGGTGATAAATGTGGGTAAACCATAAAGGATCAAAAAAAGCGGATGGATGAATTCGCCGAATTTAAAAGGAGAAGCATTACCAGTTAGTTCCCGGTACTCCTGCGCAACAGGTCCCCAATCCCTGTAAACAAGGTTGATAACATGGATGAGCAGGAACAAAGAAATGCCAAACCCCAGCCAGATATAATCCATATATGCATCATCAAATGATTTTACTTTTCGTTCCTTTTTCTCCCTGATAGTAATAAATACCTGGGGAATGAGAGCCGCCAGTGTCAGTAAATAAATATCAAACGGCAGGCGAAAGTTGAATTGGTATTCAGCAAACCTGACCAATGTGCAAACTGCCACCACTGCCCCCCACATCATGGCTCCTACACCTGTATCATGATA
The DNA here is from genome assembly GCA_964412375.1 of uncultured Chitinophaga sp. Lineage (GTDB taxonomy): Bacteria > Bacteroidota > Bacteroidia > Chitinophagales > Chitinophagaceae > CADEDV01. Next base: position 4,136 of record CAYPOD010000042.1, on the reverse strand, counting down.
AGACTCTTTCGCCTTATTGATCATCGAGGTGATCAACGCCAGGCTTTCCTGCTCTGACATTTTTTTTTCATTGGTTGACATGTTGTGTGTTTTTATATCTTTTTTGAAGAATATACCCGGGAATAATATAAGCCAGGAGCACCGTTAACGCCATCAATAATAAATGGGTTTTAAAATCAACAAAAATAGAAACAATGGCAATAGTCCAGCATGCGGCGGCGGCCCATCTCAACGGAAGAAACTGAAGAATAGCCCCGCTTACAAAAGAAAGAAAACCATACATAATAAAATAGACCGGGAAAACATACATCCACATTTCGTTGTATCCAAAAAACAAAGCCAGTATGGTAAACGTAACACCGCAGCCTATGCCAAAGTACTTCATTGTCTCGCTGATATATGTCTTTGCCTTCTGCTTCTTATCCTGCCTGATACCGTAAACAATACTGATAACAGCACCTACCCACATCAGGTTCCAGCTCATGTAATGGTAAGGCCATTTTACGATCACCAGCAGGATATAGTGTGCTAGTGCAGCTGCAAAAACAAGCCAGCCCCAGAGCAACAGAAAAAATGAATTGTCTGAAACATTTTCTTTTGCCTTGTCTATCATGGATCGGATGAGACGCAGGCTTTGTTCTGGCGAAAAATTTTCGTCCTTCATACCAGTTATGTTTTTATGCAATGAAACAAGCGGATGCTACAATTATCTCCAACCCGGTTGCCGGGATTATTTGCAACCTGAAAGATCTTTTTCACAAGCTTCTTTACCCCAACTGGGATGCAATTCCGAGTCAGGCTTAAATGACCCATACAACTCCATGGCTTTTGTAAGATGTGTTTTTGCTGTTGCACAACCGCCTCCAAACTGCTCCGGAGTATTTTTTAATGATACCCCGTTGAACCAATGTGGCCGCGGATTGCTGGGATCCTGGCTAATAGCTGCCTGACTATATTCCTGGATTTTGGCACCGTATTGCATCCAGCGTTCCATCGGGTTCACCATCATCCTCAGCGAAGTGGTCATGGCTTTCAGCAAACTGATCTCGCTGTTATTTTTTTCAAGAGTTTCTGCCCTGGCCAGCAATTGCTCTGCTTTGTCAGCAATAGCGTCGTTGGCAGCAGGGTCATTCTTAATAAATCCAAACATTACCTGGCAATATGCAGCATGATAATAAGGCAGCCATTGCGTCTTTTCTGCATCGCCGATCCTTTCAAACGCAGCAGTTGCCGCGGTGAGCCGGGAAGGATCATTCAAAATAAATGCACTGTCCGCTTCTGCCAGGTTCTTTTTCATTGCGGCAATGTATTTTTCATTCTGTGCAAAAGAAACGGTCGCCAGCCCGGCTGCCACTATCAGAAGAATTGTCTTTTTCATTTTTGTTTTTTTTAAGTTGACTATATATAGTTAGAATAATTTTCCGAGACTGTTACTTATTTCATCGCTTCTATCTACGCCAAAGCTGATGAAACAACCAATAAATACGAACATCCTGGACGGAGGCACTATAGCTTCCTTGCGGTATCCATTATAAGAATACTGGTAGCCGTAGGTTTGCCTGATATTGAAAATATTGCTTACCTGCAACACCCACACAGCATAGGATTTTGGGTTCTCCTTCCCTATAAACGGGAGGTAGTTGATCGCAAAACTTACATTATGATAATCGGGTATGGTTCCACGGTCATTGAATACATAATTATTACCATCATAACCTATATTGTAATAGGGTCTGCCGCTGGTATAATTGTAAGCAGCATTCAGGTTCATCTTCCATTTTTGAACAAATTTTTTGGTCACCAGTGAAGCTGTATGACGGGCAGCAAAACTCGGAGCTATAGCGAATGGAAAATTCAGGAAATCCCGTTTTGTATCCAGGTAGGAATAAGATATCCAATAATCGAAATTCGTAATGGTCTTTCTATCCCTCCAAAAGAATTCGATCCCTTTTGCATCGCCAAACCCCTCGTTACTCACAGCAGACTCTCTGCCATTAGAAAAATCGGTTTTTACCAGGTTGGCATACTTCTTATAAAATATTTCTGTTCTGAATGATCTTAGTGTAGAAATTTTCTGATACTGTGCTATGTAATGTGTCGCCTTCATAAAAGTGAGCGGTGTGGCTGAGGGGAGGTATCTTCTTTCCGGGTTTTGGTAAAAAACACCATAAGCAAGAGAGGCCTGCCCGCCCTGGCCCAGTTTATATGCCACTGAAAGCCGCGGTGCAAAATTTGTTTTATTTAGCAGCGAAGAGTGTTCAAACCTTCCGCCAAGCTTTGCAGCCACCGAATTGGTGATATATATATCTGCTTCTGCAAAAGCTGATTTAATATGTTCCTTTACATCACCGGGAAAGGTCTGCCCGTTATAATCAGTGTAACGGAACTTGTCGTTGCTGTAATTATACTCATGGCCAAACCGTACTGCGCTGAGACCAGATAATCTTTTTTCCAGTACCAGCTTTGCATTAAAATAATTTCCTTTCTGATCTACATTGAATTTTTTGAATTCAAGTCCATTAAGTAATACATCGTTCTTATTGGTATCCTGCATCCCGCCATTTATATCATCTTTATTGTTGGTGTATGAAACGCCTGCTATCATCTTCCAGCCGTTTCCAAGATTTTCCCGCCAGTTGAGATTATGATAATGGTTGGTGTTCCTAATGGCAAATTTATCCAGGTATCCCAGCGAATCCAGGCTATTGGTGGTAAATGCGAGCTTGTTTGAACTAAAGTACCCATAGTATTTCAACATTCCTGTATTAGATGTTTTAATACGGAAGTTGGCATCACCATTATGATAGGCAGGCACCTGTGAATAATCCTGGCGCTGTTTAATGACAGCAAAAGCAGCGGCAAGATTGGTATAGCTATAACTGGCACCCCAGGAAGATTTTTTATTTTTCGCCAGATGCTGGTAACCGCCGCCACCACTCAGCACGGTGAGGCTGAGATTTGCAGTGGTTCTATCCGGCAGATCAATAGATTCCAGGATCAATGCAGAAGAGAGAGCCTGCCCATACAAAGCGGAATACCCCCCCGTGCTAAAAACAGTTCCTTTAAAAATAAATGGTGAAAAACGACTGAACTGGGCGATGTTTGGCACACTGCTAAAGAAAAAATTATTGACCAATGTGCCATCTATAAACGTTTTCGTTTCGGCGGCGGTACCTCCTCTTACAAACAAGCCTTCGCTTTCGCCAATCTGCTGCGCACCCGGCAATGTCTTTAAAGCACCCGTAATATCGCCATTAGCACTGGCAGTCGTCACAATATCCAGCGGGTTTAAAACAGCCGCTGCTCTTTTACGGTCACTGGCTTCAAAGGTTCCCGCTGTCAATACAACTGCCTTCAATTCGGTGATCTCTTCTTTCAATACTATATCAATCGTCATGGAGGCAGAAATATTTATCACCTGCTCAAAGGCCCTGTATCCAACCGAGCTTGCCAGTAACACCTGCTGCCCTTTTTCTGTGGTAGTAAAGGAAAAAACTCCCAGTGAATCTGTAATGGCTCCGTCATAAGAATCTTTGATACTAACGTTCACACCCTGCACCGGTTTGGAACGATTGTCTTTCACAACTCCCCTGATAACAGTTTGTCCAATCGCTGGCAATGTCGCAACAATAGCCAACAGAATCACCACAATTTTTTTCATCCTAAGCATAGTCGCTGATCGAATTTTAAACAAACATAAAGTAGTTTATACTATAAACCAAATTATTTTTACAAAACAAAACCGCCCCCGAAAACGGGGGCGGTCGGAACCCTAAATGAAATATCTTACTTCTTTACGATTTTTTGCTGGGCAACTTCACCGTTGCAGATAACTCTAACAACATAGAAACCAGTAGCTAAAGAGCTAACATTGATCGTTTCAGTCTGGCTGCTGCTCCCGGTTTCCACTTTCTTAGAAGCCATTCCGTTAGCACCGATCACTTCATAAGTTACTTTTTTACCCTGCCAGTTGTTCGGGATAGTAACACGCAGTTCGTTAGTAACCGGGTTGGGGTAAGTGAGGATGCTGATGGTATTCTCAGTTTGCTTAGCAGTGCGGATTATGCGGGTAGCTGAAAAGTCATAGCTGCCATCAGCATCAACTGAACGAAGTCTGTAGTAGATCACTTTTGCAT
>CAYPOD010000041.1:0-25556 GCA_964412375.1 uncultured Chitinophaga sp. | reverse complement strand
AATGAGATTGTTGAACATGCCAAAGATTGGGATATTGGTTATATAGTGGGAGTGCCGGCCTGGTGCCAGATGTGTATGGAAATGGTGATCGAACATTACAAACTAAAAAACATTCATGAGATATGGCCCAACTTCAGCTTTTTTGTACATGGCGGCGTGGCTTTTGAACCGTATAAAAAAGGATTTGAAAAATTACTGGGCAAACCTATCGTTTATATTGAGAACTATCTTTCCAGCGAAGGTTTTATCGGGTATAAAACAAGAGAACATGCCAAAGGCATGCAACTGATCCTGAACAATAATATCTTCTTTGAGTTTGTTCCTTTTGATGATAAGAATTTCGACAGCGACGGGCACATCATAGTCAACCCGGATGCAAAAATGATCCATGAAGTGGAAGAAGGGAAAGAATATGCGTTGCTGATGAGCACCAACTCCGGCGCCTGGCGCTACCTGATCGGCGACACCATCCGTTTTGTGGACATAGAGCGGTCAGAAGTGGTGATCACGGGAAGGACCAAACATTTCCTCAGCCTGGTGGGTGAGCACCTGAGTGTGGAGAATATGAACAAGGCTATACAACTGGTAAGTGATGAGTTTAATATTTCCATTCCCGAATACACTGTGGTGGGGTTTCCCCATGACGGACTCTTTGCTCATAAATGGTATGTGGCTACAAACGATCATGCCGATGCAGCGCAACTGGGCAAACGCATTGATGAAAATCTCCGGCAGTTGAACGATGATTATGCCACGGAAAGAGACAGCGCCTTAAAAGAAGTTTTTATTGAGGTGTTGCCTGAAGAAAAATTCCTCGAGTTTATGGCACAAAAAGGAAAACTGGGGAGCCAGCATAAATTCCCAAGAGTAATGAAAGGAAAGATGCTGGAGGAGTGGAACAGGTTTTTGGAAACAGGAAACATATAGCTGCGAATTAAGATGTACGAAGTATGACAGGTTGAAATGGCAGTAAGTGAAAAGTCGTTTCACATGCAAAAGATGAACCAATCGTTTCGATAACAATATTGATCCCCATCGGTTTTTAATACTACGAGACAGAAAGAAAATTCAAATAATACAGCCCGAACTTCTTACACCGTACTTCGTATTTTCACACTATGGTAGAAGCCATTGTTAAAGGCCTGGGGTTTGGTTTGCTGCTGAGTATTTCAGTGGGACCGGTGCTTTTTTCTATCATCAAACAAAGTCTCAACAATGGTCATCGTGGCGGCATGGCATTTGTAGCCGGTGTCTCCGCCAGTGATATCACCCTGGTACTGATCAGCAATATTTTCACCGGTCTGTTCATCCAGTTAAAGGCGTTCAAAACAGAGATCGGCATTGCAGGATGTATCTTTTTGGTAACCATGGGCATTTATTTTCTGTTCTTCAAAAAAGTATCTGTAAATGCAGCAGGACAATTGTCGTTTATCAAGTTTCGTAAAAGAGATTTTGCGAAAATGTTTCTATCCGGTTATTTCATGAACACCCTGAACCCGGGCATTTTTATTTTTTGGATCACAGCATCAACAGCCGTCATTCATCATACGGTAAGGAACAAGATCATTATTTTCACCACCTGCCTGTTGTTTGTGCTGGCTGCTGATGTGGCCAAAGTGGTGTTGGCAGGAAAGATCCGCAACCGGCTGACACCACATAATATTCATATCATTAACCGGGTCAATGGTATTATACTCATTGGTTTTGGCATTGCCCTTATCTGGGGTTTGCTGGCCTACGGTAACAGGCTTTGACCGGTAACAGCGATAACCAAACATGTCAAAAGAATTTTTAAAAAGACTATGGCGGCGCAGCTTGCGGGTTTTCCTGTGGATGTTCATCCTGCAATTATTTTACATCGTTTTGCTGAAATGGGTTGATCCGCCCATCACTATCACACAGCTTTCAAACTGGATCGGCGGCCATGGAATGAAAAGGGATTATATAAGCCGAAACGCAATTTCACCAAACGCCAAACTGGCGGTGATAGCAGCAGAAGACCAGTTGTTTCCTGATCATAGTGGTTTTGACTGGAAAAGTATCAGGAAGGCCATGCAGTATAATGAAAAGAAACCGGGCAGGGTGAGAGGCGCCAGCACCATCAGCCAGCAGGTAGCCAAGAATGTTTTCCTGTGGCAGGGCGGGGGGTGGTTCAGGAAGGGACTGGAAGCGTATTTTACTTTTATGATCGAAAAAATATGGGGCAAAAAGAGAATATTGCAGGTGTACCTGAATGTGGTTGAAATGGGGGAAGGTATATTTGGCATTGAAGCGGCAGCGCAAACGTATTTCAAAAAACCTGCAAAAAACTTATCAAAGCAAGAAGCGGCAATGATCGCAGCCTGTTTGCCCAACCCAAAAAAATTTACGGTAAAGCCACTTTCTGCATACGTTACTAGGCGTTCGGGTTGGGTGTTGCAGCAGATGAATAACCTGCAAAGTGATCCGGATGTGCAGCGGGTGATTGGGATGGAGCCGGCTGTAAAGAAAAAATAATTTCACTTCAATAATGGATCAACTGCCTGTATCGCTTTATTTAATCTTGTTTCGTAATCTCCGCCTATATCCGTCCACGGAACCGGTTGATTGATCATGATGTCTTTATAAATATTATAAAGCTTTTGCCGGGTTTGCAGGTCTGGATATTCCCGCAGTTGGTCTGATGTCCATGGCAGATCAACGTTGCAGAGAAGATAGAGATCATATTTCCTTTTGACGATCTGTTCAAGAATAAAAGGATGACACTGACCAAAAGCAAATTCGCACCATACTTTCATCACATACATGTCCGTGTCAATAAATAATGGAATGTGACCGCCGTTTTCCAATAATGTTTGCGATTGGCTTTCCAGCATTGTGCTGTATTCGTCTTCCAATGCCAGTTGTCCCCTGGCAATGCTGAGCAGGTCATCGTATTCATAGCTGCTGCCGTTAGTCAGCAAATATTCTCTAGCAAATTCCGGGCACCAGGTGGTATCATAATGCTGTGCCAGTTGCTCGCATAAAGTACTTTTGCCGGTACTTTCCGGGCCAATAACGACTATCTTTTTAAGCATATGATGATTTTACCCTCCGTTTCCATTCCCGCAAACCAACGATTGCCAGGATCAACAGAATAAAATAATACACACTTGTAAAAACCAGCCCTTTTACGAAAAACAAAGGAATGGATGCAATGTTCGTGGCAATCCACCAATACCAGCTTTCCACTTTTTTTCTTGTCATCAGCCACATGCCGGTAAAGGCGGTGGCCGATGCAAAAGCATCACCCCAGGGAATGGCATTTTCAAAGAATATTTCTTTCAGGTATGTAAGGGAAAAATAAATGACCAGGAAAAAAAACAAAAAGAACAACAACTGCTGCCCCTGCATTTTTTTATCAGAAAAACTGATGTGCAAAATCTTTTGTTGCTGTTCGTTTTTTTTCAGCCACATATACCAGCCATAGAAACTCATGATGGTATAATAAGCATTTACAGCGGCCTCACCGGGTAAATGATATTGAAAGCTCAGAAAAATATAGATGGTAGTATTGATGAGGCCTACGGGATAAACCAGGATGTTCTCGATCCTGCTGAACCATACACTTGCAATACCGGCAAACACAGCAATATATTCCAGCCAGCCGGTATGCTTCATGCCCTCAACAAACTGCTGGTATATTTCCTGTAACGACAAAACGCTGTTTTGCTGTAAACATAATAAAAAAGCAAACCCTACGGAGGTTTGCTTTTACCCTTTGAAAAACCGCCCATGTTTATGAAAGCATCATTACTATTAATTTTATTGGACTACATCACAGGCATTACCAGTTTGGTAATTGCCTGCTCGGGCCGGATATGCCGCACAGAAGCATGATGATTGCCTTTGCGGATGAATACGGTCCCGTTAATGATCAGCGATACCTCGCTATGTGCTTCTGCCGAAATTTCCAATCCGGGTGACTGCAGAATCGTCTGTGACCTCACTGAAGCATGATCACTTACCGACAACGAACGCAGCCGGTTAACCGGTACAAACACCGTGATATGATTTTTCATATCAGCATTGCTTCCGGAAGTTATCAACAGGCGGGTGCCCTTTTGCATCACTGAAACCCTCTCTGCAAATGTTCTCCTGCCTTTTATAATAACAGTTGACATGTCTGCACTTTCATACAACAGCACCTTTATATTGGCCGAAACCAGGAGCTGGTCAAATGGAAGTACCGGAATCTCCCGGCTTTTTTTATTTTTTCCATCACCGGCATTGGCCTGCACAAAACCTGCCAGCACAATCAGAATGAACAAGATATTTTTTTTCATCAGGAAAAGGGTTAAAGGTTAATGATGTTGATTAGGTTTATTTACCAGTGCCATGCTTGTTCAAATAACAGTGTTGCTCCTGGCCGGCAATCCTTTTGATCCAGCATAGCCACCTGGTCGGCCGTTGCTGAAGGGTCTATTTCCCTGCAGGCAGGGATAATATCTTTTTTCTCTTCATAATTCCTGGATAGCTGCACCGTTAGCATAAAACATAGAATCATCATCGGGGCAAATACATCAATCAGTCGAATTAATTTTTTTCTGAACGATTTCATACGATAAGTTTTTTGCTTGCTGACACAAGATTACGATGCGGGCATCCGCTTTCAATCCGTGTATTAGCCGGTAATACATTTTGCTTCGCTGAAATCAATTTTAGATGAGGGGCATGTAAAAAAGCCATCCTGCCCGGTACATGAAATCACTTACTCAGGAAATGGCCCGATTGACTCATGAAACAGAGCGGGTCAATAGGGCAGCCTTGCCAGATTGGTTAAAATGCAGTTAGTTGCAGCAGAATCAGCTTAATTACTATAAAAGTGGTAATTTCTGACACAGTTTACCGGCCATGCATCTTACCAGAAAAATAGCAGGCACACTTGTTTTTTTGTGCTGGGCTTTGCCGCCAGTACTGGCGCAATACAAACTGGAGCAACCAGTGGTGATCAGGAAAGACCAGGGTCTTCCCTCCAATGATATTCGTTCCATACGAAAAAGCAAAGATGGTTTTATCTGGCTTGCAACAGCAGAAGGTTTGTGCCGGTTTGATGGTCACCTTTTCAAAACTTACCAGGAAGGAAACGACCTGGTTCATTCGTTATATGATAACTCTGTGTTTTCTGTTTTACCAGTAGAGGAGAAAATATGGGCCGGCACCAACCAGGGCATTTCAGTATTAAACACTGCTGACAACAGCTTTAAACATTACCAGCTTACAGACGATGGAAAAATTAATGCTCCGCCATCGCGGCGGCATGATCAGCGGGTAACAGTACTTTACCAGGATAAACAGGGGATCATTTGGATAGGCACCCGTTCCAATGGGGTCTATTCCTATGATGCCGGCAAGGATAATTTTATTCATTACACATTTTCCAGGAAAGAGTTTCCGGCATTGGTGCCAGTGCTTTCATCTGACTATTCCATACTTAGCATAGAGGAATCAAAGAGAAATGATTCAATTATTTGGGCAGGAACGGCAGGGGGAATGCAGGAGATCAATAAATATACCGGCAAGGTCAGGCTGATCACTTTTCCGCAAAAGAGGAAAGATTACCAGGTAGCACTGAACGCTTTTCGCAGACTATATCACCATGATAACGGGCTGTTGTATGTGAGTAGTTGGGCCGCTGGGGTAAACGTGTATGACCCGGTTGCAGGAACATTCACTCCTTTGCAGGTAAAGAGCATAGAGGGAAAAGATATTCTGAACACCACTATCGGGAACATTTTTCGCAAAAGCACTCATGAAATGTGGATCACTACCGGGTCGGGGCTGGCAATTTATGATACCGAACGGCAGGATATTACCTGGACCAAATTTAACAACCCCGCACAAAAAGAAATTTATTCCATTTTCTATATAGACGATGCACAACGTATCTGGTCTTCCGACTTCAGCGGGTTGCAATACTTCGACCCGGTCATGCAGCAGTTTTCAAGACATTCGTTTAAGCACCTCAGTGATGTTGACTGGGGGTTTGCTTTTTATATTATACCGGATAAAACAGGGGATCATATCACAGTTTGCCCCAGGCTGACGGACGGCATTTATCATTTTGACAGAAAAAAAAATACCTGGAAAAAATCTCCCTTTTCCGGCAACCTCAATTTTAAAACAGAAAGAGATGTGCTGCGGGGATTTACACAATTACCTTCCGGCGATTATATAATCTCTGCTGACAGGGGAGTGTACATTTATTCGATGAAGCAGCAACGCCTTATTCCCGTGAAAGAGGGATTGCCTGTTTCACAAACAAGACGTGGTCAGATACTGCTTGACCGTTCCGGCAATCTCTGGCTTTCGGATGATTCCAGGGGGCTGATAAAATGGAGACCGGGATCTCACACACACAAAGTGTATAATAACGGATTGTTCTCAGTAGACAGCAGCCGCTTTTTTAACCGGCTGGTTAATTTGTACGAGGACAGTCATGGCAATATCTGGTTTGAAAGAATTGGAGGCTATGGTGTTTATGTGGCGGCAAGAGATTCGGTGGTCAGTTTCTTGTTTGAACAGGATCCCCGCAATGGATTCCCCAACGTAAACGCATTTGCAGAAGATAAAAAAGGACGGATTTGGATAACCGGGGGAGAAGGAATGCTGGGTTATGCACTTAGCAGTGATCCGGCAAAAGGAGCAGTTTATAAAAAGCATATCCGGGAGCAAGGGGTATCAGGCTATATTCCGCACCTGGCAGTGGATCGCAATGGAGAGGTATGGGGATATAACAGCAAAGAACTGATAAAGATCAATGCAGAAGATCTTTCGTTAACCCGCTATAGTTTTCAGTATGGTGTGCAGGAAGCAGATTTTTTTCATTTTTCATTTTTACCAGGTGGTGAAATGATCTTTGGCGGCAGGAATGATATTGTGATAGCCAACCCATCTGATCTTAAAAGAAACGCTGAATTACCGGTCCCCTACATTGTAGAAATGCAGGTAATGAATCAGCCTGTGCCTGTCAGAGGTGAAGATACGTTACAACGTTTGTCATATAACCGAAACTCATTCTCAGTGTTATTTTCTGCAATAGCATTTAGCATGGCAAAAGATATCCGCTTTCGATATCGCCTGAAGAATTTTGATGAAGACTGGACAGAAGCCGGTAACAGGCGATTTGCCAATTATACAAACCTCCCCGGCGGTGATTATATATTTCAGCTGCAGGCTGCCAATAATGAAGGCACCTGGAATACCAGGATGCTGGAAATGCCTGTTCATGTATCCACACCCTGGTGGCTGACATGGTGGTTCCGGATCGGGTTTATCTTGCTGGTGGCTGGTCTCACCTGGTTGTTTTATCGTTTTCGCATCAACCAGATCAGGAAAAAAGAAAAACTAAAATCGCAATACGAGAAGAAATTAGCCAATGTGGAAATGACGGCTTTGCTGGCGCAAATGAACCCGCACTTCTTATTCAACAGCCTAAATTCTATTGATAGTTACATTATCAGGAATGAATCAAAAAAAGCTTCGGAATACTTAAACAATTTTGCCAGGCTGATGCGGCTTATTCTTCAAAACTCCAGGTCAAATTACATCAGCCTGAAAGATGAACTGGAAACACTGGAGCTGTATATGCAAATGGAAAGACTGCGTTTCAAAGACAAATTTGAATATGAGATACTGGTAGATAAACAAGTGGATACATCGGCAATTGTGATCCCGCCGATGCTGATTCAGCCTTATGTGGAGAATGCTATATGGCATGGATTGATGCATAAACATGACGGTGTGGCCGGAAAAGTGGAGGTGATTGTTGGCAAGCAGAATGACAGCCTGTTTTGCGTGGTTCAGGATAATGGTATCGGCAGAGAAAAAGCAGAAGAACTTAAAGCTCAAAAATCAGCAAACCACAAACGGTCCATGGGCATGCAGATAACCAGGGACAGGGTGGAAATGATCAACAAATTGTATAACACCAACACGACGATAAAAATAACCGACCTGAAAGACCAGGCCGGAAATGCAAAGGGTACCCGGGTAGAGTTGGTGATCCCGGTTTAATAGCACCTGTATCTGCGCCATGGTTCAGCTGTGGTACAGATACGCAAAACAACATATCATGATAAAAGCTATTATCATTGACGATGAGCAGCATAGCATTGAAACGCTGAAATGGAAGCTCGAAAATTATTGTCCCGAAGTGGAAGTGATGGCAGCATTTGATCAGCCCGCCAAGGGGGTGGAGTTTTTAAAACAAAATCCTCCCGACCTGCTGTTTCTTGACATTGAAATGCCGATGCTTAATGGCTTTGATGTGCTCGAAGAACTGGGCAGGGATATTTCTTTTGATGTCATTTTTACAACAGCGTATGATAATTTCGGTATACAGGCGGTCAAGTTCAGTGCACTGGACTATCTCCTGAAACCAGTGCAGAATAAAGAACTGAAGGATGCTATAGAAAAACACCAGAAAAAAGCACAGCATAAAGTATCATCTGAACAGATAGATGTGTTGCTCAGTAATGTACAGGCCGAGAAAAAAGGAAAAGTGGGGAAGATTGCACTGGCATCCAAAGAAAGCATTGAATTTGTGGATGCGCCTGATATTGTTTGCTGCGAAGCCAACAGCAATTACACCAATGTATATATGACGGAGAACAGGAAGCGGGTCATTTCCCGGACACTCAAAGAGTTTGAGGACATGCTGGCACCCCACAAATTTTTCAGACCGCACAATTCCTTTCTCATCAACCTCAACAGGGTCAGGGAATTTATCCGTGGCGATGGAGGTTTTTTGGTGATGGAAAACAAGATGAAGATCCCCGTGTCAAAAACAAAAAGAGAAGAGTTGCTGGAGCTTTTAGCCTGAAAATGGCGCTAAAACCGGTTATTTCCACTCATAAACCGGCTAAACGACTCAGGTAGCATTGCATTCTGATCAATTGCCTCGCCGGGAACAAGGCTTTTTTCCAAATTTGTGAAAAGGCATTTCCTGATTAAGCAGCATGTATGTACTCACATGAAAAAATACGAACCAAAGATGGTAAGGAGATCGGAATATCAATCTATTCACCGGCACAGCCGGATGGAAAAACAATGATCATTGCACCAACCGGTGGCGTTACTCAAGAGCTTTACAGCACTATTGCCACCTGGTTCAGTCAAAGGGGGTTTTCTGTCATCACATTTGATTACCGAGGTGTGGGCCGTTCAGCCCCGGAAAAACTGAAGGGTTATGCCGCTAATATGCACCAGTGGGCCGTGCAGGATATTGATGCGGTGATCTTGTTTGCAAAAAACAAATATCCTTTGCAGGAGATCATTTACCTGGGCCATTGTGTGGGCGGTGAAATTGTGGGCCTGGCGCAGGCCAGTCAATATATCAACAAGCTGGTGCTGGTGAACAGTGCCTTGTCGTGCCGGAAACTATGGCCGCTTCGTTACCGGTTCAGGATGGTCACTCTTCGGTTTTTTGTCAGGATGATGAGCCGCTGGCGGGGTTATTTTCCTGGGAAAAAAGTGGGTTACAGCGAAGACCTTCCCGAAGGGGTGATGCTGGAATGGGCCAACTGGTGCAGCAGCAACAATGGCCTCTTCGATAAATTCCCGGATAATAATTACAGGAAACTGATGATCCCCATACTTGCCTTTAGTTTTACAGATAACTGGAACACACCCATGAAAGCCGTGCAGGAATTATTGAATCATTTCAGCAATGCCTGCATCACCTGGCACCACATGAAACCTACCGAACTGGGATTTGATTCAATCGGGCATTACGGATTCTTCTATTCCTCTGCCGAAACCCCATTGTGGAAAATGTTATTAAGCTGGCTCAGCAAAGATGATATGAAAAAACATGACCAGGACAAAAGCCAGGCAGCCGATCTGTCTGCAAGTTGAAAATTTTAACGGGGTCGTTTATATCTTTTCCATCCTTTCAGGTACACTACCCCTTTATGTGTTTCAAAGCGGGTGGGTATCTGTTGCCACTGGCCCCTGCCAGACGACCATACCATAAAATGCAGATGCGGCATGGCGGCATAGCCGGTTTTTCCACTCAGCCCGATGACCTGGCCTTGTTTTACACTGTCACCCACATTGACCAATGCACCATCAAATTGCAAATGCCAGTAACCGGCCCTTGAACCATCATTATGCTGAATAATGATATTGTTTCCTTCGGATCTGTATTTGCGGCTCCACCCGCCCCTTTTTCCGTCTTCTTTCACCCTTGTCACCACACCATCTCTTGCTGCAGTAATTTTTGTTCCTCTTTTCATTTTAAAATCAAGGGCAGCCCTTTCTTTATGGGAGAAGGGTCCGAAATAACCCTGCACCAGCCGGTATTTTTTTCCCGGCTCAAAGGGAAGGGCATACACATAGCTGCTGTCGTCCTTAATTACCCCCTTCTGCAAAAGTTTGATTTCTTTTCGCAGGGGATTGTTGCTGACAGAGCAGGCGGTTATTGAAAATAAAAGGGCAATCAAAACAAATTTCAAAGCGATATTTTTTTCAATTTTTAAAACTACGTTCATCTTGTGGATTTTCTGCTTAATGCAATGTTTAATTTACTTTTTTCAAAACATCATCACATTACGCAGAACAAGACCTCCTGAGAATATAAGAAAAATTGTAATAAAAGACCGGTAAAATCTTTTTTATTTTTAGATTATGGAAAAAGTAAATCTTGCTGAGAAATTTTCTCTTTTTAGTGAACATTGGTCGCCTAAAATAGCCGGTGAACTGAACGGACAGTTGGTGAAACTGGTAAAATTCAAAGGAGAATTCAGCTGGCATCACCATGAGCATGAAGACGAACTGTTTTATGTAGTGAAGGGAAGTTTTGATATGCAGATGAGAGACAAAATGATCACCATAAATGAAGGAGAATTCATTATTATACCAAGAGGAGTTGAACACTGCCCGGTGGCTAAAGAAGAAGTGGAAGTGATGTTGTTTGAGCCGGCTTCAACTATAAATACTGGAAATATTACGAATGAAAAAACTGTATCAAACCTTCAAAAGCTATAACAACTACAAAGCTGACCCCTGGTGTGTGTACTTGCAAACTTAATTGAACTATGAACTACAAGGAGGACATACTGCAAAAAATAGAATCGGATTTTAAGGAAAGTGGTGATAAGGCAATTGAATTATTAGACAGGGCTATTTTAAAAGCAAATTATATTAGAACAGATCGGGTAATTCGCTGTATTCTGTTTCTGGCAAAAGGCGATTTAAAAGAGCTGAATAAATTTATAGAACTAGCAATATCTGACACAAGAGATGTAATGTTCTGGGCAGAGTATGAAATCCTGGCTGAGAGTAATAACTATAGAAGAGTTCGGGATTTCAATAAGACTTTTGACAAATGCACAAGCAACGTCAAACAATAGAAAATACCCGACTCCTAACTTCCCTCTACCATCTTTTTCAGATTACTCAGTCCCTGTTCAAATTGATGATTCAGGTTTTTGAGTATCATCGGTCCCATCAGGCTGGCGATGGGCCAGGGCAGGCCGCCGCTGTTTTGCCAGGTCACTTTGGTCTCATTGCCATCACCCCAGGGTTCAAACAGCCAGTTGTCTTTTGCTTTCGATTTCCAGGGTTTTATGAACTCCAGTTCAAAATGCACATGTTTATGATCCATGCTGAGCAGGGTCAAACTGCCCACACCCACCTTTTTTCCTTCCCAGGCATATTTATGTCCTGTTGTTTTAGGGGTGCCGCTGATGGTGCTTTTGGCGGTAGGGTCTGATTGCTGCCAGGGGTTCCATTGGCTGTAATGATTGAGGTCGCCAATCTTATCCATCACTGCTGCCACCGGTTTTTGAATGATGACAGACTTTTCAATATTATACACTTTTGGCAGCAGGGCCGAAATAAGTAACAGCAAGGCGATCAGTCCCAGAAATATATAAATAAAGATCATGTCGGGGGAATTAAGACCGTTAAGGTAGTGAATAAAGCAACGGCGGGCAAACCGCCTGTCATGAAAAGAGATTCCTGAAAACTTTCTGTGTTCAACATGATTTTGGGTTTCAGCGTATCTTGCAGCTATGTCTGACCACCTCAATATTGCCGACTTTCTTTCTCCACTGGACATTAGTGAAATTTCACAAGATGAAGGATACAGGGACGGGCAGTTGGGTAAAACCATTGCCTTGTATGACGAAGAATTTCCTGACCTGGATGAGGCGCAGGTTGTTTTGCTGGGATGTGGTGAACAAAGAGGCAGCGGCCTGATTCATGGCCACAGCAAAGCCCCGGATATCATCCGCAGGCATTTTTACAATTTATATTACTGGCACCAGGATATACAAATAGCAGATGTTGGCAATATCAGGACCGGTTCCTTGTTCACCGATTCATATGCTGCACTAAAAACTGTTGTCCGCGAATTGATCAATGATGGCAAAACAGTGATCATACTGGGTGGTTCGCATGATCTTACTTTGTCGCAATACTATGCTTATGCGGAAAACAAAAGAGCGATTGAAGCCAGTTGTGTAGATGCACTGGTTGACCTGAACCTTGATTCTCCCTTTCGCCACGAGAATTTCCTGATGGAAATGCTGACCGGTGAACCCAATTTTATCCGGCACTATAACCACATCGGTTTTCAAAGCTATTTTGTTCATCCCCGGATGCTCGAAACCATGGATAAACTGCGGTTTGACTGCTACCGGGTGGGCCATGTGAAAGAAAGTATTGATGAAATGGAACCGGTCATCCGCAACAGCCATCTTTTTTCTTTTGATATTACGGCCATTGCACATACATATGCACCGGCCAACAGCATTTCTCCCAATGGATTCAACGGCGAAGAAGCCTGTGTGCTGATGCGCTATGCCGGGATGAGCCCCAATATAAACAGTATTGGTGTCTATGGTTACGATGTACAGCATGATAAAGAAGAACTAACGGCCAAACAGATCAGCCATATGCTTTGGTATGTGCTGGATGGCAGAAGCCGTGGCCGCCGCGAAGCAGCGCTGGACGAAAAAGATTCTTTTAATGAATACCATACAGCGTTTGCAGAAGTGGAGACCACTTTTTTGCAGAGCAAAAAAACCGGTCGCTGGTGGATGCAACTGCCCGATAAAACTTTTATCGCCTGCAGCTATAAAGATTATTTATTGGCCAGCAGCAATGAAATTCCCGAAAGATGGCTGCGGGCACAGGAGAGAAGTTGAAATGAAAAATATTAAATAAGAAATATAAAATGAGAAAGTTTCGCTTCTTCCACTTTCTCATTTCTTATTTTTAATTCCTAATTCCTAATTTCTTATTCCATGACCAGCATCAAAACCGGCATCTGCTCCTATGGCATGAGCGGTAAATTATTTCATGCTCCTTTTATTGAAGCACACCCCGGCTATGAGCTGGCGGGTATTGTGGAACGAAACAACAACGATTCAAGAGAACGATACCCCCACAGCAAACTATACCGTACAGCAGATGAACTGATCGCTGATAAAACGATTCAGCTCGTTGTTGTCAATACTCCCACGCATTTACACTTTGAACAAGCCAAAGCCGTATTGGAAGCAGGGAAGCACCTGGTGATAGAAAAACCATTTACGGTAACGGTTCGGGAAGCGGAAGAATTAGCTGCACTCGCAGAGAAAAAGGGTTTGTTTGTAAGTGTGTATCAGAACCGTCGCTATGACGGTGATTACCGGGCGGTGAAAGAAGTGCTGCAAAGAGGATGGCTGGGAGAATTGCGGGAAGTGGAAATAAGGTACGACCGATACCGCCCAAATTTCGGTGGCAAGCTGCACAAGGAAGGTTATATGCCCGGCGCCGGGATACTTTATGACCTGTCCCCGCACATGGTGGACCAGGCCATCCAGTTGTTTGGTTTTCCCGATGCGTTGTTTGCCGATATATGGAAAATGCGGGATGATGTGCAGGCTAGAGATTATTTTGAAATGCTTTTTTATTATGAAAAATTGCGGGTCAGGCTGAAAGCCACCTGTATTGCACGGGAAACAACATATGCCTATGTGCTGCACGGCATGAATGGAAGTTTTTTGCAGCACCGGTCCGATATGCAGGAACAGCAATTGCTGGAAGGGGTGAAACCTTCACTGGAAAGCTGGTGCGTAGCGCCGGCATCACATGATGGATTATTGCACACAGAGGTCAATGGGGAGGTGATCAGGAAGGAAACCACTTCTTCTCCCGGCAACTATATGGGTTATTATGATGATGTGTACAAAGCATTGACCGGGCAGGGACCAAACCCGGTGCCCGCCGCAGACGGGATAAGAAATATGCGGATCATTGAAGCCGCATTACAAAGTGTAGCTGAGAAACGAATTGTAAATTTTCAATAATCAATAGTCAATGTTCAATTCCCAACGTCTTGCATCGTTTTTCATATTGCTTACTTCGTACTGGCTGTGCTCCTGCTCTGTACAAAAACAAATTGCAAAGTCGGCAAAAGCAGATGTAATAACTGCTGCTCCGCTGCAGGCGGCCCATGTAGGCATCAGCATTTATGAACCCGCCACCGGTAAATACTGGTACGATTACCAGGGCGATAAATATTTCGTACCAGCCAGCAATACAAAAATTCCTACCTGCTATGCAGCCATGAAATATTTGGGAGATAGTTTGGTGGGGTTGAGGTATGGTATTCCTGAGGAGAAATGGTTTAAAGAAAATGTAGTAGTCATAAAACCTTCAGGAGATCCTACTTTTTTACACTTTGATTATAAAGAACAACCAGCTTTCAGCTTTCTAAAAACTGTTTCTGCTCAAAAACAGAAAGTAGGATATTGTATTGATAAATCAAACGTGGAAAGGTGGGGAAGTGGATGGAGTTGGAACGACTACGACGCAGCTTATATGGCAGAGCGGAATGTTTTTCCGGTTTTTGGAAATATAGTCAGAGTCAGCTTAAACGATTCTATAAATAGAATTTATCGTGATACGTTTCTGACGCCAGGCAAGCTAAAGATTGGACAACTTGTAAAGACTCAAAACTCTTATTTTGACTCCCTGATAAATATACATACTCCATGGGTTTCAATTGAAAATGCGAGGTCGTCAACTCCAAAGTTTGAAATTGAAAGGAGTATTGCTGAGAACTGGTTTATTATAAAGAATTCGAGTAATATTTTTTCGGGGACTAATATTCCTTTTGTTACAAGCAGGCATTCAACAACTCTTAGCTTTCTGAAGGATACACTTGGTAAAGCATTCAGGTATGTGATAGAAGAAGGAAATAATAAGTATTTATGGGAGGAAGAAGATGCAGATATAACTTATGTTACTATTAATAAGTGGGGTGTTCTTCACTCCCAGCCCACCGACTCCATGCTCAAACCCATGATGCACCGCAGCGATAATTTTTTTGCAGAGCAATCGCTGCTAATGGTGAGCAATGAATTGCTGGGTGTGATGAACGACACAAAAATTATTGACACGATTCTTAAAACAGATTTTAAAGACCTGCCGCAAAGACCCCGCTGGGCAGATGGTTCTGGTCTCAGTCGCTACAATTTGTTCACCCCACAAAGCATGGTGGCCATCCTGCACAAGATGCAAAAGGAATTCCCGATGGAGCGTATCAAAGAAATATTTCCAACCGGCGGCGAAGGCACCATCAGCAGTTATTACAAAGCAGACAGCGGTTATATCTATGCAAAGACAGGTACACTTAGCGGCGTAGTGGCGCTTAGCGGTTATTTATATACCAAAAAAGGAAAGCTGCTCATTTTCTCTACGCTGGTTAATAATCACCAGGCATCAGCAACAGATGTGCGGAGGGCAGTAGAAAAATTTTTGCAAGGAGTACGGTCTAAATTTTAGGAAACTAAAACCCCTCCTTTGGAGGGGCTTGGTGAGGTCATTGTCTCCCAAACATTTTCTCCAGCTGATCCTGTTTAAATTCTAAGTAAGTGGGATGACCATCAGCGGTTACATTGGGCTGTTCACAGGCAAACAAATCGTTCACAATTTGTTTCATTTCTCTTTCTGTTAACCGTGTGCCGGTTTTTATCGCCTGCTGTCTTGCCAGCGAACGAACTAATTTTTCTCTCCTGGAAAATTTTAATTCACCGCTAAAATGCTTGTATTGCTCCAGCAGCACATCAATGACATGTTTTTCATTGCCAGGTTCTACATCAGCAGGTGTACCCTGTATGACAAAACTGTTTTTACCAAAAGGCTCGATCATATATCCGAGCTGGCCCAGGTCACCGGTAATTTCTGCCATAACAGCAGCATCGGCAGGCGATAGCTCAAGCGTTACAGGAAACATGCTTCGCTGTGTGGCTACAGGTTTGTCTTTGCTTGCTGCTTTTAGTTGTTCATAGATCACTCTTTCATGTGCAGCCTGCTGCTGAATGAGCAGGAAGCCATTCTTTGAGGGAGCAACAATATATGTGTTCAGTATTTGGGTTAGTTCGGGATCCGGGTGAATGGTGAATGGTGATTGGTGAATCGGTTCTCCGGTTATAGGATGATCTTGAGTCTTGCTGCTTGAACCTTGTTCCTTATTCTCCTCGTAAAAATCTCTCCAATGTTTCAGCTCACTGCGGTCTGTTTTCTCAATAAAATGCGCCTGGTTTTTTTGTGTAAAACCTTTGAAGATGGATGATGATGCAGCGGCTTCCTGTTTCTTTTCGGTGAACGGTTGCTGAATGGAAGGCAATTGCTGAATAGATGCATCCAGGTCAAAATCCAGCGTGGGAGTGATACTGAACTGCGCCAGGGCATGTTTCACCGCAGCCTGCACAAACGCATAGATGATCTTTTCGTCCTCAAATTTTATTTCCTGCTTGGTGGGGTGCACATTCACATCCACCACGGCCGGGTCAAGGTCAATGAACAATACATACATCGGGAAATTTTCCGAAGGGATCATTTCCTGGTAAGCATTCATCACAGCATGGTTCAGGTAAGCGCTTTTGATAAAACGGTTGTTGACAAAGAAATATTGATCACCCCTTGTCTTTTTTGCCGTTTCAGGTTTACCCACAAAACCATAAATGTTCATGTAGTCGGTTTCTTCTTTCACCGTCACCAGCTTTGCATTGTAATTGTTGCCCAGCAACTGTACAATGCGTTGTTTCAGGCTGCCGGCCTCCAGGTGCATCATCTGCTGGCCGTTGCTGCTGAGAGAAAAGAAAACAGAAGGGAACGCAAGCGCCACTCTTGTAAATTCATCTACAATATGCCGTAGTTCTGCATTATTGCTTTTCAAAAAATTTCTCCGTGCCGGCACATTGAAGAACAAATTTTTCATCGCAATGCTGGTACCATTGGGTACAGCAACAGGCTCCTGCTTTTTCACCACACTATTCTCCACCTCGATATAAACGCCGGTTTCATCTTCTGCTCTTTTGGTTTTTAATTCCACCTGTGCTACGGCAGCAATAGAAGCCAGCGCTTCACCACGGAAACCCATCGTTTTGATATGAAAAAGATCCTCGATGTTTTTGATCTTGGAAGTGGCATGGCGTTCAAAACACATTCTTGCATCGGTCTCACTCATGCCGCTGCCATTGTCAATTACCTGCACCAATGATTTGCCTGCATCGGCGATGATGAGTTTGATTTCAGTAGCGCCTGCATCCACAGCATTTTCCAATAATTCTTTCACGGCCGAAGCGGGCCGCTGGATCACTTCTCCGGCTGCAATCTGGTTGGCAATATTATCAGGGAGCAACAGTATCTTATCAGGCACAAATTCATTCTTTAGCTGCCAAAAATACGGCATTGCTTTTTAAGCAACTCTTCACGGCTGCTTTGCATCAAATGTTTTAATTTTAGCTCACTTTATTCATCCTAATTCTTTCCCAGATGCGAATACTGAAAACGATTGTTCTTTGCTCCTTTTTTATCCCTTTTTTTGCTGGTGCGCAGTATAAAAGCCGGCTGTCTGCCAAAGACTGGACCGACAGTGTATTCAACAGCCTGACAGAGGACCAGCGTATTGCTCAACTGATGGTGATCAGGGCACATTCTAATCTTGGTGCCGATCATGTGGCCAAAGTGGTGGATGATATCAAGAAATATAATGTCGGTGCTTTGTGCTTTTTCCAGGGAGGACCGGTGCGGCAGGCCAATCTCACCAACTATTATCAAAGTATTGCGCAAACACCATTGATGGTGACCATTGATGGTGAATGGGGTCTGGGTATGCGGCTCGACAGTGTGACCAAATTTCCCTACCAGCTAACACTCGGGGCATTAAGAGATGAAGAGCTTGTTTATAAAATGGGCCTGGCGGTGGGTTTGCAATGCAAACGTATCGGCGTGCATGTGAACTATGCACCAGTGGTGGACATCAACAATAATCCCAATAACCCCGTAATTGGTTATCGTTCATTTGGTGAGAACAGGGACAAGGTTTCAAAATTTGGTGTGGCTTATATGAAGGGAATGCAGGATGCGGGTATCATGGCCTGCGCCAAGCATTTTCCAGGGCATGGTGATGTGGATGTAGATTCACATTATGACCTGCCCGTTATTAACAAAACCAAAGAGCAATTGAATGAAATGGAGCTGGCGCCGTTCCGGGCTATTTTCAAAGCCGGTGTGGGCAGTGTGATGATTGCACACCTCTATATTCCCGCCATTGACAACACAGCTAACAAGGCAACGTCAATTTCCAAAAACAATGTTACCGATCTGTTGCGCAAAGAAATGGGTTATGATGGCCTCACTTTCACCGATGCGCTGGAGATGAAAGGAGTCGCTAAATATTTTCCCGGCGGCACCATTGCGGTGGAAGCTATCATAGCAGGTAATGATATGCTCTGCCTGCCATCGAGTGTGGGAGAGGCGATTGACGAAATCAAAAAGGCAATAAAAGACAAACGGCTTAGCCAGGCCGAAGTGGATGCCAAAGTGAGGAAAGTGCTGCTGTCAAAATACCAGTTGGGTTTGTATGAATGGAAACCGATTGATACAAACAACCTGCTGCATGATCTGAATGCAAGAACAGATGCGATCAGGAAAGAAGTGGCCGAAGAAACCATCACCGTGCTTTCATTGGCCAGTTCAAAAGCTTCGAGAACTGATTATGCTACTATACCATTGGACAAGCCTAAAAAAGTGGCGTATGTGAGCATCGGTACCAGTGAATTGAATGAATTTGGAAAAAGAATGAAGCAAGACTACAATGCTGATGTTTTTCATTTCACCTACAAAGACAACGCAGCCAAAGCAGAGGAAATACTGAAAGCAGTTCCTGCTGATGGAAAATATGATGCTATTGTTGTGGGCATTCATGATTTCAATAACCGCCCGGCTAATAACTATAATATCAGCCCGGCTGCAATAGAGCTGTGGAAGAAACTGAATTTTATTAAAACGATCACTCTTGTATTTGGCAATGTGCTGGCCACGCAAAACTTTTGTGATGCATGGACACTGGCGGCCTGCTACCAGGATGATGACATCACACAACAGGCTGCTGCTGATTTACTCAAAGGCAAGATCGTTTCTCTCGGCACATTACCTGCTCCGTTCTGCCATTTTAAAACAGGCGATGGTTTGATCCATGGCGGCATCAAACCAGCAAGAGCTTCTGCTGATAAATTCAGCATTGTTGATTCCATTGCAGCAGATGCTATCGCACAAAAGGCTTTTCCCGGCTGCGTGATACTGGCGGCGCATAAAGGCGAGATCGTTTATCACAAAGCATTTGGTAACTATCAATACGAATCTTCACCGGCCATGACACCGGAAAGTGTTTTTGACCTGGCCTCTGTTACCAAAATTTCAGCCACAACCGTTTCGGTGATGAAGTTGTATGAGCAGGGAAAGATAGATCTAAAAAAAACATTAGGTGATTACCTGCCCTGGGTGAAAGGAACGGATAAAGTGAGTTTGCGGATTGATGATATTTTGCTGCACCAGGCGGGTTTGGTGCCGTTCATTGCCTTTTATAGAGAAACCATTGACTCGGCTACGGGTGTTCCCAATCCTGCAATATTTACTGACAAACCCAAAGAAAATTTCAGGATCAGGGTGGCGGAGAATGTTTATATGCGGAACGACTGGCAGGACACAATGATCAGCCGCATATTAAAAAGCCCGTTGGGTCCGCAGGGTAAATATGTTTATAGCGATAATGATTTTATTTTTCTCGGTAAGATCATTGAGGAAGTATCAGGCATGCCGCTGGATCAGTATGTGTTGAAAACGTTTTATAGCAAAATGGGAATGGCTTCTACGTGCTTCACACCGCGGGTCCGTTTTCCCAGGGATGCTATAGTGCCGACCGAAACAGAAAAACATTTTCGTCAGCAAACTACACAAGGAGATGTGCATGATGAAGGAGCTTCGATGTTTGGCGGGGTCGCCGGTCATGCAGGATTATTTTCCAACGCTTACGATCTTTCATTACTGTACCAGATGTTGCTGAACGGCGGCGAACTGAATGGCGAAAACTACCTGAAACCAGAAACAATAAAGCTTTTCACTTCCTATGGCAGCAATACAAGCCGCCGCGGCCTTGGTTTTGACAAACCGGAAAAAGACAATGCAACCAGTAAGGAACCTTATCCTTCTTCATTGGTGTCGCCTGAAACATACGGCCACACCGGTTTCACCGGCACCTGTGTGTGGGTGGACCCGAAGTATGAGATCGTTTATATTTTTCTTTCCAACCGGGTATATCCAACAAGAAATAACAATAAGCTCGGCCAGATGCAGATAAGGGGAAAGATACAGGATGCCATCTACCGGGCATTGGGTATATAATAACAGGAATATCTCGATTATTTTACTTGTTCAATCATACGTTATGAAATTGCTACTCATATCATTGCTGTTATTGTCAGCCTCTTCTGCTTCCGCCCAACCTTCAACTGCCGATATCAAAAAACATAAGATCAAATTTGTTTCCGAAACAAGCACTGATCAATATGGAACCACCAAACGTTTCTGGTATTACGACATCAAGGGCAATGACAGCCTGAAAAGCAATTTTGATGATACAGCCTCATTTCACTACACATTCAAAAACGGAAAACTGGCAGAGAAAAGGGTGGTGCTTTCCAAAAAACCCGATCGTGACCATGTAGATAGCTATACATATGAGTACAGCGCCAACGGTAGCTATAAAGAAACTTTTCGTGACGGCGCCTATGGGATGAAAAGCTACACCTGGTATGATGCAAGGGGAAAAGTATTGAAAACACAGTCACCGGATGGGAATATGATCACCTATAAATACAATGCGGCGGGGAAATTGATGACTGTTGTTTCAGACGGGCAAAATGACGGGGTAAAGCTGAATCATAAGTACACCTACAACAATAAAGGTCAGTTGATAAAAAAGGAAAGTGAAGTGGATGGAACTGTTTCCGTCAGCACCTATGAGTATGATGCCGGGGGAAAGCTGAAAAAGGAAATTCAAAAAGGCGGCTGGTCTGGTGAAGACAGCGAAACCATCTACCTGTATGAATACAATGCCAAAGGGTTGCTGTTGAAATTGACAACCACTGGTGGGGAAGCCGATGCCGTGAAGGAGTATACCTATGAATTTCACCGGTAAAGACCAGTTGCTGACTTTTTTATCCCGGCATTTTAAGGCTGAAAACAGGTTCTTGGTTCTTATCTGGCCCCGGTTAGCAGCGGCTGAGCACAAATGCAAAAATTTTTGATTTTCCCGAAATCGCCGTATCATTGCATCGGAAACAGGCTGATAAGTAATATGTTCTCCCAGGATTAGTTCGTCAGAAACCTGCTCTTTCCACTCATATAAATCCAGATTTATTTTCCCAAAAGACGTTTCAAGACAGGCGAAAAAGGCTTTGTGATCAACCTTAATACAATTTATGTACGACATTCTGCAACTGAACGATATGCTCGTTCCTGAACTGCTGGACATTGCCGAGCAGTTAAAAATCCCCAATGCAAAAAAACTCGACAAGCAAGGTCTTGTTTATAAAATATTAGACAGCCAGGCCATCGCCGGCTCCAAAGGCGGCGGCGCCCCCGAAGACAAGGGAAAGCGTAAACGTATCATCAAAACCACCACCAGCATCAGCAGTGAAGAAGCCGAAGTGGTGAGTTCGCCTGCACCCACAGAAGATAAAATCATTCATAAAAAACCCGGTATGCCTGTAAAAAAAGATGAAAAACCAGTTGCCAAAAAAGGCCGCAAGAAAAGCGATGAAAAAGAATTGCCCGCAGAAGAAATGGCTGCCGAAATAACCGAACCGGTAGCGGAAGCCGAATCCGCTGTGGTAACTTCACCGGATGAGGTTGCTGCTGGCGAACAATCCGCTTCAGCCCCCAACAAAATATATCCCCAGCGCCGCGACCAGCAATTCAATATTGAATTTGATGGTGTGATTCTCGGCGAAGGTGTATTGGAAATGATGCCGGATGGCTATGGCTTTCTCCGTTCTTCCGACTACAACTATCTCTCCTCTCCCGATGATGTATATGTCTCACCCTCCCAGATAAAATTATTTGGTTTAAAAACCGGGGATACGGTGCATGGCGCTGTTCGTCCGCCAAAGGAAGGTGAAAAATATTTTGCGCTGCTCAAAGTAGATACCATCAATGGCAAAAGCCCCGAGGAGGTTAGAGACAGGGTGCCGTTTGATTACCTCACACCGCTTTTCCCGTTTGAAAAACTAAATCTTTTTACCACTGCCTCAGATTATTCCACCCGCATCATGGACCTGTTCACCCCCATTGGCAAAGGCCAGCGGGGATTGATTGTGGCGCAACCGAAAACCGGCAAGACCATGTTGCTGAAAGCAGTGGCCAATGCCATTGCGGCCAATCACCCAGAATGCTACCTGATGGTGGTGTTGGTGGATGAAAGACCGGAAGAGGTAACCGATATGGAAAGAAGTGTAAGAGCGGAAGTGATCGCTTCTACTTTTGATGAACCGGCTGAGAAACATGTGAAAGTTTCCACGATTGCATTGCAAAAAGCAAAACGTTTGGTAGAATGTGGCCATGATGTGGTGATACTGCTCGATTCCATCACACGTCTGGCAAGGGCACACAATACAGTGGCCCCGGCCTCAGGTAAAGTGTTGTCTGGCGGCGTGGAAGCCAATGCTATGCAAAAACCCAAACAGTTTTTTGGCGCAGCCCGTAAAATAGAACATGGCGGATCGCTGACGATTATTGCCACTGCACTGGTGGACACCGGCAGCAAAATGGATGAAGTGATCTTTGAAGAGTTCAAAGGAACGGGTAATATGGAATTGCAACTGGATCGCAGGCTGGCAAACAAGCGTATCTATCCTGCGATTGACCTGGTGTCTTCTTCCACACGCCGTGATGACCTGCTGCTGGATAAAGATGTATTGCAAAGAATGAACCTGCTCCGGGTTTACCTGACCGATATGAACGCTGAAGAAGCGATGAGAGAGTTACAAAACAGGATGAAAGGAACCAAGAATAACGAAGAGTTCCTGGCAAGCATGAACAGGTAATAAAATATTCTTCTAAACTTAAACCACTGCATGCAGTGGTTTTTTTTGCCCGCCCGAACTGAAATGCTTAATTGTCAGCCGGGTGTGAAAATTATTGAAAGGGGGTTGAGGACAACTTTAGTAGCGGGTTTGCACAATGGAAAGGCGGCAAATTCGTTATAGAAACCTGATTAAATCTGACCATTGAAAAACCGGGACCGTTTGCGGTCCAACATCCTGAACCCGGTATGAAAAACCTGATCATCATTGCAGTCTTCCTGCTCTCTCCCCTGCCCTTTTTTGCGCAGCAGCTTTCCGGTTTGTGGATCGGCACCCTGACCAACGACAGCACCAGCATCCGACAGGACCAGTCTTTTGAAATAATTCTTTCCGAATACAAAAGCAAAGTGACGGGCTATTCCCGCAGCACTTTTATTGTTAATGACACGCTGTATTATATCGTTAAACGGGTGAAGGGTGTCATTGAGAATGGGGTGTGTGAAGTAAAAGACGATGAGATTGTTTCCAGCAATTTTCCAAAGCGGATTGAAAAAGGGGTGAAGATGGTCCATACGTTCCGGATGAACCGGCAGGACAGCACCTGGCAACTGGATGGTGAATGGAAAACAACACAAACAAAAAAGTATTACAGTGTTTCCGGCAAATCAGACCTGGAGGAAGAAAAAGATATTGACAACTCCAAGATCTTTCCGCACCTCGAAGAGCT
The DNA here is from genome assembly GCA_964412375.1 of uncultured Chitinophaga sp. Taxonomy (GTDB): domain Bacteria; phylum Bacteroidota; class Bacteroidia; order Chitinophagales; family Chitinophagaceae; genus CADEDV01. The sequence continues at coordinate 1,445 of CAYPOD010000041.1, read as the reverse complement.
GAGCATGGGGCAGGATATTCCTTACTTTGTTGAAGCAAAAAAAGCTAAAGAAGAATCCATTGCCCGGCAAATAGAAGCAGACAGGAAAAAAACAACAAGTTTTTTGCCTGAGCAGCAAAAATCCGTTAGCAACACAATGGCGGTGAATAAACCCACATCAATAGTGAAAGCCAACACAGTTCCGGTTGATAACAAAATCGCTGTGCCGGAAGAAAAACCTTCGATTACACAGGTTCAGCCCGAACAGCAGACGGTAGTGAAACAAACTACAAGTGAGAAGCCATCAACCCGTGTAAAGACAAACACAGTTCCTGTAAAAGAAACAGTATTTACAACTGCTGAAACAGGGCCTGGCACAACACAAGGCACAGCAACGAATAATGAATCAGGAAAGAACCCGGCTTCTTCCGGCGCAATAGCCAAGCAGGATGAGAAACAACAACCTGCAAACACAGGAGTTGTTATAGCGGCCGTCACCAATGAAAAGCCCGTTTCGGCAGCAGCAACAACAGGACAGCAGGATAAAACAACGGCTGACAACACAGCCACAAAAACCGCTGCGAACAATAAGCCAGAAACAGCATCCGGGAAAAACGAAATAGTATCAACAACGAAAAACATTACTGCAGCAACAACAAGTAGTAAATCCAATGTTTCCCCGGTAGCAACTCACACAAACGGGAGTGCAACAGCGGTGGCTGATGAAACCGGTTCAAAAACTGGTGCTGCGGCCGGCAACGATCAGACCATAACAAAACCTGTTAATACAACTCCTGCTACCAATTCTATCACCCAAACAGGATCAGCAGGGCAGTCTCTGGTAAAAAAGAATGAAGATGAAGCGCCTGCCTTACAACCCCTTGTTTCACTGGCGTTGCCGGTAGCCGATGCCGGTGCTGCTGCCAAAAAAGCGTCAGAACGGAGAACTGATGCACAACAAACGGTATTATTCAAAGCAGACAGCCTGGTGATAGCCGTTTATGATAATGGCGAAGTGGACGGTGACACGGTAAGTGTATTGCTGAACGGGCAGGTGGTCATGGCCCGCCAGGGATTGAAAACAACAGCGGTTAAACAAACCATTTACCTGCCCGCCGGCAGTGACGAAGAATTCACATTGGTGTTATATGCTGAAAATCTCGGCAAATATCCTCCTAACACAGGGTTGCTGGTGATCTATGATGGCGAAGAAAGACATTATGTACGTTTCAGCGCCGACCTGCAGCGGAATGCCGCTGTAACGCTGAAGCGAAAAAATAAAAATGAATAGTAGATATACGCTTACCCAGGAAGTATTAGTGCTTTTTTTTATAAAATAATTTGCTCAGGGTTTGCACTTAGAAATTCACTGCTCTATTTTAGTCATAGAATTGAATCCAATATTTAAAAGAAAACTAACTAAATCCAGTATTATGAAAAGACGCATCCGTAAAATCGTCAACTTC